>CAJQHR010000012.1 GCA_905478225.1 uncultured Crocinitomix sp.
CCCGACAGCTCTGTTCTGTTGGGAATTCTGTCACAAATTCAAGTATAGTCATTGTTTTTTTATTACAAATTAATGACAGCACTCCGTAATCTATTTACGTTCTGGTATTATTGCGACGAATCAAAAACCAAAAAAACAAAAACTGCCACGCGGATCATACTAAATGTTTTGAAATAAACCCATAATTTTAAGATCAATTGGTTTAGGCTATTTAGTTAGACCCAACTTCTTCATCAGCCCTTCAAACTCTTCATCCCCATCAGTTGGCAATCCCCAGCTAATTGCTCCCTCTACCGCATTTTTTGCCTCGTCTTTTTCGTCAATAGCGTCGTATAATAAGGCTAAGACTCTATAAACATAGGGATTTCTGTTTTCGAGTTCTACTGACTTGAATGCATCAAGAAAGGCATTTTCAAAATCCTTTAACTTATAATACGCATAGGCTCTATTACTATATGCGAATGCATCATTGGGTTCAAGGTTAATTACGCGTGTTAAATCCTCCACGGCTTTTTGATAATCTCCGTTTTGAAACCAAATGTAAGACGCCCGATTATTATAGGCGCCAATTAAAGTCGGGTCTAATTCAATCGCTTTACTAAAATCAGATAAAGCGTTTTCCAAATCACCATTTTCAGCATAGTAGGTTCCACTGTCCGAATAATACTCTGGCAATTGTTTCTGGTCTCGGGTTTCATTGATTTTGCATGAGTGCAGAATCCATTTTTCCGAGGGCATAATAAGCAAGAGAACAATTATGATAGGCTTCTGCACCTGGTGTAAAACTATACGTTTTGATCAAAAATTTTTTATAAGTATCAATTGCATAGCGAGCCACATCTTGTCGTAAATAATACAAGGCTTAAACCTCATATCGGGCATAGCCATCACTGCCCAATTCTGTCGCTTTGTTTATGTCTTCAAGCGGCATCAAAATTAGCTGTTTCAATATAACAAACAGCGCGATTGATATAATAATAGTCATTATCCGGATTTTTCTCAATTATTTGGGTGATAACTGTTATTGCCACTTCGAATTCTTTTAAATTCAAGAGGGCATGCCTTTTACACTGTAGGCTTTCGTTATCATCACCATAAATTTCAGAATGCTTCATTGCATCAGCATAGCTTCCCTGATAGTCATCCATCAAACGACGTGTTTGACTTCTTGCAATATAGCAAAGCGTTTTATCTGGATTGAGTTCGATACCTTTAGTGAAATCTTCAAGAGCCGCAGTTTCATTCTCGATATAATCGTATGTTAATCCCCTGTTCAAATAATAATTATCCTCCTGAGGATCGGCATCAATGGCTTGAGTATAGAATGCTATACTTTTTTCAAATAACTCTAGACACTTCTTTCTATTGTCGTTTTCACAAGCTTTCACTGCTTTTATGGAATATTCCTCTGCCTTCGAGGCATATTTTTCACCTTCATTAATTGCTTTTAAATCCTGTTGCGTAAAACAGCTAATGCTATAAGCAAATGTTACAATTAATAAACCTACCCAATTTTTCATTTATACACTTTTTAAAAATTCTTTAACGTTCGCTTCTATCCTTGCATGAATATCGCTTAAATCAGCCTTTACAAAATTTTCGCCCGTAATTTTTTCGTATAATTCGATATAACGATTGCTTACAACTTCCACAAAATCATCTGGCATGTCAGGAATTGTTTGTCCGTCTAACCCTTGGAAATTATTATCAATTAGCCATTCTCGAACAAACTCTTTCGAGAGTTGCTTTTGTTTTTCGCCAGCGACTTGTCTTTCAGCATAACCATCCGCATAAAAATAGCGAGATGAATCTGGTGTGTGAATTTCATCAATCAAATAAATTTCACCATTCTTTTTGCCAAACTCGTACTTAGTGTCCACTAAAATCAAATCACGTTCAGCTGCAATCTCAGTTCCGCGTTGAAATAATTCACGCGTGTATTTTTCCAATAAAATATAATCCGCCTCAGAAACAATGCCTTGCGCAATAATCTCTTCGCGCGATATATCTTCATCATGTCCTTCCTCCGCTTTAGTTGCAGGAGTAATGATTGGATTTTCAAACTTATCGTTTTCCTTTAACCCTTCTGGTAAAGTCACTCCACACAAAATTCTTCTACCCGCTTTATATTCACGAGCGGCATGTCCCGCCATATAACCACGAATAACCATTTCAATTTTAAACGGCTCACATTTGTGTCCCACAGCTACACTTGGATCTGGTGTGTCTACCAACCAGTTCTGCACAATATCTTCAGTCGCTTTTAAAAACTTTGCAGCAAGCTGATTCAACACTTGACCTTTATACGGAATTGCCTTTGGAAGAATATAATCAAATGCCGAGATGCGATCAGAAGCCACAATCACGATATGATCATCATTGATCGTGTAAACATCCCGAACTTTACCATTATAAACGGCAGTTTGATTTGGGAATTCGAATTTTGAATCTTTTATTCCTTTCATTTTCTTTAAATTTCTATGTTTTCAAGTCGATTATTAATCTTCTTTAAATGCTTCAATTATTTTCTTAACTAATTTATGTCTTACCACATCACTCGTCGTTAATTCTACAATTTCAATTCCATCAACATCCTGTAATCTGTTAATGGCGATACTTAAACCAGATTTTTGATTTCTCGGTAAATCAATTTGAGAAGGATCTCCCGTTACAATAAACTTGGCATTTTGTCCCATTCGGGTTAAAAACATCTTCATTTGATTAACGGTAGTGTTTTGTGCTTCATCTAAAATTACAAAAGCCTTATCCAAAGTTCGACCACGCATAAATGCGAGTGGCGCAATTTGAATTACACCCGTTTCAATGTATTCCACTACTTTTTCTGCAGGAACCATATCCCTTAAGCCATCAAATAGAGGTTGTAAATATGGATCAAGTTTTTCATTCATATCACCTGGTAAAAAACCCAGGTTTTCTCCAGCTTCAACCGCCGGTCGAGTTAATATAATCCTTTTTACTTCTTTATTCTTTAAAGCGCGCACAGCCATGGCAACAGCCGTGTAGGTTTTCCCCGTACCTGCTGGTCCAATAGCAAATACCATATCATTTTCCATTGATGCTTTTACCAACTTACGTTGATTGGCTGTTCGCGCTTTAATTAAATTACCGCCATTTCCGTGTACAATTGTGTCTCCAAAGTTTTGGAAAGGTATCGCCTCCGTCTCTTTTAGCATCAACGTTTCAATGTTGTTTTCCGACAAGGCATTGTATTCGTTAATGTGACTGGTTAATAGATCGAGCTTCTTCTCGAATTGCTCAATAACGTCTGATTCACCTACTACTTTTATCGTGTTCCCGCGAGAAATAATTTTCAATTTTGGAAAATACGCACGAATAAGTTTTAGTTTTTGATCATTAATTCCGAATAAATCCATGGGAGATATTCCGACAATTTCAATAGTTTTCTCTTGCAAAATGTTAATTAATTATGGTGTATTAGACGTTTTTACTTAAAATTAAAATTAATTTTGAGTAAAATTAAAAATTTCTGTGTACAGAGTGGTGCTGAAAAGCAATTTCATGTATATAAAGAACGCATTAAGATGCAAATAATTACGTTAACGACAGATTTGGGTTTGAAAGACCATTACGTCGCCTCTTTAAAAGGGCAATTGTATGCTTCTTCATCTGAAATTAATATTGTTGACGTTTCGCATAATATTCAACCATTTAATATTGCTCAAGCGGCATTTTTTGTAAATAATGTTATCCGCGATTTTCCGGAAGGAACAATTCATTTTATTGGAGTAGATGCTTTGCCGCAAATTAGTATCGGAAATCCAGATTCAAATTTATACCCAATCGTTATGAAAATGGGAGGGCATTATTTTGTTGGATGTGATAATGGAATATTCTCTTTGTTAAATGGATATCGAAAAGCAGAGGAGATTGTGCGCATTGATGATTTCAGTTCAAAGTTTTCGCTCCGTTTTCCCACCAGATATATCTACATTCCGACAATACTCAAGCTTGCTGCTGGTGATAAGATGGGAGATTTTGGCGAACCTATCGATCACGTGAAAAAAGTGTTTACAACGCAGCCTATCTTAGAAAAAAATCTAATAAAAGGTTCTGTTATTCATGTCGATAAATACGGTAATGTAATTGTAAACATTACTGAAAAACTATTTAATGAAATAGGCAACGGAAATCCGTTCACGATATATTTTAAAAATTCTCAATATTTTATAGAGAATATTTCTAAGAATTATTATGAAGTGCCTACCGCAGAAAAATTAGCCTTATTTAATGAGTCCGGATTTTTGGAAATCGCCATTAATAAAGGAGTGAGAGGTAATGGAGGAGGAGCAGGCTCATTATTAGGACTGCATGTTGGTGACACCATCCGAATGGAATTTCATCCAAAAGGATCGAAAGACAATATTGATTCACTCTTTCCCACAGAATAAGAAACAGTACTAACATGGCGATACGGCGAATTGTAAAAATGACGTTTAAAGCAGAATGCTGCGCAGATTTTGAAGCATACTTTAGTGAAATAAAAAATCAAGTAGGTAATCAACCAGGTTGTCATGGCGTTAAGTTGTTAAGGGATATTAAAGACTCAGGTGTGTACTTTACTTATAGCATTTGGGATGATGAAACGGCTTTAAATGCCTACCGTTACACCCCGCTATTTGCCGTGGTGTGGCCAAAAGTAAAAGTCTGGTTCGCTTCAAAGCCAGAAGCTTGGAGTACAGAAATTAGTTTAGAATCAACGCAAGAAAAATGAAAATTTTAATTACAGTTTTAAGTTTGCTTATTGGGGTGTGTTATGCCCAAGACTCAACTTTGGTGAATGTAATTGAAATGGATAAAGAAGATCAAAGGCGAATGGAATTTGCAGGAGTTTTTAAGAGCTCCATTAGTTTAGAGGGTGGCGGTAAATCCGGATTTGCTGGCTTGTCCTACGACTTATTGCTCTCGCGTAAATGGCGGATAGGATTTGGAGGCGGCTTTTGCGGGGCTGGAGCAGACGTAAAATTTTACCCATTTGGAGTAAAACGTGACAAGTTGGTTTTTAATGTTGGTGCAAGAGCAAACGCCTTTTTTCCTATAAACGGAACAAACTATATGTTTTACTCGGCGCCTCTCGGACTCTCTTTCTTTACTGTTAATCGCATAAATCTAGAATTAGATGCTGGTCCGCTGTTCAAACAGCCTTTCAATCAATCGGAAACGCAATTGGGAATCGGAAACGACATTAATTGGGTTTGGTTCTCCCTAAAAGTGGGCTACCGATTTTCGTTTTATGCTATGAAACGCGCGCGAGCATTAGATCGCTTAGATTAAACCGAATTATCGTTCAATTTCATAAAGTTTTGTCAAATTCTGATAAAAATCAGTTTTAATACGGGCTTTTTTGTTGCCAAATTTAGCCTTTTAACTGTTTTTAAACGTTTTTTTTCGCCCCATATTTGTATCTATTAGATTTGACGCAGGGGGTTAGCTGAAAATCCCAAATAGAGTAGGCAAACGATTTGTTTTATTTCTTTAAAACAGAAATCGGTTAACGATAAGCCGAGATGGAAGAGTAGGGCCATCTCGGCTTTTTTTGTTTTTATACTTTTTTAGTGTTGTGTGATTAAGAATTAGAGTAGAATCGCAAACCATGCTTAGCTTGGTTTCTTTGGATTGACTTAATATATGCGCATTCATATCAGAAAGGAGATTCGAATTGATGTAATCTTAATTTTAAGTTAACGCAGTAGGCTAAAAACTCACGGACATTTGAAAAGAAACAAATGATAAACAGGACTTTATTAAAATTCGGATGCTATGCGACACTATTATTAACTTTTAGTTGCGAAATAGAAGGTTGCACAGATCCGCATTAAATTATAACCCCGAAGCCACAGAAAATGATTGCTCCTGTTTCTATGAAGAAATGTGGACAGAAGAAGTGATTGATGGCGTAACATACCTTGTTATAGATGACTATATAAGCGAAAGTGTTGTCTTGGATGCTGACGAAATGTGGTTGCTCTCAGGACCTACAGTTGTTGAAACGGGCGTCATATTAACCATCATGCCAGGAACAACGATTTATACAGACGGCTCAGAAGATATATTCCTATCCATTTCTATGGGAGCGAAAATTGCTGCTTGCGGAACAGCAGAAGAACCAATTATGTTTACGCCAATGATTGATGATCCTGAACCGGGTTATTGGGGCGGTTTGGTTTTAAATGGTTTGGCGCCGATAAACAACGGACCTACTGCCTATGGAGAAAGCGGCACAGGGGCTGATGCTGGCGATAATTCTGGAAGCTTATGTTATGTAAGAGTAGAATATGCAGGCAAAATGATTGGAACCGATAACGAAATGAATGCTTTTAGTTTTATAGCATGTGGTGCTCGAACAGAGTTGAATCATTTACAGGCCTATATGTGTGTAGATGATGGTTTTGAATTTTTTGGTGGGCCTCATTCCGGTATGCTGTGGCAACAGGTTATGGTGATGATGGATTTGATTGGCAACACGGTTGGGTTGGAAATGGACAATTCTGGCTTGTTGAGGCTGGAGGAATTACATCTCATAGAGGAAGGAATTGAGGGATATAACTTGAATCAAACAGACGTAGAACTTCTTCCATATTCGGACCCTAAATTGGCAAATATCTCTGTAATAAATCTCAGTGAAAATAGTCATCATACGGGATTCTATTTGTCTTCTGATACCAAAGGAAGTTTCATGAATATGGTCATCCATGGTTTTCAAGATGAAGGCTGTCAAGTCACACGTAATTTGACGATTGAAAATATGGAGGCAGAAGAATTAACCCTGACGCATTCAATTATTGATAATGCGAACCCTTTGTTATTCCAGGATAATGATTTTAATATCGTTGCTCCTTCGTTTTCATTTGCCAATGCAGCAAATAATAATACAGTGGCATCAGGTGGTTCTTCAGTTGGATTTTTATATGGCATATTTGGAACTACCACAACTGGAGCAGGTGACCCAACAACTCTGGATCCTTGGTTTTTGCCAGCCAATTATATTGGTGCCGTTCCTGATGGAGATGATTGGACCGCCGGTTGGACGATACATCTTTAACTATTTCTAAATCTTACTGCATAAAAAAAGCCGCGACATTCAATTTCGCGGCTTTATAATTTTATCTGATTGGAAAATCTATCCTACAACTTCTTCAGTTGAAAAATGGAAGTTAGATTCGATCTCAGCATTTTCATCTGAATCAGAACCATGAACTGCATTTTCTCCTTTTGAAGTAGCGTATGCTTTTCTAATTGTACCTTCAGCAGCCTCAGCTGGATCAGTAGCTCCAATTAATGCACGGAAATCAGCAACTGCGTTTTCTTTTTCTAAAATCATTGCAACGATTGGTCCTCCTGACATATAATCAACCAATTCTCCGTAAAACGGACGTTCATTATGTACAGCATAAAACTCACCAGCAGCTTCTTTTGAAAGTTGTTTCAATTTCATTGCTTTAATTGTGAAACCAGCCTCAATAATCATGTCGGTGATTTTCCCAGTGTATCCTTTAGCTACTGCCTCAGGTTTTATCATTGTAAATGTTCTATTTGTTGCCATTGCAATTGTTTTAAATTTTGGGCAAAGATACATCACTTTTTAAAACAAAAACAAATCTCAATGAATTAAATTTTTAGTCTAGTCTAAAAAAATGATTACCTTTACATAAATAAATAATTTTGTATGGTTAAAATTGGCTTAGCATTAATGGTTTTTTTAATTACAGTTCAGGGCTTTGGACAGGATTTAGAAACCGATCGACCAGATCAAACTGAATCGAGTAATACTGTTCCGAAAGGCACATTACAAATTGAGTCTGGATTAGGGATTCAAATAGCGCAAAATGGTCTTACGGGATTGAATGATGGTTCCTTTGTGTTGCCAACCTCTTTGTTTCGGATAGCACTTGCGAACAAGTTTGAGTTGCGCGTTGTAAATACCTTGCGTTGCAATAGATCAGAAAACATCTTTTTTAACACGGTTGGTAATTGGGAAATTGATGACCTGCAATTAGGATTTAAATGGAAATGGGTTGAAGGAGATGGCGCAAAGCCCCAAATTTCGTTAATGTCGCATGCAGTTTTACCAACAGGAAGCGGAAACGTTGACAATATGTACGGCATTGTGAATAAATTGTTGCTATCACATGATTTTAGCAACGGTTGGGGATTGGGTTATAATTTTGGCTATGAATATTTAGGGATTGGTGATGGAAATTTGACGTATTCAATTTCTTTCGCAATGCCAATTACAGATAAACTCGGTACTTACATTGAATCATACGGAGTTTATGAAAATATTGAGAATTTTGTGACCAATGCAGATGCAGGCATCACTTATTTATGGAAAGACAATATTCAATTGGATTATTCCTTCGGAATAGGAATCACGAATAGAATGAATTACCACGCCCTGGGTTTAAGTATCCGATTGCCTAAATAAACCATGAATAGACTCAGTCATAGCGAAGAAAATTACTTGAAAGAAATCTTTCATTTATCGGGTTTAACTGATAAACGCGTTTCTACAAATAGTTTGGCTTCAAGGTTAAATTCAAAAGCATCTTCCATTACAGATATGCTTCAGAAATTGTCAGACAAAAAGCTGGTGAAATATGTCAAATATAAGGGATGTGATTTAACGAAAGAAGGAGAGCGCATTGCCATTCAAATCATTCGTAAACACCGTTTATGGGAAACTTTTTTGGTCAGTAAATTGAGTTTTGGTTGGGAGGAAGTGCATGACGTTGCTGAACAATTAGAGCATATAGATTCTGCCAAATTAATTGATTCGCTTGATCGTTTTTTAAACTATCCCAAATTTGATCCACATGGCGACCCGATTCCAGATAAAGATGGAAACATAGTCTATCGAAAATCAAAAATAAAATTAATAGATGCAGCTGTAAATTCGCGCGTTGAAATTGTTCGGGTAAATGAAGATTCATTAGCCTTATTGAAGTTTCTAGAGCGCCATGAATTGACCTTAGGAATTGAATTATATGTATTAGAAAAATTTCCTTTTGATGATTCACTGTCAATTCGGATAGTGGGCGGTTCAGAAATCAACCTTTCAAAAAAAGTGACCGAAAGCATTGCAGTAAAATTCATTTCAAAAATATAATGATGAAAAAAATAGCCGTATTTATTGTTCTAATAGTAATCGTTACTAGCTGCCGCTTAGAAGAAACAGAGCGCCGAGGACCATTGCACATTGTAACGACAACTGGCATAATCGAGGATGTGGTTGAGAATATTGTTGGAGATAGTGCAGAGGTATCTACATTGATGGGCCCAGGTACAGATCCACACTTGTATAAACCAACCCCTGCGGATATAGAATTATTGGATGAAGCAGATATTATTATATCAAACGGCTTGCATTTAGAAGGCAAAATGGCTGATATGTTAGACAAATACAGTTCTGAAAAGCCTGTCATTAAAGTTTCTGATGGCATTGATAAAAAACAGATCATTAAATCTGCCGACTTTGAGGATTCTTTTGATCCACATATTTGGTTTGACAGTGAAATTTGGATGTATGGAATGGAGCATGTGGCAAACGAATTGGCCCGAATAGATGAGGACACTGCTGGTTATTATTGGGGGAATTTCATAGCGTATAAAGCACAAGTAGAAGATTTAGATCAATTTGTTCGTTCGTCATTAGCAAGTATTTCAGATTCGGCAAGAGTTCTGATCACCTCACATGATGCGTTTTCGTACTTTGGAAAACGATATGGACTAGAAGTAAAGGGAATTCAAGGGGTCTCAACCTTGTCTGAAGTGGGTTTAAAAGACATTTCCAATATGGTAGATTTTGTAATTGAGCGTAAAATTAAATCGATCTTCATTGAAACATCAACTTCTGATAAAACAGCCCAATCCATTGTAGATGGAGCGAAGGACAAGGGCTACGATTTGGCGTTAGATGGACCGTTATTTTCTGACGCTCTAGGTGAACCCGATTCAGAAGGAGGAACATACATTGGCATGCTGAGAACAAATGTGAGGGTAATCGTGGAAGGATTAAAATAAGGGTTTGAAGATGAAAGAAAAGTGCGCAATAGAAGTTCATAATTTAACCATAACCTATGGTGGAGCTCCTGTTTTATGGGATGTAGATTTTGAATTACCTGCAGGTCAAATAATTGGCGTCATTGGACCGAATGGTTCGGGAAAAACGACACTGTTAAAAACCATAATGGGTTTACTAGAACCGTCTAGTGGTTACGTGAAAATATTCAATCAAGATTTATCAAAAATGCGAGAGCGAATCGCCTATGTGCCGCAAAGAGAAAGCGTTGACTGGGATTTTCCAGCCAGTGTTTTTGACGTTGTGATGATGGGTCGTTATCGAAAAAATAATTTATTCAAACGGACCAATAAAATAGATGTAGAAATAGTTGAAGAGTGTATTGAAAAGGTAGGATTAACAGAATTTAGAGATCGACAAATTGCACAACTGTCCGGCGGGCAACAACAGCGGGTGTTTATTGCAAGAGCCTTAGCTCAAAAAGCAGAAATATACTTAATGGATGAACCATTTGTTGGAGTGGATGCCGCCACCGAAAATTCAATCCTAAATTTATTGGAAGAAATGCGAAACACGGGTAAAACCGTCCTTATTATTCATCATGATTTACAAACCGTGTCAGATTATTTTGACTATTTGGTACTGTTGAATACGCGCCTAATTGCCAAGGGCACTCCGCAAGATGTATTAACTAAAGAAAACTTGACAAACGCCTATGGGGGACAATTAACCTTGTTGGCAAAAGTGGCGAACCTCATTAAAGAAAATCAATTTCCAATTCGTGAGAAGGATGTGGATCTTTGATTCAATGATAATATCAAATTCTAAATACTTCACCAAATAAACGAACTACAACCGCCTTGCAAACCTTCATAGACTTTATATCATTCAAAGACCCCAACGTTTTTTACGTGGTAATAGGTATGATTTGCATTAATTCTTCCTCGGCGCTAATTGGGAGTTTTGCTTATTTGCGCAAACGTTCGCTTATTGGAGATGCCGTGGCACATTCATTGTTGCCAGGTATTTGTTTGGGATTTATCATGGCGGGAGAGAAGAATATGATTTACCTCTTTTTTGGGGCGTTCTTTACGGGGTGGCTTTCCACATATTTAGTGGATTATATCGTGAATCGATCTAAAATAAAGCAAGATGCAGCTATTGGAATTGTTTTGTCCAGTTTTTTTGCATTGGGCATAGTATTGTTGACGTTTATTCAGAATGGTGTCTACACAGATCAAGGAGGCTTGAATCATTTTCTGTTTGGACAAGTGGCAGCCATTAATAAAGACGAACTCTTACTTTTTGCCGTTGTTTTGGCTGTAATTGTCCTCTCCATAATTGTTTTTTATCGCTCATTTATTATCGTTTCTTTCAATTCAGATTACGCCAAGTCCATTGGATTGCCGGTTAGATCAATTGAATTTTTAATGACTTCCTTAACCGTATTAGCTATTGCAGCGGGAATTCAAGCGTTGGGTGTTGTATTAATTTCAGCACTAATAGTTACGCCTGCAGCTGCAGCTCGTTTTTGGACGCATAGCTTAGGACGCATGCTGGTAATCGCGGTTGTATTCTCTGTGTTTTCAGGTTTAGTGGGGGCTTATATATCTTATGCTAACTCACAAACTCCAACAGGACCATGGGTCGTAATGATTCTATCTACCATTACCTTAATTTCTTTTATAGGTTCAACAAAACGCGGTATTTTGGCGCGGTATTTAAAAGCGCGGAATAATAAATCCAAAATCTTATTAGAAAATATTCTCAAAGCCATTTATCATTATCACGAACGGCAAGACCGACAAAAAGAATTGAATTTATCTCTTGCTCCAGCAGAAATATTGAAAGTCCGGCGTTTTGATACGGCAGATTTGCGACATGGACTTAATCAATTAATTCGGAGAGGATTTATTGGGTACCGGGGTAATAATTATTACTTAACAGAAGAAGGCATGACCGAGAGTAAACGAATTGTAAGACTCCACCGTTTATGGGAGCAATATTTATTAAAGCGCACGTCTATAGATGCCTTTCACGTGCATTCAGGTGCTGAAGCCATTGAGCATATCCTATCTCCAGAAATTGAAAAAGAATTGGAGAAAGAACTCGGCATAAGTGGAATTCCAACAGAAGATTTTTAGATGAGCGATTTTTGGATCATATTAACCGCATCAATCGTAGCTATAAACGCTGGTTTATTAGGTTGTTTTTTATTGTTGCGTAAAATGGCAATGGTTGGTGATGCAATTTCACATGCCGTATTACCAGGAATTGTAATCGCCTATTACTTTAGTGGTGATAAAACATCCGGTCTTTTATTATTGGGTGCTACATTAACCGGAGTGCTTGCCTCATTTATAATTGATTTTTTGTCACGTAAAGCTAAAATTCAAGGAGATGCATCAATTGGAATAACCTATACGCTCTTGTTCGCATTAGGAATGATTATGATTTCAACCTGGATGCAAGGCAATGTGGATATTGATATGGAATGTGTGCTCTATGGCGATATCGCCTTAATTCACATGGATAAAATTATAGTCGACGGGAATTTATATTTAGGACCTCGCGCATTTTTTGTTGAAATCATAGCCTTTGCAATTATTGGATTCAGTTTATTGTTTGGATTTAAAGGATTTAAACTATTAGCGTTCAATATTGATTATGCCCGTTCACTCGGTATTAATACAGGGAAATGGCATTATGCGCTAATGACTTTGGTTTCGTTAACCACAGTTGTCGCTTTTGAGGTTGTTGGAGCGGTTTTGGTCGTGGGCTTTTTGATTATTCCACCCGCTACGGCTCAATTGGTTTCTACCAAGCTAAAAGTGATGCTTTTACTCACTTGCATTTTTGGAATCTCGGCAGTGATATTGGGTTATTACTTAGCCATATGGTGGAACGTAAGTATCACAGGTGCCATGGTCATGGTTTCTGGAATCATCTTTTTCGGTGTGTTAATCGGACAACGTATCCTAAAATCCAACAAGCAAAACGTTGAATTTGCTGAGGGTCAATTTTAATATTCTATTCGGTTTTTGACACACGGCCTATTGGAAGCATGGACAATGCGATCTAGTGCTTCAAATAAGTTTCAGCAATAAAAATCACCTCTTTTTTTGCTTCCACTTGATTTTCGTCACGCTGACAGCTGCGGCCACATTGCTCATCAAATTTTGTTTTAGTAATTAACTCGCACTTCGAATCCAGCTGTACTTGAACTTACAACCCTTCAAATAGTTTTTGTCAATTTGAACGTAATTACCTGAAATTTTAGATTCAATCCAAGCATCAATAACCATTTGCCTTTTTTCGTTTAAAGCCGCCATTTCAATTAATTGTCGATCAGTTTTTAAACTGGCAATATGTGGCTCAGACTTTGCAATAAGTTTCACAATTCTAATTCCTTGTTTTTGTTCTTGATAGTTGTCATATAAAGAAGGGGTAGAGAACTTGTTCACACTCATTCGCTCAATAATTCGTGACATTTGAGGATCAATCTCATTAATATTTTGAATGTCCCATAAATAATCTCCTGAATAAGGGTTCACAATTTGACCCCCATTAAATTTCGAGTTTTCATCATCACTAAATCGTCGTGCCGCTTCTTCGAAGCTAAGGTCTCCTTTTGTAATAGCGCTGTGTACACTGTCAATTGTAGTTGCGGCTTTTACCAAAGCCTGGTCGCTTACAGAAGGTGCAATTAAAATATGGCGGCAATGGAAATTATCTCCTTTACGCTCTAATAACTGAATGATGTGATAGCCATATTGCGTTTCTATTACCTCAGAAATTTCGTTTGGTTCTAAGTTAAACAAGGCACTTTCAAATTCAGGAACCATTGTTCCTCTCGATTGCCAGCCTAAGTCACCACCGCTAATTCTACTTCCAGGATCCTCTGTGTAAAGTGTGGCAGCAGTTGAAAAGCGTTGTTTTCCACTTTCTATTTCGCTTTTGATTTGAGCCAATTGCTTAAATGCAATTTCTTTGTCCTTTTGTGTGATAATCGGGTACATTACAATATGCGCCACCGTCACTTTCGAGTTGATATAAGGGATGCTATCTTTCGGTAATTTTTTAAAGAATTTTTCAACTTCACTCGGCGTAATTTTCACATTTTGCGTAATGGTTCTTTTCATCTCATCTGCTAAAAGTCTTTTCTTAATCATTTCAAAGAACTCGGCTTTTATCTTAGCAACAGATTTTCCATAAAACTCTTCCAACTTCTCTATACTCCCAATTTGACCAGCAATATAACGGATTCTTTCTTCCATTTCGCGATTCACATCTACATCTTCTACAGTCACACTATCAATTTTGGCTTGGTTCACCAATAATTTTTCGTACAAGAACTCTTCTAGTATAGCGCAATCAGAATCCTTATCACCCTCAACACCACTTTGCAATAATTGAAGTCGTTGTTGTTGAATATCTGACAATAAAATAATTTCATCTCCAATTTGAGCAACGATTTTATCAATCACCTTTGCTTCATTTCCTACTTGAGCGAAAATCGCGCTAGATCCTACTAATAGAAACCCCAATAAAAGCATTGCTTTGCTGTTAATAAATAGTGACGTTACCGTTCTCATATGCATTTTTAATAATATCATTCTTAATCTTCTCACGCAAATTCTTAATCCTTAAATTAATAATTCGTGCTTTAATATTTTCACGCTCAAAACTAATAGGCGAGGTGCTGTTCTTTAATTTATAATCTAATATGTTTAAAAAGTAGTAAAAGCCACTCTCTTCAAAACGAATTTTTGATCGTTTAAGTATAAATCGATCCTTGTTAATATCATGCAAAGGTATCTCTTTTAAGAGATCATCAAAGTAGATCCAGCTTTCATAATCATAATAAAAATTAGAAGCATACATTTTTGCATAAATATCAATGGTTTCAATGTCTTCATCTTTTCTCAATTTATAGGCCGATCCTATTTTATCAATATCAGGCGCATCCAAGGGGATTTTCAAATAAAGTACCTGAACTAAATAATCATTGAGTTGAAAATCATCTTGATGATCTGCATAATACTTCTCAATCTCTGTTGAACTTACGCTTGTATCCAATTCTGCTTCAATCCGTTGATTTTCTAACTGGTTGATCAATAAATCATTTCTAAACTCTTCAATGCGACGATCAATAGATCCCATGTCCATGTTTTCATCTTGCTCTGCCTCGTTCACTAAAATTCTTTCTGCTACCCATTCATCAACATAGCGTGAAACAACTTCCGCACTGTCTAATTGTGAATAAGCTAAAAAGGAGACATCTGCTGCATGTAATTCGCTTTCACCAACTTTGGCGAGCAACCTCCCTTTGTCAACGCTTCCTCCGCACGAGGCGCTGCTTATGATCAATATGAGCAACAGTCCCCTTGATTTAAGGAAATAAGTTGGTTTTAATATCTTTCTTAAGTTGCGCATTCGCAGTTAACAGGCTCAGTTACAAATGTAGTCATAAAAAAAACCAACCCTTCGCTTTGCTTATAGAGTTGGTTTTTTATTTAACAATAATTAGGTTTATTCACCACCCAGGCCGTAAAGCGCCGTTTCGTGAACTTTGATTGTATATTTTTTACGCAGTGCTTCTAACCACTCTTTTTCTAATTGATTTTGGTAAGCAGCAGTCACTAATCCACGTGCTTCTGAAAATTCACGACCTCTTGGTGCCATGGTTTCTTCCACATCAAACACATAGTATACGCCTGCATTTTTGTAAGGTTTATTTAAACCATTATTAAAAGATTTAAGTTTATATCTTGTATGTTTTGCTTTTTTAACCTGCTCTTTATATTTCTGCTGTGTTGCTTCATCTGAGTCGTCAGAAATTTTAGGAATTACTTTTAATGGTTTTCTTACTTTAAAAGCTTCGGTAGTCTCTGAATTGTAAACCTGGTTACGCACTTTTGCATTCAATTCCGAATCCTGATTTAACTCTTCAATAATTTGCTTCGACTCTGCACCAGCTTTAATCATTTTAACAATTGCCTTTGCCGTTTTTTTATCTTTAGCCGTGTATAAATCACCTTTATAGCGAGTGTCATAGGTAAAGTCAGCTTTGTGTGCCTCATAGTAATTTTTGATTCCGGTCGTGTCTTTAGACGCTTTTTTCCAAATTTCGTCTTGCATAATTTCGAATACTAATATTCCATCTGCATATTCTTGAATTAATGATTTGAATTCAGGATATTTTCTTTCCAATTGGCTGTCTTCATATTTCACAACCCATTCCTTCACCATGTCGTTGTAATGATCTTCAACCAGCATCTGTTTGTCAACACGACGGATTTTAGATTGGTGACTAAGAATGTAATCTTCCAATTCTTTTAAAGTCGCTGAATTCTCTTTGAAATCGAATAAAGCATCATCCTCATGCGCTCTGTTCGCCATTCCTTTCCAAGCTCCTAAGTAAATTTCATCACCCATTGTATTATAGATATATGGCAATACTTTTTGGCCATAACTTTTAAAGTTATACTGCTTTTTCAAATCTTCGATAAAAGCTGCCTTTGTGGTTTCCGCGCGCATATCACGTTCAACTCTCAATTTCAATTCACGTTGCAATTTTTCGTATGTAAGAACTGGGATAATCTGAATTCTTTTAATAATATGGTATCCGAAAATCGTTTTTACCGGTTTTGAATATTCCCCATCATTTGCAATAGCAAATGCTGCTTTTTCAAATTCAGGAACCATGCGCTGTTTTGCTCCAGAACCGAATAGAGGCAAAACCCCACCTTTGGCTTTAGAGGATTGGTCGTCTGAATATTTAGCAGCTAAATCCTCAAATTTCTCTCCTGCTTCCAATAGATCATATATTTCATTAATTTTTTTCTCGGCTTTCATCTTATCCTCATCTGCAGCTTTTTCATCTGCTAAAATCAGAATATGAGCCGTTTCAATCATTCCTTGAGCGGGACGATTGTCAATTACCTTAATTAAGTGGTATCCAAAACGAGTTCGAACTGGCATAGTTATTTCTCCAACAGGGGTTTTAAATGCTGCGTCTTCAAAAGGATAAACCATTTGCAAGGCTGAGAAATAACCTAAATCGCCACCATTTGATGCAACTGATGGATCTTCAGATCCACCTTTTCCTTTTGCAACCTCTTCAAATGATTTGCCATTCAAAATTAGGCGACGTAAAGCCATTGCACGAGAATATGCCTCAGCCGTATCAGCTGGACTTGGATCTGTTTTTAAACGAATTAAAATATGACTTGCCCTAACTTCGTTTGCTGTTCTATCATAGGCCTCTTTAACCAACTCTTCATTTTTAGTTTTATCCGTCATATAAGGCAATGAAAGCTGCTTACGGTATTGCGCCAATTCACTTACAAGACGAGGAATAGTATCATATTGCAAGGTTTGCGCTTCCTTAACTTTCAATTTATAATTGATGAACAACTCCATATAATCCGCTAATGAATCTTTAACAAAAGAAGGCTCGTCGTTATTTTTTGAATAAATGTATAGAAACTCGGATGCACGAATGTTATCTCCATCAATTGTAAGCACTATAGGGTCTAATTCTTGTGCAATTGATCCTAGTGATAATACAAGTCCAATTAATAATAATTGTAATTTTTTCATTTTCGTTTCATTTTTTGTTTTTTGACTATGTTTCACGTCTATAGTCCTTGACGTATTATTTCTTACTATAGTTTGGTGCTTCTCTCGTAATAGCAATATCATGTGGGTGACTTTCTAGCACTCCAGCCGATGATATTCTCACAAATGGGGCTCCTTTTAAGTTTTCAATATCAGCTGCACCACAATAACCCATACCTGCTCTAAGGCCTCCAATAATTTGGTGCATAACCTCATCTAAATTACCTTTATAGGGTACTCGGCCAGAAATTCCTTCTGGCACTAATTTTTTCACATCATCTTCAACATCTTGGAAGTAACGATCTTTGGATCCTTGCTGCATGGCTTCAACTGATCCCATGCCTCTATAGGCTTTAAATTTTCTTCCTTGGTAGATGATTGTCTCTCCTGGAGACTCTTTAACACCTGCAAACATGGAGCCAACCATAATTGAGTCTGCTCCAGCGGCAATGGCTTTTACGAAATCTCCTGTGTATCTAATTCCTCCATCTGCAATTACTGGAACACCTGTCCCTTCTAGTGCAATGGCTACTTCGTTTACTGCTGAAAGCTGAGGTACACCAACCCCGGCAATAATTCTAGTGGTGCAAATTGATCCTGGGCCAATTCCAACCTTTACCGCATCTGCGCCAGCTTCAACTAAAAATTTAGCTGCTTCTGCTGTGGCAATATTACCTGCAATTACATCAAGATTTGGAAATTTTTCTTTTACAATTCTTAATTTGTCAACAAAGCTTTTTGTATGTCCGTGTGCGGTATCTATAACAA
Source organism: uncultured Crocinitomix sp. (assembly GCA_905478225.1). Classification (GTDB taxonomy): domain Bacteria; phylum Bacteroidota; class Bacteroidia; order Flavobacteriales_D; family Crocinitomicaceae; genus Crocinitomix. The sequence goes on from CAJQHR010000012.1 coordinate 18,449, forward strand.
TAGTATCAACACCAGCATCAACCAAGGCGCTCACTCGCTCTAGCGTATCGTGGGTGACACCCACAGCTGCTGCAACGCGTAAACGTCCAAATTGATCTTTGCATGAATTCGGATGTTCCTTGACTTTAATAATATCTTTGTAGGTAATTAATCCTAATAATCTGTTGTCTTTAGAAACTACAGGAAGCTTTTCGATTTTATGTTTTTGTAAAATTTGTTCGGCTTGTTCTAAACTTGTTCCTTCTGCGGTTGTCATAATATCCTTCGAGGTCATTACGTCAATAACGGGTTTATTCGCGTCCTTTTCAAAACGTAAATCTCGGTTCGTAATTATTCCTTTCAAGATTCTGTTTGAGTCAATAATTGGAATTCCTCCAATTTTGTTTTCCTGCATCAAACGCAGCGCATCTCCAATCGTAGCATCAAGTTCTAAGGTAATCGGATCTAAAATCATTCCGCTTTCAGAGCGCTTTACTTTACGCACCTCTAACGCCTGCTGTGCAATGGACATGTTTTTATGTACCACACCAATTCCTCCTTGTTGTGCAATGGCAACTGCCAAGGCCGACTCAGTAACTGTATCCATAGCTGCAGATACAATGGGGGTATTTAACGTAATATTTCTTGTTAATTTGGTTCGAAGTTGAACTTCTCTCGGTAAAATTTCAGAATATCTTGGGACAAGTAAAACGTCATCATAGGTTAAACCTTCTTTGACATTATTTATATCAGCTACCGCCATAGAATTAAATTTATTTCATTTATAAATTCCCGCAAAGGTAATAAAAATGAATTTGATTGCTGTCATTATCAACTTAATCTTAACCAATTATTAACAATTTGAGCTGAAAACTAATTTCTTAGCACTTATTTTATGGATATCAGTCGGCTGTTGCTCGAAAATTTGTCACGCTTTTAAGGATTTGGATTAGAATTCGTACTTGAGTTCATGTTTTGATTTTAGTGGATTTCTACAAAAGAAGTACGTAACTGCTTAATTTATGTTAAATAGTTTTGAAACTTAAGGCATTATCTTGATATTTGTAGAGGTAGATAACACATGAAGAAATTATTAGTCATATTTTTATTTGCGCTTAGTTCTGCAAGTTATGGGCAGGGCAGGACTCAACAAGCGAATGATTCGTTACTCTACATTCAATTAACTGGAATTGTAATTACAGACAGCTTATATCGCGTGCCGTTTACACGTGTTGGCGATATCAATACGAGACGCGGAACGTTGGCTGATTTTTATGGTTATTTTGCCTTGGTTGTTCATCCAGGTGATACAGTTCAGTTTTCGTGTTTAGGCTATAAACGTAAGTCATACGTGGTTCCAGATACAACCACAGCAAAGTCTATATCCTTAGTACAATTAATGACCGAAGACACGATTTTAATGGATCCTGTTGATGTTTATCCATGGCCTTCGCGTGAGCAATTTGCAAACGCATTCGTAAACATGGATATTCCTGATGATGATTTAAGAAGAGCGCAAAAACGACTATCACCTCAAGAAATGGCTTTTGTTGGTGCATTATTAACTGCTGATGGCAGTTCATCATACAGCGCTTATCGTGTGCAACAGCAGCAAGAGTTTTATACAAGAGGTCAGTCACCTGTCAACAATTTATTGAACCCGGCGGCTTGGAGTGACTTTATAAAAGGAATTGGAACGGGGCGTTATCAGCTCAGCCATTAAGTTCTTCTATTTGGTTATATGCAGGAATTTCTTGCAAATACGAAATCGTGCCTTTATCAGAATTAATCAACGCGCAATAATGCTCTAACCCATTGGATAGAATCAGTAACTTTGCTTTTAAGACATTGGCATATTTAGCAATTTGATAAAAAGTATCTTCCGTAATCTTAATTTTTGGAGCCTTGCATTCTACAATAACTTGACAATTGCTATTTCCGTCAAATACAGCAATGTCACACCTTTTGTTTAAATTATTGTAAACTACCTTATACTCTGAAACCATTCTCCCTTCTGGGAAATTGAGTTGATCTATCAAAAAGGAAATGAAATTTTGTCGTACCCATTCTTCTGGCGTACATTTTAAATATTTCTTTCGCAATCGGTCCCAAATCTGACCATCTTTGATCTGGATTTCAGCTTTCGGAAGATTAAGGTCTGGAAACATAGTTCAAAATTAATTGAAAAAAGCGTTCCGATAGTATTTTCTAAAGGTTATTTATATCTTTGAAAACACGTTGAACACACGTCGTTTTTTCAACGTTAATTGAAAAATATTAATGCACTTAAAAACGCTTGCCCTCGTCAACTTTAAAAATTACGTAGATGCCTCAATCGAATTGTCGGCAGATATTAATGTGTTTATTGGTGAAAATGGAGCTGGTAAGACCAATATTCTTGACGCAGTACATTTTTTATCATTTTGTCGTTCATTTTTAAACCCAATCGATCGCCAAAGTATTAAGCTCAATGAGAAATTTTTTCTTTTGCAAGGCACCTATTTTAAAGACGAAAAAGACATTGCCATTACCTGTTCAATTAAAGAGGGGAAAAAGAAAACGGTAAAACGGAATAAAAAAGAATACGAAAAACTTTCTGACCACATTGGGCGTTTTCCAGCAGTTGTTATTTCACCATACGACACGAATTTAATAATAGAAGGAAGCGAAACTCGGCGGAAATTTATTGACAGCATCATTTCACAATTTGATCGAAATTATTTAGAAACGTTGATTCGTTACAATAAGGTACTGCAGCAACGCAACGCTTTATTGAAGCAGTTTCAGGAACTCAGGATATTTGACGCGGAGAGCATAGAAGTGTGGAATATTCAATTAGTAAGTTTGGGGGAGGTTATCTATAAAAAGCGGAAAGATTTTTTGGCTGATTTCATTCCTATTTTTCAGAAGTTTTTTAATGTCATTGCCAATCATAAAGAGGAAATTGACATCTCTTATAAGTCTCAGTTAGAAACAGAGTCTTTTGCGGAAGCCTTAGGAAAAAGTTCCAGAAAGGATAATGCCATGGGGTATACTACAGTCGGAGTTCACAAAGACGATTTGGTTTTCTTAATTCATGAGCAACCCATTAAAAAATTTGGTTCACAAGGGCAACAAAAATCATTTTTAATTGCTTTAAAGTTGGCACAGTTCGAAATAGTCAGTAATTTGCTAAAAACGAAACCAATTTTGTTGTTGGATGATGTTTTTGATAAATTAGATCATGACCGAGTATCGCATTTAATGCAATTGATATCGCAACATCTTTTTGGACAAGTATTTATATCAGATACAGATAAAGATCGAATTGAAAAGGTTTTTAAAGACATAGACATTGATCGTAAATTATTTAAAGTAGAAGGAGGAACAGTTGAAAAAGGGTAGAAATCATCAAGACGGAATACAAATAAAGGAAGCGCTAGATGGCTATTTCAAGGCATTGGGTATTGACGAAAAGGTGCATGAAACAAGTGTTTTGTCAAAATGGGAAGAGCTGATGGGGGAAGCCGTTTCAAAACGGACTGAAAATAGATACATTAAGAATAAGGTTTTACACTTGCAAATTAGTTCAGCAGTGATGCGAGATGAATTGCAACATGACAAGCAAGCGATAATTGAAAAAGTAAATGCTGCAGCAGGTTGTAAATTAATCAATGATATTTATTTGCGTTGAGTGGTGTGAGTGTAACGATAAATTTTTAACTTGTCAGTCAAATCAAAAACAGCAATAACTATAAATCAGAATTAAGATGAAAAAGACAATTTTAGGAATAGGGATGATTATTGGCCTTGTGTCTTGCGGGGGATTCACTGAAGAGCAAGGGAAAGCGGCTGAGGCTATGTGTGAATGTTTGGAAAGCGACCCGTTTGGAGACTTCGATATTAATTTTTTCGAATGTGATGCACAATTGAGAAATTCATATGGAACAGAAACTTTTGAAGAAGGCTCTTGGGTAGAAGCTTTAGAAGAGAAGTGTCCAGATGTTGCTGAGAAAATGGAATAATTAAAAAATTGATATAAAAAAAGTCCAAATAAGTACACTGAGATTCTCAAAATGTACTATTTGTACTTTTTTTATGCGCTAAACTCTCTAGTAAGAGTTGTTTAGTCTTCAATTACGATAGACTCAATTAAATCTCTTTCTCTGATATCATCAACCACATCAACACCTTCAATCACTTTACCAAAGCAAGTATGGTTTCCATCTAAATGTGCTGTATTTGTTCTACTGTGACAAACAAAAAATTGTGATCCACCTGTATTTCTGCCAGCATGCGCCATAGATAATACACCTCTATCGTGATATTGGTTATCAGCGGTTACTTCGCAATCGATTGTGTAACCAGGTCCACCTGCACCTGTACCTTGTGGACATCCACCTTGTATTACAAAATCAGGAAGTACACGGTGCCATATAAGACCATTGTAAAATCCATCTTTCGCTAATTTTGCAAAATTGCCTGTTGCGATAGGAGTCGCATCATATAATTCTGCGATCATTACTCCTTTATTTGTTGTTATAGTTGCCTTCATTTTAATAATTTTAATTCTTTCGGTTATTTCCTTGAACTTGCAAAACTAATAAACTGTTTTGATCCAAACAAGGTTCGCTCAATTTCCCCTTATTCTTATGGATTAATTTGATATATTCGCACAAAACTAACTTTAAAATTAAAAAGATGGAAGATTATAATGAAGTACTAGAAACCGAAGAAACGCATCCAACAGGTGTACCTGATGCCGTTAAAGTATTGGCTATTATTCGTTATATAGGACATGGTTTTCTAATCATAATTTTTCTGATTTAATGGCTTTTTTCGCAATAGCTTCTGGATCAAATGTAGCGCGAATTATGGGCTCGCAGGTAGATGGTTTCATGACGATACTTATTGTCGTTTTTCTTTTATTTATTGGCTTTTCAGTGATTTCAATTATTGGAGCTGCCAAAATGCATAAAGGCAAAAAAATCGGATTTGTGTTGTTCGCCATTGGCAGTGGCCTTTTAGGACTTTTATTTTTATTAGGCGCGGCTCAACAAATGTCAAATTTGATTTTAGGTTTAATAACATTAGGCCTTGTTGTCGGCTTTGCAACACAATTGAAGCACTTGAGATAGAGGGGCAGTTCAATAATAAATATTTAATGTTCACTATGCAATGGGCTGCCCTGAGCATTTTTAGAAAGGTTCAATTTTGAATAATTGCTGTCCTAGGATTAGTTTTTATTGCAATATTTGCGAGTCAATTAAAACATTTAAACTAATTTTCTCTAAAAGAAGGTGATTATGAGTGCACAACCTAAAAAGTCCAAAGCATTTAGTACTATTTCTGTTCTTAGTTATATTGGAAATTCAATTTGTGCCTTACTCGCAATGATATTATTAATTGCCAGTATTTCAAACGGAACTAACTTGTCAAAATCTGGAAGTTTTGATGCCTTATTCGGAAGTTTAATGGGCGTTATGGCTGTTATGGCTGTTTTGGTTATTGTGATGTGCTACCTCTGTATTATGGGAGTAGCAAAAATGAAGAAGGGAAATAAACGCGGTTTACTTTATTACTTGATAGGCAATGGTTTGTGGGTCGTGCTATTAATTTATGCAGGGCGTGAAGGGAGTTTGGTTTATTTGTCATCAGCATTAATTTCCATTGGATTTACCGGGTTTTATGCCATGATGTTGCCTAAGTTGAGCTAACAAAAAGGATTCGTTTTTGAATGCGTGTTGTCACAAATAATTAGGGGCTAATTCGTTCGATATGGAATCATTATCCTTATTTTTGCACTATGATTCAAGATCAATTTTCATTTTCAGAATTCAGTTTTTCATCTACTATTATTAGAGATTTGGTTGAAAACAAGGCTGAAATTGCCGAGTTCTTACCCCACTTTTTTTCACTATCTGAAATCAGTGAACAAACAAAACGAAAGGAGTTTTCTCAGCGCCAACGCTTGAAATTAGTCGAAGCATTAGAGATTCAAAATCGAAATTTGGATTTATCTGAGTTGAGTCAAGCCAATATCAATAAACTAAAGGATAGAACTACATATACCATAACCACAGGACATCAATTAAACTTATTGACAGGTCCATTGTACTCTATTTATAAGGTGGCGCAAATTATTTCATTGAGCCGCGCAATGAACGAACGTGATCCTTCCAATTCTTACGTTCCTGTTTTTTGGATGGCGACTGAGGATCACGATTTTGAAGAAATCAATCACATTCATCTTTTTGGAAATAAAATAGCTTGGGATAAAGTTGGACAAGAAAATAGAATCGTTGGAGAAATTGAGCCTATCGATATAAATGCGTTTACAGATCCGATAGATGAAAAATACCGTGATGAACATCTAAAAGAAATTCTAGCGCAATTTACCAGCGTCTATAAACAAAGCAAAAATTTAGCTGATGCCACGCGCACTATAATGAACAAGCTCTTTGCAGATTACGGCCTCGTAATAATTGATGGCAATGACGCCAGCTTAAAGCAAGCTTTTGTTCCAACAGCAATTCGAGAAATAAATGAAGGCCTCGTGCAGTCAGCGGTAAATGCTACAAATGAAAAATTAGCGGAAGCCGGGTATCACAATCAAGTTTTTGTGCGGGAATGTAATTTGTTTTATATAAACGCAGATGGCGTGCGCCAGCGGATTAGTAAGAATGGTGCAACATTTCAAATTGACGACCGGGACTTTACCGCTGATGAGCTGGTTAAAATGGTCGAAAACAGTCCGAAGCAGTTTTCACCAAACGCCTTACTAAGACCTGTTTATCAAGAGTTGATATTGCCAAACTTAGCCTATATTGGCGGCGGTGGTGAAATTGCCTATTGGCTTCAATTAAATGCTGTATTTAAATCATTGGACCTTACTTTTCCGCTCTTACGTGTGCGTGATTCTATTTTACTCTTAAAAGAAAAAGAAATTTCAGAACTGGAAAATTTAAAATTAACTGTGCCCGATTTAAAGCGAGATTTACATGATTTGGTTAAAGATATCGCCTTAGAAGAGGTTAAGCTTGAAATTGAATTAAATGGAGAGATAGACCAGTTGAAAACAATTAAGGCGCATTTAATTGAAAAAGCTGAATCCATTAATAAAGGATTGGTTGGAATGATAGAAGCCGAGTTTTCTAAAATGGAAAAGTCCATTGAACGGATTGAATCAAAACTCATCAAAGCAGAAAAAGCTAAACATGAGGTGAAAGCGAATAAAATTAAAAAACTGCAATCCAAAATATATCCAAACGGAGGTTTTCAAGAACGATTCGAGAACTTTATCCCTTATATTTTAAACGATAATCAATTTATTTCAAAAATTGTAGATAATTTAACCGCACAAGACCATCCTCTAATTCGTGTCTTGGAAATTTAAAACCTATGAAAACATTTGCACCGTCAGAACTAACGCTGAATGAAGCTGGAAAAATTTATCATTTAAACATTGCAGCAGAAGATGTTGCTGATACGGTTATACTAGTTGGTGATCCTGATCGTGTAAAATTTGTAGGCACCTTTTTTGACTCGATAAGATTTGAAACTCAAAATCGCGAATTTTGCACTTTAACCGGAAGCTTTAACGGCAAAGATTTGACCGTAATGTCTACGGGGATTGGAACCGACAATATCGACATTGTACTCAATGAATTAGACGCGGTAGTTAACATAGACTTAATGACAAGGACTGAAAGAGCAGAGCAAAAATCACTTGATTTAGTGAGGATCGGCACCTGCGGTGCGCTTCACGCTGATATTGAACCAGGAGCGCATATTATTTCTAAATACGCTATTGGCTTGGACGGTATGGCCCATTTTTACGAAATGCCCTACACAGATGATGAGAAGAATGCGTTAACGAGCTTTTATAATACAGTCAATTGGAACTCAAAACTCAATCCTCCTTACATTAAAAAAAGTAATGACAGACTACGTGAATTGCTTAAAGAAGGCATGGAAGAAGGTATAACAACTACCGCAAATGGTTTTTACGGACCGCAAGGACGCGCTATTCGAATTCCACTTAGTTTGCCAGATTTTAAAGAGGATTTGCGTCAATTTAATTGGCAAGGTATCCGTGCTACAAATCTTGAAATGGAAACATCAGGATTATACGCACTTGCAGACGCACTGGGGCATAATGCCGTTACAGTGTGTTTGGTTTTAGCCAACCGATACAGCAATAAGTTTGAGCCAAATTACAAGGATAAAATGGCGGAATTAATACGACTTATACTGGATAGATTAACAAAATAGCGTTAAAAAGATTTTGCTAACCAGCGGGTTATGCGGGTTCTTCTAACATACCTTTGATTCGGTGAAATTTGTAGATCAAAATCAGCATACCAAGGTGTCGTCGCTAATTCAATTAGCAGAGGATCCAGATCCGGATGTATTCCATCACGTTAAACGTGAATTGGTAAGCATGGGTGATGGAGTAGTGGATACGTTGGAACGTAGCTATAGTAATCATGATACGGATGCGGATCACCGTGAGCGCATCTTTGAAATAATTCGACAAATTCAAGTCAATGAAATAAAGTCCGATCTTGAAAAATGGCGGGCGTCATCCAATCGTGATTTGTTGAAAGGGTCCTTGATCATTAGTCAGTTTCAATTTCCAAATGTCGATCATGTAAAAGTTGATGCGGAGTTAGAAAAAATCAAACAAATGGTTTGGTTGGAGATTAATGAAGAACATACGGCTTTTGAAATTGTCAAAATATTCAATCACGTTTTATTTGATTTGTGCGGTTTTCAGTCAAGCGAAAACAATTTTTATACACCACAAAATTCCTTCATCAATACGGTATTAGAATCTAAAAAAGGAAATCAATTAAGCTTGTCTATTTTATATTCTGTTATTGCACAGAAGTTGCAAATACCTATTTACGGAATTGACCTCCCAAATCAGTTTGTATTAGGGTTTATGGATGAATTCTCTACCTTAAAAATGTTGGGATTAGATCAAGATGAGCGAAATATATTGTTTTATATAAACCCATTTAGTAAAGGCCGTATTTTCGATCAAAACGAAATTCAAAATTACCTTCGCAGCTTAAACTTACCTCAAAAAGACAATTATTTTGAGCCATGCAGCAATTCTGAAATCTTAAAAAGAATGATCGGTAACTTGTCTTATGCCTATCAAAAGGTGGGTGAAACCCAAAAAGTTAAAGATTTGAAGGAGATTAGCTTGATTTTGGGGTAATAATTCCCGATTTCATTCGCTCAATTTAAATTCCATCTGCATATTTAAAGCTTGGGGACGTGATGTTACCTGTGGGAGTTGTTTTAGCAATCACTGTGTCATCATCTCTTGCACCGACGGATTTATAGGGAACAAAATGCATATAGCCATCATCCAATGCGATACAGGGGTAATGCAGTTGCCAATACATGTATCGTTTTTCATCAAAGCCATAATCCTGATTGCAATATTCATCAAAGGTGATCACTCAGCGCGACCAGTTCGCATGACTTTTCAATTTAAACTATAAATTAGGGCTGTTGAACGATAAAAAAGTTCCGCTGAGTTTTACCGATAAATTATTAAAATTCGTTATTAGATTTTGTTTAGGGTTAACCTTCAGTCCAATATTGCAAAATTTTTTGAGAATAGAGCCGTGCTAGATCATTACTATTAAGGATAAATTGAAAATTCAACTTATACACTGTTCATTTCCAATTGAGTAAGAAATCGTCATAAATCAATTATCTTCGTAAAAACGACTACGAGCTATGAAAATTCTATGTCTTTCTTCTCCCTATTTGCACTGACACTTTTCGCTCAATCGGCATTCAAACAAAATGGTAAATATGAAGTGAAGGATGACTCTGAAAACACTGTCGTTGAGCCAATCTATAAAAAGATCGAATCCATTTACCGAGACAACCCCTATGTTTTTAAGGGTTTTAAGGACGGAGCATGGTATTTATTAACAAATGCGGAAATGGTTGAATTGTAAGCGTACGAAAGTATAGAATATCTAATAGATGAGATGGAAGTCGTAATTTGCAAACGTCGAGGCTATTTTGACATGTTTTCAATGGAAACGTTCGATTTTATTGTTCGTGATGCAAAGGCAGATGAAGTGAATTATTATGGAGAGTTACGTGATAGTCTTTTGGAGATTACAGTTGAAAAAAAAAGAGGGGTTTACGATTTAAATGTGGATGACTATTTGATTTTCCCCGAATATGATCAAATAGTTGTTAACTATGAAGTGGATATTAACCTTCCTTTTATCGGATACAAAAAGAAAATAAAGACAAGCGCGGTTATTGGCGCACATGGAGAGGTTATTCATGATAACATCCGCTTTAAAATTTCAGCTGTAACTTTTTATAATTCAACGCATACTGGATTAACGCTCTATTCGGATCAAATGAAGGAGGGTTATTTGAATCTTGAACAGGAATTCGTAATCCCACCATGGTATGATTTCGTAATGGTTGATCCTAACGAGCCTAATTTTATAAATATTGTTTCTGAAAAAGGAGAGGGATTTTATTGGAAAGATAGACTCATTTTAGAACCAATTTATGATGCCGTGCGTCCAACAGAGCATTTGGACTATGCAGGAGAAGCAAACCTCGAAAATGTCTGGTATTACGTGGAACATTCTGGTAAATTAATTTTGAAGAATACAAAATGATTTACGGAATGCGGTTTGTTATTAGTTGACTCTAAAATCAAAGAAATGAAACAAGTCATTGTAATCCTGTTACTTATAATAGGGGTCATAGTTTTCACCTTAGCCTCTTTTTTCCTTTATCATACGATACAATTTTACAATTATAGCGATTTAGACTATGTAGGCAGAGACGCACGGGGTTTTCAACAGGGTTTGCGGTAATAACAACATTCTTGTATATAACTTCGCTTCCTTTGATATTGATACCGTTATTATGGTTTCGTCAAATATAAAAAGCACCACTTAAATAAATGATGATTTTAGAGCGAGACGAGACTCCCTTCGATCAACTCAGTATAAACTTTTCGTTTGACTTTCTCCCACAAAAAAAGAGCTAACCTTTAGGCTAACTCTTTTCTTAGAGCGAGAGACGAGACTCAAACTCGCGACCCTCAGCTTGGAAGGCTGACGCTCTATCAACTGAGCTACTCTCGCTTTTTTGTCATGATAAATCCTTGTTGACAAGTGAACAAATATTGTTCGGGACAAAGATATATTAATTATTGAAAATACAATCGATTTTTAAGCGAATGTCCTAATTTTTTAATTCCTTTGTTTTACAACTTATTAATGAGTAGCATACCGAATGGCACAAGGATATATTATGGAGAATTTTAGACAACTTTTAATCGAAACCTATCAACAAACCAATCAATATGGAAAAATGTTAGGAATGGAGTTGACCCAATTTGATCAAGAAGGAATTGAATACAAACTAACTGTTAAGCCAGAGCATTTGGCGACACCTACCACGGCACATGGTGGATTGGTTGCAGGTTATATGGATGGTGTACTTGGCCTTGCGGCATTATATGTTTCTTCAGAAAATTCGAATTTAGTTTCTACCGTAGAATTTAAGATCAACTATATTTCTCCCGTTCGAATTGGAGATGTTTTAATAGGTCGCGGAAAATCAATTTCGTCTGGTAAACGAATTATCGTTACGGAAGGCAAAATTTTTCAGGAAAGCACGGGTGATTTAGTCGCAATTGCTACGGGTACATTCAATGCTTATCCATACCAAAAAGCGGGAATGAGCTTTTAGATTAAGAACGTAATTCGCCGCGTTCAAAAGATGCAAATCCTTTTTGAAAAACTACGCGGTGCATCACATAAAATATTTAACTTTGCAAAACATTAAATCGGTAACTATGATCCAAATTTCTGAAAGAGTTAAAAACCTTGCAGAGTCAGCTACTATAGCTATGGCCGCAAAAAGCAGAGAACTAAAATTGGCAGGTAAGGATATTATTTCATTAAGCCTTGGAGAACCCGATTTTAACACACCTGATTTTATTAAAGTAGCAGCCAAACAAGCTATTGACGATAATTTCTCGAAATACATGCCTGTTCCAGGTTATTTAGATTTACGACAATCAATCTCTGAAAAGTTTAAGCGCGACAATGATTTGGATTATGCTCCTGATCAAATTGTGGTTTCAACTGGAGCGAAACAAAGTTTGATTAACGCTATTTTAAGTTTGGTGAATGAAGGAGATGAAGTAATTGTCCCGGCACCGTATTGGGTAACTTACGTGGAACAAGTGAGAATGGCAGGTGGTGTTCCTGTAATCATTGAAACATCTATCGATAATGATTTCAAAATTACTGGCGCACAATTGAAGGCCGCTTTAACGGATAAATCTAAGTTGATGATTTTTAGTAATCCATGTAATCCAACAGGATCGGTTTATTCAAAAGATGAATTGGCTGATGTAGCACGAGTAGTTGCTGAAACGGAGAATTTTTATGTGATTTCGGATGAAATTTACGAACACATAGTCTTCAATCAAAAGAATGTAAGTTTTGCCGGTTTACCTGGAGTTTATGATAAAACAATAACGGTAAACGGAGTTTCTAAAGCCTTTGCCATGACAGGTTGGCGCGTTGGTTATATTGGCGCACCAAAAGCTATTGCAGCAGCTTGTGGTAAAATACAAGGTCAATATACTTCGGGTACAGGATCGATTAGTCAAAGGGCTACGAAAAAAGCCGTGGAAACTGATCCAGCCGAATTAAAATTTATGGTTGATGCTTTTAAAAGTCGGCGCGACTTAGTGTTAAGACTTTTAGGAGATATTGATGGCGTGAAGATTAATGTGCCAGAAGGCGCTTTTTATGTCTTCCCAGATATTTCAAGCTTTTTTGGAAAATCTGTACACGGCAGAACAATAAATGATGCCAATGATATGTCACTATATTTATTGGATGAGGCCTTGGTGGCCCTAGTCACTGGTGACGCTTTTGGCGATCCAAATTGTATTCGACTATCGTATGCAACCTCAGAAGATATTTTGACGGAAGCCATTGCCCGCATTAAAAAAACACTTGATAATTTGAGCTAATGATTGATTTAAGAAATACGTTTGAAGCATTTGCCAACAAAAAAATTATTGTTGTAGGAGATGTGATGATTGATACCTATTTAAATGGTTCAGTGAATCGAATTTCTCCAGAAGCACCCGTGCCAATTGTTCAATTCAAATCGAGAGAACACCGCCTAGGCGGCGCTGCAAACGTAGCCTTAAATATTAAAGCTTTGGGTGCGCAACCTTTCATTTGTTCCGTAGTTGGGAAGGATGAGGAAGGTGTTTTATTTCAGCGTCTTATAGCAGAGAATAACCTGTCTGAATGGGGTGTTTTATCAAGTGATGATCGTGTTACAACTGTTAAAACTCGAGTGATTGGAAATAATCAACAATTATTACGTGTTGATAATGAGCGCAGAGATCCGATCAATTCGTTAACGGAGTTTGCATTAATTGAGCGGGTGAAAAAAGTGGCATTAAAAGAAAATGTAGATGCCATTATTTTTGAAGATTATAATAAAGGAATATTAACCGCAAACGTTATTCAAAGCATCATTGAATTTGCGAATGAAAATGAAATAATTACAACGGTTGATCCTAAAAAGGAGAACTTTTTTGCCTATTCAAATGTTACTTTATTTAAACCAAACTTAAAAGAGTTTAAGGAAGGGCTAGGAGTACATTTTGAAATGGAGGAGAAAGAGGCATTTGTGACTGCAGTGAATGAATTACAGGAACGAATTTCACCTCAATATACATTTATAACCTTATCAGAGCATGGGGTATATATGGGGAATGCAGGGGAGCATCATTTTATTCCGGCGCATGTTCGAGTTATAGCAGATGTGTCTGGTGCTGGTGATACGGTGATAAGTGTAGCAACCTTGTGTTTAACCTGTGGTTTGTCAGCTAAGAATGTAGCTGAAATTGCAAACTTGGCCGGTGGATTGGTTTGTGAAAAAATTGGAGTAACAACAGTAGATAAGGAATTGTTGATGAGTGAAGTTTTAGCATTATAAAACGAGTAAACCATAAATACGAAAAGTTTTGGGTACAAAAGTAAAGCCGTATAACAAGGCTAATGCGTCAAAAAAAGAAGAAGTAGAAGAAATGTTCGATAACATTTCAGGAAAATACGATTTTCTGAATCATTTTTTATCGCTCGGTATTGACAAACTATGGCGAAAAAAAGCCATTAAAATCTTAAAGGAATTTCAACCAAAAGTCATTATGGATATGGCAACAGGTACGGGTGACTTCGCCGTTGAGGCGCTGAAATTAAACCCTGAACGGGTAGTTGGTGTTGATATTTCAAATGGAATGTTGGAAGTAGGGCGAAAAAAAATGAGAAAAAAAGGAGTGGAACAAATCGTGGAAATGGTGCAAGGCGACTCTGAAAATCTGACATTTGAAGACGCCACGTTTGACGCATTTACCGTTGGTTTTGGTGTGCGAAATTTCCAAAATTTAGATGCCGGACTAACTGAAATGTTGCGCGTTTTAAAACCAGGAGGAATAGGGCTTATCCTTGAATTTTCAAAGCCTAAAAAATTTCCGGTAAAACAATATTTTAAATTTCATTCGAAATACATTATACCAACAATAGGTAAAGCAATTTCAAAAGACAAAGCTGCTTATAAATACTTACCTGAGTCCGTTGCAGCATTTCCAGAAGGACAAGCTTTCATGAATATTATGTCGGATGTAGGGTATAATAATGTCAAATCTAAAATAGTGGGTGGAGGAATTGCCACAATTTATTACGGAGTCAAATAAACCATGTAACTTTATCCGCCCTATGTTTTATACGTTAGGTATGGAATTTGTGGAATAAAATCAGAAATTTTACGTTTGATAAAAAGTGAAAGTGAAAATTAGATTAATTTGGTTAGTATCGTTACTGTTGTTTGCTCAGGGTTTGAGCGCTCAGCGCTATGGTAAAAACTATCCGAATTTTGAACATAAAAAATTCCATTTTGGAACAGCATTGGGCGGAAATAGTACAACATATCGCTACGTTTTAAAAACTAATTTCTCTCAATTTGATTCTGTATATCAGGTTGGTTTAAACGCTGGACCTGGATTTGCAATTCATTTGCCGCTGATTTCTTGGAATATTCACTCAACATTTCACTTGCGCACTATACCTTCTCTTACTTTTCATGATACCGAATTTTCTTATTCCTACTGGAGAGGTGGCGAGCGAAAAACGATATCCACACGAACGCAACCTACATTGTTAAACTTCCCTATCCTTTTAAAAGCGAATACCAAACGGATAAATAATTTTGCTGCTTATGCCTTAACTGGGCTTTCTTATAGTTATGATTTAGCCAGTCAGGAAGATGTACAGCAATCAACAACTGAACCAATTGTAAAACTAAAAAAACACGACTTCGCATATCATGTCGGTGGTGGGTTTGATTTCTATTTACCGTATTTTAAATTCGGAATTGAAATTAAATTGACGAATGGAATGAAAAATTTGCTAATTCAGGATGACACCTTCTTTGCAGCACCTTTGGAAAGTTTAAAATCACAAACTTGGTGGTTTTCTATTACTTTTGAAGGATAGATGATAAAAACAATTGATTTAAGAATTCCTTCTAACTTCATAAACAATGAAGATTATATCCATTCTCGGATTGCCGAGGAGTTAGATATCAGAATTGATGATGTAACGCATTTAGAGTTATTAAAACGATCAATTGACGCGCGAAAGAAATCAATAAAATACAACTTACGCTACGCTGTTTACATTGGGGAGGATTTTCAAGCTCCTGATGGCTATTTTACTCCACAAGATGTTTCTTCAGCTCCCGAAGTGGCAATTATCGGATCTGGTCCAGCCGGATTATTTGCAGCATTAAATGCAATTGAAAATAAGCTTAAGCCTATCATTTTTGAGCGCGGAAAAGATGTGCGTGCAAGAAGAAGGGATTTGGCAAAAATTCACAAAGAACATTTGGTAGATCAAGATTCAAATTATTGTTTTGGCGAGGGTGGAGCAGGTACTTATTCAGATGGTAAATTATATACCCGTTCTAAAAAACGAGGTAATCTGAAAAAAGTATTAGAATGGTTTGTTCATTTTGGCGCAGATAAAAACATTTTGGTTGATGCCCATCCGCATATTGGGACAAATAAATTGCCTAAGATCATTCAAGCCATCCGTGAGGAGATTATAAAGTGTGGTGGCGAAGTTCGATTCGGTGAAAAACTGACAGATGTTAAAATTGAAGCAGAAAAATTTACAGCCTTGCAAATTAATGACGCTACCTGGCATAGTTTTAATCGCGTCATCCTTGCAACGGGCCATTCGGCACGAGATATTTTTGAAATACTACACAAACGCCAAGTGGCTATGGAGGCCAAACCTTTTGCAATTGGTGTAAGAATTGAACATGCGCAGGATTTGATAGATGAAATTCAATATCATGGACAATTAAGTGGTGAAGATTTGCCACCAGCTTCTTACTCACTTGTAGCGCAAGTGGAAGGGATGGGAGTTTATTCTTTTTGTATGTGTCCGGGCGGAATTATAGCGCCGTGCGCGACTAAACAATCTGAAGTCGTCACCAATGGTTGGTCGCCTTCTAAACGGAATAATCCCTATGCAAATTCTGGAATTGTAGTTCAGGTAGAACCGAAAGATTTCCCAAACTATTCTCCAAACGATCCATTTGTTGCGCTTAATTTTCAACGTCAAGTAGAGCGTGATTGTTGGGTGGCTGCGGGTAAAACCCAGGCAGTTCCAGCACAGCGATTAATGGATTTCATCAATCAAAAGGTTTCGAGCAATTTACCCGAAACCTCTTACCAACCAGGTTTGGTTTCAGTTGATTTGAACCAAGTATTGCCAGAAATGATTGCCAAACGACTGCGAAAGGCGTTTTTCGAATTTGGTAAAAAAATGAATGGTTTTTTAACGAACGCGGCTGTTCTTCATGCACCTGAATCGCGGACCTCTTCTCCAATAAAAATTCCACGAAATACAGAAACCCTCCAACATCCTAATGCAAAAGGACTCTACCCTTGTGGTGAAGGCGCAGGTTACGCTGGTGGAATCATATCCGCTGCCATTGATGGCATGCGTTGTATTGATATGATTTCAGTCGAAAATTAGGAGCAATTCACTACATCCATAGCTCTCATTTTCTCACACTCAAGTTAACCCGATCTTGCTCGACTGATATTCGTCATATTTTTTCTCAATTCATTTTAATAATTTCAGAAGATTAAATAAACACTTTTGAATGCCTTTCAATAAAAAGGAACATAAAAATTTAATAGAAATACGCCCTCGGTTTAGGTTGATCACAACTTTTGAAATTCCAGAGGTCCTTAAGATATTGCAAGACAGCATCCGATTGGATGATACTGTGGTTGGGAAACAAGTGCACGATATATTCTACTTAGATATTCCCATTAATAATCGGCATTACTGGTCTCCTGAGTTAAGAGTTTCATTAGAAAAGAATGAGGCAGGTGAGGGGACATTTATTCGCTGTGTCATTGGACCTCGACATAGCGTATGGTTGATGTTTATTTTCATTTGTGGCTTTTTAAGTGTTATGACATTATTCGGAGGAATGTACGGCTTGGCGCAATGGAATTTAGGTCACGGATCTGGATGGTTATGGTGTTTCCCAATAGCATTTGTACTTATTATGGGGGTATACATCATTGCAAAGTTAGGCCAACGCACTGGTCGAGATCAAATGCTTCCCTTGATTAGCGTTTTATATAATGCGCTTGGAGATCATATTACGGAAAGAAAGTAACCTTTTTCGTATTCATACATTATTGGATAGAAATTGTATCTTCACAATTAAAATAATTTTAAGAATGCGAAAAGTTTTTATAACACTGCTATTTACAATGCTGCCAGTGGTATATGGCTTAAGTTTGGATACCTTATATACAAATCCAAACTATCCGCCAATTGTCTATAGTAAAACGGAATACAAATTTTATAAATACACAGCAAAGTACATTCCTGAAAATCTTTTTCACGCATTTAAAATTCTAGGTTCAAACGATTCTCATATTATTGAGCGTTTTAAAAGACGTCCAGTAGAAGCCGTAATCAACAAAGGAATCTATTATCCTAGTTCAAGACTGCGCAAAGAATTTTGTTTAGAAGGATATTCAGATTTTGTAATTGGATTTCATAAAATGGGAATCTATTATCCAAAAGCAATGGAAACTTTCATTTTGCTTTCCTTTCATCAATATTTAAATCAAGATAAAATTGAATGGTCGCATAATAAATCACTTTCTTTAGAAGGACAAAATAAATCGAATCGATTTTGGAAAAAAAGAAAGCGCAAATTGTTTAAACGAGGAGATGTTCGTATAAAGGATCCCAAACGCAAAAATAAAAAGAAGAAAAGCGAAAGCCCGAGTCAAAATCCTGACCCAAGGAATTTTGAAGAATACGAAGGGAAATAAATGATTGAATTGAGGTTATTAAGCTAAATACGCTATCTCATTGTCCCCCAATTCAACAACAATATTGTCTTGTAAAGTTGTAGAAATATTTAATCCAACAAAATCTGCTTGAACAGGAAACCTCCGGTGAGTTCTGTTTACCAATGTAGCTATCTTTAATACATTTAGTTTATTGTCCAAGATTCTACGAACTGCATGAATCATAGTTCTGCCCGAGTTAATAACATCATCAAAAATAATGACCGTCCGTTCAGATAAATCGCTATCATCAATAGAAAGTTTAACTGCTTCGTCCAAAGGATTGTCTTTATTTACCGTCACTTCAAATAAGCGGACATCTTGATCTGATATTTTGGATAAGAGACTCACCATGCGTTCGGCTAAAAGAAAACCATTTCCAGAGATTCCGCCAACGAACAAAACCTCCTCTTCAAAGGTGTTTTCATAAATTTCAAAAGCAATGCGCTCAATTTTTTGCTGAATTTGCCTTTGATCTAATACCATTGATTTATCGTTCATGTCATCTGATTTTAAATGTGCTAATTTTAATGGTGATCCAAAGATAGGTGTTTTCTCATTTCGATAAACTCGCTTTGGCGTTTTATTTAAAGAAATACTACCAAGTTAGCACCATAAATTCAAATGATGAAATTATGTGAATAACATTCAAATATTGTTAATCAATTGTAGAATATTCTGCGTAATTTTGACCGCAATTTAACTGCAAATATTCTAAGTATGCCGAAAGATAATAGTATTAAATCCATCCTAATTATAGGCAGTGGTCCCATTGTAATTGGACAAGCTTGCGAGTTTGATTATTCTGGATCACAAGCAGCCAGATCGTTACGAGAAGAAGGGATTGAAGTAACCTTAATAAACAGCAATCCGGCAACGATCATGACGGATCCGGTAATGGCCGATCATATAT
Source organism: uncultured Crocinitomix sp. (assembly GCA_905478225.1). Lineage (GTDB taxonomy): Bacteria > Bacteroidota > Bacteroidia > Flavobacteriales_D > Crocinitomicaceae > Crocinitomix. The sequence continues at coordinate 37,816 of CAJQHR010000012.1, forward strand.
ATCTTAAACCATTAGAGGTTGAGTCTATTCGAGAGATACTTGCAGCGCACGATATTGACGCCGTGCTCCCTACAATGGGTGGACAAACGGCTTTAAACCTCGCCATTAAATGTGACGAGCAAGGCATTTGGGAAGAGTTTGGTGTAAGAATAATTGGTGTAGATATTGACGCCATTGAAATTACAGAGAATAGAGAGGCATTTAGAGATTTAATGTTAGAGATTGACGTACCAATGGCACCTCAATCTTCTGCAAAGTCTTTCCTTGAAGGAAAAGGAATTGCGCAGGAATATGGTTTTCCATTATGTATTCGAGCATCTTATACACTTGGTGGTGCAGGTGCGGCAATTGTATACGAAGAAAGTGAATTTGATAAATTATTGACCAGAGGTTTACATCTTTCTCCTATTCACGAGGTGATGATTGATAAAGCCTTAATGGGATGGAAAGAATATGAGTTAGAGTTATTGAGAGATGCGAATGATAATGTGGTTATTGTTTGTTCAATTGAGAACTTTGATCCAATGGGAATTCATACAGGTGACTCTATCACTGTGGCGCCTGCAATGACATTATCTGATACAACATTTCAGACAATGCGTGACATGGCCATTAAAATGATGCGAAAAATTGGAAACTTTGCCGGTGGTTGTAATGTGCAATTTGCTGTTAGTCCGGATGCCAATGAAGATATTATTGCAATTGAGATTAATCCACGTGTATCAAGATCATCTGCCTTAGCCTCTAAAGCAACGGGTTATCCTATTGCAAAAATTGCTGCTAAGTTGGCAATTGGTTATCATTTAGATGAATTAAAAAATCAAATTACGAAAACAACTTCGGCTTTATTTGAGCCAACGTTGGATTATGTAATTGTGAAAATACCGCGTTGGAACTTTGCTAAGTTTGATGGAGCGAATGATAAATTAGGACTTCAAATGAAGTCGGTTGGTGAGGTCATGGCGATTGGACGCAGTTTCCAGGAAGCGCTTCAAAAAGCATGTCAGTCCTTAGAAATTGGCAGAAATGGTTTGGGGGCAGATGGGCGTGAATTGACAGATCAAAATAAAATTCTTCAAAGCTTAGAACATCCAAGTTGGGATCGGCTTTTCCATATTTATGATGCCATAAAATTGGGAATTCCTTTCAAAACAATTAAAGAGAAAACGAAAATTGACAATTGGTTTTTAAGACAAATTGAAGAGTTAACCTTTTTAGAAAAGGAAATTGAACGTCACTCCATTTCGACGATATCAAAAGATCTTTTGTTTGAAGCCAAACAAAAAGGATATGCAGATAGACAAGTGGCACATCTTTTAAGATGTTTAGAGTCTGAGGTTTATACCAAACGGGATGAATTTGGAATTAGCCGTGTTTATAAATTGGTGGATACCTGTGCGGCAGAGTTCGGAGCGGAAACGCCCTACTACTATTCAACCTTTGAGTATGAAAACGAATCGGTAGTAACCGATAAACCAAAAATTGTGGTTTTAGGTTCTGGCCCCAATCGAATTGGTCAAGGAATTGAGTTTGATTATTCATGTGTTCACGGAGTGCTAGCAGCGCAGGAGTGCGGTTACGAAACGGTTATGATTAACTGTAATCCAGAAACGGTATCTACAGATTTTGATACGGCAGATAAACTTTATTTTGAGCCGGTTTTCTGGGAGCATATTTATGACATTATTCGCCATGAAAAACCTGTTGGTGTAATTGTGCAATTGGGCGGACAAACGGCGCTTAAATTGGCAGAAAAACTAGAACGCTACGGTATCAGAGTTGTTGGAACATCATGGGATGCGCTTGATTTGGCCGAAGATCGAGGGCGTTTTTCTAATCTGTTGAAAGAATATGAAATTCCTTATCCTGAATTTGGAGTGGTAGAGAGTGCAGAACAGGCTTTGGAATTATCTGATGAATTAGGTTTCCCATTGCTGGTGCGTCCTTCTTATGTTTTGGGAGGTCAAAAAATGAAAATCGTTATCAATAAGGAAGATTTAGAACATCATGTTGTAGATATCTTAAACGAATTACCAAACAATCAAATTTTATTGGATCATTTCTTGGGTGGATCAATTGAAGCGGAAGCTGATGCCATTTGTGACGGAGAAAACGTTTATATAATTGGAATTATGCAACATATTGAACCTGCAGGTATTCACTCTGGAGATTCATATGCTTTATTACCGCCGTATAACCTAGGTGACCTGGTAATGGATCAAATTGTTGACATTACAAATAAAATTGCCGTAGCCTTGCGAACGGTGGGTCTAATCAACATTCAATTCGCTATTAAGGATGATAAGGTATACGTGATTGAAGCGAATCCAAGAGCATCTAGAACTGTTCCATTTATAGCTAAGGCTTATCGCGAACCTTATGTGAATTATGCTACTATGGTTATGTTAGGTGAAAAGAAAGTAACTGACTTCGATTTTAAACCGCATAAAGAAGGGTACGCCATTAAAGTTCCAGTTTTCTCGTTTGATAAATTTCCAAATGTGAATAAAGAATTAGGGCCAGAGATGAAATCAACAGGAGAAGGAATTCGATTTATCAAAAATTTGAAAGATCCTTATTTCCAAAAGATTTATAGTGAAAGAAACCTTTATTTGAGTAAATAATGATCTTACTCAGCGCATCAGGTTTATTTAGGACGCTACTCATTATAGCAGTGGTATTCGTCCTGTTGCGTGTAATTGGGCGTTTCATGATTGCCAAACGCAACATTGATGAACACAATCAAGCTGCGCGTGATCGTAATGCTGAGGAAGAACTGAAGAGAAAGGCAGCTGAGAATTATGGTAAAACAACCATTTCTAAAGTGAGTAAGTACAAGAAAAGTGATGGTAATTTTGTTGATTTTGAAGAAATTAAAGACGATTAGTTCAACTTTATCTTTTTAAATTTTGTCAGCTTGAGGTTCATGGAATTCAGAAATACATTATCGTCAATTTATTCTGTTAATTCTCCTGAATTAATAGCGCTAGAACACATCTGATTTCGATAAAAAATCCTATTTTAGCATCAGCTTTTTTCGAGGCAAATAAAGTACATATTTGTGTTGGAATAAAATTGAACCAGACGATTAAATCAAAACGATAGAAGATGAATTTGAAATATAGAATCTTTAAAAAATCAAATCTTTGGCATTTAGGTGCCATTTTGTTGTTTATCACCATAGCATGTGCCTATTTTTCACCGGCATTAAAAGGATACTCTTTGAAACAGGGAGATATTGTTCGTTTTGTTGGAATGTCGCGTGAGGTGCAGGATTATAGAATGAATGATGGTGAACAAATCTTGTGGACAAATTCTATGTTCTCTGGAATGCCAACTACTCAAATTTCAATGCTGTATGAAGGTACTTGGTTGAACACGGTTATCACTAAAATTGTGCGATTTGGTTTGCCAGCGCCTATTTTCTTTATGTTTGTCTACTTTTTCAGTTTTTACATATTAGCGCTAAGTCTCCGAATTAAACCCTATCTCGGGATCATTGGATCCCTTGCCTTTGGTCTATCATCCTATTTTATTGTAATTCTGGAGGCTGGGCATAATTCCAAGGCCGCCGCAATTGGTTTGGCACCGCTCATGATAGCTGGATTTATAATGGCCTATCGTTTTAAAAATTGGATTCTAGGCGTAGCACTTTCATCTATTTTTATGATGATTGAACTCGGGGCAAATCATATTCAAATTACATATTACATGGCGCTTATTTTGGTGCTATTGGGTGTTGTTGAACTGGTGAGGCATATTAAAGAAGACAAATTACCGAAGTTTTTCAAAGTCACGGGCTTGCTAGCAGTTGGTTATGTTTTTGCATTGATGGTCAATTATGGAAACCTGTTTGGAACTATCGATTATGCTGAACAAACGATTCGTGGAGGCACTGAATTAACCATTAATCCTGACGGTACTGCTAATGATAGCATTACAACTGGTGGGTTAGATCGGGAGTATGTGACTATCTGGAGTTTCGGTCATGGCGAAACATTTAATATGATTGTGCCAAATTTTAAAGGCGGAGAAACACAACGTATTGGTACGAATGAAGCCAATGAAGAGATCCTTGATGAGGTGGACGACCGATTTAAGCAAAATGTAGCGCAGAGTAATCAATATTGGGGAGATCAACCAATTGTTTCAGGACCAGTTTATATCGGTATCATAGTGATGTTCTTAGCCTTTTTAGGATTGGTTTATGTCAAGGATAAATACAAATGGGCCTTGCTCTCTATAACCTTGTTAACTATAATGTTGAGTTGGGGCAGTAATTATGTCTCGGCATTTGTGCTTTTCCCTATTCTATTGTACAATGTTAATATGTTCTTAGATGAGAAAAAACAACTTATTTTTTCAGCAATTAATACCTTAATCTTATTTTTTGCAATGGCAAACGGAGGCGCTATTATGTCTTCTAGTTTAACAGATTTCTTCTTGGATTATATGCCGGGCTATGATAAGTTTAGAGCCGTAACAATCATCTTAGTGGTGGCCGAATTATGTGTGCCTTTGTTAGGAATTCTGTTCTTACAGCGGGTCATTAAATATCGTCAGGAGATTGAGAATAAGATGATAGGGTTTTACGTCGTTACAGGTGTTTTTGGAGTGCTTTTATTGTTGTTTTATATGCAGCCAACGCTTTTTAATACCTTCCTTAGTGCAGGTGAAAATGCCAGCATTGCTAGTATTGCAGATTCGGAAGTTAAAAGGTATTTAGAGATTTATGATGCTTTAGAACTAGCCCGCCAAGAGATTTTTAAACAAGATGTTTTACGCTCGCTCGGCTTTTTTGTATTGGGCGCTGGTCTTATCTTCTCTTTCATCCGTTTTGGTTATTCCAAATATATTTTTGGTGCAGGTTTAGCGCTTTTCATTTTATTAGATTTAATGTTAATCGATTTCCGTTATGTTAATAATGACGGTCGCGGAAAGAATTATGATATGTGGGTGGAAAGCTATGAAATGCGTTATCCGTTTGCTGCAGGTGATGGAGAAAAGCAAATCCTTGCGCTTGAAAGTCAAATAAATCCTCAGATCACAGTTAAGATAGACTCCGCATTAAATGTTTTAAATGCACAAATGAAGGATGAGGATGATGTCAGTGCTCGTGAAAAACAAGTAAGACGCGACTTCTTAACTTTCCGTGTAATGAACAGGAATACAAACTTTAGAGTTTATGAGGAAGGTAATCACTATAACAGTTCTTACGCTTCATACTTTAACAAGTCAATTGGAGGTTATCATGGTGCGAAGCTTGGAAGATATCAAGACCTAATAGCTTTCCATATCATGCAAAATAACCCAGCTGTTATTGACATGTTAAATACCAAATATTATTTGCGACCAATTCCAGGACCTACAGGTCAAATTGCGAATACTACGCTAACAAAGGTGAATCCGAATGCCATGGGTAATGCGTGGTTTGCTAAGGATATTCAAGTTGTTGAAAACGCGAATGAGGAAATTTTAGCATTGAACTCTTATTACGGAACTACAATCTCACAAAAGAATGATGCGCGAGTCTTCGTAAATGGTGTTGAGATACAATCTGCAAACGTAGTTGGAAACGAAGCAATTAGTCTACAACTACCCGGGATGGAGGAGCCGCAGCGGGTTACAGATATTCCATTTGCAGCTGCTGCAGACCAACCGCTGGCATTGGTAGCTGATTCAACTGGTGTGCAATGGATGTATGATTCTGCTCCAGATTCTGTCTTCTACAAAGTGCTTAGTTTAAAGTCTAGTGGACGAGTAGGTTGGGATCCAAATCAAACCACTATTGTTGACAACGATTTTACTGGAAATATGTCTGCAACGCGATACTCTGGAAATGGTAACATTACCATGACCGATTATCATCCAGATAAAATTTCTTATAAATCATCTTCGAACGAAACACAATTAGCCGTATTTTCTGAAATCTATTACGAAGGTGGATGGACAGCTTATGTGGATGAAAAGGAAGTTCCAATTTCCCGTGTGAATTACGTGTTGCGTGCTATTGAAGTTCCGGCTGGCGAGCATAACATCAGAATGGAATTTGCGTTAGAATCGTATGAAAAAGCTTCTTCAATCGCTACAATCGGTTCAATTGCGATTATTTTGCTTTTATTGTTTGGGGTTTATTTGGAGACAAAGCGAGAAGGTGAGATTGAAGAATTAGACACTGATATTTCAAATGAGTTCGACGACTAAGCAAGGAAAACGTGTATTAATAATTAGCTATTATTGGCCCCCAAGCGGAGGAGCTGGGGTACATAGATGGCTGAAAATATCAAAGTATTTAGCCGAGAACAATCAATGTTACGTCTATACACCCGCAAATCCTGACTTCGCATTAAAAGATGAAAGCTTATTAACGAAAGTCTCGCCCAAAATTAAAGTACTGAAGCGTAAAATATTTGAACCCTACTTCGTCTATCGGGCTTTTGTTAAAAAATCGGATAAAGGACAGGTCAACCAACCTTCTTCTGTTGATGCTTCTAAAAGTCCAATAAAACAGCTAGGTAAATGGGCTAGGGGAAATATGTTTATTCCAGACCCGCGCGTGTTTTGGGTAAAACCATCTTATCGTTATCTTAAAAAGGTAATTAAGGATGAAAATATTGACGTGGTCATAAGTACTGGGCCGCCGCACAGCATCCACCTTATTGGTTTAAAACTAAAAAAACACTTTGGTGATAAGATCAATTGGATTGCAGATTTCCGGGACCCTTGGACGGACATTGACTTTTATGACATGTTAAGTGTTGGCAAAAGGGCAGATGAAAAAAATCAGCGATTAGAGAAAGAAGTTGTGACAAAGAGTGATACTGTTGTCACAATCAGTAGCAGTTGGGATGGGAGTTTTGCAGAAATGGATCAAGACCGCCGCAAAGTGATAAGCAATGGTTTCGATAGTGCCGATTATAAAGAAACGCACGTGAAAGATAATCCGCATTTCACCATTACGCATTTAGGCTCTATCAATGCTGATAGAAATCCAGAAGCTTTATGGATTGCGTTGAGTAATTTGTGCAAAGAAAAGGACGATTTCAAAACGAATTTACGCGTGCGATTGGTTGGAAATGTGCATGAAGATGTCAAAAAATCGGTTGAGAAATATGGTTTGAATAATCGAGTAACATTAGTTCCCAATATGCCGCATAAAGAGGCCATTGAGCAATTATATGACAGCTCGATTTCTCTCTTATTGTTGAATAACGCAAAGAATATAGATGGGATTGTTCCTGGGAAGATGTTTGAGTATATGGGAGTAGGAAACCCAATTTTGGCCATTGGAAAATTGGATGGAGATGCTGGGAATATCATTGCTGAAAATAAACTAGGGGCCATCACCAATTTTGGAGATTCACAAACCGCGCAAAAAGTTGTCGCTGAGTTTTACGATTCATACCTCAATAATAAACTGACCAGATTTAGTAAAGAAAAGTTGGAGAAATTTTCAATAAAAAAAATTAGTGAATCATTTGAGGCTATTTTTTAGCAGAATCGGGACTTGACTTCTAACTGATGATCGTATGTAATCTAGACCCTCCTGCATTCAGCTAGTTTCAGAATATTTTGATTCACTATTGGTATTGGCAATAATATAAAGCAATTTGTGAATGCTCAATCGAATTGATTAATTTTGTCGCGTATCCTTAACTTATTGTGATCAAAGATGTAAACAACATATCAATTTCAGCGCTAAGGCATTCACTCAAAAGCTTTTTAGGTGCAGTCCTAGTTGCATGTAGTATTTTTTACGCCAATTCCTCATGGTCTCAAACTTATATGCGTGGCCTTGGAACCCCAGCGGCGAATGAAGGTTCAAGTTCTCTAATAATGGGCCCCTCAGGAGATTATTATATGGGCGGTTATTCTGATAATAAAGGGATGGTTTCAAGAGTTTCTCCAGATGGAGAAGTGATTTGGATGAAAACGATAGATTTTGGTCCCGACCCTGACTATTTAATGAATTTAAGATTAACTACTGATAATTTTATTATTGGTTGCGGAAATTCTCGCACCGGCGGAGGGGATAATGATTATGGTTTTGTCTTTAAAATTGATTTATCGGGCACCGTATTGTGGAAGCGCAAATTTGTTTGTGATGACCTTTATCTTTGGGCAAATGCAATAACCGAATCGTCAAATGGTAATTATAGAGCAATAGGCAGCTTTAAGAACACGAGACAAGATAATTATGTCATTGAATATGATGCGGGTACTGGTGCTGTGGTTTGGGATTCAATCTATGCAAAAACGATTGATAATAGTGTTGATGAAAGTTTTTTAGACGTCGTTTCACACCCTACAAATAATGCGGACTATGTATGTGGTAGATTTCAGTTAGGTGGGGGGATGGGGACTTATCGTCCTAGTTTAACCAGAATTAATGAGGACGGTTCTTTTGCCTGGAGTAAAACCTACATCTATAATGTTTCACCCGCTGGTGGGCGCTATTACGCTTTTAGTGTTGATAAACATGAGGATTCTTTAGTGATGGGGCTTTTATGCAGAGATGGAGGAACAGCACCGCCTTTTGAAACTGGGCTTATCAAAACAGATTTGGATGGGGATATTAGCTGGGCAAAATTATATACAAGCCCAGGAAATGATATCCGCAGTTATAATATGATTGCCTTTGCGGATGGTTATTTGATTGGCGGATGGGTTGAAGCTGCGGATAAAGCTCTTTTTTTAATTCGCACAAATTCCTCGGGTGACGTCATTTGGTCAAAACAATATAGCGTTGGAGGGACGGAGGATGTAATTGTTGCCAGCTCAAACACACGTATCGTAGTTGACGGTACTTATGTCGTAACGGTAGGTAGAACGGATGCTTTTGGAGCTACTTTTGATGCTTTTTTAGTTAAAGCTGATTTGGCAACGGGTGAATTGATGGATGGAAGTTGTTTTGAAGATTTGCCAATCGTAACTACTGTCCTTCCTAGTTTTCAAGAAGACTATCCAATGGTTGTAGAACGTTTGCCAATAACGGTAACTGATCCTGCAATGCCGGAAGTTGACATTGATATTGACGATTCTGGTTTATTGGTTGAAGCCGCAACTGACACAGCAGTTGGGGGCGATACGTTAATAATTTGTGATGGAGAAATGGTTGATCTTTTAGCAGATTGGGACCCTTCGCTTGATTTTTTGTGGAGCACTGGTGAAACCACCAATGAAATTACAGTGACAGAATCAGGAACTTATTGGGTTAATGTTATGGTGGGGGGAGATTGTGTAGTTTTTTCAGATACCGTTACAATTATTTTAGATGATGCGTTTTTTGATTTAGGACCTGATTTGACCATTTGTGATGGGGCAGATGTCTTGCTTGATCCTGGCTTTTTTGATGGCGCCACCTATGAATGGCAAGATGGAAGTACAGATCAAACGTTTTTAGCAGGTGCTGACGGTTTGTATTGGGTAACAGTGGATGCTGAGTTTTGTAGTCATACGGACAGTATAAATGTGCTTTTTGATGTTTTGGAAGTGGATTTGGGTGCAGATACTTCACTATGTGAAGGTGAGCTGCTGGTTTTGGATGCGGAAAATCCTGGAGCTACTTACGAATGGAATGACGGAAGTACGGATCAAACTTTAACCGTTACTGAATCGGGAAGCTATTGGGTATTGGTTGATAATGGGATTTGCGAAAATCCAGATACAATTGATGTTACTTATTCATCTGTCTTGGTTGATTTAGGAGATGATACAACATTATGTGCTGCGGCTAGTCTTTTATTAGATGCTGGACCTGGATTTTCTTATTTGTGGAATGATGGAGCAACAACGCAAACAATTACAGTAACAATAGCAGACACTTATTCGGTTACAATAACAGATGGGGTTTGCTCATCTTTTGATGAGATTGAAGTGGACTTTTCTACACCAGTGTGTAATTTTGACGGAAATCCGCTTAATGGTTGTCTGGCACTTACTGTGAATTTCAGCGATTTATCCGTTGCAGATGGGGGCACAATTACAAGTTGGTATTGGTCATTTGGAGATGGAAGTATTTCAACAGACCCTAATCCGATTCATACTTACACAACCGCCGGAACATTTGATGTTTCGCTCACCATTACCACGAGTAATGGATGCACGGCTTCGCAAACTTTTGTAGATTATATTAGCGCAAGTGATGGTGCAATTGCTGGTTTCACAATCTCGTCAGATTTTATCAGTACCGAAACCGTGGTTAATTTCACGAATACTTCTTTGAATTCAACAAGTTGGGCTTGGTACTTTGGAGATGGAGCCGAATCTAATAATGCAAACCCTGAACATGTCTTTAATGGACCGGGTGAATATGTAGTCACATTAATTGCCTTTAATGAAAATGGATGTCATGATACCATCACCAAAACAATAATTGTTAAGGAGGATATTTTCATCTACATTCCAAATGTATTCACACCAGACGGAGATGATTTTAACGAGATTTGGAAACCTTATATTTATGGAATTGATGTGTATGATTTCCACTTGGTATTATTTAATCGTTGGGGTGAAATAATATGGGAAAGCTACAATTCTGGTGCAGGTTGGAATGGAACTTACGGAGGCGCCTTAGTTCAAGATGGTGTATATGTTTGGACCATTGAATATGGCGACAAATGGACAGACGAACGTAAGACGATAACAGGACATTTGACGTTTCTAAAATAGTCCCTATAATTTCTCGATTATAAGCTTTTCGTTAACTGTAGAAAATTTGAATTTTGCTTTGAAGTCTGCGTCACCAAAATATTCATCAATTGCAGTTTTACATCCCGACCAAGCAAAATAATCATCAATTATCATTACGCCACCATTTGCTAAATTGGGCTCAATAGCATCAAGGGAGGTCATTACAGAAGAATACCAGTCGCAATCAATATGAGCAAATGCGACAGGTTCATCAATTTTTAAAGTATCCTCATACAAACCTTGAATAAGGTGGATATTATCTTTTTCTTCAGTTAAACCAAAATCAGCAAGGGTTTTTGTGACTTTGCCTATTAGATCTTTCTCATAACCATAGTATAAATCATTTTTTATACCTGTAGATTCCCCTTTTGTAATTTTATCATAACGTTCATGAACATCACCACCATCCTCATCAGATGGGGGTGGAATCATTCCGAAAACATCATAAACGTTCAGTTTTCGTTCTTGATTTTTGCTTAAACCCATTAAAACTGTACTACCACCCAATGCGCATCCTGTTTCAACAAATACGCCTTTTACCTTCTTTTTTTCCACCTGCTTAATTACTTTCGAAATATTCAAAAGAGCTGCTTGTGATAAGAACGTAAGATTTTTTTGCTTTATTTTTCTAATATCTGCATTTACAGCGTTTATTAGAATGTCTTTAATTGGTAGTTTCATTTGGTAAATTTTCTGATTGCAAATATATTCAATTAAAACATTGAATTATGCAGATGAGGCTTTTTATACATTTTCTAGAAGGCAGTTAAAGACAATTCGCCCACCATTGATAAAGGATTGTCAATGTCATATACAACTGCGAATTGATAGAACCCATTTAATTTGGGTTTAAATTCTTCTTCTAGAAAATTATTAGCTGTCCAATTTGTTTTCATAAACAATTCTACTCGTGAAGCATAGCGATAAAGAATAACCGTCCTTTCGGTATTTTCTTTTGGCAAGTTTACCTGATAGGTTTCTCCCGCGTTAAGCTTCATTGTGTCTGCAATAAAATAGGACAGAAAAGGGAGGTTCGATTCATAAACATTGCGGAATTTAAAATCACTATAATCTCCCTTTTTTTTCTTATTGTATTCTATCGAAAGCAAATAGTTATCTAAATTACATGAGTCCGTATAAATTGTGTATCGGTCGGCATATTCGCGTTGAATCGAAGGGATTTCTGCATAGGTACCATTTTGTTTTTTATAGACAATTACTTCTTTAACATCCTCGCTTTTATAGACCTCGAACTGCACATAATTGAAACTGCCCATTTTATTTAGGCTGTCTGGCTGATCAAATCGTATAAAGTGTAGTTTAGAGGTTTTACCTTCCTTTAATTCTTTATTAGCCGAAATATGTTTTAGTTTTTTATAAGGATGTATAAGAATACAACCTGAATTAACGGGTTTCAAAACTTCAACGGGGCATTGGTGATATCCATCCTTATTTTGTTCTGAAGGCACACATAATTCTAAATCCCTTAGTTTATACATTTTAGACTTGTTCTTCATCTTTTTACCGTACACCATCATTCCCCAAATTCGCATTTGATGATCAAAGATTGGATCATGATAAATAGCATACAATTGCTTCATTTGATGGAATTGATACCGCAAATAAAGGTTGCTAATTTTTCGCGATTTACGATTGTAGTAGGACCACTCTGGCGTATCATATAAGGCTAAACTATTGACCATTCCTAAATAAACTTGATCGAGCATATCATGTGCTACTTCATCCTTTGTAAAATAATCGCAATACTCTTTTAAGCCAATAAAGCCATTCAGCGAACCATTTAGCACTCCAGGTGAATTTCTGGAGTTGGGATATTCCTCAATCCACTTAAATCCTTCTTTTGTGATTGAAATAGTTCCACCATCTTCCTGAGGAGAAATGAGAACATACACAATTTTTTTAATAATGGGTAGAATAGAATCATCATGTGTGAGATCATGATAGCGCAATAAGAAACTGGTCGCATATCCTTGCGTCATTCCTGAATACCACGGCGCTTTCATGTCTTTATACTTAAAGTCGTAAGGTAAGCCAATACCTTTATCATTTATTATGGCATCTACCTTAGAGGTGTCTTTGAAGAACTTCACTTGATTTATGCACTCAAAATAGTAGCTGCTATCGCGGGTTTCTATAAAGGAATAATAGGCAAGTATCCCATATTGAGCAATAACTAAGGGGTTATACACTTTTTTGGTTTTCATGATTCCCTCTTTATCAAAGGTTCTCATTTTCCTAAACCCACTAATTGTAACTCGGTCAGTTAAACAAGTATATTCAACAAAGTCTGTAGCCCAAATATTAAAGGCAAAAAGTAGAGAGAGTAAGGTGAATCGTTTTTTCATGTACTATATTGGGTAATACTTCAAATATATGCGTTTGGTTGCTTATTCAGATGTTAAATTTTCTGTTTCGAATCTTTTAAAATCGGATTCAACTTCAAGAGCTGTTTGTGGAATTTTGGATTTTAAGTGTTCACAAATCTTTTCTTGATTCATTAAAAAAACTTGAAAAGTGGTCATTGCTGATTCAATGGATTCATTATAGTCAATTGAATATTCGGCTAAATCGAGATAATTGTAGCATTCTTTTCCTTTCACCTCATAACTAATATTTAGTGCCGGAATCCCTCTGGTTAGGGCAGTAATACACATGTGTAGCCGAGTTCCAATCACAAGTTCATAATTCCCTAATAATTCATAGAATTCATGAAAATTGTAATAATCTGCCAGCACGTTTACCTTTGATTGATAGGTTTCTTCTAATTCAGATTTAATTTCTGCAGCCACTAACGCATCATTTTTATAAAAGGAAAGACCTTGACAGGTAGACAAAAAATCAACTTCATAACCTTCGTCAATAGCCAAACGTGCTAGGGCGGCAATCATTTTCTTAAAAGCTTCAACACTTCGGTTATCATCTTCCCATTTTCGAACGGAAATGGCAATTTTTTTAGAGGTCGTTCTTTCAGCGGGCTGATACCCTAATAAAAATCCGGCATCTTTTGTCTGAAAATATTTATTTGTTGGAATTTTAAGTGACTCCATCACCTGATTTGAAAAGGCATCTCTAATTAATACAAAGTCAATTGATTTGACCATTAATTTTTTAAAGAAGAGGCTGTCTTTCTCATTCAGAGGACCAACAGATTGTGCATAAATGGCTGTTTTTTTTCCAAATCGTTTGGCAACTTTAAAAATGGACAGACTACTTTTAATGGAATAATACGAATTAACATAGCCACCTGGCGCACCAATAATTATGTCAGCCTTTCGGTAATCACGGCTCAAAAGGAATAAGAAAGGTAAAAGAAATGGCTTCAGCCAGGGCAGTTTTCGAAATAAAAAACCTTGGGCAAGCTCAGGTATAAAGGGCATTTCTGGATATTCTTTAACAACCGTATCGTAGTTGTAAGCTGCAATTTTTACAGAATATCCATTTTCCAACAGAATCCGATAAAGCGATAAAAATAGCGCAACATCTCCATTGTTGAGTGGAACAACATTATTAATAATAATTTTTTGTGAAGCCTTCTTTTTATTCTCTCCCATTCTAACTAGAACCGTATCGGATATTGCAATTGATGCCAAATATAGAAATAATTAAAGATTCTTTAATCCGCCCAATTTTATTAGTAAAATTTGGTTAGTTTCGTGTTGTTGATTGAAATTATTGATGAGTCACTCAGAGGAAAAACGGGATAAAATATTAATGGTCTTTGTGCTTTGTGCGACCTTTGCCAAACGGGATGTGAAAATTTTGGAGGAAAAGTATGAAGTCGTTTCATATCGATTTAATACATCCAGCAAATATTTACTACCAATCGCATTTATAAAGCAATTTTTTTATCTCCTTTTTAATATGCGTAAGTATACCGCAATAATCACGCAATCGTCTGGTTATCTTTCTTATCTGCCGTCCGTTTTTAGTCGAATTTTTAAAAAACGTTTGGTCATTATTGCAATTGGAACAGATTGTGCTAGATTACCTGAAATCAACTATGGGTCGCACGATAAAACTCTAATAGCTTGGTTTACACGCTATACTTTCAATCATTCAGACCTCATTTTGCCAGTTCATAAATCATTAACGGAAAGCACTTACACTTACATGGATGTAAAATATCCAGCGCAAGGAATAAGGGCTTTTTGTCCTAAAATTAAAACGCCAATTATTGAAATGGTGAACGGTTACGATACTGTGAAGTGGAAGCTAAAACAATTGGATCGTAAACCGAACACTTTTCTAACTGTAACATTTGCTGTAGATAGGGTAGGTTATTATCGTAAAGGTATTGATACAATAATAACGGCAGCAAAAGCGTTTCCCTATTATGAGTTCACGGTTGTGGGTAAAGTCAATTTAATGGAGGAATGTCCAGCAAATATTACACTAATTTCTAATGTTCCTCAAGAAGAATTGCTAGAAATTTATAATTCACATACCTATTATATGCAGCTTTCAATGTTTGAAGGTTTTCCAAACGCCTTGTGTGAAGCTATGTTGTGTGGATGCATCCCAATTGGGAGTGATGTTGCCGCTATCCCTGATATTATTGATGATTGTGGGTATGTTTTAACGAAAAAAACACCCGAACATATTGTGGATTTATTTGGAAACCTTAATCGTGAGATTAATCCAGAAAATGTAAGAAATAGAATTAAAGATAATTTTCCACTCGAACGCAGAGCAAAAGAATTTCTTGATCATATGAGTACGGATTAAGAAAAGGTATAATGGGAGTCATTCAGAAACAAGCCATTCGAACAACAGCCATCACTTTTATAGGGATCGGGGTTGGTTTGCTTTCTAATATCATTAAACCCTTGGTTTTATCGAAGGAGCAATTAGGTGCGATTGGCTTATTGGATACGACCTCGCAGTTATTCGCGACCATATTCTGTTTGGGGTTTCCTCAAATTTCTTTCCGCATGTTTCCTTTGTTCAGAAATGAAAAGAAAGGTCATTCGGGTTATTTTCTATTCGGTATCTTTTTGTCACTAGTAGGAATCGTTTTTGCAGAACTGTCCTTTTTCCTTACCGAAAGTTGGGTTTTAGGAGATGATCCGAATTCAGCCGCAATTCGAATGATAGCGCATTTTATTATTCCAATGATCTTCTTTAGAATCTTGTTTAAAAACCTAGATATCTATATGAGTATGATGATGAATTCAGTATTGGGTTCGTTCTTAGAAGCCTTTTTGTTAAAGTTCGTCATCTTTATCGGATTCGTTATTTTTTGGTTAGACTGGATTGATTATGAGAACTTTGTCTATATCTATGTTGCGGCATTCATTCTACCAGGCCTAATTATTGTCATTTTTTCATTCATTAAGTCTAGTCCTCTAGTGATGCCCAAAAAAGCCTTGTTTGAAAATGATAAAAGAAAGGATATGATCCGTTATGGTTCATATGGAGTCTTTGCATCACTTGCCAGCATACTCGTGCTTTCAATTGATCAACTTATGATTAATGGTATGCTTGGAACGGAGGCAACAGGTGGATATACGCTCATGTTTTTTGCAGGCTCATTAGTTGGTATTCCAGCAAGGGGTGTCCGCCGAATTTCCTATCCCGTTTTAGCAGAATCTTGGAAAAAAAATGATTTAGATAATATTGCAAATGTCTATAAGCGAAGTGTGCAAAGTCATGCCGTGGTGGGGGTGTTTTTGTTTGTAATGGGATGGGCATTAATTGGCCCTGCTCTTTCTTTAGACGCCCGATATATGGAATACGCCAGCGGTGTTTTTGTCTATTTCTTTATAGGTCTTGCTCAATTAATTGATATGATGTCAGGTGTGAATGCTGAAATTTTGGCCACCTCTGCAAAGTATAAATTGAATGTCTATTTCAATTTAGGCTTAGCGGGGTTATTGGTTTTGTTCAACCTCTTTTTTATCGAGGAATGGGGAATCACTGGAGCAGCAGCAGCATCTGCCTTGGCAATGCTAATTGTGAATGGAGTGCGTTGGTTTTACCTCAAGCGAAAATATGACCTACAACCTTTTAGCTTGGACGTTGTTAAGGTATTATTGATAGGAGGTGTGCTACTTTGTTTAGTTTCGTTTATTACGATTCCGCTTGGCGCAATACCATTGTTGCTGGTGTACTTCTTCTCTATCACCATTGTTTATTGGGGAATAATTTTCCGATTAAATCTGTCGGAAGATATTAAAGAGTGGGTTTTGAAAATGAAGCGGAAATTTTTCGGTTAAATAACCTAATCTTTTTTCTTCTTCTTTTTGCCGCCTTCTTCCTCTTTCTCTTCACCTTCTTCCTCCTCAGTTCCATTAGCTTCTGCCTCTTTAGCTTTTCTTATCTCTTCAATGCGCTCTGGTGACATCACTTCGCCGCCAAACTCATCATAATACATTTCATACGTTTTTACGCCTTTCTTGTAGGTGGCGCGGTACTTAATGGTGTTCTTTTCATTGTCGTAAAACTCTTCAAATTCACCGTTTCGTTGGTCATTTTTATAGGTCTCTTTTGTCCACATTTTTCCAGTAGCATAAAATCGTTTGAAATTGCCCTCACGCGATCCGTTTTCGTGATTTTCGTTGTAGAATAAAATTCCTTTTTTGTAATAATAAGAAGAAGGACCATTTTTTTCACCACGGACATATTCTTGCTCAGACTCTACTTTACCATCTTCAAAATAGGTAATGTACTTGCCGTCCCATTTTCCGTTTTTGTATTCCACTTCTTTTTTTAGAGACTGGTTACGGTAATACTCTTGCTTTTTTCCGTGCAAGGCGTTGTCTTTATACACTTCAATTTTATAGATGGTGGAATCTGGAAAGTAAAAACGTTGCTCTCCTTGTGCTAGCCCCATTTCATAATTTTTTTCCCATTTTAAACTTCCGTCGTCTCTGTAATATTTCCAAAGTCCATCTTCCTTCCCATATCCTAAGGCATCATGACTAGTAATAAGGTTAATCATCCCATTTTCATAATAAATCGTATCAACCCCAGTCAAATAGCCGTTGGCATAGTCCAAATGCATTTTTAATATGCCGTTATTATAACAGACTTTGCAATCTCCCGTGAATGGTTTTCCAGTTTTTGAATGGAAAATGATTTCAACATCTCTCCCTTCAATCTGTCTGAAATCAGAATAAACATAGCCACTGCAATCTGGCACCATTAATAAGTCCCTACATTTTTTTAAGTATTTCGGTGTTGGGGCAGGAGTTTCTGTTTGAGTTTCACCATCCGTTTCGGTTTGTCCAAAAAGGAAACCTACTGATAATAATAGTGCTGTAAAAAATGCAATTTTCATGTAATGTGTCTTTTTTTTGAAATCTGGTTTGAAGATAACAATAATATGTAGGCAATTATTATGCCCAATTCAAATTATTTGTGTCATTTGGGAGTCTGTTCACCCTTATAGATAATTTTAATGTCGGCCAGTTCGGTAAAATAATAGTCTGCATAGATATAAATATGATTGAATAGGGCGTTTACTTATGCTGCTATAGAGAATAATGGAAGGATCGGCATCAACGTAAAAATAGCTGCCTCTTAATAATGGGATAAGGATTAGAAAATGCCCGATTTGTTAATGGATTATTTTCATATTTAATAGATAAAGGGGGGGCAACGCCTTCTATTCTAATAGCTTAGTGTTATCTGAGCGTCTAGTTCTCCTCTAAGCCAATATTTATTAGTTCAATAGCGTTATTTTCTATGAGTCTATAAAAAATATTTTGCCTTTCATTATATTGATCTAATGCGACATTCAAATCTTTGAAAGTGATTTTACCGGATTCCTTATCTAAAATGTACACTCCATTTTTTGAGCTGATGATTAAATGGCCATTATAAAATATGCGACAATCTGAAGCGGCCTCAAAATAGCCATCTATTTCGTATTCTGAGAATTTGATCTTTTTCGTAATTTCAACTGCTGAAACATCATAAATCAAAATGTAACTGGTGTCAGCCTCAAAGATTTGCTCGGCTCTGTCTTCTTCATCTAAATCTTCCTCGCGTGGGTCATAAAGATAGGCGATTGTGTTTTCGTCAATCCAACATAAAGCTCTGTCCCAATAATAACTCATGATTGAAAAATCCGCATCATTTGATTTTTCAGGTTCGGCAATTGAATTGGTCATCCATTCATTCAAATCAATAAATTTTAATACTGAAACGGGGTGCCAAACCCAACCGCTACTTAATATCCATTTGTTTGAAGGTGAAACATGTAATTCACTGTAGAAATAATCTAAATAGCCGGGCGCTTCATATTTATTGGTCTCTCTGTAAGTAATATTCTTTTCTTCTTTGAAATCATAGATGTCAATATGATTCCAATCACTTGCATGAACTAAATAATCTTGGTCATTCACATGAACGAACTTAATGGGAAAACTTGAGTTTTCAATCTGGTAATCTTTTCTATCAAGATTTAGAACGACCTCTTTTAAGTTTAAATCATAAATATAGCCGTACTGCCCAATTACGTTTACGATTGAAATCATGGTGTCATTCGCAGATAATTGCAATGAAAGTGATTTGCTAAAATCAATTCTATCTAATTTTAACTGAGATATTTGATTGACTTTTTGAGTTAGTGTGTTGATTTCTATCAAAGCATGATCTTGGCATAAAGCAAAGATGATATTTTTATTTAGATTCGATTGTACAATGGCCAGCGTTGGACTTGGATAGTTGATTTTTATGATATTACGCTTGATAGTCATTTTGAGTTTAGACAGGTTTTATGCGAAAACTGGATGGTCTATCACAGTCTGCAGCATTAGGCAAATATAGGGATTTGTATAACGTCACATCTTGTGCCATTTCAACTAATTTAACCTTTCACTTTCAATATTAATCACCCGATCATTAAATTCAGCATCTAGTGAAATAAAACTGCTATCCTGAAATGATTGAATAATTGTTGAATCCTCAATCCAAAAGAAAACTTCATCTTCAAGAACTGTATGTCCAATAGGTGAGTAAATATATGCACGGTCACGGGCATTGTAAATTTCATTGAAGTCTTCGAAAGATTCATAAAGGTCAAAAGAAAAATAGTTCTGGTCTTGATTAAGTGCTCTAGAACAGGGTACTTCACAAGGCACACCAGAAAGGTCCATTTTATTTAGGGATATACTGTTCATAAAATGGTCGGTGATATTGGTGTCATTATTCGTCAACGCAGAATTTGCAGTGATTGACAGGATAGAATCATATGCCGCATAGCAAGAAGCACCGTCTTTGCTCAGTGGAAGTTCATCAACAGTGTAGGTTTCTGTTTTAAATCGCAGTAATATACCAAGCGTAGGATCTCCTTTTTCAAAGTAGTCTATTTTAGTCGCATAATAATTCCCAATATTGCTGCTTGATACCAACCACATTTTACCACCAATAATTCTGAATTGATAGGGGGCTCGTTCACATGACCCCATTAAAACAAGAAATAGAATCGAATAAATAAAAAGTTTCATATGCATGAGGACGATTACACCACAGACTGAATGAAAATTAGATCGTATAAAACGATTGGAATAAAGATATGAATTATAAAGTTAAACCTTATGCGCTTCCAAAACGGTTAAAATCTTTTTAGGAATTGCAATCGTTTTATTGGTGGAATAGTCAAAGGATACAACAATAGATTCGCCGTAGGCTTTTAAATTGTTCTTTCCATCCAAAACGGAGTAAGTGAGCGTAAAGCTTCTCGATCCGATATGATTACACGAAACTTCAACGCGAATCTCATCTTCAATAAATGTGGGGATATTATACTCAATTGTGTTTTTCTTAAGTATTAGCCCATCCTTCTTCCAATCCCAATCATTACCTAATCCTTTCATGAAAAAGCCAATTCTGGCAGATTCAAAATAGTTGAGGTAAGCGGCGTTGTGCACATGGCCACCCATATCAAAATCGCTAAAGCGCAATTGAATTTTGGTTGAGATCATTTGTCAAGTTTTTCGAAAACAGAATTATTGCTGATGAATTCAGGCACAATATCCTTCATTTTTCGCACAATATCATTGTTGTTTTGTTCATCAAAAAGTCCAGTTAAGAGCACAATGTCCGCAGAAATTTCTTCAAAATTATAATCGCGTACTTTGGCAATTAGTATTTGTGGGTGATGCGTTTCCTTCGTATTCTCTTCGTTGGTCAATAATTCTTCGTACAATTTTTCTCCAGGGCGTAGTCCTGTAATTTTTATTTCAATGTCTTTGTTCAGTTCAAGTCCACTTAGCTTCACCATTTTCTTTGCCAAATCATAAATGCGGAGGGATTGGCCCATATCAAAAACAAAAATCTCGCCTCCCTTACCCATTGATTCTGCCTCTAATACTAATTGGCAAGCTTCTGGAATGGTCATGAAAAATCGTGTAATCCGCTTATCCGTTACGGTTAAAGGACCACCGTTTTCAATTTGTTTTTTAAAGAGCGGAATAACTGAACCATTAGAACCTAGTACATTTCCAAAACGTGTCGTAATAAATTTAGTTTTCCCCAATTGATTGGCTGACTGTGCGTAGATCTCAGCAATTCTTTTTGAGCAGCCCATGACATTGGTTGGGTTCACGGCTTTGTCCGTAGAAATCAACACAAAACGCTCTACATCATATTTTAAAGACAAGTCCACCAAGTTTTTGCTCCCTAGCACATTTGTAATTATCGCTTCAGAAGGATTGTTCTCCATGAGCGGCACATGTTTATATGCGGCGGCATGGAAGATATAATCAGGTTTTAATGTTTTAAAAACGTTCTCTAATCGCTCATAATTCCGAATATCTCCTATTACGGTTTCTGTCAAGTGTAAAAGTCGTTTTTCCTTTAATTCAACTTGCAAATTGTATAAAGGAGACTCGGCTTGGTCGAGTAGAATGATTTTCTCGGGTGAGTATTGAACAAGCTGCCGTACAATTTCACTGCCAATACTACCGGCGGCACCCGTAACTAAGATGGTTTTTTGATTAAACTCATCTGATAAACGTTCTGGATCAAGTTTAATGGAATCGCGGCCCAATAAATCTTCAATGTGAATTTTCTTAATTTGTTTCGAAGTAAATTCTCCGTTAATCCAATCAGTAGGTGAGGGTACATTTAAAATCTCGACATTATTAGCCAAGCAAATATCTATGACTTGGCGTTTTTTTGCTTTGTCTGGATTCTTTATGGCAACAATGAGCTTTTTAATCTTTTCTTTTTTTATAATATGGTCTAGGGTTGAGGTGTGAAAGATTTTTAACCCCTCTAGTGTTTTACCCAATTGTTTTTTATTGTCATCAACAAAACAAACTATTTTACCGTCTAAGCCAGACTCCTTTTCAATGGTATGTTTTGTGATAAGCCCGTAAATCCCAGATCCATAAATTATGGTTGGAATCATTTCCTTCGTTCGTTTGATTCCTTCCATGTAAATCAATTTAATTGCGAATCGAGTCACCAGTAAAAAGAAAATACAGACAAAATATTCCGCCATTATAATGGACGTTGGAAATAAGAAGTGACTGTCGTACCAGACGTATTTAATTGCTGAAACCACTACCATAATACCTGTTCCTAAGGTAACCGAGAGGGCAATTTTCTTAATGTCCTCAGTGCTCGTATGCCTTACAATTCCGCGGTAGGTTTTAAAAATTAAAAAACTACCACCACGAATTATGATGTAAATTGGGAGTCCAATTTTAAAAATGGTAAGTTCCTCATCTATAGGTAAATCGGTGGAATCGAATCGAATTAAATAGGCCACCAACAATGCAAGAACACTAATGAAGATATCAACTCCAAAAATGATCCATCTTGGTGTATTCTGTTTAGGTAAGGGTATCAAAATGCTTTAATTCAATGTTAACCTAACTTATAATACGCAAATAAACGAAAAAGGATAGGTTTTAATTGACTTTATTAATCTTTAAAGCATGTGCCACATCATCTGAAGTAATTTTAATAAGATAAATACCTGTTGGATAGCTAGATAAATCAATGTCAAAATTATGGGCGTCGTGTCCAATTCTTCCCGCATAAATTGTGTTCAGTTTTTTTCCTTCAAGATTAAATAGTTCTATCGCATAATAACCAGGTTCGTTGGTGCTCACTTTTAAGGTAGAAAAATCAGTTGACGGATTCGGGTAGGCCAATGCTTGGATCGTTTTGGTTTCAATGGCAGGAGGCAATGTTTCAATTTTGACCGTATCAGCTAAATAATCATTGAAACGAGGTGGTGCTTCAAATTTACCTTTAATGTATTCTATCGGATCTAGAATTTGATCTGGAATAGCATTATGAGTTGTATCCTCTGTTGGTATTTGACAATTCGTTCCTTCAATGTCATCAAAATCGTCAAATTCAATTGCCGGTTCTCCTAACCACATTATTTCTGGTTCATTATAATCAATATCTCCTTTAACAAATGCACTTGGTTCAATGTTATTCGCTTGGATGCTTGTTGAATCAATAAGTGTAGTGTCCGAATTCGTTTGTAATGAATCCTTAATTACTAACGTCGTTTGATTTTCATTAAGTGCATTCAACATTAATTCTTGTGCATTAGAATTTTCACAACCTGTAAACAAAGTCAAACCAAAAGCGATCATACATGCCCACAAAAATTTACTTTGAAATGTTTTGGTCGATTGATTTTCCCAAATTTGGTATGTTCGCGATAAATCAGATAATTGAGATTTTTTGAAACGCCCG
Source organism: uncultured Crocinitomix sp. (assembly GCA_905478225.1). Lineage (GTDB taxonomy): Bacteria > Bacteroidota > Bacteroidia > Flavobacteriales_D > Crocinitomicaceae > Crocinitomix. The sequence continues at coordinate 61,198 of CAJQHR010000012.1, forward strand.
CAAATGTGTTTACCAATTTTCGCTTTTAACGTTTCTTTAACCTCTTCTGGATTTTTATTGCTGAAATCAATTACATCAATGGCACAAGTTTGGCAAAACGCACCACGTTGTGCTGGAGACATTTCTCCCCAATTTTCGTTACATGGCTTTGGAATATTAACTCTCATAACTGTTGTTTTTTACTTGTACAGTTTAAAATGAATAGGGTTCATTCTTTCGTTTATCATAAAAGATATTGAGATAGAAGATGAGCCGAATCATTGAAGAGACAAAAAAAATATGTTTTCAGTCATATTTACTAGCTCAAATAACCTGACAAACCCAACCAAGGTTGAATTATGTCTGGACCAATCCAAAATATCACTGAGTCTAACGGTGTTGTATTAGATATTGAATCCAAATCCCTTGTAATAACCTCAACTTCTAGTATTTCTTCAAATTCAATATTAGAATCCTTGGCATCAGTTAACTCTTCGATCCGGTTCGGTTGTATTAAGGTGTCCTGTGTATGACCCTTTAATTGAAATACAAATAGAAACGTAAAAAGAAAAGCGACACGCAGCTGTTTTTTCAGAGATTTTGAACTGAACCATTCCATAAAGTTCATTTCATCAATTTGACTTTGTAAAATCCGAACGCAAGGGTTATTGCGACTGGCAATTTCGGTCTTAATTTCCACGGCGGGTGTTTGAAATAGATCGATTACTTCTTTCTTACATTGATCACAAAATGCACCTTGCTCTGTTGTTGACATACTATTCCAATCTGCCGAACATGGCTCAGGAATTTTGAAATATTCAGGATTCATACCTTGAAATAATGAAAAATGTTAGGATCTAAAGCAATGAAAAGTACTAGAATGAGTGAACAGGTCGTTTCAATGAGGGAACGTTAATTCAGTTTTAAATTAACAACGTGCAATTTGCAAAGTTCAATTAATTAGCAGAATGACTAATAGCCAATAAACAACAGGTCTTAGTTTTGCGTCAAATCGCAATTGCAAATTGAACAATTGATGATATAAAAATCAAAGATTTTTTAAATCATCAATTGTATTCGCCGGATTTTCAGATTTAAAAACGAAACTACCAGCAACTAAAGCATCTGCCCCAGCTTCAACTAATCGCGCCCCACTTTCAGTGTTTACACCGCCGTCAATTTCAATTAAAGTAGCTGCTCCCTTTTCGGTGATGAGCGCTTTTAATTTCCGCGTTTTTTCAATTGCCGCCTCGATAAAACTTTGACCGCCAAAGCCAGGATTAACCGACATGATTAAAACCAAATCTAAATCATAAATGACTTCTTCTAAAACAGCAACAGGCGTGTGCGGATTTAATGCAACGCCAGCTTTCATGCCTTCCGCTTTAATGGCCTGAATTGTGCGGTGAAGATGTGTGCATGCTTCATAATGAACCGTCAAATAATCAGCACCTGCGGCTTTAAATGCCGAGATATATTGATCTGGATTAACAATCATTAGATGAACGTCTAATGGTTTGGTGGCGTGTTTTGCTACTGCCTTAACAGAAGGCAAACCGAATGATATATTTGGTACGAAACTTCCGTCCATCACATCAACGTGAAACCAATCGGCTGTACTGTTGTTAATCATTTCAACTTCGCTTTGTAGGTTGGCAAAATCGCTTGCTAATAATGATGGTGATATAATTGGCATTTTTATAGATTTTAGACTGCTCACTAAGTTCGCTATTAGACCGTTCTCAGCCTACCATTTGTGGGCTGCTCACTATTAGATTGGTCGCTTCGCTTCCTGTTAGATTGCGTGCTTGTTTTATTTAAATTATTCTGTCAATTTCAATTTATGGCGAATAACATTCTCAAAATACGCCAAACTTATTTAATATGCACTTTTGCAGTTTTAAAGCTCGGTGAGTGCAATTAAAGCTCACTGAGGTTCTCGAAGTGCGCTTTAGTTTATTTCAATAAATCAGCAATTTGTTCCGCCAATTCTAATCCGATTCTAGTCTGTGCCTCAGTAGTTGCCGCGCCAATATGTGGCGTTGAAGCAATTTTCTCATTTACTAACAAATCTTTTCTTGGATTTGGCTCGTTCTCAAAAACATCTAATCCGGCTGCTCTGATTTTACCAAAGGCTAATCCTCTTAGCAAGGCGTCTTCATCAATAACACCACCTCTTGCAGCATTTACGATAATAACGCCGTCTTTCATTTTTGAAATTAAGTCATCATTGATTACGGCTGCACCATTACTTTGTTTTGGCACGTGTAAAGAGATGTAATCCAATTCTCCAATAATCTCTGCCAAGTCATTCGTTGGTGTAAGAGTCACGTTTAAAGCGGCAGCGCCGTTTATTGACAATGGAATTTGAACAGGATTTAGCTGCATGTCAATCGCGCGTACATTCATTCCAACTCCTAAAGCATAAGATGCTAATGATTGCCCTATTCTACCAAACCCAACAATTCCAATAGTTTTACCACGCAATTCTTGTCCTTTACCGTATTTTTTCTTTAACACTTTAAACTGTGTGTCACCGGAATCAGGCATTTGGTTGTATGCGTCGTGTAACGACCTAGAAAGGGCAAATAAATTACCCATTACCATTTCAGCTACTGATTGTGAAGATGCGCCAGGTGTATTGATGACATGCAATCCTTTTGAGCGCGCATATTCAACATCAATATTATCCATACCAACACCACCACGTCCAATTAGTTTTAAACCAGGGCAAGAATCAACAACTTCCGCGCGAACAGTTGTCGCACTTCTTACCAAAACGCCGACATAATTCTCTTCGTTTATAGTCTCAATTAATTGATCTTGTGGAATGTTTGTTGTACTCACTTCGAATCCGCTTTGTTCCAAAGCTGCAACTCCTTCGGGTGAAATTCCGTCGTTTGCTAAAATTTTCATTTTCATTTCTTTTAATGCTCCTCCATAAAATTGAATGAAGGAATTTTGTACTACGCGTTTTGGTTTGCTAAATCGCCCATGACCTGGGTTAATACTTTTACTGAATCAATTTCTAATGCATTGTACATAGATGCTCTAAATCCACCAACACTTCTATGTCCTTTTAAACCGACAATACCTGCAGCATTCCATGCTTGATTAAAGGCAACTGCATGTGCTTCATCTTTTAAGACAAAAGTGACATTCATATTTGAACGATCTTCAATTGCTGCTGTTCCTTCAAAAAATGGATTTGAGTCAATTTCGTTATACAATAAATCCGCTTTTGCTTGATTTCTTTTTTCCATTTCACTTACCCCACCATTTTTCTTTAAATGAAGTAAATTGAGCATAGAAACATAAATCGAAAACACGGGAGGTGTATTGAACATTGAATCTTTATCGTGATGTGTTTTTAAATCTAAATAAGTTGGAATTCCGGCATGTGTAGATTGTCCTAAAATAGATTCCTTAACGATATAAAGGGCAGTTCCAGCTGGTCCTAAGTTCTTTTGAGCACCTGCATAAATGATATCAAAATCCGCAATATTAATTGTGCGTGAAAAAATATCTGACGACATATCACACACAAGCGGTGAATCCGTTTGTGGGAAAGACTTCATTTGTGTTCCGAAAATGGTGTTATTCGAAGTTAAATGTAAAAAGTCATACCCATCAGCATTATATCCTTTAGGCACGTAGTTGAAATTTTGATCTTTAGAACTTGCAATTTCTACAACCTCTAATCCTGCATTTTTTCCTTCTTTAATTGCTTTGTTTGACCAAACACCAGTATTTACATAGGCTGCTTTTTTCTGAGTCCCAGACATGTTCATAGCGGTAATTAAAAAACCTAAGCTCGCTCCTCCTTGTAAGAAAATCACGGAATATCCGTCAGGAACATGAAGCATTTCTTTTACCAAATCTTGAGCTTCGCTCATCACTGCAACAAACTCAGGGCTGCGGTGAGAAATTTCTAGAATTGATAGGCCATTAAAATTTAAGACTGCTTTGGAAGCCTCTTCGAAAACCTCTTGTGGAAGGATGCATGGTCCTGCACCAAAATTGTGTTTTTTTGACATCTTTTTAGTTTATCAGATTTCATAACAAATGTCACGAATTTTAAGCGAAAAATGGGTAAAAATTGGAATTAATCTTTAACGGTTTTTCAACAATTAAAATTCGTTCAGAGATTATCATTAATTTAGTCGAAAAAATTGCTGTGAATATATTAGAAATCGTCTGGAATTTTGAGCCACGTATTATTCCATCTTGGAGTATGCCTGTTTGGTATGGTATTATGTGGGCAATGGGATTTTTGGTGGGTCACAGGATTATGGATCGGATGTTAAAATTCGAAAAAGCCCCGCAAGAATGGATGGATAAGATTTTAATCTATTGTTTGGTCGGTGGTATATTAGGCGCACGATTTGGACATGTATTTTTCTATGATTGGGCAGTTTATAAAGAAAACCCAATTGATATTCTTAAAATATGGGAAGGTGGCTTAGCCAGTCATGGTGGTGCAATTGGAATTATTATTGCCGCATATTTGCTGTCGCGCTTTGTGACTAAAAAATCAATTCTTTATATTCTAGATCGTTTGGTTGTACCAACCGCTTTAGCCGCATTTTTTATCCGAATCGGAAATTTATTCAATCATGAAATTGTTGGGAAGGAAACAGGGACAGATTTTGGATTTAAATTTTTACGACACGATATTCCTAGTTGGAAAGCAAAAGCCTATGCAAAAACGGATTATTTACATGATGCTTATTCGAAGATTGCAAATGACCCAAGCTTGGCTTTAGAGCTAGAAAAAGTTCCGAACAGGTATCCCGCACAATTGTATGAAGGGCTATGTTATTTGGTGATTTTCGGTATTTTGATGTGGTTATATTGGAGAACGAATGCTTCTGCTACGAAAGGATTTTTATTAGGAGTATTCTTCGTGTTATTATTCAGTGCACGTTTCTTCATTGAATACTTAAAAAAAAGTCAAGGTAAATCAGATGATGCGGAATTCATGGCTACTTATGGCATGAACATGGGGCAAATGCTGAGTTTACCACTAATTATATTAGGATTATATCTAGTGATTCGAAATATTGGTAAATTCAAAAGAGGGAAAATAGAACCGCAGGTTTAGTTTAGCGTTAAACTAAGACTCGGCGTCCCACTTTTCATCATCAGCATTAATAATTTCATCTAAAAACGCATCTGTAACATTGTCATCATTTGGTTTTTTATTGACTTTTGATAAGACTAAAAATACAATTGATATAATCCATGCGCCTATGGCTATCAGTCCAAACGCATCTGCAGAATGAGTGAGTGCATAGAAGTAATACTGTACATTTAATACAAGTCCGATTGTAACCAATACATCAAAGCTAACAGCTAGCCAAAAGAAGACCGGATCTTTACGATTGTACGCAAGAATGCCAAATAGCAAGCCTGCTGTCGCTAATATGATTCCAAATAAGTAAACAAAAAGTCCGCCACCCATGAATCAAAAATAGTTTTTAATTCTGAAGTAGAAAATTTTAGCGCCGCAGATACTAATTTAACGGGGCGTAATAAACGCTGTATCGTTCAGGATAATGTAGGTAGATAATCGTTTTCCCATTATCTAGGGTATGCCATCCTAAGTCCCATTGAACGTAAGGATTAAAGACATAATCAATTTTTTCTAAACCATAAGTCAGTTTGTCACCAAAACGACTGAGTTTTTCATCCAAATTATTCGATTAAGTTCTTTACCAGTTAAATCTAACGTAACGAGTATTTTTTTGTCATAAACTTTCTCTTCATGCGTGATTACGTAAGCAATGGTATTGCTATGCCCGAATCCGTTAAAATAATCATAACGGGTACTTTGATCAACATCTACTTGTCCAAAAAGCGCAGAGGAAAGAAAAAACAAACTGCAATACAGAAGGGTTTTCTTGTAATTTATCTTTTTCATGCGGCAAAGGTAACCCAATTCAAATGCTAAGTGAGACAAATAATCAAAAATGATTAAACTCAAAAACTTAGCTTGCTGGGGAGGGTTTACAGAATCGTTAAACTTTTAGGGCGTATAGTAATTTTGAACTTTCCATTTCCTTGCAGCGGCTCACCGTCAATATGATAATTCACATGTTCACTATTGTGAATTGTTATTTCCAAATCTTCTTTAAAGGCAACACTTGAAAAGTATTTTGAAGTTTGAATAGATTTAGAAAAAAACTTGCGTGAAATAGCAGGTGCTTTCACCCAACCAAAACGATCGAGTAACACCAATTCAAAAATGCCGTCCTGGATATCAGAATTAGGAGAAATAGTAAAACCGTTGCCAAATTGCGAGGAATTAGCAATGCTGCACATCACCGCTTCTTTTTTAATGTCAACATCCGAACCACTGATTTGGAAAGTAGGTAGTTCGTAGCGGTTATATTCCCGAATAACAAGCCGTGCATAGCTCAAAAAGCCGCGTTTACCAAACGAATCGAATTTATTAGCTACGTGCGCATCAAAACCAAAGCCGCAGGTACCTAAAAACGGTTGATCATTAACAAGCCCTGTATCAATTGAAAAAGGTTCAAAGGTTGCAATGCGTTGCAAAGCGCCAACAACCTTTAATGGGATGTGTAAATGCCGTGCAAGTCCATTACCAGAGCCACAAGGAATAATTCCTAGAGCGCAATCTTCATGGATTAAGGCACTTCCAATCTCGTTTACCGAGCCGTCGCCACCAACGGCAACAATGGCATCATAATTCCCCTTTTCAGCAAATGCAATTTCAGCGCCATGTTTCCGCTTTTCAGTGTATCGAATGTCCCAACTGAACTGATTAGTCGGCAAGTAGTCTCCAATAAGCGGCGGAATGGTGTTCTTTTTGCCTACCCCAGAAATTGGGTTTATGATGAATAATATTTTCTTTAGGGTTGACACACAGTAAGCTTATTTGACTGTCATTTCATTATTGATTATAGCATGATTGTATGATTGAATCATGGCTTTGAGTTGCTTTTCCAGCGCTTCTGAAAGTGCAATGTCGGACATCAAATTTTTTGTTTGGAGTATGTCTTCAGTATTAAAGATACCCAATATTTTTTCATCTTGATATTGAAGGAGGTAATTGGCATCCTTATAAGAACCAAAATAAAGGAACTTATCACCAATATAACTAGCGCTGTAGCCCGAACTCTTTTCAAAAATCGACTTTCCAAAAGCAAAAAATGGTTCTTTATGCCCTAATAAATGAAGTACGGTAGGCATTACGTCTGCTTGACTTACAATTTTATCTTCTCTGCCCCTGAAAAAAGGATTCGTAGGATGGAAAAAGACCAGTGGAATGTGCATATTGCCCATATCCTTGAAATATACTGGTGTGGCAGAAGCAGGGGTATGATCAGCAACTATAATAAATAGCGTATTGTTATACCAATCTGTCTGTTTGGCTTTTTCGAAAAAAGTTGAAAGCGCATAATCCGCATACGAAACCGAGTTGTGCATTTCGTACGGGCCCGAAGTGAATTTATCTTTATGTTGTTTCGGAATCGTATAGGGTGGGTGAGAGGATATGGTGAAAATAGTAGAAAAGAAAGGACGCTTCATTTTCGAAATTTCATCTGCCGACCAATCTAAAAACGGTTCATCAAAAATACCCCAGGTTCCATCAAAATCATCATCATTGTTGTATTCAGACCGACCATAATAATTGTCGAACCCACTGATATCTGCAAAAACGTCGAAATTCATAGAGCCATTAGTTGCCCCGTGGAAAAATCCTGTTTCGTATCCTTTTTTGGTTAATATTTTTGGAATAGATTCTATTTGATTGGCAGCGTAGGAGGAGGTCAAATACTCAATTTCCATCAATTTAGGGATGGAAGAAATCACCGAAGGCATGGCATCCATAGATTTTTTTCCGTTTGCATAACAATTGGTGAAAACTAAAGAACTATCAATTAAATCGTCTAAAAACGGAGTGTAAACTTTGTCTTCTCCATTTATGGACGCAATATATTCTACCGAGAAACTTTCCATTAAAAGCACTACAACATTCGGTTGATTTAAAATGGCATCATCATTATACTGTCGAATAGGATTATAAATGGCCTTTAATTCTTCCGTCTCAAAATATTCTTTCTCGTCTAATTCAATATTTCCCCACGTTTTAATAATTGTAAACGCCGAATTAAGCACGAGTTGTATATTCTGATCAATAGTGTAACTAGCGGCCTTAGGCGCAGCAATTGGCCTTACACCGAATCCGCCGCGACCCACTAAAATGAATAAACCAACGATAATAGGAAATATGATAATTTGTTTTAACCAAGAGACTGAATGACTATCGTCCTTGATTCGGTTTACCCGGCGATAAAGCCAAATGCCAAGTACTTGAAGTAAAATAAGAATGACAAGCAAATACCAGTAAGAACCAAGGAAGGATGGAATTTGCTGCTGCAAATCCTCACCAAAACCAAGCATTTTAATTAAAGAAGCCGTAGAGCGAGAGGAGGTATGCTTAAAATACTCAATGTCAATCAAGTTAATGAGCGTGGTTAAAAACAAAATGACATTGAAAACAAGCAGCAAAACCCACTGATACCAGTTTTTTCCTCGAAATTTATTCGGAAACATTTCCAATGCTACCAATGGCAGAAATACAATTGCAACGGTCACAAGATCAAACCATAACCCAGCTAAAAAATCTGTAAAATAGACAACGGGAAAATGATCGTTATTTAAAATTAAAAATAAAACACGACAGAGGGTATATATCAATACCAGAACGCCAGCTTTTAGCAGGAATCGTAAGAAATAATTTGGCAGAAATTTCTTTAACAAAGGTTTCGTCTTTACTCTATTTTAGATTTACTTTACATCCACTCTTAACCAATGGTTGAATTGCTTTTCAGTAGTTGCGTTGAAATTTTTCTTATACACGTACTTTAAACGTTGTAGTTCGCCCATTGTTATTTCGTAGGTAATTAAAATATTGTCGCGTGAAATTAAAAGATCAAATTTATCACCGCTCAATTGAGATCCCACAAATTTGTTAAAATCACTTTGATCAACTCGGTAACCTTCAAAGGCAACAATCTCATCATTAACGCTCAACCCGTATTGCTCAGCAGCTGATCCTGCATAAACAGTTGTAATCACAAGCTTGCCATCCGCATTTTTAGTTTTAATTCCGAGTGCTGGGGCAGGACCTGTACCGTTATCAATAATATCTAAACCAACTCCTTTAAAGAATTTTTTGTAGTCAACGATTTTAGTTCCATAAACATATTGATCAAAAAACCAATCCATATCTTCATCTAAAAATGATTCTAAAGACGATTGAAATTCTTCTTCAGTATAACCGACATCACTTTTCTTGTAAAAATTAGCATAAAGCATTCTTAGAAAATCGTCCAATGTTTTTTCAGCCTTAAATTTTTGAATAATATATAAATCTAGCATTGCGGCTAAAATTTGTCCTTTTGAATAATAGGAGATGGTTGTGTTTACGCTATTCTCGTTTGAGCGGTATGCTTTAATCCAAGCATCAAAGCTGGCATGTGCAACAGGTTGAACACGATTCCCCAGCTGGTTTTCAACATAATTAATTGTGCCAAATAATTTGCCCATATAATCCTCTTGCGAATAAAAACCTGCACGGCGAAGCGCCAATTCATCATAATAAGAAGTGAACCCCTCCATTACCCATAAAAGGTCCGTATAGTTTTCGCTATCATAATCGAACGGTCCTAATGTTTTAGGGCGCATTCGCTTTACATTCCATAAATGAAAGTACTCGTGCGCCACCAAACTTAAAAAGCCTAAATAAGCATCTCCTTCATACGTCCAACGATTTACTTGCAATGTAGTTGAGCTTTTATGCTCTAATCCACCAGAAGGCACCGTGATATTGTGAACAATGAATAAGTACTCTTTATTTGGGTTTTCACCCATAATGATTGTTTCAGCCTCTACAATTTTTGCCATGTCGCGTTGTAAGGTTGGAATATCATAATTCCCCTCGCCATACATTGCAACGGTATGATCTACACCTGCTGCTTCAAAATGAAATTCACTTTGATTACCAATTTCGATTGGAGAATCTACCAGTTGATCATAATCCTCAAAAGTGTAAACGTAATTGTCTTTTAGCTTTAGCGCAGTTGAGATTTTGCTAAATGAAGTGTATGGCTTAATCGTTAATTCTCCGGCAATATCCTTATTATTCTCCATGTACATAAACATGCTAGTGCCATTCACATAGCCGTGCGAATCATCTAAAAAACTGGTACGTACAGAAAGTTCAAAAGCATATACCTCATAACTGATCTTAACCTTTTTAACAACTTTAGTCTCAATCCTCCACGAGTTTTTATTCACTTTTTTGATGTTTAATTTATTCCCCATTTCATCAACTGCCTTGACTTGATTCACACTTTTTGCAAATTCGCGAACTAAATAAGAACCCGGCGCCCATACAGGCATTTTTACTGTAATCCATTTTTCTTTTAAATCAGAAATCTCCATGTCAACCTCAAAATAATGTGAATTAGGGTGTGACATTCCTAGGGTATAATCTACATTAACCGCATAACTAGCTAGCGAAAAATAGATGAACCCTAACAGTAAAAAAATTGATTTCTTCATTTGTATTGATTTTGGCTCAAAAGTACGCATTTGAATTAAATATTAATTAGTTTTGTCTCATCACAAATTGTACCGAAAATGAAGCATTTACTATATTCCCTATTTATTGTTACACTTTTTACAGCTTGTAATACATCACCTGAAACAACGGATGCTGTAGATACAGGTGAAAGTGAAGAATTAGCACGTTTACGCTCAGAACTGCGTGTGGCTAAGGATAAATTAGTTGAAAAGGATTCAGTATTGAATGAATCAATCATGTTGTTTAACGAGATTGAAGAGAACTTAGCTAAAATCAACTTGAAAGAAGATGAAATCCGTTTTCGATCAAATGATATTGAGTTAGCTGAGGATGGAAAGCAATGGATTTTGCAAGAAATTGAAAACATCAATTATCTACGTGAAGAAAACCAGAAGAAAGTAGGTGAGTTGAATAAACAACTGGCCAATAAAAATGTTGAGATCTCGGAACTAAAGACTTTAGTATCAAATTTGATGAATAAAATTGAGGTCCAGGAAGAGGAAATTGAAATGTTGCGTGTGGAATTATCTGATTTAGACAAGGAATACGTTGAATTGCTTGAGGCTTATCAAGAGCAATCTCAAATTGCTGCTGAAACCATTCGTGAATTGAACAAAGTGCATTACGCTTACGGTTCAGAAGAGGAGTTAATTGAAAATGGCGTAATTGTTAAAGAAGGGCGTTTTTTAATGCGTAAGACAGAGTTGCGCGGTGATGTGAATGACGATTACTTTACGGATGTTGATTTAACGAAAACAGATAAAATTGAAGTGGTTGGAAAAAGAGTGAAATTCATTACCGATCATCCTTCAAGCTCATATGACATTATTTCTGAAGGTCAAAATCATACCATTCAAATTAACGATCCGAAAACTTTTTGGAAAGTATCAAAGTACTTAGTGGTTGTAGTGGACTAACAGTAGGCCAATGGAAAATTAAACAACTGGAACGAATTGAGGCTAAACTCTTTAATGCATGGACTCCAGGAATATATAAATCAAAATGTTGCCGATCATCTTCTCCATAGCAAATACGCTGCACCGTTGAAGGTTCTATTGGGTCGAAGATACATGAACCACCATCCTTTGTCGCGTTTTCATTATAGTTGAGCGCGGCTGGATCTGTGCAGCCTTTTTTCTTGCAACTTACAGCGGTTAAGGCAAGTAAGGCGAAAAGTGAAGTATATAAAAGCGTGTTTTTCAATTGTTTTTTTATTAATGTGCGTCCATCCATTTTACAATGTCTGACATGATCGTGCTTTTTTGGCAACCTCCTCCGGTCCAACCATGACCACAATTTTCATAAATGGTTTTTTTAATCGTTCCAGCATAGATTCTATCAGCTGCAATGATTGCCGTTGGAAATTTAGCGATAAAAGCGTCATACATCAAATCTGCTTGAGAATAAGGAACCAATAGGTCTAGATCTCCAGATCTCCATGCATTAAAAATAGGGGAGTAGCGCGATTAATGTTGGCTGGTGTTGTCGTGGATATATCCAGCAAGTAAGGATTGATTTCATAGACTTTTACCGTGTCATGATCACCAAAACTCCTTAATTCAGTTAGAACACTCAAATATTTGTTGGTTTCTAATTCACAATCATTGTCAGTGGTTCTGAAATAATTAATTCCATCCACAAGTATTCCCTCAGGATATGTACTGTCCAATTCGTGTAGTCCAATTTTCCATTCGCTATCATCTAGCGCTGTTGGTCCAAACATGGAGACGGCAGAAACAACTTTATCATTTTATGCAGACCGAATGGCATAAGCCGTTACAATATGTCCACCTGCACTTTCTCTAAGTAATTGAAAATGATCGTTTCTAATCCCCAATTCAGTAGCATTATCTTGCAAATGTGCGACAGCCAAATCAATATCTGTCATCATTTGATCTAAGAATCGCATTGAATTATTAGTAATAGCGCTGGTGTCAGTTTGATAACATGCGGTGCGATACTTCATTACGGCACAAGCATACCCGGCGTTCAATAATGGGTTTAGGATATCCCATCCGTATCGACCATCAAACGTTGTAACCTTGTCAGTTTCATTATTACCAACAACCCATCCGCCGCCATGCACCATAACAACAACTTTCGTGTTTTCATCATGCATAGCTGGTAAATAGAGCTGCATTTCTTGAATGGCATCTGGTCCATAACTAATTTCTTGACTGGAAATCGCATATGAGCAAGAACCGTCATCCGTTTCTGTATTTTCATTATAGTTTACGGCAAACGGATCGGTACATCCTTTTTTTTTTACAAGAAGAAAATGAGACGAAGAAGATGAGGGTGAATAACCCAATAAAATGTGTTGATTTCATAAGTAGTTTAATTGACTTCTACCTATAATCGATCTTGTAACCTAATACCCCTACCATGGAACGATAATTAGGCTGGTCCTGCATTTACAATACTAATGACGAGGATTGTAATGTATGCGATATAAGTTCCCAACAAGAGCGTTCCTTTAAATCGGCCAATTTTTCTACCAAGAATCATAAGCGGGATTAAGGCGACTGCAATTGCAATCATCCACCACATGTCAGATGAAATAATGCTACTAGAAACGCCAATGGGACGAATGATTGCTGTTAAACCAATAACTGCCATTATATTGAAGACGTTTGATCCAATTAAATTTCCAATAGAAATATCTGTTTCACCTTTTATTGCCGCAACACCAGAGGTAATAAGTTCTGGGATTGAAGTGCCAAAAGCAACGACGGTAACCGCAATAACCCGTTCTTCCATTCCGAAATGAGTGGCGATATCAATCGCGCCATGCACGAGCCAATCCGCTCCAAAAAGTAGACCTGTGAATCCAATCAGTAAAAATAAAATGGATAAAAGAGGTTTGTCCTTTACCTTCGCCACTTCATCATCATCATTCACATCAATAGCTGCAGCAGCCATTTCTTTTTTAGTTTTTCTACGTGAATTACGGATGAGCCAATACGTGAATGCAACCAAAATTACAAAGAGGATTGCACCTTCGTAACGTTGAATCTCTCCATCTAATGCGAAAACGGCAAATAGAGCAGTTGCCAGCAGCATCATTGGCAAATCAATTCTTTTGCTATTACGATCAACTACAATAGGCAAGATTAGCACTGTTAAACCGAGTACAAGCGCAATATTCGCAATGTTAGACCCAACAACGTTTCCAATGGCAATTTCAGGATGTCCGCCCATAGCAGCGTCTAAGCAAACCAATAATTCAGGAGCAGACGTACCAAAAGAAATTACGGTCATTCCAATTACTAAAGTTGAAATGTGAAAACGTTTGGCAATACCAACAGCACCACGAACTAAAAATTCACCAGCCACAATAAGCGTAACTAAGCCGAGTATAAGCCAGAAGTACATCATGCTTTATTGTCGTTTGTTGGATTTTCTGAAATGGGTTTAGAATGCTTTGGCGGTTCTAAACTCGTTTCGGGATTATCTTTTCTAAAATCTTTTGGTGTATTTGGTTCATCTAAGATTTTATCAAGGTCTTTTAAAGGATTTTCAAGGTCCTTAAGGGGATTCTCTATGTTTAGTTCTTTGCGCATATCCAAAGTAGAATTTTGAATGTCGCGTTTAATTTCATTCGAGGCGGTTTTAATTTCACGCATTCCTTTACCTAAAGTTTTAGCTAAACTGGGAATACTTTTTGATCCAAATAGCATTAACACAGCTAATAAAATAAAGACGACCTCTGTTGTTCCAATGCTATCTAAAAAAAGTAAAGTCATGTATCCTCGTAATGGAGTCTATTTAAATCAAAAAAGCCCTCCAAAGTTACGGAAGGCTTTTTTAATATTTCTGTTTTCTGATTATTTTTTTTCTTCTTCTTTTTTAGTGAAATCGATCACCGCAGGAGTTGCAATGAAGAGAGAAGAGTAGGTTCCTACTACAACACCAATCATTAATGCAAATACAAATCCTTTAATTGCTGCACCACCGAATAGGAAGATAACTAACAATACAATGAATGTTGATACTGAAGTATTTACCGTACGACCCAATGTAGAGTTCAATGCCATATTGATCACCTCTTTTCGCTCTTTCTTAGGATACAATCCTAAATACTCACGAATTCTATCAAATACAACCACCGTATCATTAATGGAGTACCCGACGACCGTCAGTATGGCCGCAATAAAGGCTTGGTCAATCTCCATAGTGAATGGTAAGATTCCCCAGAATAAGGAGAACAATGATAGTACAACGAGCACATCATGCGCCATTGCAATCAAGGCTCCTAAACCATATTGCCATTTTCTAAATCGGAATAAGATGTAGAGGAAGATAATTAATAGCGAGAATCCAATTGCATAGAATGAATTCGATTTCAAGTCTTTCGAAATGGTTGGTGCAATCATTTTAGATTCCACAATTTCGCTGTCTCCATACTTGGCAACACCACCTTTTACTAATGCTTCTATTTCATCACTGATCAATACAATTTTATCGATATCAGCATTTTCATCCATTCTGTATTTTGTAGTAACCAACGCCGTATAATTGTTGTCTACCATTTTTACACCTGGTGCATTGCCTTCGAATTGATCGGTTAAGCTTGCCTTAATGCCTTCAATATCTGCCTTATCATCATTGAATACGATTTTGTATTGACGCCCTCCTGTGAAGTCAACACCATAATCTAATCCTCGTGAAAGGAACGAAGTCATACCAATTGCAATAATTACTCCAGATACGATATAGAATAGTTTACGTTTTTTAACAAACTGTATGTTTGATTTCGTAAACCAGTTTTCTGTAATTTTTGTAGAGAAAGAAATTTTCTTGTCTTTGTCAACAAACGCCATAATGATTAGACGTGTAATAATAACCGCTGCAAAGAATGAAGTAAAGATACCAATGATTAATGTTGTAGCGAAACCTTTAATTGGTCCCGTTCCAAAAATCGCTAGTACAACCCCTGTTAATAAGGTAGTAATGTTGGCATCCAAAATAGCAGATAATGCTTTTGCATACCCTTCTTTAATCGAATTTTTTAATCCTTTCTTATGTCTTAATTCCTCACGAATACGCTCAAAGATAAGTACGTTGGCATCCACTGACATACCAATGGTCAGTACAATACCCGCAATACCAGGTAGGGTTAAAATCGCTTTTAATGAGGCCAAAGCTCCAATTAAGAGGAAGATATTAATAACGAGCGCTGCATCAGCAACCAAACCTGCTTTGTTATAATAGAATACCATGTAAACTAATACCAATAACAAGGCAAATACAAACGACCACATTCCGGCGCTAATGTTTGCAGCTCCTAAAGTTGGTCCTACAATTGATTCATCTACAATTTTAACTGGAGCTGGAAGTGCACCTGCGTTTAATAATCCTGATAAGTCATTTGCTTCAGCGGAAGTAAAGTTTCCAGTAATAGAAGAGTTTACATTCATTACACCGTTTACAACTGGTGCAGAGAATACACTTCCATCCATTGTAATCGCTACTTGCTTGTTTAAGTTGTCGGTGGTCATTTCTTCCCACTTTGTAGCGCCGATTTGATTCATTTTCATGCTCACGCCGAATTCACCAACTACGCGGTTATCGACTGCTGCACTTTGTATGTCTCTTCCGTCTACTCTTGGTCCGTTTAAAGGAACTTTAATTGCATGTAAGCCAACTAATCCGTTGGGTTGCCCTTCAGATTCTAATTCTTTAGAATCCCACATGAAAACTAGGTCTTGTGGCAAGCTAATGCGCATAACCTCGTGGTTTAATCTAAAGTTTAGTTCTGCAGTATCTTTAACGTTAGCGTAACCAACAACAGATCCTTCTTGATAATCAACAATTTCTCCTGTTTCGTTATATCTGAATGCTAGACTCATTAAAGACGAAATAGGATATTTCCTTAACTTTTGAGCATCAGTTAACAACGAATCTGCAACCTCTTGTTCTCCGTCTTCATCTAATAGGTCATCATTATCTAATAGGTCATCATCAGCTGCCAACAAGGGATCAATCTCACTTGAGTCATCTGGAGTATCAATGTTCAATGTGTCAGAGGGTACATTCGATAAAGAGTCGTTAGCTAAGTCATCTGATTCAACTTCTATTAATTCTTCGCCGTAAAGTGCTCTACTTAATGAAGGTTCTGATTGAAGGATAAGACCCGCAATTCCATTAAATTTATTTTCATAAACCTCATAGAACTCTAAGTTTGCTGTAGTCTGTAATCTTCTTCTTACTGTTTCCTTATCGCTAATACCTGGTAATTCAACAAAAATTCTGTTTGTTCCAGGTTGTTTGATAATAGTTGGTTGCGCAACACCGAATTGGTTTACACGTTTTTCGATAATGATTTCAACACCATCTAAAGCTTTAACAGCTTTGTCTTTTAACCATTCAGCAACTTCTGCATTTGAAGCGTTTTTCTCCACTTCCTCTTGATTACGTCCGTGGAAATATTTGGCAAGCAAAACACCTTCGTTTTGTTTTTCAAACTCTTCAACAAATAGATCAATGAATGCGTCTTCTCCAAGATTCGTGCGCTGGTTCGCCTTGTCAAATGGGGTTTTGAATTCTTGACTTCGAGTTCCTCCAGCCAAATCTGTAACCAATGCAGGAACTGAAATTTCTAATGTCGCACTCATTCCACCTTTCAAGTCAAGCCCAAGGTTGATCTCACTTTCTTTACATTCAGCATAAGTATATCCAGCAAAGTGCACTTCTTCATGCATTTTACTTTTGATATAATCACCGGTGTATTGAATTTGAAGAATATCAACGTCACTTGAATCAGAAAGATAAAGACTGTCGGCACCAATAGAAATGAATTCTACGTCTGCTGTTCTAAGTGAATCTAATTTATCTACTGCGTATTTTTCTGCATCCTTTTCAACCGCATTTGTTGCGTATGTGAAGGAAAGCTGATAAAGACAGGCCAATGCTAAAGCGATAGTTATTGACCAAAAAAATCCTTTATTTCTCATTTAAAATGATAATTTATCTAATGTACAATTTTAAGCCTGCAAATATAGAATTTCAAATGTAAAAAACCAACAGTATTCAAAGTAATTAATGGAATATTAGGAAAACTTCACAAATGGGGTAGATGCAATCACTGATAATGCGCAGATAAGGCTTAAAATAAAAAAGCCGCATCTTTTCGAGAGCGAATTATAATGTTTCGATTTGAACAATTTTAACGGGAACAGGAATTGAACCAGCATTGATTAAAGTTGCTAAATCTTTCGCTTCAGCGGAAGTAAAGTTTCCAGTAATAGAAGAGTTTACATTCATTACACCGTTTACAACTGGTGCAGAGAATACACTTCCATCCATTGTAATCGCTACTTGCTTGTTTAAGTTGTCGGTGGTCATTTCTTCCCACTTTGTAGCGCCGATTTGATTCATTTTCATGCTCACGCCGAATTCACCAACTACGCGGTTATCGACTGCTGCACTTTGTATGTCTCTTCCGTCTACTCTTGGTCCGTTTAAAGGAACTTTAATTGCATGTAAGCCAACTAATCCGTTGGGTTGCCCTTCAGATTCTAATTCTTTAGAATCCCACATGAAAACTAGGTCTTGTGGCAAGCTAATGCGCATAACCTCGTGGTTTAATCTAAAGTTTAGTTCTGCAGTATCTTTAACGTTAGCGTAACCAACAACAGATCCTTCTTGATAATCAATAATTTCTCCTGTTTCGTTATATCTGAATGCTAGATGCATTAAAGACGAAATAGGATATTTCTTTTGAATTTGAGCATCAGCTACTATTGTAGATGTTTCTGATAATTCATCATCAGTTGCCAACAATGGATCAATCTCACTTGAGTCATCTGATTCAACTTCTATTAATTCTTCGCCGTAAAGTGCTCTACTTAATGAAGGTTCTGATTGAAGGATAAGACCTGCAATTCCGTTAAATTTATTTTCATAAACCTCGTAGAATCTGAGTAGAGCGTTAGCCGTTAGCTTATTTCTTACTACATCATTATCAGGAACACCCGGTAGTTCAATTACAAGTGCATTCAATTCGGTTTTGTATGTGATTTTTGGTTTTGATAGGCCATATTGCATGGCCCGCTTTTCAATAACGTGTCCAGTCTCGTTCAATGCTTCTGCCGCTTTACTTTTTAACCAAGTCAAAATCTCACTGTTTGAACTAGTGCGGGAAATTCTCTTTCTATTATGGTTAAAGAAGTGCTTTGCGATTAAAACTCCCTCGTTTAGTTTTTCAAATTCTGCTACAAATAAATCTAGGAAATTTCCTTCAACAGCATTCGAGCGTTCAACAGCAGCGACAAATGGGGTTTTGAATTCTTGTTTTCTAGGGTCGTTAACTAGACCTGCAACCAAATCCGGGATTGAAACTTCCATCGTAACTATTATTCCACTTTTGGGCTTAAGGTTTAATTCTGAATTCGTGTGATTTTCTATATCTTTTTCAACAGAACTAATCCCATTTGTGAAGGAAAGTAAACAAAAACTGACCATGATGAAAATGAGATTAATTGACAATAAGAAGCTTTTATTTTTCATTTGGAATGGGAATTTAGTCACTACATATTAATTAGTATTCAAATATATATATCCAAAGTTGAATAAGCAATACTTTTGAAAATTTGAGCCAAAAAAAGCTGCATTTTTTCGAATGAAGCTTTTCTGCTATTATATAATGATTTGTTTAAGCCTTGTAGAATGGTGGTTTAGATACCACTGCTTTTAATTGCTTATTTCTTACTTCAATAAAAATTTCGGTTCCAAGTTTTGCATTTGCAACTGTAACGTAACCTAAACCAATAGCTATATTAGTTGTTGGTGACATTGTACCTGAAGTTACGATTCCAATATTATTTCCTTCCGCATCATTGATCACATAATCCTGACGTGGAATTCCACGGTCAACCAATTCAAACCCTATCAGTTTTTTAGTTACCCCGGCTTCTTTCTGTGCCTTTAGATTCTCAGAATTTGTAAATTTTTTTGTGAATTTAGTAATCCATCCTAATCCAGCTTCTAAAGGTGATGTTGTATCATCAATATCGTTTCCATATAAACAGAAGCCCATTTCTAAACGCAGTGTGTCTCTTGCTGCCAAACCTATAGGTTTGATGTCTTGTGCTGCGCCGGCTTCAAATACTTTGTCCCATACCGCACAAACGTCTTCGTTTTTTATGTAAAGTTCAAATCCGCCCGAACCTGTATAACCGGTGGCAGAAACAATTACGTTAGGAATTCCAGCAAAAGTACCTTCGTCGAACGTGTAGTACTTCATTGTTTTTAAATCAATTTCGGTTAATGATTGCAGGACTTCTGCTGCTTTTGGTCCTTGTACTGCTAATAATGAGTAGTCTTTGGATAAATTTTGCATTTCTACACCCAGGTCATTGTGGCTTGAAATCCAATTCCAATCTTTTTCAATATTCGAAGCGTTAACAACGATAAAAAATTCTGTGGCCGTTTTTCTGTAAATGATTAAATCATCAACAATACCGCCATCATTGTTCGGAAGGCACGTATATTGCGCTTGTCCATCAACGATTTTGGAGGCGTCATTTGAAGTGACTTTTTGAATTAAATCCAAGGCTTTTTCGCCTTTTAATATGAATTCGCCCATGTGCGAAACATCAAAAACACCAACGCCAGTTCTTACACATTCGTGTTCAGCTTTTACACCTTCATACTGTACGGGCATATTGTACCCTGCAAACGGAACCATTTTCGCTCCTAATGCAACATGTCTATGATTTAATGCGGTATTTTTCATGTATCAATTTTTAGATTCTTTAATTTTCGGTGTACTCCACTTTTTTTTGGAAAACAAATATAAATATTTCACGCAAATAGCCTAAACAAAAAAAGCGACCATATCTCCCTTAAACAGAATGGTCGCTTTTTATTAATTCGAATCTTATTATTGTTTTAGCACTTTTTTAATGGTGATTAAATTCTGATTTTCATCATAGAATTCAACAAAATATGTACCTCTGGCTTGAAAATTATTCAAGTCAAATGTGAATTTATTAGAATTGAAATTGGCGGATGCAATGTTTTTTCCAAGTACATCTTTAATCATTATCGTTCCTTTTTCAACATGTCCGGTTGTAATTGTAATTAATCCGTTTGATGGGTTAGGGTAGATGCCGATTTCGTACTTATCTTCATCTTGTAAACCTAGGCAATCCACAACATTAACCGTATAGGTGTTAAAGTAGCTGCACGTTCCATCAATTGTATAGGTAACTTCAAAACTTCCTTCACCTGATGATGCTGGGTTGAATACACCCGTTTCATCATCAATACAGCTACCACAACTTGCTGACCATGTTCCACCACCTTCACTGGCATTCATAGTAACAGGATCACTTTGTAAACAAATATCATCAATAGGTGTAATTTCCATATCAGATTCGTCAAGTACTTCAGCAATTGCTTCTACACGATCACTAGCACAAGTATAAGAATGGATTTCCCAATTGTAGAAATGGTAGTAGTAATCAGGTCCAGCGCTACTGCTTAAAATTGTAACAGACTCGGCTAATTCAAATGGATAAACAGGAGATCCTGAATTGTTTCGATACAAAGCGGGGCTGCTTCCTACCTGCGTACCTAATTGCAAACTTGTACCAACTGGTAAAGGTAAGTCTAAGATCACGGTGCTTTCACCATCAGGAATATTTACAATTCGTGTATCCAATACTTCACCGGTATTGCTTCTTAATTCTATTGTTCTGTTTCCACTTCCGTCTGCATCAACATCAACTGACCATAAAATAACTGGTGTTGGATTGTTAAAAATCAAGTGTTGGTCTCCGCTGAAATAACTTCCTCCACCGAAACTAGGATCTTCTGGTCCCACATATAATGGATCGTCAAATAAATCATTTTCAACATAGTAAGTTGTCGTTAAATCTAAAGGTGGCGTTGTATATGAAGGACCTGTAAATAGAGGTGTCCCTTCAACTGGAACGTCGTACCATTTAAGCTCTCCATCACCTGTTGCCGTTAATGTTGCTGTTTCAGTTGGGCAATTCGAATCACCCTCGACGGTAGGTGCTAAGGGATAAGAAACAGTTATATATGCTGTCTTTATTTCAGAATCAGCACCAATTAGGTTGGTCGCTTCTAATGTCACTGTATATGTTCCCTCAGATGTGTAAAAATGCGAAGGATGTTGTTCATCAGATGTATCGCCATCACCAAAGTCCCAAGCCCATTCCGTTGGAGCGTTTGTAGACAAATCAGTAAAGAACACCTCTCCTGTACAAGACAATTCTGAATTGGCAATAAAGTCCGTTTCAGGGGCATCTTCAGGCAGGTTACAAGACCATTCTATTTTAAAACCAGGATCAACCTCGCCTCCATCCGAATGGAATACAATTGTGATTGAAGATCCTGTAGAAGTAAGGTCTGTAGGTAAGTTATTATTACAATAACGATCAATTAAAGGAGCAAACTCATCTGGTCCATCAAATACATCTAAATAGTCATAATCGCAAGATGTTCCTGGTCCAGCTTCCACATCAAATTCTGGAAAAGAAAGGTCCACAGTCATAGCTCCAAATGGTGCTATTGTTAACATGGCGTCTTCACCGTTACCATAATTGCCATCTGGTCCGCCACTATCATAAGCTGTTCCGTCACAACCATTTTGAGTAGATGCCGTTCCAGTTTCGGGTAAAATAACGACACAATCAGCATCTGGATTAACTGTGATATAATCAGTAAATATTACTTCATCTGTTCCACAATCACCACCGTCAGCAAATAATGTTACGGTATAAACACCAGGATCCGTGTAGACATGCACGGGGTTTTCATCTGTACTTGTTTCACCATCTCCAAAATCCCATTCGAAATCAATAGCGTTTTCACTTTCGTTAGAAAAGTTTACTGTGAAAGGAATCGCACAACCAAGAGTGTCAGCAGTAACAAAATCAGCTACAGTTTCAGGATTGTAAATATCCCCAACACCTACAGCATACCAAGCGTTTGCAGTTTGTTCAACTTCGAACGTACAAACTCCATATAAATCTACAGCAGATTCGATTGCAAAGAATCTCGCCGCTGCAAAGTTGGAACTAGGCGTTAAGTAGACCGTTAAGTTTCTAAATGCTATAGCACTTGAAGCCTCAATGTCAATTCCCGTTACATCATAATCATCATCATTGTCATTTGTACCTATTCCACCTTCTGTTAATAAATAAAACCAGAAGTTTTGAACGCCACTATTTGTGTGAACACCGCCGCTATCACCACCATCTAAATCAGCCCAATAGTCGCCAAAATAAGTGTCAGGATCTGTGTATGCGTTTGGATTTGATAATGATCTTAACGTTAGTCCTATATCGTCACCAAGCAGCCAGTTCCATTCTTCAGGTCGTGCAAATCGTTCAATTGAAGCGCCAAAAATATCGCTAAATGATTCGTTTAAGGCTCCAGATTCCATTGAGTAAATAAGCCCAGCAGTCATTGTAGTTAAACCATGAGTCACCTCATGTCCAGCAATGTCTAGAGATGTAAGAGGCGTTATTCCACCACTTCCATCTCCATAGGTCATTCTACTTCCATCCCAAAATGCATTCACAAAATCTTCACTATAATGCACGTAGCTATTTAGTTGAAAACCATCATTATCGATACTGTTTCTTCCGTGTTCTTCTAAATAATAATCGTAGGTCATTTGAGAGCCCCAATGTGCATCAGTTGCATATTCATCTCTTTGTGGGTTAACGTTATCCCAGTCGTTATCATCATCAATAAAATCGACAGCGTCTCCATAAGAAGTCCCTTCGTTGAGGTCAAAAGTACGGACACCATCTCCACGACTTGCATCTCTTAAGCGGTATTCACCACCAAAGCTATCAGCTATCATAGGTCGTTCACCGCTATAACCAGTATGGGCAGTGCCTTCTTCATCAGCATGGCAAAGAATTGAGTTTTCACGTAAAATTTCTCCATTAACGGCATCAACATAAATGTCGGCTCTAGAAACTGGAGCGTGTGCGTATATATTAAATTTATAGGCTAAGCGAAATTCTTCAGCTTTGAAATTCATGTCTTTTGCTACGAAGATAACTTCGCCATTTGGCATGTAGGTTGCAAGTGGGTCGCCAGTTTCCCATTTCAAGTGTTTCTCTTCGCCAGGTAGTTCCCACTTGTAAACAGATGCACCTACGTGATCCAATGCTTTGGATAATGCAGTAGCCTCGTCTAAACTTGGGGTAGAGGCTGATCCAAATTTATCGTAGATGAGTCCATTTAAAGAATAAACTTTATCCTGATTCGTATGCGCAATCCAAATAGCATCTTCAACAGGCTGTCCATAGTATGTTTGTTGATAACGGTAATGGATGTGTCCTAAATTATCGACATCTTTTCTGATTTCAACAAATGAAATGTTGGGGTCAAATTTAAAATTTGATTTCATCCAAGCGTCTAACATGTCAATGTCAAATTGGTCAGATTTTCTTATTTTGATAAATGATGGAAGTGTGCTGAAACTACTTTCGCGAACAACTTCTGCATGTCTATATTGCGAACTGGCAGCTGCTCCTGTATGGATGCGTTGTGCATTCATGGCGAAAGGGACGTAGAATAGAGCGAATAGGAATAAGTGCTTTGTATATGATATTTTCATGTGTATAATTTTTTAATTACTGCAAGATACTCAAAACTTGTCAAAATTTTTGAGGTTGATGGATAGGAACTAATCAACTGGTTTTAATTTTTTAAATAAAAGGCTTCCAAGAGTTAAGGGGGAAAAGTCAATGTTTTTTGAATACTAAAATTTCGATTCAATAGAATTCAATCTTTTAATGGTACGTTTTTAGGCCGATATTTAGACGGGCAATCATTGTTATCCCTTTGTATTATGAGATATGATGCAATTTTATAAATTGATAGTTCACGAATTTTGATCAATGTAATTGGGTTAATTGGTCGGGTAGTGAATACTTAAGAATACAAGATTGAACAAAAAATTGAAGTGATTTTCATAATTCATATTCTATTTAGTTTACAACTACTTTTTCCATTTTGACAGAATTGCCATTTTCGTCTCTAATATTCACCATATATAAACCAGCCGCATTATAATTTAATAAATTAATCTGTGTCAAACTTCCTAAAATTGGAAGAGTGATAATCTTGCGACCTAGTAAATCTGTAACGTCAATGGTTCCTTCTGTGAGTGTTTTTGTATCGACGGTAAAAATGTCATGTGTTCGATTTGGATAGATTGAAATGGCGTTGGCCTGGTTCTCAGAAATACCTGTATCATCTATAAGTGCGCAAGTCCATTCCATTTTAAATCCTTCGCCTTCCTCTATACCGTCTGAATGAAATACTAAGGTAATAGAAGACCCCGTTGATGTGATTGTACCGGGCATGTTAGAGTTACAGTATTTATCAATAAGTGGCGAACCGTCATCTGGTCCGTCATAAATACGCAGCCAATCCCAAGCACAGGTTGGATTGTCTTCCACATCAAATTCTAAGAAATTTAGCTCAACAGACTCGGCTCCTGTAGGAGAAATTGTTATTTCAGCATTTTCACCAGCACCATAGTCTTCACTTTCTCCACCACTGTCATATAACAAACCTTGGCACGAAGTAATTTGATCACCCGTTCCATCAACTGGGAAAATAACTGGACAATCAATTGAGGTGTCAATGATAATAAAGCTAGTTGCTGATGTATCGTCACCCCCACAATCACCGCCATCAACAGTAAGTGTCACAGTAAAACCTCCTTCTGTGGTATAGGTGTGAGAGGGGGAGGGGTAGGTGCTTGTATCTCCATCACCAAATGTCCATAAAAAGTCGATTCCATTAATACTTTCATTCTCAAATTCAACTGTAAAAGGGAGTTCGCAACCTTCGGTTTCTGGAGCAGTAAAGCTTGCTAAAACATAATGGGAATATTCTCCGCCAACGCCAACTGCATACCATGCGTTTGTAGTTTGTTCTACTTCAAACGAGCAGCGCCCGTATAAATCAATAGCTGATTGAATAGCATAAAATCGTGCATCATCAAATTGAGAACTTGGTGTTAAATAAACCGTTAAATTTCTAAATGACACTGCGCTCGCAACGTCAATTCCCGCTCCTGTTAGGGAAAAATCGTCTCCGTTATCATTGGTTCCGGTTCCACCTTCTGATAATAAATAAAACCAATAGTTTTGTACACCACTATTGGTGTGAACTCCGCCACTGTCCCAGCCATCTAAATCTGCCCAAAAGTCTCCAAAATAAGTGTCGGGGTGATCATAATCGTTAGGGTTAGCAATATTTCTAAAGGCTTCTCCAATTTCCATTCCAATAAACCAATCCCAATCATCTATCCTTGCAAAGCGCTCAATAGCGGAACCGAAAATATCACTAAATGATTCATTCAAAGCACCAGACTCAGCCGAGTAAATTAGGCCAGCTGTGAAGGTTGTGAGACCGTGTATCACTTCGTGTCCAGCAATATCGATTGTTGTGAGCTGTGTAATGCCGCCGCCATTTCCATCACCGTAAGTCATTCGACTTCCATCCCAAAAAGCATTGTAAAAATCAACGCCATAGTGCACATAACTATTCAATTGAAATCCCGCATTATCTAAACTGCTGCGGCCATGTATGTCGAAGTAATAATCATAGGTCATCTCGGCGCCCCAATGTGCATCATTGGCATACTCGTCTAATTCAGGGTTCACGTTGTCCCAATCGTTGTCATCATCTATAAAATCCGTTGATCCACCAAAGTCGGTTCCTTCATTTAGGTCAAAAGTGCGAACACCGTCTCCACGAGATCCATCTCGCAATCGAAATTCACCTCCAAAACTATCGGCAATTATGCCTTTTTCGCCACTATATGCCGTGTGCGCGTTACCTGGCTCGTCGGCATGGTAGATGAGCATATTTTCACGAATGATTTCTCCCGAATTAGCATCAACATATACCTCTGCTCGATTAAGAGGTGCGTGTGCATAAATATTAAATTTATAAACTAGGCGGTAAGATTCTGCGCTAAAATTTGTTTCAGTTGGTATAAAAACAAGTTCACCTTTTGGCAGGTAGGTCGCTTCTAAATCTTCGGTTTCCCATTTTAAATGTTGTTCTTCCCCTGGCAGCTCCCATTTGTAAACGCTAGCGCCAACATGCGCAAGAGCAATTGTTAATGCTGCGCTTTCATTTAGACTGTGGGATGTAGGAGTAGTTAATTTAGAATAGATCATTCCATTTAAAGAATAAACTCTGCCATTTTCTGTATGGGCTATCCACATGGCATCTTCTATTGGCTTTCCGTAATACGTTTGTTGGTAGCGGAAGTGCTTATGTCCAATATTGTCAATTTCTGATCGAATGAGTTCAAATCCAATATTCGGATTAAAACGAATGTTATTCATCATCCAAGTTTTTAAATTGGCAATGTTGATGTTGCTGCCTTTTTTAAATTTAATAAAGGAGGGTATGTCCGTCATTTCATTGTCACGAACAAATTCAATGTCTGTATAGTTGTAAGCATCTCCCTGTTAGGGCTGCATTTGTTGTGCAGATCCTAGAAGTGATAAGCAAATAAAAAATAGCGTGAAGATTCTTTTCATGTCGTGAGTATTAATGGAATTACAATTTAATAATTAACTGCTGTTTTAACTGAGGTTTGTAATAATATAGGTACTGTACACTCTTTTAAATTAAGTGTTTATTGGAGTTCTAGTGGTTGTATTGAAAATGAAAAAAATCCTAGAAACTCATTCTTTCGCATTCGCAAAAGAACTTCTAAATGTATACAATAAAAAAAGAGTTCTCCCCTAATGCGGAAAGAACTCTTTTAAAGTAAAAAATTAATTTCTAGCGAATAACAGTAACGTGTCCTTCTTGTTTATGTCGTTTATCAGTCATAGTTTCTCTAAAATCTAAAGACCAAACATATACTCCAGATGGAACTAGACCAAGATCACCATAAGTTCCGTCCCATCCATAAAAGGCATCATAAGTTTCAAAAACCCGCTCTCCCCATCTATTAAAAATGACAAGGTGGAAATCATAAGGGTCATATCCTGATCTAAATGAAGGTGCAAATGTTTCGTTAAAAGTATCACCGTCTGGCGTAAATGTATTTGGGATGTAATAAATGATGACATCATCAACAGTTACAATTTTTTGTGTCCAATCTGAACACAATCCGTTTGCACTAAAGGCTTCTAAAGTTATAGTGTAGGAACCAGGAACCTCAGGGTAAGTGTGAGTAGGGTCTACCGTATTCGATAAGGGAGAACTATCACCAAATGTCCAATTGTATATGTATCCATTCTCAGAAGTATTTGTTAAAACTACTGTTGGATCAAAAACATCAATAACAGCTGGATCACAATTGAATGATGCTTCCGGAGTGACTGTTGCCGATACATAATCAAAAACGTTCAGTGTATCTTTACATCCGTAATCATTTGTTGCGATTAACTCCACATCATATAATTGGTCAGCAGCTATTGCGCTAAAGCAAACACGTGGATTTTCTTCAAAAGCAACATCACCACTTTCAAAAGTCCATACCCAACCGGAAATTCCAGCAGTAGCAGATGTTGAAAGACTCGTAAATTCTATACAATCAGGAGTACATATTGCAGTAACATCTGAAGTGAAGTTTGCAGTTGGCTTTTCAAATACGTTCACTGGAATTGTAATGAAATCTATACAACCAAAATAAGATTCGACGGTTAATACCGCATCATAAGTGCCGGGTACCGTGTAATTTTTCACTGGATCAGCCACAGCGCCGCCAGAACCATCTCCAAAATCCCAAGACCATGAGGTGATTGCACCACTAGAAATAGTGGATAGATCATTAAACATAGTAGGATCACCATTCACACAAACATCATCAGCAGAGAAATTTGCCTCAGGGAGCGGGTGGATAGTAATTGGAAGGGTGAGAACATCTTCACAGCCATTAGCTGAGGTCACCGTTAGGGTCACATCAAATGTACCGTCAGTGGCATATCCATGCGTAGGAAAGCCACCAATATCAGTATCTCCGTCACCAAATTCCCAATCTAGCCCAGTAATTACTTCTGGTGCTGTAATCGTCGATAAATCCGTAAATGGAGCATCAATACCCAAACAAACATTATTGAAAGAAAAGTCTGCGACCGGTACATCAAAACGATTAATCGTATAGGTGACAGTGCTTTGGCACCCTTCCGCTGAAACGACATCTAATGTGACATCATAAGCGCCAGGTCCAGCATAAGTATGTGTCGGATCTTCTGAAACATCAGCTGGCGTTCCGTCACCGAAGTCCCAACTAAAATCAGTCAATGGCGCTCCGTCTGGAGAGGTAGAAAGATTGGTGAATGCCGCATCTACATTAACACATCCATCATCAAACGAAAAGTCTGCAACTGGTGAAGGGTTGATTGTAAGTGGCGTTGTCAATGAGTCTTTACAGCCGTTGTCTGATGTGGCCACAAGCTTCACGTCATAAGTCCCAAAAGTGGCATAAGTGTAAGTTGGATCGGCGAGTGGGGAAGTGCCTAGGTCGCCAAAATCCCAATCCCAATCAGTTATTGCACCAACTGGAATAGTTGTGCCATCTGTAAATGTTGTTAAATCACCTTCGCATAAATCGGCAAAAGTAAAGTCGACAACGGGTGCATCAAATACTTCTACATCTAATAAAAATACATCTTCGCATCCTAGGTCGTTTGTTACCGTTAATTCAACAGGGAAAAGACCTGTTCCTGCAAATGTATGTGTTGGATTCGCATCTGGAGAAGTTCCTCCGTCACCAAAATCCCAAGCCCAAGTGTCTAAAACACCAGCAGCTGTGGTCGAGGCATCTGTAAAATCAACCTCACCGTCAGGAAAACATCCAATGGTTGCGGTAAAATCTCCTTCTACAATTGAGACGTATTCTGGACCAACGCCAACTGCGTACCAGGCGTTTGTTGTTTCTTTTTCTTCAACTGAGCATTCGCCATATAAATCAATTGCTGACTGAATGGCAAAAAACCGTGCATCTGGATGGTCCGATCCGTCTGTTAAATAAACGGTTAAGTTTCTAAAAGCAATTGCGCTAGCTGGTTCAAACCCAAGAGCGCCTACTGTATAAGCATCTCCATTATCATTTGTTCCTGCACCTCCTGTTACTAGTAAGTAGTACCAGAAGTTTTGTACACCACTGTTCGTATGCACCCCACCATTGTCCGCTCCTACAAGGGGAGCCCAATTCGTTCCAAAATAAGTATCTGGGTCGCCATAGGCGTTTGGATTTTCTAATGATCTAAATGAGGCACCAATGTCTGCGCTTAATAACCAGTCCCAATCTCCTGGGCGTGCAAAGTTTTCAATAGCTGTCCCAAAAATATCGCTGAATGATTCATTCAGAGCGCCTGATTCGCCATAGTAAATTAAGTTAGCGGTGAAGTTTGTTAATCCATGTGCGATTTCGTGTCCTGCAATATCTAGCGATACAAGTGGGGTATATGGTGCACCATTTCCGTCACCATACGTCATTCTTGTTCCGTCCCAATATGCGTTTACGTAGTTTACACCGTAATGTACATAACTGTTTAATTGGAATCCGGCGTCATCAATACTGTTACGGCCATGAATATCTAAGAAGTAATCATATGTTCGTTCTGTTCCCCAGTGCGCGTCACCAGCATATTCATCCTGTTGTGGGTTGACATTATTCCAATCGTTATCAGCATCCATAAAGTCAACTGCGCCGCCATAGCCATAGGCTTGATTCAGGTCGAAGGTGCGAATACCAAGCCCTCTTGTTCCATCTCTTAAGCGAAACTGTCCGGCAAAACTATCACCAATAATAGGTTGAGATCCACTATAAACGGTCTCAGCTGTACCTGGCGTGTCGGCATGATGAATAATTGCATTTTCACCTAAAACCTCACCGGTAATAGCATCAACATATACATTTGCACGGTAAAGTGGGGTTTGTGCATAAATATCAAATTTATAGGCAAGGCGAAAGTTGTCAGCTGAAAAAGCAAAGTTCTCTCCTACAAAAACAAGTTCAGCTTTTGGAAAATGAGTCGCATCTGGATTATCAGATTCCCACTTAATGTGCTCTTCCTCCTCAGGAATCTCCCATTTATAGAGTTCCGCACCAACATGGAGTTTTGCTTTTTCAAGTGCATCACTTTCAGATAAACTGGCTGTTGCCGAAGCGGTAATATTTTTAAAGATCATCCCATTCATTGATCGGACCACACCATCTTTAGCATGTGAAAGCCATGTGGCAGCTTCAATAGGAATCCCTTTATAAGTTTGGCTCATTCGGGTATGGGTGAACCCAAGTTCGTCATCTTCTTTGCGAATTACTTCAAAATTGATGTTTGAATTGAGTTCCAAATGTTCGGCCATCCAAGCATTGTAATTACCGACCGGAATACGGTTGGTCTCTTTCATGCGAATAAAAGATGGCAAATCAGAATACTTACTTGAACGAACGAGTTCCGCACCAGCGTATATCCTATCGGCTGCCTGGTCCGTATACACCTTTTGTCCAAACCCAGATATAACGGTCATCATGGCGACAATTAGGAGGGGAAGTTGTATGGCTATTTTTTTCATGTTTTATTACGTTTTTTTTGAGGTTATAACGTAATGCAATTATACAAAAAAAAGCGAGAAATTGGTTGCGAAAACACGAGAATTTAATGAAGAGTAAAATGTTGAAAATCATCCAGCTACCTTCTGTGAGAATAGCCTTGAGTTGTATAAGGGTTAGTCAAATTCTAAAACCTCGACTAATTCAAAATTCACGCGGTGAAATAACATTCTAAGTTCATCACCTGCTTCTTTCATATCTTCGTCATATTCTTCGTAATACCATTTGATGAAAAGTTCTGTTTTTGAACTGCTTTGAGAAAGGTCTCTGATTAAGTTACGAATGACGAGTGTAGAACTCGTATTGAAATATTCCAATTTAAATTCTAAAGTAGTCTTGGCTAAAGGTTCTTCCATGTACTATTCTATCTCTTCATTCACAGGAGAATAAAAGGCATACGGATCCTCGGGGATGGAAATTCCTGCAAGAAGAATGGTTCCCTCTTCAAAATTAACCAACACTTTTGGTGTTTTTAATGTTGTTTTGATTTCTAATGACAATTTTTTTTTGTCCTTTGATGGATAAACAGGGTTTTCACGAAAAGTAAAACTAATGAAACTTCAAGTTAGAACCTAATTTAAAAAATACAATTTACTGGTTTAACGCAAAAAAACGACCTAAGGCTTCACCTAAGTCGTTTTTTTATTAGTAGAAGTTATTTATTTTATCGAATCAATGTAAATTGACCAGTATATTCTTCAATTTGTCCGTTTCCATTTTTCAAAGTAACGACCCAAATATAAGATCCACCAGGAGCTACAGAATTATCCGCAGCCCGGCCGTCCCAAGATTCGTTGGCACTTTGTGTCGCATAAACTAGGTTACCAGCTTGGTTGTAAACTACCATGGTAAATTCTTTATCAACTAATAATAATGCTTTCGGTAAGAACGTTTCATTTTGTCCATCACCATTTGGTGAGAAGGCGTTTGGAGCAAATAAATCATAATCTGATTTAACTGTGATCTCCTCTCGCATGTAATTCGTACATCCGTTGTTGTTTGAAGCTGAAAGTTCTACCGTATAAACTCCTTTTTCTCTAAATGTATATTCAAATTCATTTTTATCAGAAATCATTCGCCCATTCACTTTCCATGCCCAATCTTGACCAACTTCTGTTAGATTAATAAAATCAACAGTAGGGATAGCGACATTGTCTTTTTCCCATGTAAATTCGATAGATGGCAATCCATTAATGGTAACAGATTCTCTGGATGATGCCAATACCTCATTGGAATTTTTATCTCGTATAGTTAAAGTGACATCATAATTTCCAGCATTTTCAAAAACATGACTTGCTGTAGGCTCAGAACTACATGTTCCATCACCGAAATCCCAGACGTGAATTGCATTTCCTTTTGTCACTTTAGGGTTGAAGATAATTTTTTCTCCAGCACATACTTCATCTGCACTTACTGAGAAATCAGCCGAATACTTAAATTCAACTACTTCTTCCGCGTTATTATGATTATTATCAGGAGTATCGTCAACAGGAACGACTGCCATTCCATCAACTGGGTTGGTATTATCTTGATCTGTTTGATTCGCATTGTTCGTTCCATTGTTTTGAACAGAAACATTATTATCATCTACTAAGGCGTCATCATTATCGGCCAAATTATCAGTGGTATTCACGTTTTCTTCCGGTTGATCGTTCTTTATTGTTTCATTTTCAGCTAAAGGCGTATGTGTGTTTGTTGTAATTTTATTTTCAGTTGTTTTGTTTTCGTTAAAAACAATAACAGCGTTATTATCAATTTTTGATGGTGTTGTTTGTTCAGTTAATGTAGAATCATCAGAAGGAATAAAAGCAATAGCACCAACGATTAAGGTAAGGGCGGCGGCAGATCCCGCTATCCATTGGAATAATGTAGAAGATGTGCCAATCTGATTTTTAATAGCAGACCAAGCACTTGGATTGTAAGCGGCTTCATAACCGTTCACAGATTCCCTGAAAGCGTCCTCCATAGGACTGAGTTCAGAGCTGATGTTCTCCCAGATGCTTAAATCATACGGAGCTTCGAATCCCTCAACGGCCTCTTTTAATATTTTATTAATATCACTCATGTTCGTTTAAGTTTGCGAACTTTAAAGTTAGTTGCGCTCGCAGTTTTTGTTTCGCCTTTGCTAAGTTTGATTTTGAAGTACCTTCACTAATTCCTAAATAATCAGCAATTTCTTTGTGCGTAAATCCTTCAATGACATACATGTTAAAAACCGTTCTATAAGCTGGCGACAATTCGCTTATCGCTTTAATTGCCGTTTTTGCTTTTAGTTTTGAATAAAATTCGTCTTCTTCTGTTGAGAAAGGAACATCCTCCTCTACGTTTTGAGCACGATCCACATCCTCAATCAAAAAAGGGTTTCGTTTATTTTTCCTAATTTGATCAATGGCGGTGTTTACCATTATACGTCTAATCCAACCTTCCAAAGAACCTTCAAAATTGTAAACGTCAAGTTTTTTAAAAACTTTAATGAATCCATTCTGAACCATGTCCTGCGCTTCATCTGAATCCTTAGCATAACGATAGCAGATTGCCATCATCTTTCCGTAATACTTTTCAAAAAGTCTTTTTTGAAACTTACGTTTGCCTCGGATACAACCGTCTACTATTTCCTTTAGTTCTTCTTTGTTTTCCACTTTGCTTACACTTTCAAAACGATACCTTATTATGAAGGGTTGCCACCAAGATAGAAAAAGTTTCAAATTTGAACCGAAAAGTTCAAAAAAATTGACATCAGAAAGTGATTTAATAAGCAAAACTTATTAATTTCGCACTCGATTAAATAAAAATAGATAATATAACATAAAGAAGATGAAAGTTACCGTTGTAGGAGCTGGAAATGTTGGTTCAACTTGTGCTAATGTCCTTGCTCATAATGAAATTGCAAATGAAATTGTTTTGTTGGACATTAAAGAAGGTATTGCTGAAGGCAAAGCTTTGGATATGTGGGAAACCTCTCCTGTAAACTTATATGATTCTAGAATTACTGGATCTACTAATGATTACTCAAAGACTGCAGGTTCTGAAGTAGTGGTGATTACATCAGGAATTCCTAGAAAACCAGGAATGTCAAGAGATGATTTGATCGCAACAAACGCGGGAATTGTTAAGTCAGTAACTGAAAATGTTATTGAGCATTCTCCAAATGCAAAAATCATTATTGTATCTAATCCTTTAGATGTAATGTGTTATACGGCATATTTATCTGCAAAGGTTGGCAAAAGTAAAGTAATGGGAATGGCAGGGGTTTTAGATACTGCTCGTTACAGATCTTTCTTAGCAATGGAATTAAATGTTTCTCCAAAAGATATTCAAGCTTTATTAATGGGTGGACATGGAGATACTATGGTTCCACTTCCGCGTTATACAACTGTTGGAGGTATTCCTGTAACTGAATTAATTTCTGCGGAAAAATTAGACGCTATTATTGAGCGTACTAAATTTGGAGGTGGAGAAATCGTTAAATTATTGGGAACTTCTGCTTGGTATGCGCCAGGTGCTGCAGCTGCGCAAATGGTTGAAGCAATTGTGAAAGACCAAAAAAGAGTTTTACCAGTTTGTTCATGGCTTGAAGGTGAGTACGGTCAAAATGGTATTTATCTGGGGGTTCCTGTAATTTTGGGAAAGAACGGGATTGAAAAAATTCTTGAGGTTGATTTAAATGCTGAAGAGCAAGCAATGCTTGAAGAATCAGCAGGGGCTGTAAGAAATGTGATGAGTGTATTAGACGGAATGGACGTTTTATAAACTACATTTAGATAAATTATCTAAAGCGGATTCATTCAGTTGGATCCGCTTTTTTATTGTTAAACGTTTGCTCTACCCCAAAATTCATGAAATTGAGTAAATTTGTACAAAACTTTAACGGATGAAAAACTTTTTTCTACTTGCAACTATTCTCGGTTTAATTTCATGTGGTGCAGAAGCAGTTGAAAACGCGCCTATAGATGACGCTCCTATTGTTGCCGATACTATCGAACAAGTTGCGATTGACACTATTCCGCCATTTCAATCTATTGCCTCAAATTTTGACACGGATAGCTTGATATTACCTGAAGGTTTTTCTTATCGCATTTTATTTCAAGAAAAAACAGATTTGGTGACAAGGGCGGATGGTCAACAATTTCCGGCAAAAGGAAACCATGATT
Source organism: uncultured Crocinitomix sp. (assembly GCA_905478225.1). Lineage (GTDB taxonomy): Bacteria > Bacteroidota > Bacteroidia > Flavobacteriales_D > Crocinitomicaceae > Crocinitomix. The sequence goes on from CAJQHR010000012.1 coordinate 96,545, forward strand.
TAACGGTATTTATTCCAGATGAAGAAAAACCTGAGACTAAAGGTCTATTATATATAAGCCACGAAACTAAATATGCTGATCCTAATTTAGGAGATGGAGGAGGAGCAACTATTTTTGAAATTGAAAAAATTGATGGCCATTGGCAAGTTCGGGGCAATTTTGACCATGTAGATTTTTCGAGCGTAGGTTATACGAATAGGAATTGTGGTGGAAGTTTAACGCCGAATGGAACGGTATTTACTTGCGAAGAAACATGGTCTTGGAATACTGAGTATTTATACCAAGGCGGCAAGGGGCATACGGATACAAGTTGGATGTATGGTTTGTCTTTGTGGCAGAACATGGGGTATGTTGTAGAGGTAGATCCTCAAACCCGAAAAGTTGTAAAAAAGCATCATAAAATGGGGAAATTCATTCATGAAGATGCTTTATGCACGGCAGATGGTAAAACCGTTTACTTATCGGATGATATGAGTCCGGGGTTATTTTTTAAATATGAAACTGTTACTCCTTATGATTATACGGACGGTCAATTATATGCCTATAGACAATCGGATGATGGCGAGTCGGGTTCATGGTTAACTTTACCTATGGACACGACTTCATTAATTAACTGTGAAAGCGTAGCCAAATCAATGGGGGCTACCATGTTTATTCGTCACGAATGGATTGAGGAAGTGAATGGGAAGATCTATATTTGTGAGACGGGCGAAGATCATTTTAGTTGGGCTGAATCAATGGCAGCTGGGGGTCATGTTCCTAATTATGTACGTGAAAACCTTGCGAAGAGCGACGATAATACCAAATTTGACGATCCATTTGGGCGAATCTTAGAGTTTGACCCTGAGACAAATAAGATGCGATCATATATAGAAGGTGGATTTTTCTTAGATAGTATTGCATGTTTTTCCAACCCTGACTGCAATACTTCCGTTACTATAGGAAATAAACAGTATTTAGTATTAAGTGAAGACATTAATTGGTATGACAGAGGAAGAGTAGATGCTAATGCGGAAGGTCGACGTGATTTTTTCAATGAGATTTACTTTTTAGATATGTCAATTGAAAATCCGGTAGTAGAAGACCTTATGCGATTCTGCGTAGCACCTAGAGGAGCTGAAACAACAGGAGTAATCTTTTTACCTGAAGGAACAATGATTATGAATATTCAGCATCCAAAGTCATCAAATAGCGGACTACTTAATAAATCGAGTACAATAATTGTAGAAGGATTTTAGAGATGAAAAAATTAATAGTAATAGGTTTAGTTGGATTACTAGTGGCTTTTGGCTGTAAAAAACCTGATGAGAACTGTGATGAGCAAAAGTTAACGGCGGCCTTTGTGTTTGATTATCCAGACACAGTATCGGCAGGCGAAGCATTTGTGTTGGGCGTGAATTATATTGTTGAAAATTCATGCGGTGATGTGGGGACTTTTGAAGGAGAGCGAGATGGAAATACGCTTGAAGTTCAATTGAAAGTTGCGTATACTGGTTGTGACTGTGAAAATGAATTCGAAGAAAAAACGGTGAATTATCCAGTAATCTTTGAAGAAGTGGGTACATATGAACTCAAGTTTTGGGTGGCAGAAAACACATTCGAAACATATTTGATATACGTAACAGAGTAGTCTACTCTGTTTAATTAATCAATTTCTGTAAAGATTTTCTTGTTGATATTAATTAAAAAGTAGTGTCAAATCGCTACGCTTAGTTGGTAAATTTGAAGATGTCATTACTCAGCGTTGAAAACCTTTCAGTTAATTACGGAAATAAAACAATTGTTAAAAAGTGTTCTTTTGCCTTGGGGAAAGGCGAAATCATTGTAGTCCTGGGTGCCAGTGGAGACGGTAAAACAACCTTGTTAAAAACCATTGCAGGTTTGCTTGAACGGAGGCATGGCAATATTTATTTTGAGGATGAGCCTGTCGCAGACCCTAGCGAACAATTAGTCCCTGGACATCCACATATCAAATTGGTCAATCAAGATTTTAATTTAGATGAATTTCACACCGTCGAAGAAAATATTCGACTCAGATTACTCTCATTTGATGAGGCTTATCGCGCGCGACGCATAAATACATTGCTGCGTTTAACACGTTTAACTAAATATCGCTCAAAAAAGGCGACAGAAATTTCAGGTGGTCAACGGCAACGATTGGCGATTGCAAGAGCTTTGGCAGACGAACCTGAATTGGTGCTGTTAGATGAACCATTTAATCAACTTGATTTTCAAACAAAAAATAAGATTGCTACCCATATTCGGTCTTATTTAAAAAAGAATAATATTGGGGCCATAATGGTGACCCATAACGGGGTTGAGGCCATGGAGTGGGCAGATCGCATCTTGTTTATGAAAAACGGAAAAATTGTGCGTGATGATACGCCGAGTTCTTTTTTTAATCATCCAAAATCCATTGAAGAGGCTCGGTTTTTTGGCGAAATCAATAAAGTACAAGTCGGGGATGGTTTCGTTTATTTTCGACCTTCTTTTTACGCGTTAAAGAAAGATAAAGAGCATCAACTGAAAATTCCGCTGCAATTTGAAAAAATTGTTCAATTGGGTTGGTATGGTGCTTATTATTATAAGTCAGGAAAAACAAAAGTTGTATTGTATTCTACGTCAAATATTTCTGAAATCAATTCAGTTTTTATTCGAAGAATTTATCTTGAATGATTAATTTATCATCTTTTTTACCTATATTTGACTAATTATTAATCATTCTAAGAGAAGGAAATAGCTATGAAAACCAATATGATCGGCGAAAATCTAAAATTACTCCGTAAACGAAAAAAATTTTCACAAGAGGAATTGGCTACTGAATTGGGTTTAACTCGATCTTCATATAGTGGTTATGAAAATGGGGTCGCGGAGCCTAATTTGGAGAATCTAACCAAATTCAGCGAATTTTTTCATATTTCTTTAGATAAACTCATCAAAGTGGAGTTGGGAAAAATCTCGGAAAAAGAATGGGATAAAATTGATAAGGGAATTGAGGTGGATATGGAGGGTAAAAGCGTTCGCGTTATTGCTCTAACTGTGGATAATGATAATAATGACAATATAGAATTGGTTTCTAAAAAAGCACGCGCCGGTTATACTACTGGATTTTCAGATCCTGAATTTATTAGTGTTTTGCCAACGTTTAATCTACCATTTTTGAAAAAGGATCGGAAATATAGAACTTTTCCGATCAAGGGTGACTCTATGCCGCCTGTATCTGACGGAAGTTATGTCGTTGCTGAATATGTTGAAAATTGGAGTTCAATTAAAGATGGATTCCCTCATATTGTTGTGACGTTAGATGATGGCATTGTGTTCAAAAATGTATACAAACGCCTTAGTGACAGTCAATCGTTTCAACTTTGTTCCACCAATCCACTTTATGAGCCGTATGAGGTGCATGCGAATGATATCGTGGAGGTTTGGAAATTTGTGAATTATATTTCTTCGGATATGCCTACCACGGCTTTTAAGGAAAGTGAACTCACCAAAGCTATCTTGGATTTGCAAACGGAAGTAAAACATCTAAAAAACGTTTATATCCCACGTAAGCAGATGTCGTCATAAATCCAATGAATAAGATTTATTCTAAATTTGATCTGTAACAATTCTCGAACAATTGAGTTAAATTCAGTCGGGTTGTATATTTTTATGGATGCAGCATAAGTCTGCTATTCGTTAATTTAATTTGTGACTTATTCGGAATGAAGCCGAAGTCAAAAAATATGGTAATAAACGATACTTTGGTTTAAAGCGAGAAGTAGATTTTGGACAATCAAATTATTTAGAATTTTTGAGTTACGGTAACCTGCGAATCATGAGTATCCGTAAAAGGGGCGAATATTTTAAAATTTCCAATTTACTGTCTTTTACAAATGAAAAAGGTAACCAAGATGTCTACTTTTTATTCCATGTATATGCAGGAATTCAGAACGGTGAGTATAAATTATTCAACGCTTTGCAAATTAACACCAAACTGCTCGCACATCAGAAAGTAGGCTTTATCAATTACTATTACCCAAAAACGCATACGTTTGATAAGCAGAAAGCCGAGCAACAAAATAACTTCCTAGTGGACTTGGCGCAAAATTTTAATGTACCAACCGCCGAAGTGGCTTATTATTTCACGGAAACTACTGAAGAAATTCAAAAAATTAAGGTTTCGATTTTATTTTTGGCGATAACGGGGTAAGCATACCAACCGGGATTTCTTATGTAGCAGAACGGCAAGTTTTTTCAAACGGTTCGGGTGAATATTACCCACATGAAATTATTCACGTTTTATTAAACCCACACTTTCCAAAATCACATTTTTGGATCAATGAAGGTGTTGCCACTTATTTCGGTATGAGTCGCGGTAAAGAGTTGGATTGGCATTTGGAGAAACTCCAAAAGCATTTGTTGGAACATCCTGAGATTGATTTATGCGAAATGTTAAAACTCATTCGCATTGACGGATCAACTGGCTATAGTTATTTGCTGGGCGGCTATATTGTCAAGTGCATTTATGAAGAAGGGGGTTATGAGCTGTTGA
>CAJQHR010000013.1 GCA_905478225.1 uncultured Crocinitomix sp.
CTTCTCATTGCTACATTTTTTACATATTACACCTTCGCTTTCCCGTTGAGTACGAAAATGATCCCGACAGCTCTGTTCTGTTGGGAATTCTGTCACAAATTCAAGTATAGTCATTGTTTTTTTATTATAAATTAATGACAGCACTCCGTAATCTATTTACGTTCTGGTATTATTGCGACGAATCAATATTTTAATTATCATTACAGATTAAAAAAGAAAATTATGAAAACTATAAAAAAATTATTATTGCTAACATTAGTGCTTTCTATATTTAGTTGTACTAACAAAGAATCAGATGCATGTACTGAACTAAAAAATTCAAAAATGTTATTATCCGACAATATGGAAAATTATAGATCTGCTTGGGAAATGTCTTTTCTTGAAAGAGATATTAATGTATTAGATGAATACCTTCATGAGAATGTTACCCATCTGAATGAAGATGGAGTTGTTAACGCTACAGGTCCAGAAGAATTTAAAAATGATTATGCAGGATATATTACAGATTTTCCAGACTCTGAATTTTTAATTGTCAATTTATTTGGTGATGGTGATCAACTTATTAAGCACTGGAATTTTAAAGGGACTCATGCTGAAAGTGGCAAGAAAGTTAATGTTTATGGTGCAACCCTTGTTAAAATGAAAGATGGCAAGATATTTCAAGAACAAGACTATTGGGATGCTCGTAAATTTTACAAACAATTATCTGAGTAATTTACCTTTAAAAAAAAGCAAGGGAGGCGATAGTACCATTTTTCTGTAATTTCTTCGTTATACTGAAGAATTAGATCACGCAAAGCGATAATGCATCTCCCGAGCGGTTCTTATGGTTTAAATAAAATTCGTCTAATGCGTTCATTATTGTTGTAGCTAGGTTATTCTATGGCTAAAAAATATCAATTTTTCCGTCTTTAGGATTCATAGCTTCTTTTGCGTAAACTTCAAAATCTGCCGTGTAAGTTCGGTCAATTGTGCTTTTCCAGATCTTATTCCAAGTAGTAAACACGACTCCACTTGTTAAATCTCCGGCTGCTTTAAAAACGCTATAGTTACTCGGTAAAATATCAATTGCTTTCATTCATGTTGGTAGAGGTGATTCAGTTGGAACAGCGTAACCAATCAGGCAGGTATAAGGTTCCGTGTGATCACCTTCATATTCGCAATACACGCAGTAAATGTCTTCAGATAGCTTAGTGGCTAGCTGATTTCCAGGATTTTCAGCCATAAATCTTCTCCAAAGAGCGGGTATAGCTTGTTCCGCTTTTTGTGGTGCATTGATCGTTTTTACCGCAATACCTGCTATACGTATTTTGTCTAATTTTTTTGTTTCCATAATCTTGTTTGTTTAGAACAAAAATATAATGGAGCTCTGAGAGCAGTGTGTCAATAGATTTAAATGGATGAATTTTATGGGCACAAAAAAAGAGGCGATTCAAATGAACCGCCTCTTTAATAATTATAGTATCATTTACTACTGAGCTGGTTTCTACTCCGGCTTTGGTAATAAAACTTTACGTGATAATTTGAATTTTTTCGTTTTTGGATCTTGTCCAATCACTTTAAACTTCAATACATCACCTTCTTTACATACGTCTTCAACTTTTTCTACACGTTTGTGATCTAATTCCGAAATGTGGATTAATCCATCAGTTCCAGGAAGAATTTCAACGAAACATCCGTAAGCTTGAATTGATTTAACCTTTCCTTCATATTCAGCTCCAACATCAACAGTAGGAGGGAAGGCGATTAATTTAATACGCTTCAGCGCAGCTGCCATATCATCAGCGTTGTTTGCAACGATCTGAACACTTCCTTCACCTTTTTCATTTTCGTCAATGGTAATGGTTGTATTCGTTTCTTTTTGCATCTCTTGGATGATTTTTCCACCAGGTCCGATAATTGCTCCGATACAATCGTTAGGAACGATTAATCCTTCAATTCTCGGTGCACTTGGTTTCAATTCAGCATTTGGTTTGTCTAATGTTTTTAAGATTTCTCCTAAAATATGTAAACGACCCGCTCTTGCTTGCTCTAAAGCTTCAGTTAATACTTCATAGGGTAAACCATCTACTTTAATGTCCATTTGACAAGCAGTGATTCCATCAGCTGTACCAGTTACTTTAAAGTCCATATCTCCTAAGTGATCTTCATCTCCTAAAATATCAGACAATACACAGTATTTTCCTTCTTGGTCAGTAATTAATCCCATTGCAATACCAGAAACTGGTTTCTTCAATTGAATCCCACCGTCCATCAAGGCTAACGTTCCAGCACAAACAGTTGCCATTGAAGACGAACCGTTTGATTCAAGAATGTCAGATACTAAACGAATAGTATAAGGATTGTCATCAGGAAGCATGTTTTTCAATGCTCTTAATGCCAAGTTACCATGTCCAATCTCTCTACGAGATACTCCTCTAATTGGTCGAGCTTCACCTGTTGAAAATGGAGGGAAGTTATAGTGCAATAAGAATTTCTCGAATCGCTTGTCAGCCATGGTGTCAATCATTTGCTCATCCAATTTACCACCTAGGGTAAGTGAAGTCAATGATTGTGTTTCACCACGAGTGAACACTGCAGAACCGTGAGCAGAAGGTAAATAATCAACTTCTGACCAAATTGGTCTAATTTCATCCATTTCTCTGCCATCTAAACGAATTCGTTCATCTAACATTACACGTCTAACTGCTTGTTTCTTCGTCTTATTAAAGTAAGTTGAAATAAATGGAGATTCCGCATCTAACGTCTCTTCATCTAAACTGTCAACGTACTCGTTGTAGATTTCTCTAAACAACTCCGATCTTTTCGCTTTATCGGCTGTTCCTAAACGAGCAACGGCCATACATTTATCATACGTTGCCGCATGTATCTTAGCTTTGATATCCTCGTCATGTGTTTCGTGAGAATACTCACGTTTTTCAGCAGAAACACCAGCATCAGCTGCCAATTCTAATTGAAAAGCACATTGTTGTTTAATTGCAACGTGAGCCACTTTGATGATTTCAACAAGCTCTGCTTCTGAAATTTCTAATGTTTCACCTTCAACCATTACAATGTTATCAGCAGTACCTGCAATGATAACATCTACGTCTGATTGATCGAATTCTTCAAATGTTGGATTCACAATCCAGTTTCCATCAACACGTCCAACTCTTACCTCAGACATTGGTCCTGCAAATGGTAAATCAGAAACTGCGATTGCGGCCGAAGCAGCAAATCCAGCTAATGAATCTGGCATGTTTACACCATCAAATGAAATCAATTGCATCATTAACTGTGTGTCAGCGTGATAATCACTAGGGAAAAGCGGTCTTAACGCTCTATCCACTAATCGCATTACAAGAATCTCATCATCAGACGGTCTTGCTTCACGCTTTAAATATCCACCTGGGATTTTACCTCCAGCTGAGAATTTTTCTCTGTAGTCTACTGTAAGTGGTAAAAAATCCACTCCGGGTTTAGCATCATGGTTTGACACTACTGTAGAAAGAATCATTGTTCCTCCACATTTTACAACAACTGATCCATCAGCTTGTTTGGCAAGTTTTCCTGTTTCAACAGAAATCTCTCTCCCATTACCAACATCAATTGTTTTTGTTATTACATTCATATTTATTTGTTTTGTGAAACGGTGCTTCTTCTTGTCCCGTTTTTCGGGATTCCGCTTCGTTTGTTTTAGTTATAGTCTTTAGTTTTCTAGTTGTTAGTCCTTAGTCTATAGTCATTAGCACTATTTCTTGGAGTTAGTATGAACTAGAATCAATTTTTTCATCTTTTATCTTTTGTCTTATGAGAGGACATTGATGCTCTCGAAATGCCCGATTTCAATAAACAAAAAAGGCAATCGAAACCTAAATTTCAATTGCCCCTTTATATCTTTATTTTAAGAACTGTATTATCTTCTTAATTTTAATTCTTTAACGATTGCTCTATAGCGCTCGATATCAGTTTTCTTTAAATAGTCTAGTAAACTTCTTCTTTTACCTACTAATAACTGCAACGATCTTTGAGTTCCATAATCCTTACGATTATTTTTAAGATGTTCTGTTAAGTGAGCAATTCTGTAAGTGAACAAAGCGATTTGTCCTTCTGAACTTCCGGTATCTTTTTCATTAGATCCGTGCTTTTTAAATATTTCTTCTTTTTTTTCTGCTGATAAATACATGCCAAAATTATTTTAAATGAATATTATGTATATCGGGCGCAAAGATAGTACTAATTTTCTATCTACGCATTTTTTATTTAAAATTATTGAGAATGTGAATTACGCCTCTACTTGTTCAATTTTAAGCATTCGTAATACTTGCGCCAATTGAGTTTTCAAATGCTTACGATCAACGATTAAATCCAAGAAACCGTGCTCTAATAAAAACTCTGCCCGCTGAAAACCTTCTGGAAGATCTCTTCCAGTTGTTTCTTTTACAATTCTCGGTCCCGCAAATCCAATCAATGCATTAGGTTCTGCCATATTGATATCGCCTAACATTGCAAACGAAGCCGTAACTCCGCCTGTTGTAGGATCAGTCAATAATGAGATGAAAGGTAGTTTTGCCGCAGATAGTTGGTTGAGTTTGGCAGATGTTTTAGCCATTTGCATTAATGAAAGTCCTGCTTCCATCATTCGCGCTCCGCCAGATTTTGAAATAATCAATAAAGGGGCGTTTAAATCAATCGCTTTGTCCACCGCGCGCGCAATTTTTTCACCAACAACTGATCCCATTGATCCACCAATAAATTTAAAATCCATTGCTGCAATCACTAATGCAGCGCCATCAATTTTACCGTGCGCAACACGGATGGCATCTTTAAGACCAGTTTTTTCCTGCATGGTCTTAATCCGATCAACATATTTTTTAGTGTCCTCGAAACCTAGTGGATCGCCTGAAGTAATTCCTCTTGCAAATTCAGTTCCCTTTTTACTGTCAAATAAAAGCTCAAAATAATCTCTCGCACTCGCGCGTTCGTGATGATTACAATTATTGCAAGTATATACGTTTTCCTTATGGTCTTCTGTTGTTATAACGGCCTTACATTTCGGACATTTATACCATAAACCTTCTGGAGTTTCTTTCTTATCTGCTGTGGAAGTAGATATTCCTTCCTTTTTTCTAGTAAACCATCCCATAATAATGAATAACTTTCGTTAGGCAAATGTGTTTGAGTTAAATTTAGGCAATTGTAATTGAATCGTCAAGATAAACATCTTGAATCGCATTCAATAATTTAATTCCCACAGACATTTCTTTTTGGAAAGCCTTTCTTCCAGAAATTAATCCATGTCCAGCAGCACGTTTATTAATGACGGCTGTTTTAATCGCTGATGCTAAATCAGAAGCTTCATCTCCCAAGGAAGAACCACCTGAATTGATTAAGCCATTGCGCCCCATGTAGCAGTTTGCAACCATGTATCTACATAAATCAATCGGATTATCTGTAGTTAATTCTGAATATACTTTATTGTGTGTTTTACCAAAGTTAATTGCTGGATATCCTGCATTTAACTCAGGTAATTTTTGTTTAATAATATCTGCTTGAATCGTTACACCTAAATGCGTTGCTTGTGAAGAAATATCTGTTGCTGTGTGATAATCTACGCCGTCTACTTTAAAGGCCGAGTTTCTTAAATAACACCATAAGACAGTTGCCATTCCTAATTCGTGCGCTCTTTCAAAGGCTTGTGCAATTTCTACAATTTGTCTTTCAGATCCTTCTGAACCAAAATAGATCGTTGCACCAACTGCCGTAGCACCCATGTTCCATGCTTCTTCAACTGATCCAAATTCAATTTGATTAAATGTGTTTGGATACGACAAAAATTCATTGTGGTTTAATTTTACAATGAAAGGAATCTTGTGCGCGTATTTTCTTGAACATGCAGCAAGTACCCCAAAAGTTGAAGCAACTGCATTGCAACCTCCTTCTACGGCTAATTTTACAATGTTTTCAGGATCAAAATAAAGTGGATTTGGTGCAAATGATGCTCCAGCTGAGTGCTCAATTCCTTGATCTACTGGTAAAATTGAAACGTAACCTGTGCCAGCTAGTCTTCCATGATTGTATAATGCCTCTAGACTTCTTAATACTTGTGGATTTCTATTTGTTGGACCAAATGATCGATCAACAAAGTCGGCTCCTGGCAAGTGAAGTAAGTTTTTAGAGATTGTTTTACATTCGTGATTCAGCAGTGCTTCGCCTTCACTACCTAATAATTCAAGAACTTTATTCGCAGCCATTTCTTTATTTTAAATTTATTGAACGCGCAAAATTAAAAAAACTTTCGACTTACTCCATTAATTTACCTAAGCTTTTTATCCGTTGAATATTGGATTTGGAACGAGTTCATAGCGCTACATTTAGACCTTTTCTTGTAGATCGACCTTTTTCTTTTCAATTATAGCGATAGCCATTGCTAATTGACTTTCGCGATCCAAATCACTATTATCAATTTCTATAGCATCTTCGGCCTTGCGCAACGGACTAATTTCACGGTTCATATCATAATGATCTCGTTTTTTCAAATCGTTCGCAACTTGCTCTAAACTTATACTTTCGCCTTTTTCGATTAATTCTTTGTAACGGCGCTCCGCTCTTATTTGATTTGTAGCGGTCATAAAGAGTTTAATTTCGGCATTTGGAAAAACCACTGTGCCAATATCTCTTCCGTCCATTACAACACCACCTTCAATACCCATTTTTTGTTGAATTTCAACTAGTTTCTCGCGCACTTCGCGCACGGCACTGATGACACTCACATGTTTTGTGATTTTTGAGTTGCGAATATCTTTCTCAACATTTTCATCATTCAAATATGTTTCAGAGCGATTACTGGCGGAGTCAAATTTAAAACGAATATGAATAGCATTTAACTCTTGAGCCACCTGTTTCGTGATGAACGCACCATCTTTTAAAATGCCTTTATTAAGCATATGTAACGTAACTGCGCGGTACATGGCACCACTGTCGGCGTAAACATAATTGAGCTTTTGCGCAATTTCTTTTGCCAGAGTACTCTTCCCACAGGAAGAATATCCGTCAATCGCTATGGTTAATCTTCTCACATAGCAAATTTACATAAAAACTTACTTAGTTTATAGTCATAGGTCAATAGTATTTTTAGGAAACAAAAGCGATATTTTCTTTTTATAATCTCGAAAGGTGCTATGTTTGTGGATAAGGGAATTTGTCTTTAGACCAGTGAAAATTGAGTTTTCTGAGTTTTAAGTATCCAATGAGTTTCTCTTCTCTTTTGAATTGACTACTTTCGTGGCGTCTATGAATCAATCGTTTGAAAATCGCGTAGCTTGGGTTGTTGGCGCTTCATCTGGAATTGGAGCAGAAATAGCTCTTCAGTTTAATGCTGCGGGTGGTATAGTTGTGCTGTCTGCGCGAAACGAAGCAAAACTAAAAGCCGTTCAGTCTCGGTTAAAGTTTCCGGAAAAATCCATGATTTTAAGCCTAGATTTAGAGGATCAAACGAAATTTTCAGAAAAAACCAAAACCGTAATTGATGCTTTCGGAAAAATTGATTTTTTGTATAATAACGGAGGATTAAGCCAAAGAGGAGAAGCTGCATCAACGGCTTTGGAAATTGATCGACGGATCATGGAAATTAATTATTTTGGAAATATAGGTTTGACAAAAGCCGTGCTTCCTTATATGCAAAAACAAAAATCAGGGCATATCATTGTCATTTCAAGCATTGCTGGAAAGTTTGGCTTTTATTTACGCTCTGCATACGCAGCATCAAAGCACGCTTTGCAAGGGTTTTACGAAAGTGTTTTATTGGAAGAAGCTAAAAACAACATTTTTGTTACCATGGCTTATCCTGGAAAAATCAACACGGAAATTTCTAAATCAGCATTAAATGATCAAGGGGAGGCGCATGGCAAAATGGATCACAACCAAGAAACGGGTATGTCTGTAGCCGTTTGCGTAAAAAAATTACTTAAAGCCGTAACGAAACGTAAAAAGTCGATACTAATTGGCAATAAAGAAATTTGGGCCGTGCATATTAAGCGGTTTTCTCCGGCATTATTTTGGAGAATAATTCGCAAGCAAAGCCCTACATAACGGAATTAAAAAATTATGAGTGAGTCGCCAATCGATTTTTATCAAAGTCATATTACAACCTACAAAACTGAGTTAAAAGCTATTAAAAGAAAACTGTTTCTATTCGGTTTAACGCGTTTAGCTATTTTTTTATTGACAATTCTGGCCATTTTTCTATTACGCGAGCAGGTAAATATTGTTGTTGTTACTGGCGTTGTAGGGTTTTCGGCTTTCTTTTTTGTGGTTGCTAAAAATTCTGCTGTTAGAATAGAGAAGCGGCGAATTGAGAAACTTTTAGAATTGAATGAATTAGAAGTACGTGTTTTAAATCGTGACTTAGACGGTTTGGATACGGGAGCTGATTTTGTAGGGGAGGAGCATTATTATAATCAAGATATTGATTTATTTGGACAAGGTTCTATCTTTCAATTCATCAACCGGACAAGTTCAACACAGGGTCGTCAGCGATTGGCGGGTATATTGAATAGTAATAGTATTGATAATGTTGAAGGAAAACAGGCGGCTGTTAAGGAATTAAGTGGATTAGCCACTTGGCGTCAAAACTTTCAAACCATTGCAAGTTTAGTAGATAGCAAAATTGAAAACTCGGCTATTTTAGAATGGATCTCATCCTATAAATTAGCAATTCCTAAAGTCTTTAAATTTTTGCCTTTGATTGTTTCTGTCATTTCAATTGGGTTAATGGTGGTATTCGGTTTAGGGCTGATCTCAATTAATTATCTCTATATCTGGTTTTTTGTAGGTGTAGGAATCACCGGACTTTATCTAAAAAAAATCAATCTTTTATATGCATCAGCAAGTCAAATAACAGACACATTTGCACAATATGCTAAACTTTTGCAGGAGATTGAGGAGCAACCATTCGCTGCCGCGTTATTGAAGGAACAGCAAGCTATGATTAAGACAGAAGGGAAAAATGCTTCTGGAATTTTTAAGGCACTTTCAAAAGAGTTGAACAATCTCGATCAACGGAATAATTTCCTTTTTGCCATTATGGCGAATGCCTTTTTCTTGTGGGATTTAAGGTATGTTTACCGCATTGAAGATTGGATAAGTAATTATCATTCACTCACGCATAAATGGTTCGAGGCGATCGCTAATTTTGATGCATACAATTCATTGGGGAATTATGGTTTTAATAATCCGAGTCACGCCTACCCAACCATAGCTGCAGATAGGAGTGTAGTGGTTATTGCAAAGGAGTTAGGTCATCCTTTGTTAAAAGATGATCAACGAGTGTCGAATGATTTTAGCATTAAGCGTGACGATTTTTTCATAATTACCGGCGCCAATATGGCTGGTAAAAGTACTTTTTTGAGAACCGTTTCGTTGAATCTTGTGCTAGCAAATGTTGGTATGCCTATTTGCGCCAAGTCTTTTGAATACACGCCGATCAAACTAATTTCGAGTATGCGAACATCTGATTCTTTAGTCAATGATGAATCGTATTTTTTCTCTGAGTTAAAACGCCTAAAGTTTATTATTGATCAAATTAAGTTGGACGAGTATTTCATTATTCTAGATGAAATTTTGAAAGGAACGAATAGTAAAGATAAACAAGAAGGTTCGCAGAAGTTTGTAGAAAAATTGGTGGGTACAAATTCAACTGGAATTATTGCCACACATGATTTAGCCCTATGTGCGTTATCTAAAACCTTACCTCAAATTGAAAACCATTATTTCGACGCAGAAATTGTGAATGATGAGCTTTACTTTGATTATACTTTTAAAGAGGGTATTTGTAAAAACATGAACGCCTCGTTTCTATTAAGAAAAATGGAAATTGTTTAGAAGAGACAGTTGGTGATTTTAATTGTGTAATATTCAATGCGCTGCTTTGATTTTATTGAAGGGTACAATGAACAGTTAGCAATTTCTTGTCAAAATTCTTGTTTTAATTCCTGATTGGAAGTGTTTTGACAGGAGCTGATAAAAATTAGGAGTGAAACACCGAACCATCTGAACAATCCCATTGAATTAGAAGTTGTGAAGGACGTTGTCATTGATTAAAAGGAGTCAAATTAACGCGCGGTCACTAATAGCAATCACACCCTTCGATCATATTTCGGCAAGTTCAATTCAGCCCTCAGGGCGACGCCATGAAAATTGTTAATCGCACGTTGAACTAATCCAGTATTGGCGCCATAACATTCGCCGTAATCTCTAAGTAAGTTTGTTTCGGTTCAGTGTTCGCGATTACAGTCACACGTTTCTTCACCACTTCACCTTGTTGTCCTTCTTTTGGTCTGAAAATCACATCCATCTCGCCTAATTCTCCTGGCATAATAGCCTCTTCAGGTTTGTTTGGAACAGTACATCCACAAGATGCCGTGGCGCTTTCAATTAATAAAGGAACGTCTCCTGTGTTTTTAAATTTAAATGTGTAAAGGTTATCACTTGGATATCTAACAGTACCAAAGTCATGTGAACTTTCTATATACTTAACTGTTGTTGAGCCTGGGCTCAGGGGATTCCTCGTCTCTACTCCAAATTCATTACCCTCTGGAGTGGTTCCTACCAAACCTTCATCTGCAACTAACGAACTGACACCGTCATTTATTTTTGATTCGTTATCACCACCACATGCCACTAGTGTAAATAAAAATACAGCTCCTAAAATCTTTTTCATTGTTCTTCTTTTTTACAAAACTAATAATCTAAACCTAATTTTGAAATGGTTTTGCCTTCAATTAACTCAAGTCCTTTCATGAAAATTTCATTTTCCATTTCATTGTAGATAGGATAGAATTTAGAAGATTCAAACAGGTTTGCGGCAATCCTAGCCTTTAACAGTGTGTGAATCAATTTTTTAGACGTTTGATAATCCTCTTCGTTATATTCGATTTCCTCCGTCTTTGCCAACTTCCAAAATTCCGCTATTACAACTTCGTCCACACTAAAATCATTTTTAAAGGCCTCAAAAGTTGGATATTTTTCTTTTAATAAATCACGCTTTTCATCAACATAAGTAAAGGTGAAAGTATTGATTAATCCTTTACGGCTAATGGCGCGGTATGTTGGAGACAATTCAGATGTATCTAGCGGGACAAACACATCCGGCATGATTCCACCACCACCATATACATCTCTTTGAAGTTTAAGTGTTTGAAATTTCAGCGAATCAGGCAATTTAATACTGTCTTGATGCATGAATTCTCCATTGTTGTAACGGTTCATATAATCATCTCGGTAAGCATCTACACCATGTTCATAAGGTTTTTGAATAAATCGACCTGATGGTGTAAAGTAGCGCGCAATTGTAATTCTAATTTCAGATCCATCTGATAATTTGTAGGGACGTTGAACTAAGCCTTTACCAAAACTTCTTCGCCCAATTATTAAAGCACGATCCCAGTCCTGTAATGCACCCGATACAATTTCAGAAGCAGAAGCCGAACTCTCATCAATCAATACAACAAGTTTGCCTTTCTCAAATGTTCCTTTTGGTTTATCATGATAAGGTCTTCCTCGGCTACCTAAATCATTTGCAATTAAGTCTGACCTTGGCTGCGAACGCCCTTCGGAGTAAACGATTAATTTGTCATCTGATAAAAACTCATCCGCCATGAATTTGGCAACGCTCAATAATCCGCCGCCATTTCCCTGCAAATCTAAAATCAGGTTTTTCATACCTTGATCTTTTAACTCCTCGATCGCCCTTGTTAATTCAGTAGGAGTTGTTCTTGCAAAACTGGTCACTTTAATATAACCCGTTTTATCTGTAACCATGTATGAACTAGCAACACTAAATAATGGAATTTTATCTCGACGAACATCAAAATCCAGCAGGTCATTTTCACCTCTTCTTTTAACTCCCAACACCACTAAAGAATTCTTTTCTCCTAAAAGACGATCTCTCACTCCGCTAGTTTTTAAACCTATTCCTGCAATGTTTTCGTTGTCTACAATTACAATCTTATCCCCTGCCTTGATTCCTATTTTTTCACTCGGACCACCTTGAATTGTGTTGATCACAGTTAGCGTATCAGCTATAATTCGAAATTGAATTCCAACACCAACAAAACTTCCGTTAATTCGGTCGTTTGACTGTGTAACGTCCTCTTTTGGAATTAAATAGGTGTGCGGATCCAGTTCTTTTAACATGGCTACTATCGCCGCGTCTGTAATTTTGGAACCATTAAAATCATCCACATAATTTGATTCAAGATAACCAAACACCTCCTCAAATTTTACGGTTGTTTCGTCCTTGTCATATTGGCTACTTGCAGCAAATGCTATAAGTAGTGTTGTTGCGAAAAGGAATTTTTTCATTTGTTGTTCTTTCTTTTTTTATTGATAAAGATTGGGCGCATTACCAATGTAATCGGATGTCTATATATTTTATCTTCAACCGATTGGTTACAAATTTAATAAAAATTAAGGTTAGAAACGCTTAATATATTGTTAATAAACACAATAATTATGCCCTGTTTTTTGAATGCTTTTCATCATTGTAAAGTTTGAAACATTACCACTTTCGTTGGATAATAACATGTAAAAATGAATATGCTATTCAATCAATCTGTTTTAAACTCACTATTTACTCAAGCAGTAGTGACATTAAAACATTTTTTTAATCTGATTGAAATTTCCAGAAACAGCGTTTCAAATCCGCTCAGAGAGAATAAGCGCTTATTTCAGTACCCGTGTTTAATAGGATCTAGGTACGGCAGGATTTGTGAAAATCACATAATCTCCGAGCTCCTTATAATTCTTGATTTTAACTTTAGGAAAACTTTCTAAATCACCAACCATTGATATAACTAAAGTAGTAGCGGTTGAATCGTATTCTGCAAGTCGTTGCACTATCCCGAATCTTTGGTCAGAATGAAAACGACCATTTAGCATCAGGATTTTTGAATTCTCATGCTCTTGTCGATATTGGTGCATAGAATAGGCCATGGTAGCGTCCCAGAGTGATTGACCAGGTATCATGTCATACGCGGGTTTGGAATTAGGATCATTGGGGTCATGGCCCATCAGTGCATTAAGCTTGGCGGCATAATCACCATTAGCTAAATTATATGGGAGTGGAGCAATAGCTTTTTTGCCTAATACAGAAAGTTTTTGTAAACCATCTAATCCTTTTTGAGAAGCTACATTGACATATCGGAAAGGGGCATTCGCACAAATAACGTTTAGCTGATTCTCCTTACAAAATTCAACCATTGGTTCATAATCTTTGTAATTACTCCATTTCCGAGAGTCCTTGTAAAAATAGGATTGCTTTATTAATCCACTTAAATATTCATCCATAATATGTTGTACATCACGATCGAACATCTCCATTGATAAGGCTACATTGTTCCCATATTTATTGTACAAAGCGGAGAGCATTTTATATTGGAGCTGATGGCCAATTGAATCATTATGTTCTTCACCAAAAAGGATGACTTCCGCATTTGCGGCATCCATTATAATTTCTTGAATGCTTGCTTTTTTGCCCGTAAGGGTTGAGTATAAAACGTAGTCATTTTCGGAATAGGAAAAGGTGGGATTTTGCTGAGCTGAAAGATTCAAGGTTCCAACAAAACATAACATAAGTAGGAGTATGCATTTTTTTTTCATAGTGTTTGTGATAAAGCAATTAAGAAGTCTAAAATAAGAACTCTAATTGGAACTCTTTAGAAATAAAGGCGATATTATTTTAGAGGGTTACCCCTTTAAGTCACATTACATTTAATTGATTTATAAGTAATTGGCGGGTGAGCTATCATTCTATTCAACAGCTTTTCAAGAACGTTTTAAATCAAAGTATCCAAAACATTATGAAGATTTAGAGGGATGTGATCGATTTGATTTTTACTTCGGTAAATGGAAAGATGCTTAAATATTAAGGCGAGAATATATGGAAATAGAATTCGGCTTTCGTATTTTTACACAAAACTAAATTGATTATGGCACAAGTGGAATGGAAAACGGCGATTGAATTCGAAGATATAACTTATAAAAAGGCGAATGGAGTTGCGCGAATAGCATTTAACCGCCCGAATGTTAGAAATGCCTTTCGACCTAAAACCACAAGCGAATTATATCGCGCCTTTTATGATGTGCAAGAAGATCCGTCAATCGGGGTTGTATTGTTATCGGCAGAAGGACCGTCGACAAAAGATGGTGTTTATTCTTTTTGCAGTGGAGGAGATCAAAACGCAAGAGGGCATCAAGGCTATGTTGGGGAAGATGGTGCGCACAGATTAAATATTTTAGAGGTGCAGCGTTTAATCCGTTTCATGCCCAAAGTAGTTATTGCCGTGGTGCCAGGTTGGGCAGTTGGCGGTGGACATAGTTTGCATGTGGTGTGTGATTTGACGCTTGCTAGTAAAGAACATGCCATATTTAAACAAACAGATGCTGATGTCACAAGTTTTGACGGCGGTTATGGTTCGGCATATTTAGCCAAGATGGTGGGACAGAAAAAGGCCCGTGAAATTTTCTTTTTGGGTAGAAATTACTCGGCCCAAGAGGCCTATGATATGGGAATGGTGAATGCCGTAATTCCTCATGCCGAACTAGAGGACACGGCTTTTGAATGGGCGCAAGAAATTTTGGCTAAATCTCCAACATCAATTAAAATGCTAAAATTCGCAATGAATTTGACAGATGATGGAATGGTGGGGCAGCAAGTTTTTGCAGGAGAAGCAACACGCTTAGCATATATGACAGAAGAAGCGAAAGAAGGTCGCAATGCATTTTTGGAGAAAAGAAAACCTGACTTCAAAGACGTGAAATGGATTTCATAATTGAACTGATTAACGTATCAATGTAGTGTTCCCTTGCATCATTCCTTTTTTCTGCGTGGTAAACGTATAATGCAGTACCCATGTAAATACGCCTGGGTTTTGTTCTTTGTTTAAGTAGGTTCCATCCCAACCAATATTTTGGCTTGTGGTAATGAAAACAACTTCGCCATAGCGGTTATAGACCACAAGTTTCATGGATTCAATTCCATTCCCTTTAACGAATAGCACATCATTATTCCCATCACCGTTTGGTGTAAATGCGCTTGGAACACCAATACCTTCCACGAAATTTACAAGAACCATAACGTTAGCTTCCGCAGAGCATCCATTTTCATCTATATAAGTAACCGTAAACATGGTACTGTCTTGAGGACTTGCCGTTGTTACTTGACAGTCATCACAATAGGTCTCATAATCGGGTGTCCAACTAAATACTCCACCAGGCGAACTGGTAACTGCTATTAAATTAGCAATTCCGCCCGTGTTAATAATAGTGTCGTGCACTGCCGTAAGATCAGGTTTGCTATAAACAGTAATCGAGTTTACAACAGAAGAAGTTACGCCGTAGGTATTCGTAATTGTGAGTTGAATATTAAATGTTCCTGCTGTATTTAAACAAATGGTTGGATTTTGTTCTGTGGAGGTATTTGGGTCAGCTGCGCCGCCAAAATCCCAATCCCAGCTCACAATAGTTCCAATACTATTATCTGTAAATGTAATACATTCACCAACGCAAGGATTTTCAAAACTATAAACGGCCAAAACCTCTTCACATTCAATAACCGTCACTTCAATTGCAGCGTCAGCCGAGCAGCCGCCTGCAGAAGTACCGGTAACGGTATACGTGAATGTTCCGGCAGTGGCAGGAGTAAAAGCAAGACCATCAGTTATGCCACCATCCCATACGTATGTGTCGGCACCGCCTCCAGTGAACGTAATGGACTCACCCAAACAAATTTCAATTTCGGTAGCAGAAGCCGTAACATCTGGTGCGGCGTTGACAATAAGATCAACTGTGGCCGTGTTTTCACAACCCAAAGCAGAAGTTCCAGTAACGGTATAAGTAACTGTTCCTGCATCTGCAGGTGTAAATGGTGCTCCATCAGTAACACTAAGGTCCCAACTATAGGTGTCTGCTCCACCTCCTGTAAATACGGCGGATTCTCCTTCGCAAATTTCGCCGGGATCAACTGAGGCAGTAACAACGGGAAGGTCGTGCACCGTGATATCCACCGAGGCGGTATTTTCACAGCCCGAATCCATTGTTCCAGTCACGTTAAAAGTAAATGTTCCTGCAGCGGCAGGTGTAAATGGAGTTCCGTCAATTACACCGCCGTCCCATACGTATGTATCGGCTCCACCACCTGTAAAGGTGACGGTTTCCCCTATACAAACTTCGTCAGGTGTTGTGGTAGCAGTTACTACCGGGTTATCGTTAACGGTAACATCCACTGAAGCTGTGTTTTCACATCCTGTTGCGGCGTCTGTTCCAATGACTGTATAATTGACTGTTCCTAAAGCTGCTGGGGTAAAAGGAAGACCATCAGTGACGCCAAGATCCCAAACATAGGTATCAGCGCCTCCACCAGTAAATGTAACATCATCTCCTAAACAAATAGTTGCAAAATCAACCGAGGCAGTAACAACGGGTAAGGGGTTGACAATTACGGTTACTGAATCAATACAATCGCCATCAAAATCACTTGTCGCGTGATAAGTAAATGTTCCCGCAGTTGCAGGTATATAGGGTACACCATTTGTTACACCGCCATCCCAAGTAATTGCTCCTCCATTGTCTGAAACAGAGGTTAATGTGATGTCTTCTCCCAAACAAATTTCTAAGGCAGAGGCTGTTGTGGTTAATGGGTCACAGGCTGGGTCAATCGCAGCGGCTGATACATCTGTAAATAGCCATAGACTATTGTCGCTAATACTTTCAGCTTCAACATCAAATCGGTCGGTTGCCGCTACTGCTGTAAATGTGACATCAACTGAATACCAAATCAACCAATTTGGTTCAGGAATATAGGCAATAGTTGTGATGTCTAATGGCGCACCACTAGACATGCTTAAATCTCCAGTACGGTTATATGCTGGCGATCCTTGAACTACATCCATCATATAATAGCACGTTAAGGAATATTCTAACCCTGGGGTTAAACCAGAAATTTGGTACCCCCACTTTTCTTTTGTACCACCATAGTAGGTTCCTCCATGATAAGTTCCTCCTAAAGGAGATGGTGTGAAGATATGTAAGAAAAAATCTGCTGCAATAGGATCGGAAGAACCAACTAAATTTACAGGGATAGGATTTACAATTTGGGAAAATAATGACTCGGACAAAAAGCATGTTGTCAAGCAAATGATGGTAACTAATGTTTTCATAATTGGGGGCTCAAGGGATTTATTTCTTTTCTACAGCATAGGTCAGTGGTAAACTGCCGCGGGACCCTGTGATTAAATAGGTTCCAATATTGGATCCGTTAAAGTCCATTACGACAAATGTCTCATCTTCTGAAACAAGAATTTATGGTTGGATCAATTCCTCCTCGGTCTCTGTACATAATACAACTGCTACTGAAGTCAAATCAATTTGTGCTGATTGAAATGTAATCTTATGATCAATTAACATAAAGGTCTGAACTTCGGGAGATAATTCACATGCCTCAGAATCTTGCGCCACAGCCATTGTTTGCAGACCTAACAGCAGGATAAATAGTTTGAAATTTGTTTTCATAGCGGTTCTTTTTGTTAATATAGTAAAAATTATTTGAGTAACAAAGCCTCAACATTAGAGCAAAAAAAAGCTGAACAATGACGTCATTGCTCAGCTTTAATTAATAATTTTAGTCCTTTAATAATCTGTATCGGTTATTTAAGACGAGACAAAATATTATTTAACTAGTTACAGAAGTTGAAGTATCTTTTGAACTAGTGTTAACAGCTATTGCTGGTAAAGCTGACAATCTTTCAGCGATAAAGTAAAATACAGCTATTACTAAAAATCCTATTACTGGTCCAGCAACAATTGCAGCTACTCCACCTTCCCCAGCGGCTGGTCCATCACTAAACAAAGCAATTAATCCGGTAACAAAACCTACTATAACAAATACCGTTGCGATTATTTCTCCTACAGATCTAATAAAAATTGAAAATATTGCACTCACAACAAATTCAGAATCTGGAACACTTTTAATCGATTTTGCTCTGAACCAGCAAATTTGAAATACCATCCAACCGGTAAAAGCTGCTGTTAAGAAGTATAAAATGCTCCAAATATTCACTATGACTGAAAAAGGGTCAGCCCCAAGGATAATTCCTCCAAGAATTGCTGCTCCTCCAAGAATGTAAAAAAAGATACTGAAGCCTGTTTTTAGTACCCCACCATCTTTCAGTCTTTCCAAAATAGGATGACATAAATTAAAAAAAATGTTGTCTGTATTCATAATAATAGATTTTAAATTAATAAATATTTGATGTTTTCGTTGTGGCAATATTATACTAATTTTTCGTTTTAACAAATTTTACTCGTACTTTTTTAGATGTGTTCACTCTTATTTAGACAATGGAATTCAACGAATCCTATACGATAAAACAGAAGACAATTTCAAAGCAATGTTTAATTCAGATGTAAAAGAAAGCGAAATGTCGCGCATTTTAAATTGACATAATAAGTCCTTAATCCTAGCAATAATACAAAAATCGTACAAATAAAGGAATAAAAAAACCGTAATAAATTGCTTTACAACTGATTACGGTTTTTAAGAGTGCCCAGAGCGGGACTCGAACCCGCACGCCCAAAGGACACCGCCCCCTCAAGGCGGCCTGTCTACCAATTTCAGCACCTGGGCTTAACAAGTGCTTGCACCATTGCCTTGTGAACCTTAGAGACTAGTAATCAACGATTTCCGTTTCGTTATGTTCGCTTTGGCCGAATAGTGCGGTAATGCGCGCCAAATATACTGCATTTTAATGTGAGTGTTTATATTTAACGGCACAAAAAATGCGCCCAATTAAAAACAAGGCGCATTTTAATTTTTTCTATCGTCTTTTCTCTTACTCGAGCTGAACGCTTAGGCAAGTATTTGCATCTAATTTGATAAAGTCTTCATAAATTGTTGCACCACCAAATCCTCTTACGCGATACTTATAGTAACGGTATTCGTAAGGAAGGTCTTCCATTGGAAAAGTTTTTACGCCGGGTGTGTTACATTCGCCAGTCGGTGAAAAGAACGACTCTGTTACAATTGTTCCTACAATTTCCCCTTCTAATTCAAAGCTTAATTCTGTATGTCCTGCTCCAATTAATGCTGAAGAAACGGCAGGTAAACACCAAAACGTAATGTCTCCTCTGTAGGCACATGTTCCGTCGTCTTCGTTTGCTTCGCTGTTGTAGTTTGTTGAATTTTCGTCAGTACATCCTGGTTTTGAACAGCTAAAAAAGCCGAACGCCATCACTACTGCAATCGTTGTAATTTGTGTAATTTTTCTCATTTCAATCACTAATTTATAAAAAAATCTATAGACCTCTGTTAGTATTACGCTAATTTTTGCATTTAGTTGCTCCAATTAGAAACTTCTTATTACAGGTACTTCTGATTTCACACCGAACCTCATTCCAAGAATAAAGCATGAGACCGTGAATAATGTCAGAAAAAAATAACCCATTTTCTTTTCGAAATTTATTCCTACCAATACAAAAATTGAAATCATCACAATAATAAAAAGTAAAACGAACCACCAATTATTTATATAACCGAAATAGTTTATTTCAACTAATGTCCCCAAAGAATATATTAAATATGGAATACCAATTACAATTAGAATCAGAAATAAATTCTTGAATTTTTCAATACTCATTTTGCAACTTACTTTTAAAAATAATCAACTATTGACTTAGAATAAAGCACTACGTTCACGCAAATATAATCATTTATGTTGCCGTGCTTCTCGCACCGTCAATGTTTATGGAATAAAAGCCGCATCCATCTGGGTTGGACAAGATGTCTGCTGGGCATTGGTGATTTGGTTGAGGCTCGGACCCAGTGCTGGCTTCTTGGACAAAAAAGACCTTCAAATAAACCCCAAACCAAACTGCACAAAAAAAGCCTCGACGATTAGCGTCAAGGCTTCTTCTTTGCTTTGGTGATCTGGCTGGGGCTCGAACCCAGGACCCTCTCCTTAAAAGGGAGATGCTCTACCAACTGAGCTACCAGATCTTCCTTATTGCGGGTGCAAATATACGGGGTTTATTTTATCTGCCAAAATAAAATGGAATATTTTTTTAATTCTTTTTTTTATCATTTAGATCTTTAAAATAACCGTTTGAAATTCAAAAATTTATAGACTCAAATCGAAGTGAATATTTATTTAAAAAAAATCTAAAATTTAGAAAGTAACTCGTCCTTATCATCAGGGAGATCGTAGGCATCCGCTTCAGTCAAGTGTCCATCTTGATCACTAACTCGGGTAAGTTTTTTTCCTTGTCGGAATACCATTTGCAAACCGTGTTCTTTTTCCCATTCGCATTCACAGGCCAATACAACATAAAGATCTTTGTCATTAGTCGGGCGTCTATTTATAAATAGTTGAGTGGGGTGAACAAAATTCCAAATACTCAACGGTTGTGCTCCACGTATCTTTTCAGGAATGTCGTCCACATTTAAATAAGAGGATATTTCAACAAAATTCTCAAAAATATGAGGTGCTAATTTTAATTTTTCGATTGAAGTAAATGCGAGGAAGTTCTTTAGCGCTGCATCAGCTTCTGGGATAAATTCAGTGTCAATCAACGGATCATAATCCATAAAGGTGATCGGTAATTCTAGATCCAGTAAAGGAATCAGCGTTGGTTTGCTATGCCACCATCCAGTAAATTGCTCATTTTGGATAAGGTCGCCAATAACTGTTGATGTAATTTTATTCATTCTAAATCTTAATTAGTTGGATTGGTTTTTACGCCGCACATACTTGATAGTTCAAGTGCAAAGATAGAATATGAACAGAAATGAACAATGCCGTGCAAAAATCATTCGTCAAATCCTTATCTTTACGCGCAATGAGCCAAGTGGTATTTTTAATCGGTTTTATGGGCGCGGGTAAATCGCGTTTGGGCAAACGCCTTGCTAAACGGATGAATTTTGCGTTTTTAGATGCTGATCAAGAAATCGAAAAAGCGAACAACAAAACTGTTGATGAACTATTTGCCGAGCTAGGGGAGGATGGTTTTCGAACCATAGAAACGAACTGGTTGGCAGATTTAAATGTTGAGAATACGGTAGTTGCGCTTGGAGGCGGCACACCGTGTTTCAATAATAACATGGAACTCATTTTACAAAAAGGAAAATCGGTTTATTTAGAACTCTCTGCTAAAATGTTGGTTGATCGGTTACAAAGCGCCAAAGGAATTCGCCCATTAATTGAACCTATTAAAGACAATAAAGACGCCTTGCATCAATTTGTCCAAGAAAAATTAAAAGAGCGGGAAGTCTTTTATAAACAAGCCCACTACACCACAAGAGCCATGAGTTTATCTGCCAATAGATTGGATAGTTTGATTGAGGTAATAGAGTGGCTTTAGCAAAGTGACTTGTGTAATGTGCAATGAATAATGTGCAATTTTCAATTATCAATGTCCATTCGAATTCAAATCCCAAACATCTATATCTAGGAATCGACAAGGTAATTATTTATTGGCTTCAGTTCCAGTGATTTGGGTAGGTTAAGCGAAGTGAAAATGATACAAATTGTGTCGAGAACAAAGCCTAGTGCCGCTCATACCGCTTTGCTAGCGTGGCCTTAGAAATAACCGGATTAAACTCAACCAAGTTCTTATCCATTTTTTCGGCTAAATGAACAGCCGTTTCATATACAGTAGTTGCTGATTCTGTTTCGTGTATTAAAACGCGCTTACGGTGATTAGCACTCAAAAGGCAAACGGAATATTGAGTTTTGGTATACCTTGCTGTTTTTTCGCTATAAATATGATTCACACCAATTGATTTTCCCGATTTTAAAATGGTAATATCTGGAAGTAGATTCGTAGGCACCCATTTGCCTTTTTTTATCCAAAATGATTTTGAAAATTCGCGGACATAGCCGTTTCCAAAAGACATATCTGTTCCTGTGATTGAGGTGTGCGCGTAAATTGCGAAGAAAATGATTGGCGGTCCAATTAAATAACCAGGGCCTCCAGTGTATATGGCGAATAATCCAAATACTCCTAGAAAACTGATGGCAATTCTTAAACCTGAACTAAACGTAAACCCGTGAATGTATGATTTGTCCACCACAGAATCTGTGATCGAACCCGAGTCTAATGTCTCATCTATAGTCCCCACAGTTATGTTGGACAATTATTATTGCAACCTGCATTAAACAAACCATGAATTAAAAAATACAGCCCTACAAATAGGATGATATACTCCTCATGTTTTGGGAAACTCAGCAGACATGCCAATCCAACACCAAACTTAATGATGCGAACAAGTGACCAGTTTCTAATGAGTGGGTGCATATTAATAGTTTTCTAGGGCTCTCCAACTGCCGGCATTCTCTACTTCAATTCCTGCTTTAGCAATTATATTTTTTGCAGAGGTACTGCAACACCGCTAGCACAGCAAACGACAATTGGTTTTTTTTGATTTTATTTTATCTATACTTCGAGAAATTTCTGGTAATGGAATATTAATTGAGTCTTTATAATTTCGACTTGCAAATTCCCCAGGGTTACGGACATCAATTATGACGGCACCTTGCTCCAAAAGTGCTTTGATTCTTTCTCGTTTACCTCCTCCGAATAATTTTGAAAATAATCCCATAATTAGTTTTAATAACCAGTTGGTTTTGGACCAACAATTGACTCAATTCGAGTACGATTTTCTCCAATAATGTATTTAACGCTGAATGGCTTATTATTCAAAGTGCCTTCCATAACATAATGTGGATTGGGCAACAGGCGTGGTTCCGATCGTTCAATATTAATTTCTGCGGTTTTGTGGAATGCAAAAAGATCTTCTTCAGAGATTCCGTAGGATTCCATTTGCGCTTCTGCTTCAGAAAGAATTCTAAATTCATGCGATTCTATAATCGCAATTACATCTGAGTGCGGCAGAGGCATAGTTGAGAAAAATTCATTGGTCACGTTAACCTCACACGGTGAAGCACCTGTTACAAAAACTTCTGTTACCTCAGTTAAATCTTTATCCTCATACAAAGCAAATTTTGCCCAATATAACACATCTTCTTTATACGCTTCAATATAATAGATCTTGGGAATGACTTGTGTTTCGCTCAATGAAAACTCAACTTCTCCTTCATCTTTTAATAACTCGTATATGTCGTCGTTATTTAAACCAATACATTGCATAATGGCCAAAACGCTGTCGCCAACAACAATCTCTTTTTCACCAATCATGTTTTTTACACGATTTTCAGGAAGCCAAGAGCATCCGCGATTACCGAACATGAAATACACTAAGATTACCCCAATACTAAGGCCAACTAGAAAGTACTTAATCCGATTTTTGAATTTATCCATCTCAAAGAAATTTATGCAAATTTACGAATAAGACTTAAGTTTCATTCGATTTAATCCATTTTGGAACATCAGGAGCAATATAGTTGCGCATTTCCCCCAATAAATCCTTAATAGATGAACTTTTAATTAGCATATCTTGATTTAGGGGTTTCAAAAATCCATTGTCTACCATTTTTTGAACCATTTCATGCAGATCATCATAAAAACCGTTAATGTTTAAAACCCCAATTGGCTTTTGATGCAGACCGAGTTGCGCCCATGTTAAAATTTCAAAGAGTTCTTCAAAAGTCCCAAATCCGCCGGGTAAAGCAATAAAACCATCACTTTTTTCAGCCATAATAGTTTTGCGCTCGTGCATAGTATCCACTTGAATCAATTCGGTCAAACCTTCATGTAAGACTTCTTTTCCACTTAAAAAATGGGGGATAACACCTGTTACTTTTCCATTGTTTTCCAAAGCACCGTTGGCTACAGCCCCCATTAAACCAATTTGCGCACCACCATAAATTACGGTCGTTTTGTCCTTCGCCAATTGTTTACCTAAACTGTAGGCCATTTCTTTAAAAACGGGATCCGTACCCTCGCTTGAACCACAAAAAATGGTGATGCTATTCATAATGTTGTGATGTTTTATTACTGATTAAGCCACAATCCTCGTGCGCCATTTCTGTTTCAATGGTGTAATGTTCGAATGGATAATTATTTAATACCACCTGAATTTGACACTTAATAGCAATGATTGTATCCAAATTATCCACCTTATCGAGTTTTACATGTGACGTAAATACATGGTGTTCGCCATCCAAGGACCAAATATGGGTATGGTGCAAAGAAGCTATGCCATCAATGGCAATAATTTCTGCTTCAATTTTTTCACTGTCAACTTCATCTGGAGTTCCTTGCAAAAACAAAAAGAGTGTTTCTTTTAAACGTTTAAAAGAGTTCCATAAAATATAGAGCGTAATTAGTATCGATAAAGCAGGATCCAGATAGACGATATCATTAAATTGAAGAACAATAGCCACAATTAAAATGGCTACCCAACCCAAAACATCTTCTAACAAATGCCAAGAAATTACTTTTTCATTTAATGTTTTTCCTTTGCTCAATTTCCATGCGGCGTAGCCATTTACAGCTATTCCGACTAAGGCAAAAAAGATCATTCCTGTTGGGTCTGCATGTTCTGGTTCAATGAACCTTCCAACCGCCTCGTAAATCACATAAACTGATCCGGCTAAAAGCACCACACTATTAATAAGTGCGCCCAACAACGAAAAACGTCGATAACCAAACGAGTATTTTTTGTCAGGCTTTTGGTCCGATTTATTTTGAAGATACCAAGAAGTCCCTAAGGATAGACTGTCGCCCAAATCGTGCACGGCATCTGAAATAATTGCAATACTGTTGGTATAGATTCCCCCTATAATCTCAAAAACTGTAAAGATGAGATTGATAAAAAAAGCAACTTTAATATTTTTGGTTGCCTGGCTATAATCGTGGTTATGGGACATTATCGTTTATCTATTTTACAAATATACTGGAATAAATCCGTTGAAAATGCGGAAAGTGGATGATCTTAGTCAGTGGCAGGAATGACTCTTTGTTCGTGCTGAATCCCTCAACCAACAAGAATAATTCTCCAGTGTTTAAGCAATGATTATTATGCGTTGATTTTCGTTGTAGAGATTTTGTTTTTTGAGATGTAAAATTTCTAACCAAAATTATCTAGTAAAAAAGAGTGGATTCACCAATAATTCGAATTAAATTTACGGCTATAATTAATAAGAAATATGAGTACCAGACCTTCAATACTAAAAGGAACACGCGATTTTTTGCCAGAAACAATGGTAAAGCGTAATTATATCTTTTCAATCATAAAAGGAGTTTTTGAAAATTATGGCTTTTCACCAATTGAAACGCCGTGCATTGAGAAAACTGAAACCTTAATGGGTAAATATGGTGAGGAAGGCGATCGGTTAATTTTTCGTGTTCTGAATTTAGGGGGTAGCTTGAAAAAAGCAGATACGAATGCCATTGCCGAAGGAAAATTAGGGCGTTTTTCGAATTCAATTTCTGACAAGGCGTTGCGTTATGATTTAACTGTTCCTTTTGCACGATTTGTGGTGCAAAATCAAAACGATTTGTCTTTTCCTTTTAAACGTTTTCAAATTCAACCCGTTTGGAGAGGTGATCGTCCTGCTCGTGGTCGTTACCGCGAGTTTTACCAATGTGACGCAGATATTGTTGGAAGCGATTCCTTATTGTATGAGATTGAATTGGTCCAAATTTTTGATGAAGTTCTTTCAAAGTTAGGATTGCCTGATTTTTCAATTAAAATTAATAATCGTAAAATATTATCAGGTATTGCTGAGGTATGTGGAGAGTCTGAAAAATTGATTCCGATCACCGTTGCGATTGATAAATTAGATAAAATTGGAAAGGAAGGCGTGATTAAAGAATTGCGCGATCGTGAAGTAAGCGAAGAGGCTATCGCCAAAATAGATCCATTGTTTGATCTATCCGGAGATAATGATGCCAATTTAGAAATGCTGACTACCTATTTGGCAGATTCTGAAACGGGATTAAAAGGAATTGAAGAGCTAAAGTATTTGCTAGACAATATAAAAGCATTGGGCTTGAATAAAGCAAAAGTAGAATTTGAAGTGACACTTGCACGTGGATTAAATTACTACACAGGCGCTATATTCGAAGTAACTGCTAACAATGTGAATATGGGAAGTATTTGCGGAGGTGGGCGATATGATGACCTGACGGCATTGTTTGGCTTAAAAGGCATGTCTGGTGTTGGAATATCTTTCGGGGCAGACCGAATCTATGATGTAATGAAAGAATTGGATTTATTTCCAAAATCAGTGTTAACAACTACGAAATACTTATTCATCAATTTTGGAGAAGAAGAACAAACACATTGCATGCGAATTGCTAAACGCATTCGAGAAAAGGGTGTTTCATGTGAAGTTTATCCAAGCGCTAAAGGAATGAAAAAGCAAATGAAATATGCAAATGATCGCAATATTCCATTTGTCATTATATTAGGCTCTCAAGAAATTGAAAAAAATACCTTGGCCATTAAGAATATGGAAACAGGAGAACAAGAGAATATTCCAACAGAAGAATTTTTAAATCGAATTTAAATTATGTCAGCACACCTTATTGACTCTGAGCATTTATCGATTAGTAGAGTAAAAGAAATTGTAGATGCTAAGCTAGAACTCAAATTATCTACCAACGCATCAGCGAGAATTGCCAAATGCAGACAATATTTGGATGATAAAATGGCGACTGGTAAAAACGTTTTTTATGGAATCAATACGGGGTTCGGATCGCTTTGTGACACTGTAATATCAAACGAAGATTTAGAAAAACTACAACGTAATTTGGTTATCTCACATGCCTGCGGAATAGGGGATGAGGTGCCACTTGAAATTGTGAAACTGATGATTTTCTTAAAAGTGAAAGGATTGTCTTACGGTCATTCTGGCGTGCAATTGCAGACGGTTCAGCGATTACTCGATTTTTATAATAATGATATCGTTCCGATTGTTTATCAACAAGGATCTTTAGGAGCATCAGGCGATTTAGCTCCCTTGGCGCATATGTCTTTACCATTATTGGGAGAAGGAAATGTTTATGTCAAAGGTGAATTAATGTCATCTGCAGAGATGCTTCAAAAAATGGGTTGGGAACCCTTGGCTTTAAAGTCTAAGGAAGGCCTAGCATTACTGAATGGAACACAGTTCATGAGTGCATATGGAGTTTGGTCGCTAATTAAAGCGAGTCAATTGTCAAACGCTGCTGATATTGTTGGCGCAGTTTCGGTTGAAGGTTTTGATGCTAGATTGAATCCGTTCTTCCATAATGTGAATGCAGTTCGAAATCAGAAGGGACAAATTGAAACGGCAAAACACATGCGCGAAATTTTGCATGGCAGCCAAATAATAGAGCTGGAAAAAGCGCACGTTCAGGATCCCTATTCTTTTAGATGCATTCCTCAAGTGCATGGAGCTTCGAAGGATGCAATTGCTTATTCAATCGAAATTTTTGAAAGAGAAATTAATGCCGTAACAGATAATCCAACCATTTTTCCTGATACGGATGAAATAATTTCTGCCGGGAATTTTCATGGTCAACCTTTAGCCATTACGCTCGACCTAATGGGCATTGCTTTAGCAGAGTTAGGAAATATTTCAGAACGCCGCACCTATCAGTTAATTGGTGGGAATAGAGGGTTGCCTGCATTTTTAGTGGCGAACCCTGGCATTAATTCTGGATTTATGATTCCGCAATATGCCGCGGCATCTGTTGTTAGCCAAAACAAACAATTGGCTGCACCTGCTTCGGTTGATTCTATCGAATCATCTAATGGACAAGAAGATCATGTAAGTATGGGCGCAAACGCCGCTACAAAATGTTTCAAAATTGTAGAAAATCTTGAAAAAATATTAGGAATTGAATTGTTCAATGCCACACAAGCCTTGCATTTTAGACGACCACTAAAGTCGAGCGATCTAATAGAAACTATAGTGGCTTCATATAGAAAAATTGTACCTTTCGTTGAGAACGACAAATTTATGCAGCCCGAAATCGAAAAATCAATTAAATTTATTAAAACTATTTAAAGTATGGGTAAAGTAAGACCAAATGGATTAACGGCATTATGTATTCTTTCGTGGGTATGGATGGCTTTTTCATTGCCGAGTGTAGTGACGGAATTAAACACTGGGCGGTTAACGGAAGCTGATATCCGTGAACAAAAAATTGTAATTCTTGAAAGTCAAACACCGGAGACAATTGAAATGATGCCATGGGTTGTGGAAGAATCAATCGAAATGCTATACATCTCTCGAGATAACTTTTCAACTATGATGATCATCAATTTTGTAGCATTGATCATTGGTTTAATAGGTGTATTTTTAATGTTCCAACTGAGAAAAATAGGTTTTTATATGTATATCGGTTACAGCATTATATCAATCGCTTATTGGCTCTATTATTTTAACGGAATGACCTTTGGATGGATTATCATTAGCACAACGGCTATATTCTCGGCACTATTTATCATTCTGTACGGTACACAGTTAAAAAAGATGACCTAACAAACCCTTAGAGGTATTTAAGCGTCTAACCTATACATGAAAAAATAGTATTCATAAGCATAATTATCACTAGTCTTTTTGGATGTAATAAAGATCCGATAGATAATACAATTATCTATGGTTATGAATATTTCCCAGTTGAGGTTGGACACTTTGTCATTTATGATGTTGTTGATATTTTTCACGATATAGAAATTGACCCCGCACACGACACGAGTCGTTTTCAAATTAAGGAAGTAATTGCGGAAATATTGGTAGATGGTGAAGGTGATACCATCCAAAAACTCAAACGTTATATTCGCGCTGATGAAACAGAGGAATGGGTAATTAAACATATTTGGACTCAAAAACGCACGGCATCAACTAGTGAAGTAGTGGACGAGAATGATCGTCAAATCAAAATGGTGTTTGCGATAGCCTATAATCGAACTTGGGATGGCAATGTCTTAAACAATGAGCCGCAATTGGAATGTTATTATGAAAATATTTATGAACCGTATTCAGAATAGAATATGATTCAACTGTAATTGTTGAAAAAGAAAACTTTATTTCATTTATTGATTTCAAACGTAATTATGATGTTTATGCCAGAAATGTTGG
Source organism: uncultured Crocinitomix sp. (assembly GCA_905478225.1). Classification (GTDB taxonomy): domain Bacteria; phylum Bacteroidota; class Bacteroidia; order Flavobacteriales_D; family Crocinitomicaceae; genus Crocinitomix. Next base: position 29,067 of record CAJQHR010000013.1, read on the forward strand.
CAAAATTAAATCTGTTTATAAAGATTTGAGTATCGATAATTCTGACACAACAGACATCCTGAAAGGCGCCGAGATCTATTATGAATTGATCGAGTATGGAATGGAGTAGTTCAACCACAAAGTATGCTATCCGATTCTAAATACATCCAAAGACACACCTACTAATCACACAAATACGAAGCTTCGCTGGATTCGCAATCCTCGATTGCATGGCCATACCCCCCCCCAATCACTATAACTCCCCATAGTCATTCCTTAAAATATCCTGCCTTGGTACGCCCCGATAAAGGTCCAAAACACTATCGGTTTTGCCAGTTAGCGGATAGTTTATATAAGAATATGCTGAGTCTGGATATGGAGCATATGTAGCGGATGTTGTTTTTGTAGTCACCCATTTGTGTTGAATCCATTCTACTTTTTTACCTTCACCAAGGTAAAATCCTGTTATGATTTTATCTTCTAAATAAAAGCTTGGATTAGGAATAGATGAAAGTTGGTTTTGTTTGTAATTGTTTTTTTGAGGATCGAATAGGTGCACTTCAATACGATTTTTAATACCACTTCCGGCTTGACCGTAGTATCCAATTATAAAGTCTAAATAGTTATCGTAATTAAGATCAATAAGGGTCCCAAAATCGGGGGCTGAAGGGCTGTTGTTGGTGAAGAAATCCCTGATTAATTGATCCCTTTTGCCTTGTAAAGTAGCGTTGTTGATTTCACTTTGTAGAATGTTGTTGTACCTAGCCATGCGTTTTGTGTATTTTTCTTGCGCTATTTCCGCTAATTTTAACTTTGCGTTTTGCTGATGTCTAAGGCCATTTTGTTTGTCTCTAATTTCTAGCTTAAATGGTGACTCAATTTCAGATATACGTTTGTTTTCTTTCTGAGCGCAAGTCGTCGCTAAAACAGCAAATGTTATGATACAAATCGTTTTCATTTCTTCCTGCAATTTAGTCTAAAAAAAACAAGATTCAGTAGGCCGAAATCGCCATTTATTATTCGCCTCAGACCATCCATTTTTCGTAGCTGAAACGGCGCAAATTTCATTCCGTATTTTGCAGTCCTGACAGCGGTCGAGAAACAACCTCGCGAGCTATTAATTTTTACAATCGGTCAAACCCCTTAAAATACTTGAGAATCGAAGCAACTAAAAAGAGTTTGTTTCGTATTCAATAAAAGCACATTAACTACGTTAACTAATAAATGCGGATTAAACTTCTTCTTGTAATGCTGTTTACACTTTTCTTTGGAAAGGTGAATTACGCAGCGCATTTAATGGGCGGAGAGATAACTTGGCAAGCAATGGGCGGGGATGATTATCAGTTTACTTTGGTGATATATCGCGATTGTAATGGGCTAGATATCATTGATCCAAGTCTAGGTTTGCGGGTTTGGGGGCATCCTTTGGTGACTTCAATAACGTGTGATTTTGTTTCTGCAGATGACCTGTCTCCAAATTGTACAGAGGTGGCAGGAAGTCCGGCTGAGATTGATTGTGGTGTTGGCACCGGTGGTGGAACTGGACCGGGAGCTGTTCAAAAATACGTTTATCGATCTGGAACTGTAACGCTGGTTGGAATACCACCTGCAAGTGGTTGGGCTTTTACGTATGATTCTTTTTCTCGAAATTGGGATGTGGATAATATTGATGAGCCATACGCTTATGGTTTTACGCTTTCGTCAATCATGTATGAACGCCCGGGTGATTGTTTAGACTCATCTCCTTTATTTGCGCAAGATCCATATATGTTGCTGTGTTCAGGAAGTGATTTCCAATTTGATTCTAACGCTTTTGATGAAGACAATGATTCACTTGTGTTTTCTTGGGGGGTTCCTTTAGATCATTTCCCTGCAGGGGTGTTTGATCCACCTACGAATCCTGGACCTGTGCCTTTTGTGGCTGGCTTTGCGTTTGATAATCCTACTCCTGACGCAACTTTTGATCCTGGAAATATTCCTGCAACAATGGATCCGAATTCAGGACAAATTACATTTACTTCAAACACCCCGGGTAACTTTGGTTTCGTTCAAAAAATAGATTGTTATCGTGATGGAATTCTAATTGCTACCATCAACCGCGAATCTCAATTAATTATTATTCCTTGTCCTGGATATGTAAATACAGCTCCTGTAATTACGGCGCCTTTTGCTGGTGGAACATCTTTTGAAGCTACTTTTTTTGCAGGTGATTTAATCAACTTTGATATTGTGGTAGAGGATGTTGAGTTTTTACAAGATGGCACTCCGCAAATTGTAACACTTACCCCAACAGGTAATTATTTCGGAACAGGATTGATAGATGATGGTTCTGGTTGTGATTATTTGCCATGCGCAACAGTTGACACGCCGCCTTTAATTCAAGGGGTGCAAGGAGTAACTACAAATTTCAATTGGCAAACTTCATGTGATCATTTATTGGATGCTTGTGGCGCGCAGCAGGGCGAACAGGTCTATACGTTTGTGCTAAATGCGCAAGATGATTATTGTTCTGTTCCTGGTCGTACTTACGAAACTATCCGAATTACACTCAAAAATAAATTGCCGGTTGAGGCAGCAGATTTGGCTTGTATAGATGTTCAAGATGATGGCAGCGTTACACTGACATGGACTGAGGCCGTTGATCCGGGTTCATCCTTTTCGCAATACGAGGTGCATTCGACTGCACTAGGATTAATTGCAACAATACCAACAATTGCAACAACTACTTATACTCATTTAGGAGCGGGAGCCGATCTAGGTTCCAAAGATTATTTTATTGTAACCCGTTACGGATGCGGTGGGGAAAATAAGGTTTCATCTGATACCTTGTCTTCTATATTTATGGAAATCACTGATCTTTTAGACGGTCGTGTGAATTTGGAATGGAATGATACGCATGTTCCCATTAATAATGGTGAATCACCAGTTCAACAAGTTTATCGTGAATTCCCTCTTGGAACTTGGACATTAAGAGGTCAAGTGCCTTATGGAACGAATATGTTTATTGACACAATAGACATTTGCGAAGCTTACATGAATTATCAAATCAGAGTCGATAATGATGCGGGTTGTACTTCCACCTCAAATACTGTTGGTGGAACTTTTGAAGATCAAATCAATCCATACATTCCAGTGTTAGATTGGGTAACGGTTAATCCAATTTCTGAATACGTTGATATCAGCTGGAACGTCAATCCTTCACCTGACACTTACGGTTATATTATTTATCGAGATGAACCTCCTTTTTGGCCCGAAATTGATACCGTCTGGGGCAGATTGAATACAACCTATACCTGGGTTCCAACTTGGTCTGGAGATCAAGCGGAAGGATTCCGAGTTTCAGCATTCGATTCTTGTTATACAGATGTTGCGGAACCAACTTTTCAAACTTCTGCAAAGAGTGGGGCGCACTATACCATTCATTTAGAGCAAGAATATGACTTGTGCGCCAAAGCGATCAACCTAAATTGGACAGCTTACGAAGGTTGGACGGATGACGTTGAAAAATATGAAATACTTACAAGTATTGGCGGCTCGCCTTATGAGGTGATAGGAACGGTGACTTCGGCGGCTCTGGTTTACAGCCATACGGGCGTTATTTATGACGTAAATTATTGCTATTTCATTCGTGCCGTAACAGTGAATGATACTATTTCACTCTCCAATAAAGTCTGTCAAGTTGCAGAGCGTCCAAGTCAACCAGCATTTCATTATTTAACAACCGCCACGCATCAATTAGGCGATAATATTGAAGTGATTTGTTTCACGGATGAAACTGCTGCAGTTGAAAAATATGAAATTGAAGCACAAGGCCCTTATGATACTGAATTTGAGGTGATTGGAGAGGTTCCAACGCTGACGGGTTCTTATTTTAGTTTTATTGATGATAACGTTTTTCCAGAACGGGGTGCCTATCAATACCGGATTAATCTGGTAGATACGTGTGGTAGAGTAGGTACGGTTTCGAATATCGGAACTACGGCATTTTTAGATATTTCAACGGATCATACGCGGATGTTGCATACCTTAAATTGGTCGCCTTATTATGGTTTTGACGGAGCAATTGTAAAGTATAATATTTATCGCGGCGAAAATGGTGTTTTTGATGCTTCGCCAATTGCCTCCACATTGCCTGGTGTAAGAACCTTTGTGGATGATGTTTCATTGTATTATGAGTCGCAAGGGCAGTTTTGTTACCGGGTAGAAGCCGTGGAAGGATTGAATGCCTATGGTTTTAGTGAAACTTCTTTCTCGAATGCCGTTTGCGCGACTATAGATCCTCTGGTGTACATTCCAAATGCCTTTATGATTCGAGGCGAAAATCCAATTTTCTTGCCAGTCATTTCACTATATGATTTTGATTCATATAACCTCTCTATCTATAGCCGTTGGGGCGAGGAAATCTTCAACACATTAAATCGTGATGAGGGTTGGAACGGCGAGAACACAACCTTCGGAGGGTATCATGAAGAGGGTGTTTATGTTTATTTCTTGAGATTTAAGGATCGCGAAGGGAATGATTACGAATACCGTGGAACTGTCACCTTATTAATTGGAGGTGGTCAATAATCCTGAAAATTCAAAAAAGTATAAGCCAAGGGCGAACTGTCAAACATTCCATTTCAACTCAATTTAATTGCACGCTAGCCCGGGTCTTTAAAACTCCTATATTGGGTGATGCCACAAAGTTCATGACGGCTTATCGTCTCCAACCTGCAATTGTTGGTTTTGAGGATGACGAAACGTGAGGACAAGTTGGGGGTGTGACATATCCAATAGCTGCTGGAACTCTTTTTGTCATGAAAGGTCGACTTTTGAAAGATGAAATTTTGGAGCGCCAAGAAAATCATTATTGGAAATGGACAATTTATAATTTCAAGACGAAAACTTTATTTTTTGCGGCCAAAGCCATTGGTGAATGGAAGGCGAATCAAATGTCGACAAATATTGTGAATGTGACTTATACCTACACCTATTAATCAAAAAACAGATGGAGCCAACCCTTTACATGGCGTTTTGTCAAATTTCAAAAAGCCGGCTTCATGAAGCAAGTTATGCGCGGTATAAAATTGCAGGCCGAATCTAATCTTCCATTATTTTTTGAAAATAAAAATCAATCGTGATTAAACCTTGAACAATTTATAGTGTCTATGTGTTTTAAGTAGGTAATTGGAAGGATCAAGAAGGTCATTTGACCGTTTGTTGGCAGCGGGAACCTCTCAAAATATAATTATAGTACACACTGTACGAAAAACCGTATTTTTGTAAAAAAAAATATTTTAATGCGAAATTTCATCCTATTTATAGGTTTATTAATGTCCTTCAATCTTGCAGCTCAGCCCCCAGGTGGCCGAGGGGGTAAGCGTGGAGCGGGTGACCAACCCGGAGATAAAAAAGGAGAAATCTTTGGAAACGTTATAGACTCTGTTTCAAACGAGAGTTTGGCATATGTTACCGTTTTAGCGTTGAAGCAACCTGAGAATAAAGCCATTGGCGGCGGAGTAACGAGTGATAACGGTAACTTTTCTATTGTTGACCTACCAGTCGGAACATACGAACTAAAAATTAGTTTTGTAGGCTATGACACTAAGTTTATTAAAGGAATTAAGCTGACAGAAGATCAAATCACCTATAATTTAAAGGATTTAAAATTTTCACCAACAGTGTTAGATGTTGTTGAGGTAAATGGAGATGTTCCAGAAATTAGATATGAGATTGATAAGAAAATAATTAATGTAGAAGATCAAATCAATACTGACGGGCAAACGGCCATTGAGATTTTGGAAAATATTCCTTCTATATCAGTAAGCGCAGATGGAACCGTGAGTTTAAGAGGGAGTTCAAGTTTTACCTTATTAATTGACGGGATTCCAACAATTTTAGATGCGAATGATGCGCTTGCCACCATTCCTGCAAGTACAATAAAAGACATTGAAATTATCACCAATCCATCAGCGAGATATGACGCCGAGGGAACTAGTGGCGTAATTAATATCATTACAAAAAAGAATAAATTACAAGGTGTGAGCTGTTTGATTAATTTGAGCGCTGGTCGATTTGATAATTACGCGGGTGATATTGCCCTCAATTTAAAAAAGAATGCTTTTACGTTTGATTTAAATGCAAACATAAGTGAGCGAGGTCGTCCCAATCAAACAACGCAAACACGAACCACAACTTATGATAGTGTTGTAAATGTTTTGCGAAGCGAAGGTGAAAGCAATTGGAAACGTGAAGGTTGGGGCCTAGGTGCAGGAGTGCAGTGGGCACCTAATAACAGTCATGTTATTGTTTTGAGAGGGAAACTAAGAACTATGAATATGCTTCCATATTCTGATTATGCCTACCTCAATTATGATAACGATTCTTTGATTTCAGATTTTTATAATGAGCAGAACAATAACATTGATTTTACCAATAGTTCAACAAGTCTATATTATCAATACAACATTAAGCGAAATAAAGAGCATAACATTAGTGTTAAGGCCGTATTGAATATTAAAGATGTGGTTCAATTTGACACTACTTTATCGTTTAATAATGATGGGTCGATTCGTTCTGGAAACTTATTTAAAGAAACTGGGCCTTCGAATTCTTATCGCTTCAATGTCGATTATAAATTGCCTTTAAAAAATAACCGAAAATTTGAGGCGGGCTTTCAGTCACAATTTGGCACTAGTGGAGACATTGGTGAAAATTATGTTTATAATACAACTACCTCAATCTACGATTTTGATCCTTTATTGAGCTCTGATGTTGATTATGTGCGAGACATTCACGCTGGTTATTCCATGTTTAGCGGAAAGCATAAAAGTTTAGGCTATCAATTGGGCTTAAGAGCGGAGTATACCTTCAGAAATATTTCATCTTCAACTGCTACAAATTTCACTGAAATTAACCGATTAGATTGGTTTCCTTCAGCGCATTTTTCGTATAGCTTAAAAAATAAGAGTCAATTTTTGTTGAGCTATTCCCGCCGAATTGAGCGTCCACGTAGTTATTTCTTTGAGCCGTTTATTACATGGGAAGGACCTTTTAACGTGCGTAGTGGAAATCCGAATTTGCAACCTGAATATATCAATGCTTTTGAAGTCAGTTATATTAAACCAATTAAACGTAAAGGTTTCTTTAGTGTTGAAGGTTATTTCAGAAAAAGCAGTGGCATTATTAATCGAATTTCTACCGTGTACGAAGAAGGAATTTTAATTAGTCAACCATACAATATTGGTACTTCTGAGGCATACGGATTAGAAACAACCTTAAGTTATAACATAAAAAAATGGTGGAAAATTAATGCCAGCGGAAATGCTTATTTGTTTAATTTATCGGGGTCATTAAATGACGTGGATTATAGCACCGAATCTTTCAATTATTCGGGTAGACTTACAAATACCTTTACCGTAAAAGGTTTTATGATTCAATTGGTATCTCGATACAAAAGTGGTTCAGTGGTAGCACAAGGAGAGAGTTTCGATTCATTTTCTCAGGACATTTCTGTAAGAAAGAGTTTCATGAAAAAACGTTTTTCCGTTTCACTTTCTGGACGTAATATTTTTGGAACTGAGCGCCGTGGATCAATCACAACCACTGAAAATGTTGAGTTTTACTCAATCTCTAAACCGCTTGCTCCGCAAATTATGTTATCGGTTTCAATTAAATTGAATAATTATCAAAAAGTGTTTGAGCGTAGCGAGCAAATGGATGACTTTTAGACAATTATAATCTCTCAAAAGATAAGAGTTACGTATACGTGATAGTCTAGATTCCTACTAATATACCTGTCTGAATAATGGATGTGATTTACAGGTTTACCATCATCAAATTGTTCGTAATAAGTGCTTTTTACACTTGCTACTCCGTACATATACCTTGCGCCAATAGACCAAGTTGCAATAGTGTTATGATAATTTTTAGTTTTAAATCGATAGCCAAATTCAAATTGTAGGGCGCCATAAAATTTCCATCCGCTAGGTTTGTGTTTAAATTTATCTGTCGTAAATATTTTTTTAGAATAAGTACTGGTATCAACTGGATAATAGTTTATGACTTGTTGTTGTTGACGTATCTTATGAGGTCCTCCACTTATTATGCTTTTAATGAAAACGCGTTCGGCTCTTAAACAAAGACTGTAGCTAGGACCAATTTGCACAAAATGATGGATTCCTTTCGTGAGTTCAATTAGATCTGAGTGTGGTTTATCATTTGGCTGAAAGTAATTGATTAAAGCACCATAATTGCTCTTATAATCTCCTCCATAAAATTCGAATCCAAAAAAATGATTTTTGGTTATTTTCAATTCAGCAGATAATCTGAAAGCAATAAATCCGGGATGAAAATAAGGGCTATCTTCTAAGTAATATGCCGTGGCTAAACCTATTGGCGCATAGAATTGAATGCATATGTCCCCATGTGCTGTCTTACTTTTTAATCTGTTATTTGAACCGGGAAGCTGTGCAATATTGGTGAATTGTGAAAAAAATAGCGAAGGCTAGAGTATGTAATTTTCTAATGTGTTGGTTTGGTTGATGACTTTTTTGCATAACCTTATCATTCAATTTAAGCGAATATAGGCATAGGCTTTTTGAAGTGACAACTGTTTTGCGAAGCACTTAAATTCTATTTGCGATAATCGCAAAAAGTCAAATTAAATGTTTAAACATGTTTTTGGATTGAGATTTTATTTCTATCTTGTATGGCCAATTAAAGAAGCTCAGAACTTCGGCTCTAAGTGATGGCTGAATTTTACTTTTAAACTGAAAGAAGAATTACGAATTATAAACGGTTATGGATAGAGAAATTGTAAAAGAATATACAAACGGTGAATTAACAATTGTATTGAAACCAAAATCATGCATTCATGCCGCCGAGTGCGTAAAAGCGCTTCCTAACGTATACAATCCAAATGAAAAACCTTGGATTAAAGCAGAAAATGGAACCACGGATGAATTAAAAGCAAAATTGCTAAATGCCCATCAGGCCCATTAAGTTATTATATGAATCGTGAGGAAAATCAGGAAGCTTTAACTACAAGTACAAAAGTGGAGGTCTTGAAAAATGGTCCTTTATTAGTTTATGGCACCATTGAGGTAAAAGATAAAGACGGTAACACTGAAACGAAGAACAAAACCACGGCATTTTGTCGTTGCAGCGCTTCAGGAAATAAACCGTATTGCGACGGTTCGCATATTAAAGCAGAATTTAAAGATTAAAAGAAATTAAAATGGAAAATAATATTATTCAAATCGCTCCTTTAGGCTTTCCTTGGGAAACACAGGATCCTTTTTTGTTTTGTGCCTATCATAATGACGCTTACCCGGCCGGGAATGGCGAAATGGGGGTGAAGACTGCAGATTTAAAAGGCAGAAGAATGGGGCAAGATTTTGTAGTTAAAGATGGATTTAGAATGTATCACGGCAGAGAAGTGCCAGGGTTTCCATACCATCCGCACAGAGGGTTTGAAACTATTACAATTAATAAACAAGGCGCCGTGGATCATTCCGACTCGCTGGGAGCTGCAGGACGTTTTAAAGGGGGTGATGTGCAGTGGATGACTGCTGGGAAAGGTATTCAACATTCCGAGATGTTTCCACTTTTGAACGACGAAAAACCAAACCACTTAGAAATTTTTCAGGTTTGGCTTAATCTTCCAAAAGCGGACAAGTTTGTTGATCCGCATTTTAAAATGCTATGGAAAGAAGACATTCCTGTCGTGAAAGAAACAAACACGAAAGGGAAGTCTGCCACCGTGGATTTAATTGCAGGCGACTTAGGAGAGAAAAAAGCAGCTAAACCAACGCCAAATTCTTGGGCAGCAACTGTCGACCATCATGTGCGTGTTTTAACAGTGAAAATTGAATCAAGCGCCAAATGGACGCTTCCAGCAACGGACTTATCTGCTGATAGAAATATTTATTTTTATTCAGGCGATAAATTGATTGTTGATGGTTTATCGATTGAAAAGGATCATCAAGTTACCTTGAATCCTGATGTTGATATTGTTTTAGAAAATAAAAGCGAGGAAGACGCCTTTCTCTTGATTTTAGAAGGTAAGCCTATTGGCGAACCCGTAGCACAACATGGACCGTTTGTCATGAATACCTTTGAAGAGATTCAACAAGCCATTGCAGATTATCAGCGCACACAATTTGGCGGATGGCCTTGGGCAGAGCGTGAAAAAACACATGCGGCAAATAAAGGTAGGTTTGCATTACATGCTGATGGAACAGAAGAAAATAAAGGATAGAAGTGAAACCAAATTTAATTTTATTACACGGCGCTTTAGGAAGTAAGCAGTATTTCAATGACCTGAAAGAGCGACTAAAAAGCGATTTTGAGGTTTCGCCCTTGATTTCGAAGGGCATGGGGAATGTGAATTGGAGGTGGAAGAATTTTCTATTGATCTTTTTTCAGACAATTTGATACACTTTATTTCGGAATTTAAGATTGAAAAGGCACATGTTTTTGGGTATTCTATGGGTGGATTCGTAGCGCTAGATGCGGCTTATCAATTTCCTGCTAACATTGACAAAATTGTGACTTTGGGTACAAAGTTTGAATGGAGCCCAAGAATATCGGTACAAGAAATTCGACAATTAAATCCTGAACTTATTGAAGATAAAGTGCCCCGATTCCCAGCACGTCTGGCAGAACTTCATCCAGCAAATGATTGGAAAGAGAATATGGAAATGACCGCAGATTTAATGGTGGAATTAGGCGAGCAGAACGGTTTCGATAATGATTTATTGGAAGAAATTAATCATGATGTTACTATTGGATGGGGGACTGAAGATAGAATGGTGTTCAAAGCCGAGTCTGAATTTGTCGCAAACCATTTAACGAATGGACGTTTTTATTCATTGAGCAATCAACCACACCCGATAGAAAAGGTAGATTTAGATGTTTTGGTGAACTACATTAGATCAACGCTCTTATGAACTTGACAATCATGGGATACTCAACGGCACTTTTTGCTACTTGGTTTTTTATTGATGAGCTTGGAATTGTGTTTGATGCTGGAGATGGATTATCGTCCGGGATATTTCAAAAGGGCAGAAAGGTAAAGCACATTTTTATTTCTCATGCAGATCGTAATCATTTAACGGGGCTTGTGCAATTCAATCAATTAAATGGTCACAACGGTTCACCTATCATATATTATCCAGATGCATGCGGATCTTTTCCAGCATTGCAGGATTTTACTTCGAAGTTTGATCCAAGACCAACTGCCGCCGATTGGAAACCAATCGCTTTTGGTTCTCAACATGCTGTAGGAAAAGATTTAATTGTAGAAGCTATTCGCAACGGGTATGTAAACGCCCCGCCAGAAGTCAGTAAAAGCTTAAGTTATAAGATCTATCGCTCAAAACGTAAATTAAAAGCCGAATACGCTGCCTTGTCTGGCAATGATATTCGTGATTTAATCGCAGCCCATGGGAATGATTATGTGACGGATGTGGTTCGAGAAAACGTTCTGAGTTATTCGGGTGATACACCCGTTGAGGATTATGAACGCTGGAACAATTCCAATATCCTCATCCATGAGGCAACGTTTTTAGGGAATGATGACTCGCTTAAACATGCTTCTACCAAAAATAAGCACAGCGACCTTTCAGAGGTCATGGAAATGCTTGCAAACATCAAGGTGAACAAAGTTATATTAAGTCATTTTTCTCCCCGCTATCACCAAGAAGAAATAGATGCAGAAATTAAACGCCTCGCTAGACATTTTAACGTCAGAGTTCCTATCTTCAGAATGATTCCCGGTCAGATTCATAAAAATATTCTTTCTGAAAATCCAGTTTTTGGTTAGGATGTGCTAGAAGGGCTTAATTGCTTAGTTACAAATTCCATCCGCCTAAGATGTGCCATTCTTAAATTTCGAAGAGCAAATAAAGTCTACCAAAAACAAAACACTAATAGCTGTATCGTTAGACCCCACAGCGCAGAACGTCAGTTCGACTGATTTGACTTGATAAAGCGAAGCGAATATCAAGTCAAATTATATCGAGAACAAGGACTAACCACTAAAAAATCCTATTTTTATATCCACTAACCAATTTAGTATATATGAAAATCAAGTACATCTTTCCAGCGATATCAGCATTTGTATTAATCTCTTGTGGCGGCAAGCCTGTAGTGGAGGAAACGGAAAATCCTTTCGCTGAATTAACTGAAATAATGTACGATATAGGTGATGACCTCTACAAATATTCCTATTGGAGCAAGTGCATTTGATCAAGTAATGCAAGAGCCTGCAGATACCTTTTTCCAATATATTCCGCAAGTATAGGGATCATATGAATATGAATGCACTCCACATGCCCCATCAATGGCTAGTCAGTTTAAAGTTGTAGATAGTTTAAACACCATAATTGCAAATATTGAAAATTTAATTTTACTTTACCCCAATCCAACAAATAATCTTATTACAGTTGATATAAACGGTTATAATTGTTCATTTAATATTGAGATTTACGACCTTCAAGGAAGGTTATTAGAAACTACCAATAAAACAACAATATCACTTAAAAAGGATTCTAAAGGAATCTATGTATTTAGAGTAAGTTATGGAGACAAAACTGAAGAAATGAGAGTTCTCAGACAATAATTTTCCTAATCCTTTTATTAAGTTTTCTCCATTAAAATTTTAGGTTCTATATGAGTCCTTAGAGATTAATTGTATATTTGATTATTATGGAAAGGATATTTATTTTTTTGCTTTTTAGTATTGTTATTTTTCAAACCAATGCTCAAATAAATCCAAATGGAATCCCAATTAAATTCAACGCTGGAGATTGGAAGCTTGTAAGTGATGATTTTGGAATGTGTATGTTGGGGCATGATGTTATTGCAGGTCCTATTCTCATTATTGAACATGTGAACTCTGATATTGAAGCATTAAAAAAGCAGTTGGAATCCGGTTATGAGGAAGAAGGAATGCAACTCTTTCCCTCAAATAGTGCAAAAGTGGAAGGTAATAATAATGTATCTATAAACTATAGTGGAAATGCACAAGGAAGCTCCATTAAAGCAAAAGCAATAGGTATTTTGAGTAATAAGAGCTATTGCAAAGGTTTAGTAATTCTCATATTAACGGAAACTTCGGCCGATGACACAAAACAAAAAGATGCCATTAAAAAAATAGCTCAAAGTATAGAATACATTAAACCTACTGACCCTCAGAACTGGAAATCAAAATTAAATGGGCAAAAACTAGTAGATCGTGAATCACATTCATCAAGTGATTCGTCCCCTGACGGAAGTTTTTACGTAAGTGTTTCTAAGAATAGCTCAAGTATATATAGCTTCTGTAGTGATGGTACATTTAGGTATGATTATTCATCCTCTTCATCTTCTTCTGGAAGTGGTCTAGATTCAAATATGGATAAAGATAGTTACAGTGAACAAGGACAATGGGTAATTGCAACTATTAATAATACACCAATGGTTAAATTTATGTATACCAGCGGATTAATTGAATATCACGAAATTAGCCGACATGAAAGTGGACATTACTATCTAAATGGAAGTCAATATACAAAAGGGCCTAGTGACTATTGCAAATAGACCAATTCATATAAAATGCCCCTTAGATTTAATAGTTATTTTAGCTAATTCTGCATGAATCCATTGGGCTTTTACTTAACAATCTTTTGGCTTCTATATAAAGCTATATGCTTATGCCTCAGTATCTCCATACATTGGTAATCTAATTATCTTCCTTTACAACTTACGAGAATAGAAAATATGAGAAAAAAATAAATAATAATTAGTAAATTATAAAAATAAATTTGATTCGTCGCAATAATACCAGAACGTAAATAGATTACGGAGTGCTGTCATTAATTTGTAATAAAAAAACAATGACTATACTTGAATTTGTGACAGAATTCCCAACAGAACAGAGCTGTCGGGA
>CAJQHR010000014.1 GCA_905478225.1 uncultured Crocinitomix sp.
ATTTGCAGAATTATTTGAATGAATTTTGCTACAAACTTAACCGCAGATACTTTGGAGAAAGGCTCTTCGATAGATTAACATTAGCCGTGGCTAAATCATACTGGTAAGAAAGCGACGAATCAAATTAAAATATATCATTTATAATAAATCTTAATAAAGAAGTTCGAAATTAGGACCGAAAGGTCCACAACCATAAAGTTAAAACCCTTGTATATCAATGATTTACAAGGGCTTTCTTTTTTATGTTGTCAGATTTGTTGTCGTTTTAGAGCTAAAACATAGCTTTATTCCTCTTCCTTAGTATCTGCAAAGTTAATATTGATACTAATAGGCTCTCTTTCCTCAATCTCTTCATAAGCCTTTACCTTTCCAATTGAATAAGGAAGGAGTTTAGTTATTGCACTAATATACTCTGTAGGACTGTCTATCTTATCTAGCATCTCCATTATCTTGTTTCCGTCAATAGCTTGGCTTATATGCTCTCTTATGAGCTTAGAAGTAGTGCTTATTGAACCTTTAGGGCTACCTATAGGGCTACCTATAGGGTTTCCGCTTGTTCCTTTCTTAAATGGCATATTATATCGTTTACTATAAAATAGAAAAAAGGCTAATTAATTTTAAATTCAATATTGTTAAAAAGCCCGAACAGGTCTAACATAGAAGTAGGAGCCTTTATTAGCGTAGTCCTGTCTTCCATCGCTAGAATCCTGAAAGGTTACTGCAACACCCAGCATTAGTGAAGGGCAATCGAACCCAATCAAAAATATTGAACTTAAAATCGGATGCCGATCTTCACTTCGAAATCATTTATGCAATCATGGAAGATACTTTAACTCTAGATTATAAAAGTGTTTGATTTTTAACAATTTCAATATTTAGCCCCAATTTAAAAGATTTAGGCATCAAATTTGTATTTTAGTTCAAAAATATAAGCCAATTTATGTACCGCGCTTCATTAGTCTTACCTCAATCAAAATTAATGTTGTAACAAATCCAATACTATGAAAAAACATTACTATTTATTGATTGCACTGTCAGTACTCATTATTTCATCCTGCAACCAAAGGGTATACCTTACGCTTACGGTAAACGAACCACCAATTGTACACCTTGATAAAATGTATGATCGGGCTGGAGTTGTAAACAGGAGTTTTGCGGAAGGCGGATCAAAGATTTTAGAAACAATTGACAACGGACTTTCACTCGAAGGAGATTTGGACATTAAAGGGTCCAACGCCGCAGTTCAAGGCGCATTTGATCAACTCACAACCAACCAACGATTTGAATTTGTAACCATCATGGATAGCCTCACTGTTAAAAATGGAGGTATTGATATTTTTCCTGCGCCATTGCAGTGGTTCGAGGTAGAAAAATTGTGTTTAGCAAATGAAGTCGGCTTCTTGATTGCTTTAGAGGTTTACGATACAGATACTAAGGTTGCTTATTCAACAGGAAGTACGATAAGAAATACGCCACTAGGAAGCGTGACTGTTCCCACGCATAAAGCGACAGTAACTACCATTATAAAAACAGGATGGCGCATATACGACCCTGTAAACAAGATCATTTTAGATGAGTTTTGGTTAACTGATCCCACATCATCAACAGGAGGTGGGATTAATCCAGTGGCAGCGCTTTCAGCTGTCTTAAATCGCGGTCAAGCCGTAAAACAATTGAGTAACGATATAGGCCGTTTTTATGCACGCCGAATAGAACCGCAAAGTTTTCTGGTATGGCGCAACTATTATAACAAAGGCAGTCGTAATTTAAAAATTGCTAAACGCCGCTCAGAAGTTGGAGATTGGGACGGCGCTGCTGAAATGTGGGAAAAAGATTTGAACAGTCCAAAACGGAAAGTAGCTGGCAGGGCGACTTATAATATGGCTATTTATAAAGAAATCAATGGAGATGTGGAAGGAGCATTAGAGATGGCTCAAAAAGCCTACTCAGACTATAACATTAGAGAAGCACAAACTTATTCAAGAATTCTGCGAGATCGTATTGCACGGCGTGAATTTGAAAAGGCATTGAGCGGAGAAGAATTTTGATACGTTTAGTTTGTAAAGAGGGCGGTAATTTTCGGATTATTGCTCTTTTTTTTGCCAAAATCAATCTTTACCGGATCCATTCTTATAAAAATAGCCCTAGTTACTTATTTGGTAAAATAGAAGTCGTTAATCCCTTCATCATCTCCTTCTTCAACCAATGAACTTAATACTAAAGTATCTGGATATATTAAGTATAAATTTTGAACGGTGGATGAATCTATAAATATACCAGATGCCGATTCCTCTCGGACCAGCGAGCCAATAAATGAAACCATTTTTTGATTTGAAAAATCGATTGGTAACTCCAGTTCCAGCGGTAGCAAAGTATCAGCATCTGCTTCACAAACGTCACTGCCCTCACTGTAAATAAATGAACCCCAATTATCTTCATTAAACGTTAAAGTATTGTCTAAGGCACAATCAGCTAAGGCGCCATCCAATCCCTCAACGGTCTTCCTTCTCAGGTACCAGGTGCTCCCTTTTATTATCCTAGCATAAGAGCGCGATAAGGTTATCTTGGCGGTAACATTGTCTGGAAAAGAAGATTTAAAAATGTTGTCTACAAAAATATAGTCCATTTCATCTGCTCCATTTTCAAGAGAAAGACTATCGCCCATATAAACGTCATATACGTTTCCCCCTAAAATTCCTTTCTCCTTCTTGCGAATAAATAACCGATCTTCGACTGTAAATCGAATCGCTGAGTAAGAGTCATCAAAAAAGAAGGTTTCGTTTGTTGATCCTGTCAGATACAAAAGCAACTCAGAATCCGTGTTATTTTCATCTTGGTAAGCATAAACATCTACTTGTGCACCCATTGTTGAATGAACTGCACTTAAATTATTTACAGCTACTGTAAAGGCATCCTTTTTATCTTTTCTTCGGCAACCCACTATGATAAAAATGGCGATAAGTAATAAAGCACTTGCATTAATTTTCCAATGAGACATCCGTTTGTTTTTAATTACTGGCGATAAATGTAATTATATTGTTTGAATTTCAGAGCAACTGTACAATTTCCCTAAAACTATAATACAACTCCAAAAAAGCATAATTACGTGAGATGATAAATAGCTTCGCGATTTATGAGCCTATTGAAGCTCAGGAGGCTAATTTAAAGGAATATAAGGTCTAGGAAAATTAAAAAATGACACTTATGTAATTCATTAAGAATTTGCGGCTATATGCTTAACGATTGCAAGAACTCAACGGTAATTAGCTCCTTCAACATACCCACTAATTATTGAAAATCAATTTATTAGAAGGCGATATATTTTAAAAAAAATCTAGTATTTTGATTGGAATCGTTTTCAATTTTAATAGCGGGTCTCCTGTAGTAATATCCCATGCCGATACAACCGAAATGTCAGCGCCAGGTGTTCCATCATAATGGAGAGCGCTACCTTCATTTTTAAGTGCCCATTGGTTTTCAAAGTAGGGATCGTCTGTCGTGGCGAGAATTGTATGTAACGTATTTACAGAAACAAATTCAAATTTCCCACTTGCCAGCATTTCTTTTTGGTGAGTCCGGATATCTCCATTTTTTTTCGTGTATGTTGAAACATAAACCCCATCTAAAAAATAATGCTCCTGACGTTGGTCATAAGGATAATAAAAAAATGAATTTTGAGGATGACGTTCGCCATATTTAACATTAAAATGACTCATGTGATTGAACGTTTCTCCTTTTTTCACTTTATAATACAACTGTGGCAAATCTCCTCCGAGTCCACCATCATTCGTTTTGTATAAAATTGATGTAAAAATAACGTGATCGCTTTTTTCTATTTCATCTTGAATCTCCTGATATTTCTCAATCGAAAAATCAAATTTCCCTTTCACCAAGGTGACATCAAACCCTTTCAAAACATGACCTTTCTTCAAAGGACTCAATGATTCAATTTTTTCTATTTCTTCTGCTTGGATTGTAAAATCAGCAGCCGATTGAAATTCAATAATTAAACCTATGGGCGTTTTCTAGGCAAAAGTAATGCCCGAAACGAATAAAAGAAAACAGAGTAAAAATCGCATAAGTATGTTTTATAACCTTTAAAGATAAGGAATTATAGGACAATAAAAATCCCGCAATGGACAAACCAAAGCGGGATTAGTTCCAATTAATAAGGCTATTTCGAAACAGTAATCTTTTTAGTAATCACTGCATCATCCGCAGTTACTTGAACGAAATAAATTCCGTTTTCTACACTACTCAAATCAATTTGATTGTTTTTCGTTGACGTTGATTTTTGCGATAAAATACTTCCTTTCATGTCCATAACTTTAATAATTGCTTGACCATTCATATTACCCAATTTCACATTTACCAATCCATTTGTTGGATTTGGATATAAAGCAAGTGAAAGTTTCGGGTTTTCGTTGATGTTGTCCAAACCATATGAGAAACATGCCGTTGTATCAGAACAGCCTCCACCTATTGTAACAATGCAAGCATAAGCACCTGCTTCCGTTGGTGCATATGTTTGATCAGTTGCACCGTCAATTACTCCAAAATCAGGACAAGTTATCCATTGATAAGTTGCGCCTGTTTCGTTTGATGTTAGATCCGTTCCGGTTTCAGTTACTGTTAAATCGATTGTCGTTACTAAGCCTATTGTAAACTCAACAGATATACTACATCCTTCACCATCATTTACTGTAACAATATAATCACCTGCTAAAAGGTCCGTCAATTCTCCGTCAATTATATATGGTTCTGTTCCTCCTGTTACAGTAATAACCACGGAACCGTCAGCTGCTACAGGACATGACGCATCAGTTACTTCAACTGTCGCCACTAACTCATCAGGATCCGTTAATTCGAATGCAGCAGTGCCTTGACATCCATTTTCATCCATTACGACAACTTCATATACTCCACCACCAAGTGATGCCAAATCTTCCATATCATCAAAATCCCCAGTGCCATCAATATCCCAATCAAATGAATAATCTGGTGTTCCGCCTTCTACATTGATATTGACTTGGCCATCCGTAAAGCCAAAACAAGTTGGATCAATCAAGGCATCTTCAGTGATTGTAATCACCTCAGAAGCATCAATGGTCACCACAACAATGCATGAATCTGAATTTCCGTATATATCGGTTGCAAACAACCACACTTCATTTTCTCCTTCGTTCTCACAAGTAAATGTGTCCATAGAGATTGACAATTCGTCAATCCCACAACCGTCCTCAGTACCTGCATCTAAATCAGATGGTTCAATCACCATTTCTCCAGTTTCATCCAAAACGTAAGTCATTGCTGCCACGCAAGACATAACAGGAGGTAATGTATCTAATACGATAATGGAAGCAAGGCAAGTATCAGCATCTCCAACATCTCCAACAGCCACAAACTCTACAAACAATCCAACAGTAGGATCAGTTGAATAGCTACTGGTAGGAACAGGAAATTCTGCAGAAGCGTTGTTACCTTCACCATCCAGAGCGTTTGGACCACTGAATGTCCAATGAGACAAATCAAAAGCATCTCCATCTAATCCTGTATCTGGAATTCGATAGGCCCATCCATCTAAATATTCCCATGGTTCACCCGAACCATCAACATCCACATCTCCAAAATTATCGATCACAACATCTTCATAATATAATTCTATAGCATCATCCCCATTAATTGAGGCAAATGCAGTCCCATAATCAGGATTAAATCCAAACCACTCAGAGAAACCAGACTTTTCAGAAGCGATAAACAAATGTGTTCCAGCGGCAGCTGATTCTGCGGGAAAAGTAAACTCTTCTCCATCTGTTCCATCACCATTTTGAGCAAAACCAATTCCGTAGTTACTTAAATCAGCAATGTCATTAATAACATACACCTCAACACCTTTTGGTAAACCTCCGGGTAATGGTCCATCATAAACAGCTGTAATAATCATGCTTGGCACAACTTCAAGCTCCATAATATCGTCACAATCAAATGTTGTTGGACTAGCCGTTAATGTTAATTCACCATCACAAGGTACCGCAGAACCCGCATCTAAATCATCAGCCGTTATTGTTGCTTCACCCGCATCATCTAAGTAAACAGTTAATGAATGGCAACGAGCAACAGCAGGTCCATCTGCACAGGTGTAGGTTACTTCTAAGACTGGAGCCGTTCCATCATCCTTACTACCAAACCTTCTAGCAGAGCAAGTAATCTCTTCATCTCCAATCAATATCCATCCATGGTTTGAATTCGGGTAATCTAACCAGTTTTGAACGTTGGCTACCACTCGCGTAGAAGACCAAGTATAATCAGTTAAAACCTCACCAATAGGAGATGTTGCTGAAGCTACACTGTAAAAATCACCTCCGGCATCATCCCATTCAGAAGATTCGTACATAGCATCTAGCCATGTTGCATCAGGAGCAACGGGTGCTGCACCTTCCCCATCTCCTGAAGAAGTGCCTTCGCCCCACTCTGTAACGGCTCTATGCAAACTATAATCTTGCGTTCCTGCACCTGGACTTACGTTATCCATATTTAATGTCAGTGTTACATCTGTAATTGTTGCGCCAAATGGAACTATTGCTGCGATATCAAACTCTAACAAAGCTCTTCTTGAATTATCGCTACAGGTTTGACCTGAAAACAATTTCCCTTCTCCATTTGAGTTTTCACTTTCCGAATAGATTGAGTTATCCTTATCAGGATTCAACTCAACAGTCGTTTGTGCATAAGAATTTGATCCTAAAACCAACATAGCTGCACACCAAAATATTTTTTTCATTCTTAAATAAGTATTTATTAGAATGCGTTTAACGAATCATTTAATTGGTGAAATTCATTCTAAAATTTGACGTAAAAGTACAAAATATAAATTGCCATATCCTAAAAATTGTATGAAGAAATATTTAATTTATGAACAATTTATGTGAAATAGTTTATCCAGCTTTAGTCGGCTAAACAACTCTTTATGAAGACTTAAATTAAAATAAAACAGTTGCATTGGTCATTGATATAATCAAAAAGACAATACTCAGACCGCTCTAATATTAATAGGTGGAATTAAAAAAAGAAAAGTAAGATTTACTATTTAAGCTTCTGAGGCTATCATATCTTGAAGCGATTTTTTTTCAAGAATTTTGAGTGTTTCGTCGCGCACTTCAATCATCATTTTATTCAGCCCACAAGAGACTTCGTCAACGCATTCAGTGCAGGACTCATAATAATTTAAACTGGCACATGGTAAAAGTGCAATGGGACCGTTAAACATTCGAATCACATCTGCGAGCATGATATCCTCGGCATCTTTCAGAAGGTAGTAGCCTCCACCTTTACCCATTTTACTATTCAATACTCCCGCTTTTCTTAACTCTAAAAGAATACTTTCCAAAAACTTTTTGGGAACAGAAGTACGTTCAGCTACTTCACTTATTAGAATAGGCTTACGCAATTCTTGTTTACCCAAGAAGGTTAAAGCATGAAAGGCGTATTTTGTCTTTTTAGAAAGCATTAAATGAGTGGTCGAATAGGTTTACAATTAAACACAATAATACGTTAGTTTAATACTTCCACAAAATGCTAGTTATAGTTTTAACGCTGAATCTGTTACAAAACTCTAATGATCGTGTATTCCTAAATACGAATATTGTTCACTTTTAACTCATTTCAACAGTAGATAATAATTGAAATGATGTCTCCTTTTTAAATCTTATATGCTTAAAAAGCATTCTTAAAGATCCGTAAAACCGAATATTTACGCGTGAATCAGAAAAAACATTATTTATATGATAATCCTGAACTTAAATAAATGAAAACTTAAAATTAAGTATAAATACGTATAAAAACATAGACCGTTCTGCTATTTCCAAGTGGCACTTCTAAATCAAAATAGATGGACAAGTTGACAATAAGACACAAGTTAAAGTCTGATCAAATTCGAATTAAAATGATTGTGACTATTGACTTTTTGGTAAATTTTTCGTACATTAATCCATTGGTGTGGTTTTACCTTTTGAAGGTCACTCGCCCAACCTTAGCACATACACATACGTTTATAATAATAGACAGACCTTCAACGACAGCAACATGAGACAACTTAAAATTACAAAACAGGTTACAAACAGAGAAACAGCATCACTTGACAAATATTTGCAAGAAATTGGTCGCTTAGACCTCATTACTGTTGAAGAAGAGGCAGAATTAGCTCAAAAAATTAGGAAGGGCGATAAAGTGGCTTTAGAAAGACTAACCACTGCAAATTTACGTTTTGTTGTTTCCGTTTCAAAACAATATCAAAATCAAGGGTTATCTTTACCGGATCTAATTAACGAAGGAAATTTAGGCTTAATTAAAGCCGCCCAACGATTTGACGAAACGCGTGGTTTTAAGTTTATTTCTTATGCTGTTTGGTGGATTCGTCAGTCTATTTTACAAGCATTAGCCGAACAAGCTAGAATTGTGCGTCTTCCTTTGAACAAAATTGGAATCATTAATAAAGTAAACAAAGCATTTTCTTCTTTAGAACAGCAATTGGGACGTGCGCCTACAATTGATGAGTTAGCAGATGCGCTTGAATTTACGCACACTGATATTCGAAATTCTTTAGAAAATAACGGTCGTCACGTATCTATGGACGCTCCATTAAAAGAAGGAGATGCCAATAGCTCGAGCATGTATGATGTGCTTAAAAACTCTGAGAATAATAATCCGGAGAAAGATTTGATTTTAGAATCTTTACAAGGTGAGATACAACGCTCGTTAAGCACATTAAAACACCGTGAAGCGGATGTCATTCGTTTATACTTTGGATTGGAAGGACATCCACCAATGACTTTAGCTGAAATTGGATTAAGGTTCGACTTGACGCGTGAACGGGTTCGTCAAATTAAAGAAAAAGGGATTCGTAAATTAAAAAACACTTCTCGAAGTAAAATGTTGCGCGCCTACCTTGGCTAAATTCAATTATTAAGCTGGATATTGTTCAATTTATTATACGTGCCGTGCGCATTTTTGATCAGTTCACTGTGCGCTCCTTGTTCTACAATCTTTCCAAGCTCCAATACCAAAATAGTGTCTGCATTTTTAATGGTTGATAAGCGGTGAGCAATAACGAATGATGTACGACCTACCATTAATTTATCCAAAGCATCCTGAACCAGTCGTTCAGACTCAGAATCAAGTGCGGAAGTAGCTTCATCTAAGATTAATATTTTCGGGTTTTTTAATACGGCTCTCGCTATTGCAATGCGCTGTTTTTGTCCACCAGAAAGTTGAATTCCGCGATCTCCAACAAGTGTTTGCATCTCATCAGGGAAACTCATGATAAAATCATAAGCATTTGCCTTTTTAGCGGCCTCAATAATTTCCGCATCACTTGCCAGAATATTTCCGTAACGGATGTTCTCTAAGACTGTACCGCTAAATAGAATAACTTCTTGAGGAACGATTGCGATATGCGCCCTTAAACTTTCAAGACCTATTGCTTGCACGTCCCTATCATCAAATTTTATGGTACCCGACTGTGGAGAATAAAATCGCAATAATAGAGAAGATATAGTTGATTTACCTGCTCCTGAACTTCCAACCAACGCCGTAGTTTGTCCGGCTTGACAACTGAAACTGATTTTATCCAACACTTGAACCTCAATCCGCTGTGGGTAGGCGAAAGAAACATTTGTAAAGCTCACCTCACCCTTAAAGTTTTCCAAAACATCTCCTTCCAACTCTTCTGCATCTTCTTCCAAAATATCCATAAGGTGCTCTGTTGAGCCAATTGCTTTTTGAATTTTCGCATATAAATCCGGAATCGCTCCAAATGAAGCACCGAGAAAAATAGTATAAAGGATGAAAATATTAAATTCGGCATTTGTAATAATCCCAGCACCATCCATGCCTTTTGCTTTCCATATCACAAAAGCAATTCCACCAAACATTCCAAAAATAATGAAGGAGACAAAGGCGCCACGCATTAAACCACTTTTAATGTTTAAACCCATAATGTTGAAAACACGTTTCGAATAACGATTCGCTTCATATTTCTCATTTGTAAATGCCTTTACATTGACAATTCCAGTTAACACCTCTTCTAATATTGAATTTGACTTAGCGGATTCATCTTGTGCAGATTTCGATAAACCACGAATGTAGCGCCCAAATACTATTGCAGCGATTGCCAATACAGGTACAACTGAAAGCATCCATAGGGCCAATTCCCATGAGGTATATAAGATATAACCAAGTGCAATAGTAATTGTCACAAACTGGCGAAAGAACTCGGCGATAGTGGTGTTTAATGTTTCTTGTAGGAGGTTAATATCGGTAGCAATTCGCGAAGTAAGTTCCCCTACGTTGTTTTTATTGAAAAAGTTAATTGGAAATGAAACGAGTTTATTAAACGACTTTACTTTTAAATCGCGTAAGGCACGTTCTGTAACGGAGCTAAATATCCAGATACGGCAAAATGAAAATATGGCCTGGGCCCCGAAAACCAACAACATGACGATAATTATGGTGTTTATGTCTGTAAGATCAATAGTTGGAATTTGAACGAAAGCGCGATCACTCTCATTCGCCCCCAAGAGCTGCCCCATTAATGCTGGAAACAACATAGCAGTGACACTCGATAAAATTAAAAACACCCAACCTATTGCGTACGCTCCGCGGTAAGGTTTAATGAATTTAAAAAACCGACGTGCTTTTTTATACGCATCTTTTGAAAGCTCTACCTTTTCTTTATTTTTACGATTTCCAAACATGTTGCACTAAAACTTTGAGCAAAATTAATCTGATTATCAGGATTATTTGTCATAAAAGGCACATATTTTAGAAAATTATATGTCAAAACTTTGTTCTCTATTTAATTGTTGTATCTTTGCCCTCCCAATTGGGATAAAACAGAATTTAATAAGACCTTATAATATTTTTAGAGATGAGCAAAAGAACATTTCAACCATCACTTAGAAGAAGAAGAAACAAACACGGTTTCAGAAGCAGAATGGCTACCAAAAATGGTCAAGCGGTGATTAACAGAAGACGTAAAAAAGGAAGAAAGAAACTTAGCGTTTCTTCAGAGAGATTAGCTAAACGTTAATACTCACCTTATTATCATATTTAGAGCTTCTCGATACAAATCGAGAGGCTTTTTTTGTTTAATTCAACTTTAACCTGAATTGGACTTAACCTATTTTTAAAAGAATATTAATTTTGCGACTATGAATAGTGATTATCATTCAGGGCTTAGAGTTGGAATTTTAGGAGGAGGACAACTCGGAAGAATGTTTATTCAAGAAGCGTTAAATTTTGACGTTAAAACCTGTATCTTGGATCCTAACCCCAATGCACCATGCGCAGCTATTGCGCATGAGTTTACTGTTGGCGACATTCAAAACTTTGATGAGGTATACGCATTTGGCAAGGATAAAGATGTTATAACCATTGAAATTGAACATGTAAATGTAGACGCCTTAGACAAATTAGCAGCCGAGGGTAAAAAAGTATATCCTCAACCGCATATCATCCGACTTATTCAGGATAAAGGTTTACAAAAAGAATTTTACAATTCACATAACATACCTACTGCACCTTATCGCTTAATCGCAGGGGCAAGTGAATTATCAGCGAACACTGATTTTTTACCATTTATGCAAAAAGCGTGCACTGGTGGCTATGACGGAAAAGGGGTACAAGCTATAAAAACAGAAGCCGATTTTGAAAAATCGTTCCCGAACGGAAGCGTTTTGGAAGCCTTTATTGATTTCGAAAAAGAATTATCTGTAATTGTTGCTCGAAATGAAAATGGTGACGTGATCACCTATCCGATTGTAGAACTTGAGTTTAACCCTGAAGCAAATTTGGTTGAATACCTATTTGCTCCAGCCGCAGTTACTGAAGCTATTGAAAAGGCCGCTAGTGAAATTGCCAAAAATGTAATTGAAAAACTGGGAATGGTTGGAATTTTGGCTGTTGAATTATTTTTAACTAAAGAGGGAGAAATTCTGGTAAATGAGGTGGCACCAAGACCGCATAATAGCGGGCACCAAACCATTGAAGCCAACTATACTTCTCAATATGAACAACATTTACGTTCAATCATAAACTTACCTTTGGGAGCTACAGATGCGATTAAACCATCTGTAATGGTGAATTTATTGGGAGAAAAAGACTATTCAGGCACAGCTAAATATGAAGGCATTGAATTGGTGACAAGTTGGAAAGGTGTATATCCGCACATTTACGGAAAAGAGTTTACAAAACCATTCCGTAAAATGGGACATGTTACCATTATAGCCAACACATTAAATGATGCGAAAACCTTAGCGTTTGACGTTAAAAAAACACTCAAAGTCATTGCAGAATAGAACCTACTTAAACCACGTTGAATCTACTAGGGCTATTGCAGCCATAGCTGTTGCTATTTATCATTTCACCAACCATAATGGTCCTTCAGGTTACTTGTTAGAAGAATCTCACCGCAACTTCTATACATTTGGTGCACAAGGCGTTGAAATTTTTTATATTGTTTCGGGTTTTATCATTCCTTATTCCTTATTTAAAGGACGTTATTTGATCAAGCACTATTTTCATTACGTCGCTAAAAGAAGTATTCGATTGCTTCCGCCATACCTCTTAACTATCGCGCTTATCGTTGGCGTAGGATATTTTTTAAACACTTATATTTGGTATAACGGATACAATATCCAATGGAGAAATATCGCCGCCAATGCCTTTTTTATGGTTGATTTAATCCAAAGCAGTCCGGATTTATTGGCGCATTTTCCTGACAATGGATGGATCAACCCCATCTTTATTACCTTAAAGGTTGAATTCCAATTCTACCTGATAATCGGACTTATTTTACCTTTAATGAAAAGACACTACGCCATTTTACTTGGTGTTTCATCCCTACTATTATTAGTTGGCATTTACTCAATTCCAGATAGTAATGTTTTCGTAAACGCTCCCTATTTTCTTATTGGACTAGCGGCATATTATATATTTGAAAATGGATGGAACTGGATTTATGCTAGTATTTTAGTACTCTGCGTAATTAGTCTTGTTGGCTATTATGTTTGGGAAGATCTTATTGCAGCTGCAATTGGCTTTAGTCTGGTATTATGGCTTCCTCGAAAAATGAAATTCTTAAATTATACAGGAAAAATATCCTACTCGTTTTATTTAATTCATGGATTGATCGGTGGAAATTTCCTTTCCTTTACTTTTGATACCTACTTATTTTTGAACTATCCCTATCTAATGATTATCTTTGCCATACTATTGAGTTGGGTAGGAGCATTTATAATTTATTATTGTATTGAAAAACCAAGTATTTTAATTTCGAAAAAAATTAAATACAAACCTTAATAACGTGCATATGATAGAAGTTGGCATTATAATGGGAAGCAACTCTGATCTTCCAATCATGCAGGAATCTGCTGATATCTTAAAAGAATTAGGCATTTCATTTGAAATGACTGTAGTTTCGGCGCATAGAACGCCTGAACGTATGTTCGAATATGGCAAGAAAGCCCATAAAAGGGGTTTAAAAGTAATTATAGCAGGAGCTGGTGGTGCTGCTCATCTTCCTGGAATGATGGCTTCTATTACGCCATTACCAGTTGTTGGAGTCCCTATTAAATCAAGTAATTCGATTGATGGATGGGATTCAATATTGTCCATTTTACAAATGCCTGGTGGCATTCCGGTTGCAACTGTAGCTTTAAATGGAGGCAAAAATGCTGGAATTTTGGCAGCAAGTATTATTGGCGGATCAAATAATACCGTACTTGACCGTATTATTGAATATAAGCGAACATTAAAGGAAAAAGTGCTACGTACAGCAGAAGAAATGGAAAAAAACGTCTAGTACAATAAAGAGATTTGTATACGCGTTAATGCTATTCCATAGATTTCGATTAAATTTGCACAATAAATCTATTTTGACATGAAAATTGAGGATGAAATCCAATCAAGTTTCAAAAGTGATTATCACAAGTTGGTGGTAAATCTTCACTTTACATACATGAGACTCACAGAGACCTTTCAAGCATCATTGAAAACACATGATTTAACATCTACACAATTCAATGTATTACGAATTTTGAGGGGGCAAAAACAAGTACCTGCAAGTATTGGTTTAATCAAGGAACGAATGATTGAGCGCAACTCTGACGTCAGTCGTGTGATTGATCGCTTACTAAAGAAAGATGTGATTGAGCGTAAAGAGAATAAATACGACAGACGCCAACGCGATATCATCATCAATAAAAAAGGACTAGACTTACTTGAAATTATTGATAATGAGGAGAGCAACTTCATTAAATCTCTCGAACATGTTTCAGAAAGTGAAGTACAATTAATGAACGATTTATTAGACAAAATTCGTTCAACGCCCCTCTAGTAAATCAATCTTATTATTTTTTCAACTATATTTTAAATAACAAGAACTTAACTGAATGCTAAAAACAAATCTCGGTCTACTAAGAATTATTGGTCTATTAGAAGGTGTCTCGTTTCTAATTTTAATGGGAATTGCAATGCCATTGAAATACATCTGGGATATGCCTGAAATGATTTATTCAACGGGAATGGCGCATGGATTATTATTTGTACTCTATATCTTTTTTGTTTTACTTGTGGGATATCAATTAAAATGGTCGTTCACAAAAATATTCTGGGCCCTATTAGCATCATTACTTCCGTTTGGAACTTTTGTTGCTGATAAAAAATTGTTTCGAACAGACGCGGAGAAACAGTATATAAATGACAATATCTTAGACTAATTATCTATTTACCTTAGTGGATCACTTTTTCTGAATTAAAGGCTACAAGAATTTGGCGATTCATTTCTATTTATTGAACAAAACTGTGGGTTACCTGTTTTTCCTAGAGACAACATGACAAAACAATCGATATGAGTGATCGTCCTGCAATAAATGTTAAATTAAGTCATACGGATAAACCGCTAGCGGTTTTCACTCATACATGCTTAAGACCGATTCTCAAACAAAAGCATAACACACTTTGTGCAATAATTAGAGACGACAAAAATTTTGATGTGGAGGTAATATCAAAATTTTCAGAAGCAAAAAACACTGTTTTTTTAAAAGAATTTATGCAAAAAAACACAGCCCTGCGCAGCATCCTCACAGGTGTGATTGTTGGTCGTTTTAGTGAAGATGAACTCGCATTTTATCTAGAAAACCAGAAAGAAATTCGTCGTAGAATTGTTGAAATGACAATTACTCGTTTTTTATCAGAATTTGACTTAGTCTAAATAGTAATTCAACGCCAAAGCGTATGATTTTAATCCAAACCCTGTAATACAACCCACTGCAACTGGCGATATTAAAGAATCATGTCGAAAAGACTCTCTAGCTGCAATATTCGAAATATGAACCTCAACTACAGGCGTTTTAACCGCACTAACTACATCCCTCAGCGCAACTGAAGTGTGCGAATATCCCGCAGAATTTAAAACAATCCCATCCCAATTTGGTTCTTGAATTTTATCGACCAATTCACCTTCCAAATTACTCTGGAAATAAGAGAGTTCCAAGGCCGGAAACTCCGCTTTCAGTTCCACAAAATATTCTTCAAAACTTTTAGCACCGTAGGTTTCAGGTTCGCGTTTTCCAAGTAAATTTAAATTCGGACCATTTAATATTAAAATTTGTTTTGCACGCATCATGGATCAAATATAGGAAGGATTATCAAAGTTATTTGAAAATTGAAAAATCTTTATCTGAGAATAGCATTGTTGCCTATTTGCGCGATTATGATAAGTTATTGCAGTATTTAGAAATGACCCAATCTGAAAAATCACCCAAACAGATTGAATTGGCTGATTTACAAGAAATGATTCGGTGTGTCAGTGAAATGGGAATTTCTGCACGATCTCAAGCGAGAATTATATCGGGGCTACGCAATTTTTTCTTTTTTTTAATTTTAGAGGATGAAATAGAAGTTGATCCAACCGAACTTTTGGACCTACCCAAAATTGGTAAAAAATTACCCGAAGTACTTGATAAGCACGAAATTGATGCATTACTCGGCGCCATTGACCTTTCAAAAAATGAAGGTCACCGCAATCGCGCAATCATAGAAACACTCTATAGTTGTGGACTGCGCGTGAGCGAATTAATTGGACTGAAAATTACGAATCTATATTTTGATGAAGGTTTTATTCGTGTAATTGGCAAAGGAAATAAAGAACGCCTTGTACCGGTCAGCCCAACAGTTGAAAAGGAAGTTGATTTATATCGGAACTACGTGCGGGTACATCAAGATATTAAGCCGGGACATGAAGACATTCTTTTCTTAAATAGACGTGGCAAACAACTCACACGGGTGATGATATTTACAATTGTCAAACAATTGGCGGAAGCCATTGGTCTTCATAAGAATATTAGTCCACACACTTTTAGGCATTCCTTCGCCACGCATATGGTCGAAAATGGAGCAAACTTACGCGCCATTCAAGAAATGCTTGGACATGAATCAATAAGTACAACTGAGATATACACGCATTTAAGTGACGATCTCTTAAAAGAAGCCATAACGTCCTATCATCCAAGAAATCAACATTAATTCCCATTTATATTGACTAATTTTAGCGCCATGTCCACGGATGAAAAATTCATGCAACGTTGTTTCCATTTGGCCCAGTTAGGTGCTGGTCATGTCGCACCAAACCCAATGGTGGGATCTGTTGTAGTTTGCAATGGAGAAATTATTGGTGAAGGATATCATCAAAAATATGGCCAGGCGCATGCTGAGGCAAATGCCATTTCTGCTGTAAAGGACAAAACAATGCTTGAAAAATCAACCATTTACATAAATCTTGAACCTTGCGCCCATTTCGGAAAAACACCGCCCTGTTCTGATTTGATAATTGCATCAAAAATTCCGAATGTGGTTATTGGATGTATCGATTCTTATTCAGAAGTGGCAGGTAAAGGTGTGGCGAAAATGGAAGCTGCCGGAATTAAAGTGAAAATTGGTGTGCTAGAGGCTGAAAGTTTAGCGTTGAACAAACGTTTTTTCACCTATCACAATAAAAAACGACCTTACGTTGTGCTGAAATGGGCGCAAAGCAAGAATAATTGTATGGATATTGACCGCACAAATAATGAAAAAGGTGTTTTTTGGATCACACAACCTGAAACCAAGGCCTTAGTGCATAAATGGCGCCATGAAGAAGCGGCAATTTTGGTTGGAAAGAATACAATAAAAGTGGACAACCCCTCCTTAACTTGCCGAAATTATGATGGAGTCTCACCCATCCGTGTCATCATTGATCAAAAAATGAGATTAGATTATGGCAGATTTAATGTAGGAGACCGTCAAGTTCAAACATATATCTTAACTGAAAAAGAAGTCATTTCAAAAGGGAAGTTGCAGTTTATTCAACCTAGAAATTTCACCATTACGGGAATTCTTGAAACCTTGGTGAAATTAAAAATTCAATCCGTAATTATAGAAGGAGGATTGACCACATTAACGCACTTTATTAAAGCAGGACTTTGGGACGAAGCGCGAATTCTAACTGGCGTAAACACTGTACCAAACGGGATTCCTGCCCCATCAATTAAAGGAACACCCCTAGAATCATACTCATATGGAAAAGATCAAATTAAAACGATATTAAATGCTTGATCTACTATTAGCCATTCTCTTCTTTAACATAATTCTGATTCTGTTTAAATTATTTGATCGGTACAAAGTTGATAATTTGCAAGCCATTATTGTAAATTATATTGTGGCCGGTTCATGCGGAATTATTTTTGCAGAAACTAAAATTTCTGCCAGCCAATTATTCGAACTGCCATGGATTGGATATGCCCTAATTATTGGATTCATCTTTATTGTTGTATTTAACCTTTTAGCTAAAGGCGCCCAAGTTGTAGGTATGGCCATATCAACGGTTGCCAATAAAATGTCTGTAATTCTGCCAGTTATTGCAAGTTTTATTTTGTACGGCGACACGGTATCCGCGCTTAAAGTAATTGGTATTTGTTTAGCCTTGTTAGGCGTTGTTTTGAGCTCTATTGAAAAGGGAAAACTCAGTTTTGACAAAAAATACCTTTGGTTGATCATCATCATTTTTGCAGGACAAGGTATTGCAGATATTTTATTCAATTATGCGCAACAAACACACGTCCAGTCCGATCACGCAACGCTTTTTATTTCGTTACTCTTTTTATCGTCATGCGCCTCAGGATTGGTATTGTTGATTATCGCGATTGCCCGGGGCAAAGAAGCGATTTTCCCTGTAAAAAAATTGGGTAGAAATATAATTTGGGGAATTGCATTAGGCGTACCTAATTATTTAACTGTTTACTATTTTTTCAAAGCATTAGACAATGGTTTTATGGAAAGTTCACAAGTTTATCCAATATTGAATATGGGAATAATCGTCATATCTGCGTTGTCTGGTTACCTGATGTTTAAAGAAAAATTATCCGTAATTAACTGGTTAGGTATTGCGGTCTCGGTTTTGGCAATTGCCGCTATTAGCGCTGGATAAACCTTTTGAAAAATAAATGCTAATTTAGTCTCAAACATAATCACTACTGCCTTATGAAAAACTTCTACGCAATCCTAATATTATCAATATTCGTTATCAGTTGTGGCGGACCTGAACCGCTTGAAGATGATGTTGACCAAACTGTAGTACCTGACACTACTAAAAATGAAAATGAGGCACAAGCATACGGCTCTACATTCGTTGAATTCCCTTCGGTAGATGGGTTGATTATATCAGGAACAATCTATCAAATAGACGATACATCACCTTCTATTTTATTGTGCCACCAAGCAGGATTCAATATGCATGAATATGATGAGATTGCACCTAAACTAAACGCATTGAGCTTTAATTGCATTGCGGTAGATCAACGTTCGGGCGGTATTTTATATGATTACGTGATATTTAATCCAGTACCATTTGAGATTATCTCAAAACATTTTCGAATCGTTTAATCCGTCTCAGGCTGATTGATTTTACTTTTTTGTTTCGATTAGGTTAAAAAATCACCTAAACTGCTGAAAATTCTCTGTTCAAGTTTTAAAAAGTTAATAGGATTGACCAACTGCAAGAGAGAGGATACTTTATCTTCTTGATATCCGAGATCCAATAAAAAAAAGGTGACACAAACGAGTCACCTTTTTAATACAATTCTGCGTGAAACTATACGCCATCCATTTCTTAATGAATCCTGCTAGGATTAATAGGACCAAGAATTTGTGAATGAATTAAAGAAATCAAATCCAAATTTAAAATTGAGATTAACGGAAGGTTCACCATTAGATCGTACCACATAAAAGGCACTCATTTTAAACAACTGTGCTTTTATTTTGAAAATTCGTTCTAGTCCTGCATAAAACTCAATATGCGCATAATCTTCTTGTTCAATAAACAAGGCGGCAGTCCCTGCAACTAACTGAAGTTTTAATTTATTAATTAATGGGATTTTATTCATTATTGCACCATTGAAATGGTGAATTGCAAATGCTTGTAAGTAAGGACGCGTGGTGTTAAAAGTAGAATCCAACAACTGCATTGTCATGAGTGGTTGTGAGAAAAAGAAGAGGTCAGATCCTCGAATAAACTTACGCTCTATATACTGCACTTCGCTTGCACTCTTGCCAAAGAATGTTCCAGCTTCTACTTCCCATTTCAAATCACCAAATGTTCCGAAATCAACTTTATCGGAAGCTCCAATTTCTAAAAAGTTAAAATTCACGTCACTATTAAACAAATTTGGAATCCCCTTTTTAAAGGTCAATCGTAATTCAGGAAACTCTGTACCGATAACCAATTTTTTATTTCCTTTCAAAATATATTTTTGCTTAAATCGGTAAAGCAACTCCAACTCAAAAATTGATACCGTATAAGTCTCATATGGAACAATCTCAGACCAATTCAATGCCTCTCCCAATTTTTCGGCCCATGGCGCCTTCTCAATGTTTGAAATGTCTCTACGCGTAGAATAATCAAAAGTGAAACGACCGTACAAACCGTTAATTAACTCATAACGCGTTGTTACGCCAAAAAATGTTTTGCGCACGTAGTTTCCACGGCTTAAAAAATTCGTGATTGATTGTTCCATTGTAACAAAATCGTAAGTATCACCACCTGCAACTCTTAAACTGCCAAAATGCTTTGGGAAAAAAGTATACTCAACGCCCAATTGGCCCTTAACATCTTTGTTTCTATGTCCGTAATCGATATCTCCGTCCAATTTAATGGCTTGTGCATTTTCAAATTCTTTAGAATACGTGCCCCCCAACTTATGCCGGTAACCTCCAATGCCGAAAGGTTGAACTTGAGAAATTAACGGGTTAATATAAATTTCTCGCTTCTTTTCACGATTTCTAAATCCTACTCCGCTCAATACAAAATCCCAAAATCGTAGCTTATTATAGTCCGCATTTACACTATCAATATAGGTATCGCTTTCTAATAATTTCGTAATGCTGTCTTGCACATGAATAAAAGCTAATTCTTCTGGTTTGAGTTGTATGGGTCTAATCTCGGCCCAATATGCTGAATCCTTGTCAAAGGCCTCCTCATCATATTCCATGACCACATTTTTGAATGTTTTGTTATCAAATTCAACATCAAATTCATATTCCGTATGATTCACTCGAGTATTTCCCATTACGATAAACGGAAAGTCATTAATGGTATAAGTAAATTCTCTTCGCTCAACGACCCATCTTCCATCTACTTGCACAAAATCTTCAATAATTCGAAACGCTTTAAAATACTGCATGGCTGACGGATTAATGGATAAATCCATTGATTTAACCACCCATAAACTGTCAATTATAAATAGCTTACCTGAAAACAACGGCGCTTCTTTAAAACGAGGCTCTACCTGAATGTCATATATTTTTTGTCCGTCCTCTTCAAAAATATTGTTCAATGAATATTTATAATTTAGAAAAGCATTCGCGGCAAATGGAGATACAATTGGAGTTCCAGATACTTTTGGCAATTCTATCAAATTTTGATAAAGATCGAAATCTCCATCTTCTACCTTTTCAAAAAATATGTACGGATTATATTCAATTACCTGTGAGGGTAAAATGCTATTTGGATTTGAAAAATCGGCACTTACAACAACAGTGCTATTGCTTTTTAAAACATAATCATTATGCGCTAAAATTGTCTCTTTATAGGTGTTTCGTCGTTTGAAACTTGTAATGGAATTAGATTCTATAAAATTCATTTTTTGCCGTGACGGCACACCTTCAGTTTCTGTTTTTAAATCTCCCCCGGCTTGAATATCACGTGCGGCTTTAATAAGTCCGTTTTTTTCTTCTTTCTCCAAACTTGTTTTGATATAGGTTTTACATTGATACGTCTCGTATTGATTACGCATATTTTTTTTATTGTCAATCACATGACCAATCACTTCTTTTACAATATTTCGCTCATCTGCATAAATCTCAACAGTGCCAAGAGAAACAGCTTCGTATTCAAGCTTAACATTATTCTCCATAACGGCTGATAGAAAAATTAGCGTATCAATTCTTTCAGCGAAACCAATCATGTTGTACTTCACAATAACCGTGTCAGCAGCAGCAACTTCTAAAAAATAACTTCCATTATTACTTGTCGGAACACCATAAGAAGTGTTTTCTACCGACACGCGCGCTCCTGGTATCGAATTCCCAGAAGGGTCTAAAACAATTCCTTTCACAACGTTTTGCCCAATACTTGTTAAACTAATAAAGAAGATAAAAGGCGTAGATATTTTTTTCATGTTGCCAAGGTATTTTATGCAAGACGGGGGATTGGTCATAAAGTTACACCAATCGTTACAAACTTGGCTAAATTTTATACGAACAGACGCCATAACAAAAAAAACTGCAACAATGACCAGGAAGTTCTTTGTTGCAGTTTTTC
Source organism: uncultured Crocinitomix sp. (assembly GCA_905478225.1). GTDB lineage: Bacteria > Bacteroidota > Bacteroidia > Flavobacteriales_D > Crocinitomicaceae > Crocinitomix. Next base: position 21,911 of record CAJQHR010000014.1, read on the forward strand.
TTGAGCCGCCGCAGCAACTCACCAAATAAATGCTACTGCAAAATTACGAAATAAATTCGGTTCGTGTTTTATTATTATAATATCCTAACTTTCCCAACCCAATATTTCGTCAACTGTGTTGAAAGAAATGGCGTGGTAGTTACGTCTTGCTTTCTCATAAATTGCTCTTCCTAAATCCAAACCTTCGTCAGATTTTGCTAATTCGGTATAAATAGGTTCCAAGAATTTTCGGCGCCCTACATTAATTAAAAAGTTTTCCATATCCACATTAATTCCATCATAGCCGTGCTTTATCGAGGCAATATACCATTCCGCCATTATTTCAGAATTTCCGCAATTCTTAAATCCAAACTCTGTGTCTAAAAGCAAAAATTTATCGGCTGCAGTTTCAGCAGGTATTTGTCGAATAAAGTGCATCCATTCTTGCGTGGTCCATGCAGCTTCATCAATGCCTAAACTCTGTGCATTTGCCATTTCCGGAATCAGCAAAGAAACTTCAGTCACTAAATCAAATCGGTTGGATTCAATTTGAACTGCATTTTCAGGAATTCCTTGTCCATATATCCATTCATCTACATTGAAGTCGCTAGCATTTGGTTTTAATAAATTCTCATCTAAATAAACCACAAAATCCTCAGTGGTTAAGGTCTGAAATTCATGATCTCCAAAATAACTATTGATGAAAACATCAAATTTTTCTCTACCAACTTCTTCCTCTAAGGTCATCAAAAACAGCGCTCCTTTAACATAGGCAATGGCAGACATTCCGTCATCAGGATCCCGTCCAACTAGATCTAATTTCAATTTCGTATCATCCGGATATTCTCCTTCTAAAATGGCTTTATTTTCATTCAACATTTCTTCATACTCAATGGAAAATAGCATATCAGAATGTTCTTTCCCGTAAAGCGCTTCCATGATTCTGTTTTCAAAATAAACGGTGAATCCTTCATTCAGCCAAAAATCGTCCCAAGTGGCATTGGTCACCAAATTCCCTGACCAAGAATGCGCTAATTCATGCGCAATTAATGACACTAAGGAGCGGTCACCAGCCAAAATTGTAGGCGTTGCAAAGGTTAATTTTGGATTTTCCATTCCACCAAAAGGAAAGGAAGGTGGTAAAACAATAATATCATATCTCCCCCATTTGTATTCCCCATAAAGTCCTTCTGCAACCTCAATCATTTTCTCAACATCCGCAAATTCATAAACGCTTTTTTCAATCATTGAAGGTTCAGCATAAACTCCTGTTCTAGATCCTAATGCTGCAAATTCTAGATCACCAACCGCCAAGGCAATTAAATAACACGGAATGGGCTTATCCATTTCGAAATGATATTTCCCTTCGGAATCTTTTTCTGTAGGATTATCGGCGCTCATTACTGCCATTAATTGATTCGGAACTGTAATATCAGCACTGTATGTAATTCTGTTTCCCGGTGTATCTTGACATGGAATCCATGTTCTAGTAAGCACGGCTTCACCTTGCGTAAACAAATAAGGTTCAGACTTTCCTGCTGTTTGCTGAGGCGCTAACCATTGCAAGGCTTTAGAATCAGGTGCCGTTGAATAATAAATAGTTACCGATTCAGTTTCAGGTAATACTGCAACTGATAATGATTTTCCTAAAAGTTCATCATAATTGCCTAATTCAAATGTTGTTTCAACTCCATTATCCAACTCAACCTTTTCAATCGTCAAACTGTGTGAATCAAAAATCATTGTTTCAACACCAGCAATATTGTCAATTGAATGCCTTACGCTTCCAACCAATAATTTCGATTCAAAATCGACAGAAAGGTCTAAGTGCAAATGAGTTGTTTTAACCTCAGCAACATTAGCGTGTGAATGTTGGTCCAAAACTCCAATTTCAATAGAATCTGCAGGAGCATCAGTTTCAATGTTGTCATCATTTTCACCACCACCGCAGCTTGAAAATGCAATTCCTAAAACCGCTGTTACCAATAAAGATTTGCTGTACTTCATATGTTCAAAATTTTCTTGCTGTGCAAAGATAACATGAAATATAGGTTGCATGAGATTTTTTATACCAAAGGCCAAATTTTCATGTTAAATATTAATTTTTAACTGTTTAAGCGATAACTCCCAATTAAAATGATGAACGGTTGCAATTTTTAAGTTTATTTAATTAATTTCACAGGCTTAATGTAATCACATATTTATGAGCGCAGTTACATCCCCTTCAGAAGAAAAAACGCTATTTGGACATCCGGTAGGATTGTATGTTTTGTTCTTCACCGAAATGTGGGAGCGATTCTCGTATTATGGAATGCGGGCTTTACTGGTTCTCTATATCTCATCCACAGTTGGTAACGGAGGCTTAGGTTGGACTAAAGCGAATGCAATTGAGTTGTACGGCTGGTATACCATGCTTGTTTATGTGATGTCTATTCCTGGCGGCATCATTGCCGATAGAATCTTAGGTCAAAAAAAATCAGTGCTTTACGGTGCAATCATACTAGTAGCCGGGCATGGAATTTTGGCGATTGAGGCAACCTGGGCGTTTTATACTGGATTGGCGTTGATAATATTTGGAGTTGGAATGTTAAAACCGAATATCTCGACCATGGTTGGTGGTTTATACAAAACAGGAGACCTGCGCCGAGATAAAGGATTCACTATTTTCTATATTGGAATTAATATTGGGGCATTTTTATCAGCGCTAATTGTAGGATATATTGGCGAAACTTATGGATGGCATTATGGATTTGGATTAGCTGGTATCGGCATGCTATTTGGACTCTTGGTGTACATTTGGGGTCAAAAACACCTAACAGCAGTAGGAAACTTCCTAGGCAATTCGGCAAACGAGACTGAAAAAGCGGTCATAAAAAAGCCCTTAAATGCTATTGAAAGAGACCGAATGAAGGTTTTATTGATTTCATTCTTAATCATTATCGTCTTCTGGGGAGCTTTTGAGCAAGCAGGAGGCCTTTTAAATATTTATGCTGATGAGAAGATAAATCGTGTCATTTTTGGCTGGGAAATGCCAGCAACATGGTTTCAATCATTTAACGCCGGATTCATAATCATATTCGGAACAGCAGTTGCAGGTTTCTGGGCAAATCGTAAACTCAAGGGTAAAGAAACATCCACCCTACTAAAAATGGGGATTGGTACCATCATAATGGGACTTGGCTTCTTAGTTATGGTAGGAGCTTCAAGGGAAGCAGGTGCTATCGAATTTGGTACAGCAAGCTTTTGGTGGTTAACAGCAGCATATTTATTACATACAATTGGTGAGCTTTGTGCGTCTCCTACTGCTTTATCGTTCATTACGAAATTAGCTCCGTTAAAATACGCTTCTATCATGATGGGGGTTTATTTTGCAGCAACGGGATTTGGAAACATGCTCGCTAGCACCATTGGCAAAAATTCTCAATCTGATCCGACAAAAATTGAATTAATAGCGAGTGCTGATGCATTGATTGAATTTGATCGAACGGATACGCTTTTAGCGAATGACAAATCCTTTGCCTTAAAGGCGAATATCTATATGGAAAATGGGGCTTTTGTAGCTACTGGTTATGATAACGGACTCCCTGTGGATGGCTTCTTCGACTTTGCAGCTAAAACAATGGATGAAGATGGAAAACCAATCCCAGCTGATAAAATTGCAGCAGAAAGAGCCGCTGGTTTGGCAGAAATTGAAACTACGTTGACCGAAAGAGAAGCCACAATAGAAAACCCGTTACACGCTCAATTTAAATTTGAAAAAGAATTTGAGGCGGCTAAGATTGGCGCCAATAAAGGAGATGGTCAAAACTACGAAGGTCAATTCATTATTGAAGAAATTCAAACTGAAAAAGAGCACAATATTTTCTTATTTATATTCTTATTAACACTGGTATTTGGTATACTTGTAATTGCTCTGCTTAAACCATTAAAACGCCTAACACATGGTGCCGAGGATAATGAAGGAACAACTAATGAGGAGACTGAAGGATTTGAATTAGCCGACAACTAAGATTTTTAACACGAAAAAATAGAAACATCTGAATATGCAAGGAACAGAAAATGAAACACAAGACTTTTTTAAATCAAAAGTTTTAGGACATCCATCTGGATTATTTGTATTGTTTTTCACCGAAATGTGGGAACGATTCTCGTACTATGGTATGCGAGCTTTATTGGTATTATTCCTCATCAGTGCTTTTGGACTGGGTGGTTGGAATTGGCCCGCAGAGAATGCTCTGGCGCTTTATGGAACATATACCGCACTCGTTTATATTACGCCTATTCTTGGAGGCTATATAGCAGATAAGTATATCGGTTATCGTTCTGCAGTAATAATTGGAGCGCTTATCATGACCTTGGGTCACGCTTCCATGGCGATTGAAACGCATAGCATTTTCTTATACATTGGTATTGGGTTATTAATTGTAGGTAACGGTTTCTTTAAACCAAATATGACCTCCATCATTTCCCACATGTACAAGGACGTACCCGAGAAAAAGGATGGTGCCTATACCATCTTTTATATGGGTGTAAACGCAGGAGCTTTCTTAGGAATTCTACTTTGCGGTTATATTGGAGAAAAAATTGGATGGAGTTACGGTTTCGGTTTAGCGGGAATTTTCATGCTATTAGGAATGTTACAATTCTATTTCACTCAAAAAATATTCGGTACAATTGGTGTTAAACCAGACAGATCAGCTGAGTCTGACGATACTACTAAATTAGAATTTGAAGGTGATAAATTAAATCCTTTTACAATGCTTGATAAGGCACTAATTGCTATTAGTGCATTTATTGGAATCACTTGGGTTCTCAATGATCCTATTTCAAAAATTGGAGGAACGAATTTATTAGAGTTTGGCGAGATTGATTATTCCAATCATTACATCCTAGGCGGTCTGTTGGTATTTGGAATCTTGTTGGTTTCTAGGATCCTTCGTTACCCAAAAATCACAAGAGACAGAATGCTTGCTATTATATTCTTTGCTATTATGACTGTTATTTTCTGGATGTGCTTTGAGCAAGCCGGGGGATCAATGACCATTTTCGCAAACGACTTTACAAATCGTACAATGACCGGTAGCTACTACTACATCTATGTAATTGTAAATATTGTGATTACTGTAGTCCCTGTTGGAATTATTACTTGGGTACTTATTAAACTTTTCAAACAAACATTTGCAAAGTACAAAACGGGTAATATGATATTGAGCTTTAGTTTCGTTATTATTTGGGGAATTATTTTCTGGATGATCCAACGTGATTTAAAATCTACTTCTTATGTTGCTTCTTATAGCGCAATTGAAACTAGTGTAACACCTGATGAATACGGAATGCACCCAGATAGATTGGCAGCATTTGAAGGAATGATTAAAGGTGATGCTAGTTTTAAACATGAAGGTGATGCTGTATCAATTGACAGTATTATGTACAATGGTACAGCAATCAAACATGCACATTCAAGCAAAGAAAAGAAATCAGAACGCGAAGCGGAACAAGATGCCTTTGATAAAACATACTTGGACGCCATCTTAGCGATAGAAAACACTTTTAAAGCAACAGTTTATCATCACGAGAAACTAGATGTCTTTACTGTCCCTCTTTCGGATTTAACTTTTGAAACAGTTGTAACTGAAGAAACAGTTTACACTGCTGGTGAATCTATTATATCAAAAGAAACAACGATTATTGAGCCCATTAAAATGGCTGTAAATGATCGAATGATGTTGATTGATGTCAATAAAAAAGGAAAGTTTAAGTATCTGACAGAAGTTACAGAGAAGAATGTAAGAGAAAAGGCGGTTGAAAAATCTACTCCAACCGATATTATTCCTGCAACGATCACAAAAATTAAAGACAACGAGGTTGAGATTCCAGCTACATGGTTCTTAATTCTGAATTCATTGTTCATTATTATGTTTGCACCAATGTTCTCTAAATGGTGGGAAAGCAAATACAACCCAAGTGCTAGTTCTAAATACGGTTTAGGATTAATCTTATTAGGAATTGGATTTGGTGCCTTAGCATATGGTTCAACTGGAATTGAGCCAGGAGCTAAAACAGCCTCTGTAAGTATGATTTGGTTAGTATTGGCATATTTGTTCCATACCTTAGGAGAGCTTTGCTTATCGCCAGTTGCATTGTCTTATGTGAGTAAGCTAGTGCCAGGCCGTATGATTGCAATGATGTTCGGTATTTGGTATATCGCTGTTGCAATTGGTAATAAATTGGCTGGTGTACTCGGTGGTAAAATTGAAGGGATTACCGAAAACTATGACATGACAACTTTCTTCCTAATCTTCACAATTGTTCCTATTGCTTTAGGATTAGTTGGTGTGGCATTAACGAAAGTTATTAAGAAATTAATGCACGGTGTAACTTGATGCATTGATAATAAGATATTGAAACGCCCTGACATATATTGTCTGGGCGTTTTTTATTGGCTGCGATTAAAATGCCCCCAATTTGCCCGTTTCTTCTCGGCAGCATGTTTTAGTTCTTGTAGACTTGGATTTTTTACAAGACCTGCTTCCACCACTTCGTCAATACGGTCCATAATCTTAACGCCGGCGTATTCCAAACTAACATTAATCCAATTCTAAGTACTTCCTGGACGTCATTTCTTTGTGCGGCTTGATTAAACTCTCTAAAGTGTTTAGCTATATCTCGTCCTTCCTTCTTTTTCTTTCGCCATAATATGTAATAAACGATTGGCATACCAATGAACAAGAAAGCAAATACTAAAACGAAGGTGACTTCTGTTGACATGACACAATAATAAGAATTGCTGACGGTCTAACACCAAAAATCCCCTGCTGAAAATTTCAACAAGGGATTTTATTCATTTATAAGAAAACGAGTAGGTTCTTTAATTTTTTGTGAAGGCAGTTTGTCCGCCGTTAATTTTTAAAACGTATTGACCCGAACTAAGCGCCGTAACATCAATCATCTTTGTTGCTAACAATTCACCGCTTAATACAACTCTTCCGGCCGCATCATAAATAAAATATGTGCCCGCGTCTGCTCCATTCTTAATCACTATTTGATTCGTGGCAGGATTCGGATAAATTTCAATTTCGGCAGTGTTCTCAACTACATTAGCAAGGTTATTATTTTCAGAAACACCGCCATATTCATTAATGATCCAGTTCGCAGGGTCAATCGCTATTGCGTCTACCTCTCCTTCAAACGGAAATGAATGGTAAGATATTTCGCCGTCAATATCAGCTAATCTGATGAACTCAACATCTCCGCCATCTTTCAAAATTCTCAGTTCTAAATCATTCGTAAAAAAAGGTGTTACGCCTCCCATTGAAACATCTTGCTCAAGTAAAACAATTAACTCACCGTCAATCACGGAATACTCTACACGGTAGGTTGGAAAACCTTCTCCGTAATACCATTCGTCAAAATACGCCGTTAAATCTAATCCTGATATAGATTCTGCAATGGCTTTAATATCTGCAGCGCGTGCCGTACTTCCACCATACATGGTTTGGTATTCCTGCAATATTTGGAAAAACTGATCGTCGTTATCTATCAAGAAACGAAGAGTATGCACAATTGCCGCTCCCTTATTATAGGTTAATCTTCCACTAAAAATACGACCAACATTAAGCGAATCTTCTACCCAAACTGATCCTCCGTCAAATTCCATAATGTTATTGTGACGATCATTCATAGACTCTGCTTCACTACCTGGATAAAACTCAGCCAACATTAATTCCTCTGAATAAGAAGCAAATCCCTCATTTAACCAAATGTCTGACCAAGAAGCACAAGTTACATTATCACCAAACCACTGGTGTCCTAATTCGTGTGCTGTTAATCCTGGTGTGAAATATCCTTGCGTGGTCATAGTTTGATGTTCCATACCCCCGCTTAACGGTGCCATGCAATGCCCATATTTTTCATTGGCAAATGGATATAAACCATACAGTTCGGAATATAGTTCCATAAAATCAACCGTTTCGTTAATATCGTCCTCGAAATAAGGCAAAGTTGCTGGATTATCGTAGATAAAATTTTGAATCATAATAGGTTCTGTGGCGCCATCAGGTTCAGCATAAACAGTGTAGTCAACGTATTTCGCTACAGCTATTGATATTAAATAATAATCAATCGGATAATAAGTTTTCCACTCATATCTTTTTTTACTTGCCCCAACGTCTACAACAGCTGTTAACAAGCCGTTTGATCCGGCCATGTTTTCCGCGTTTGTTGTCACAAAGGTGTAAACAGAATCTATTTTATCGGTTAATGATTGTTTGCAAGGGAACCATTCGTAGGCTGCAAATGGTTCGCTCAAACTCCATGTTGCTTGGTTACCCCAAGATGGTGACGAATCATTATTCATACCACCGTTTCCAAGTGGTCCACCGCCTGATGGTGGTGTGCCTTCATAAATTACTTCAACGAAAAACTGGTCTCCTTCTACAAAATCAACTGGAACAATGACCGCCGATTCATCTCGACTGAAAGGAACAGCTGTTGTACCGTTCAATAAAATATCGTCAATCCATAAATCATCCCACAATTCAAATATGAGACTATCTAAAACTGGTGCCAAAACCTCAACATGTATCTGAACGACCCCATCAACATAAGTTGAAGTGCGTTCAATTGCCAAGTCTAACTTATAAAAATGCACATCATACGCGTTTGTTAAATCAATGTGGTGATCGCTTAATCGGTCTGAACGCATATCTGCGTGACCTTGCGTTTTTACCCGAGAACAATTATGACCACTTTGAGAATGTGACACCATTGTAAAAAGCCCGATTGTAAAGACGGACAAGATTGTTTTCAATTTCATGGAAAGAATTTTCCACAAAGATATGGAAAACAAAATTAAATATATTGAATTTTAGCCATGCTTTATTTAAGCGGGGCATTTAGCGATTCAATGGGAACTATAAAAATCGCTTCTTATCAATATCCAACCAACTAAGAATGGAATTACAAAAGATATTTTCAACATCTGCTTTTGAGATATCACTGTCTTCAATAAATTTTCCAATTTCTAAATCTCCTAACGGAAACGGATAATCTGTACCTAAACAAACCTTATTGGAACCTTGGATTTTAAGAATGTACTTCAATAAATCAATGTCATGTGTAATGCAATCTGTCCAAAACTTACCAAGATAATCTCTTGGATTTACCTTATTGTCAATCGCCACTAAATCGGGTCGGCAATTAAAGCCGTGCTCAATTCTACCGATAGTTGGAATAAATGAACCGCCTGCGTGAGAAGCCAAGACCCTTAAGTTTGGAAGGCGTTCCAATACTCCTCCAAAAATCAACGAGGCCATAGCTCTTGATGTTTCAGCTGGCATTCCAACCAACCAAGGCAACCAATATTTTTGCATGCTGTCAAACCCCATCATTTCCCATGGGTGAATCATAATTGCTATGCCTAATTCTTGACAGGCTTCGAATATTGGAAAGAATTGAAGGTCGCTCAAGTTTTTATCATTGATGTTAGAACCAATTTGAATGCCATCAATATTTAGCTCATTTTTCAGGCGGTGTAGTTCTTGAATGGCCAGGTCAGAGTCCTGCATTGGAATGGTGCCTAATCCTACATAATTTTTCGGATAACGCACCTGCAAATCTGCAATATGATCATTTAAAAAGCGACTTAATTCTAAAGTGTCTTTTGCTTTTGCCCAATAGGAGAACATAACCGGTACCGTGCACACGACTTGAACTTGCGTGTTAAATTTTTCGTAATCTACCATTCGAACTTCAGCGTCCCAGCAGTTTTCTTCAATTGTGCGGAAATAGTTATGACCTTTCATCATATCCGCCAAACCCGGTTTTTGAGGTTTTAGCCAAATAAAATCACCATATCCAAATTTTTCCGTCCAATTCGGCATTTCCGGCGGAAGGATATGTGTATGCATGTCAATTTTTAACATAGACTTGTGTCAAGAAAATTAAGTGTCCGCCAAAGATAGAATTAAGTTTTAATCTGAGAAGAAAAAATAGATTTTATGCGCGTGATTTTTTTCGCCTTAATTTGATGAATTTTTTCATTTTCGAATTCTCAATTACAACCGCCAAGTTATAATGAGCAATTTTCCATGCTCCATTCACTTTCTTCAAAACCCCACTCCCCCTGCACTCCTCCATTTGCGTTTCCAATGATTCCTCAAACCATGCGATCGATTGATCATCTGAGAAATACCAATTTCTCCAATTTGTTTTAAAATCCCAGGTTGACTCGCGTTCAAAATATGGTTTGCAAAATTCAGAGAAGGTCGTTTTAGTCCAACGTTCAGTTGGATCGGTGCCCAAATAAATAAATCCATCAGACATAAAATCAAAATAGGATTTGTAGTCAAAAATAGCCACATCATGATGCCATTTATTCAGGTAAACATTCATAGAGGTTTTATTGTCCTTTTTAGGGAACCCATCACTAAAATCAGAACTGTAAACACTTTCAATTTTTAGTTCACCAGCCCTTCTGGTTAAACAAAAATGATCAATACCGCTATGCGAATAGGTCCCTTCTATGTAAAAATCGAAGAAAACATCTGCATACGCCAAACCACTTTCAAATTCAGAAACATTTAACTGATTAATTTCTTCTGAAAAATAATCGCTCTTAAACTTTGGACAAACCCCAAAAAATTCAGACAAGGGCAAATCCCAAACATCCTTATCGCCAACATGTTTTACACGACAGTTTGGATGAAAATAAGCAATCATATCAGTTGAATCACCCTTATTTAAAGCCCCATAAAATGAGCGCATCATTTCCGTAATATTCTCAGCAGAAAAAGCACCGAAACTTCCAAACAATCCTATTACTAACACTAATTTCCGCATACCATTTAACATTTTTAACAACCTATTATCAAACAAATCTAAAATTATAATAAAACATCCCTATTTTTGTGTTCGATTAAATATAAAATTATGAAAATAAAATCATGGTTGTTTGGAATTGCTAGTTTAATGGCAATTACCATTTCCGCCCAGGAACGACAAAAAGTAGAATATGTTGAATATGATTTAGACAATGGTATTCACGTCATTCTTCATGAGGATCACGCAACACCTATAGTAGCAGTTACAATGCTATATAAAGTTGGTTCAAAAAACGAAAAAGTTGGAAGAACAGGTTTTGCTCATTTCTTTGAGCATTTAATGTTTGAAGGGACAACCAATATTGAGCGCCATAAATACGACAAAATTGTTGAAGGCGCTGGTGGAACTTTAAATGCAAACACTTCGCAGGATAGAACATTTTATTATGAGCTATTACCATCAAACCAACTTGAGCTTGGCTTGTGGTTAGAGTCTGAAAGGTTGTTACATGCTAAAGTTGAGGACATTGGAATTGAAACGCAGCGTGAAGTTGTGAAAGAAGAAAAAAGACAACGTGTGGATAATCAACCCTATGGTTCGTTCATGTATGAGATTTTTAGAAGAGCATATAAGGAGCATCCTTACCAGTGGACTCCAATTGGCAGCATGGAAGACTTAGATGCCGCCGAGGAAGCTGATTACGTTAATTTTTATAGAACTTTTTATGTCCCACATAACGTCACACTTTCAATTGCAGGTGACATTGACGTCGCTCAAACTAAAAAATGGATCGACATTTATTTTGCCTCAATCCCGAATGGTGATAAATTAGACATTTACCGCGATAGAGAATTTCTTTCAACTGCTGCGTTTAGCACAAAATATGGAACTCAAATCTCTACGACAACAGCATCATCTGCTAGCTTTGACGCGGATTATAACGGAGACATGTCTACAGAAGCTTTTATTAAGAAGTACTTTCCGAAAGCAAGCGCTAAGCCACATCCAATTCCTAGACCTTCTATTAAGGAAGGATTGCTTACAAAAGAAATAAGGGATACGATTTATGATAATATTCAATTGCCTGCAGTTGCTGTTGCTTATAGAACGCCTGAATTGAGACATAAAGATAAATACGCGGTTGAAATGCTCACTATGATTTTAGCGCAGGGAAATAGTTCTCGTTTGGTTAAAAATGTCGTTGAGAATCAAGAATTAGCTGTTATGGCAGTTTCATTTCCATTCCCGCTTGAAGATCCAGGAATCGCTATTAATTTGGCTATTGCAAACATGGGGGTTGATCCAGCTGAATTGGAAGAAGCAATCGAAGAGCAAGTAAAATTGATTCAAACTGAATTGATTTCTGATAAAGAGCTTGAAAAACTTAGAAATATGATTGAAAGCGATTTCGTTTCTTCAAACTCAACAATGGCTGGAATCGCAGAATCACTTGCTGATTACCATGTTTACCAAGGAGACACGGAATTAATTAATACAGAATTAGACAAATATATGGCAGTAACAAAAGAGGATATTCAACGTGTCGCCAAAACCTACTTTAATTCCAATAACCGAGTAGTACTTTATTATTTACCTAAAACAACTGGAGAATAATAAGATACTTTAAAAAAATCGGTTTAAATAATTAAAATAAGACAAATGAAAAAATTAATATTAATTCTTGCCCTTTTCAGTGTAAGTATCACTGTAAATGCGCAACTAGACCGTTCAGTAGTTCCTGCTGCGCAGCCTAACCCTGAAATTAAAATTGAAATACCAGAACCATTAATCTTTGCGAATGGATTACAGGTAATCATGGTAGAAAACCATAAATTACCTAAAATCTCATTTCAATTATATGTAGACTATCCTTCTGAAATGGAGAGCGACAAATCAGGCGTGAGTAGTATTTTTGGTGAAATGCTCTCAGCGGGCACTAATGACTCGCCTAAAGATGATTTTGATGAGAAAATCGATTATATGGGGGCTACCTTCTCTTCAAGTGCGAGAGGATTTTATGCTTCGTCATTGAAAAAACATACGCCTAAACTTTTAAGTTTAATAAATGAGGTATTACTTCAACCGGCCTTCCCTCAAGATGAATTTGATAGAATTGTTGGACAATATGAATCTAATTTAGCGGCAATTGCTTCAGATGCTTCGACAATGTCGCGAAATGTTTCTGGTGTTGTTAATTACGGTTTGAGTCACCCCTATGGTGAGGTCATGACGGATGAATCTTTAGCAAGCATTACTTTGGAGGATGTTAAGGCTTTTCATAAAAAATACTTCATTCCAAATCACGCTTATCTAGTAATTGTTGGAGACATCTCTAAAGATGAAGTGAAGGATTATGCGGAGACTTATTTTGCGGGATGGAATAAAGGAGAGTCGCTTGAAACGACAGATTTTGCTGTGCCTCAATCTAAAGGAAACAATGTTTATTTTGTGAATAAGCCGGGAGCTGTTCAAAGTGTTATAAACATTACACACCCCTTAGAATTAATGCCAGGACATGAGGATGAAATCAAACTAAAATTATTAAATCAAATCCTTGGTGGTGGAAGTTTCTCTGCACGTTTAATGTCAAACTTAAGAGAAGATAAAGCCTACACTTATGGATGTTATTCTTCGATTAGCAGCGATCAATTAATTGGATCTTTTAAGGCAGGCGGAAGTTTCAGAAATGAAGTAACCGATAGTGCTATTGTGCAAATTTTAGCAGAAATAGAGCGCATTGCCGATACTGAGATTTTAGACACTGAACTGGATTTGGTCAAAAAATCAATGACGGGTGCTTTTGCAAGATCATTAGAGAACTCGCAAACTATCGCTCGTTTTGCGCTGAACACAATTCGTTACGATTTACCAGCTGATTATTATGCAACCTACTTACAAAAACTTGAAAGAATTACGAAACAAGATTTAATGCTTGTTGCAGCTGATTATTTATCACCTAAGAATTTAAACATTGTTGTAGTAGGAAATGAAGAAATTGCGGACAAATTGGCCGTTTTTGATGGTGATGGTAAAGTGGACTTTAAAAACTTTTATGGCGAAGATGTTGAAAAGTTAAAAGAGGTGGCGAGTGACGTTTCTGCAGAGTCCATCTTTAAGAACTATTATATGAAAACTATGATGGCGTCTAACGACGAGGAATTAGCAGATAAACTTGCTGCGTCACAACAAATTGAAACCATTTCTAAAGCCGAAATAAAAGAATATAATGCCTTTCTTTATATGTATAACGCGGAAGCAATGCTGAATAAAACGGCTGCATATGTACTGGTTAAAACACCAATGGGCAATCAAGTGGCACAAAAAGAATGGTTTAATGGCGAAAAAGGTGGAAACGTTCAAGGACCTACAATCACAATATATGAAGGAGAAGAGTTAGAGGATAAAAAGAAACCTAATTTCCCTATCAGTCAAATTTATTATAAAGATGATGCCAGTTTAAACGTTGAATTATTAGGTATTGCTACCGTTGAAGACGTCGAGTATTATAAGATCAAAATTACGGGTAAAGAATCGACTATTTTTGAATTTTACAACGTAAAAACAGGCATGCTAATGATGCGTGAAACCTACGGAAAAAATGAAAAAGATGAGCTAACAACTGTGATTGTTAATTTTGATAATTATGAAGCAAGTTCAGGTTTTTACCTTCCGAAAAGCACCACAATAAATAACGAAGGACAAATTTTAACATTTGAACTTGTAAGCCGAAAAATAAGTGAAAAAATAAAGTCCAAAGCTTTTGCAGGGGATTTCAAAAAGATTGAAAAGGTTTTAGGAAAGCTAGAGTAAAGAAAAAAATCACCGCTCAATAATTTAAGAATATGTTAAATTATTGAGCGAGTGTTGCCTTGCGACTAAATATTGGCTAAATTCGTTTACGAATTCTGCATACATGAAAACCACACTATTACTCTTCTTGTCAATTTTCACGTTGTTTGGCTATAACCAGACGGTGTTTTCTGAATCTTTTGATGAGGCTGAAGATGCGATAACTGGTTCAGATGCAATTGGACCGGTTACTTGGACAACTACATGTCCTGGTTCCATTGCCGTTACAGATTATTTCAAAGTAGTTTCGGGCGTATTAGAAGCACGAGACACCAATGGACCGGCTGCAACATGGACCACGGGAGATATTGACGTTTCCAGTTGCGACGGATTTAATATTGCTTTAGTCTTGTCAGAAATCAGCAATATGGAGGAATGCGCTTCTTGTCCTGGTTTAACTGGGACGGGCTGCATTGATTGGGTGAAATTAGAATATAATTTAGACGCTGGTGGCTGGACGGAAGTAGCAGGCGAGACGTGCGCGCTTACAGAATCTCCGGGTGAACTAATACCGGTCGGTGACATTGCAGGTGGCGGACCAATAACAATTACCTCTCCCTGCATTGACATGGGAACAGATTTACAATTACGAATTTCTTACATGTGCTGGGCAGCAGCTGAAAATTGGCGTTTTGATGACATCACGGTTGTATGTAATGATTGTGTGTTACCAGTGGATCTTGTCAACTATCGTGCGCAACAAACTTCAGCTGGAATGAAAATCAACTGGAGCACGTTAACTGAACGCTCCACAACTACTTTTTACTCGAGCGATCTTATGACGGGCTAAATTACGAAACCGTTAAAACTGTTGAAGGCGCTGGAAATTCAACAAAAAAAATTGATTATGAAGTCGCGGATCCGAACGTTAAATTTGGAAAGACAATTTATTATAAAATTTCCCAATATGACTTCGATAATAAATCCAATTTTACAGAAATAATCTCAGTTGAATCAGAACCAATTCTTAATGTTTTTTACGGAAATAGCCTCATTAATTACACCCTTAACAAAAAAGGGAAGCAGCAATTGAATATTTATAATTTAAATGGCCAATTACTTTATAAAGAAACCGTCGAAGGTTCAGGGTCAATTCCATGGGATAAACCAGGTTTTTACATCATAGAAATTCCACAATTAGGTTTACATCAAAAATTGATTATCCAATAGTTTTCATGGATTTGATTAAATCGAAATGCACCTCCTTTTAACGTTGAAAAATAAATTCAATAATTTCGATTACTCACGCCGTGCATTTCGTATCTTTGTGTAAGGATGGATGAAAAGAAACAAATAAAACCCAGTACTAAGCGCGGACTCGTGCAAACTTCTGTAAACGCAGTAAGTGAAGCCGGAAAATTGCCTCCACAAGCTCCTGAAATTGAAGAAGCCGTAATTGGCGCCATGTTATTGGAGAAAAATGCCGTGAATGACGCCATTGATATTCTTCAACCAGAAAGTTTTTACAAACCGGCTCATCAAAAAATATTTGCAACTATTCTTGAACTCTTCGCTAACTCTGAAAGTATTGATATTCTTAGTGTTACAGAACGTTTGCGAAAAAAAGGAGAATTGCAATTGGTTGGTGGCCCTGGTTATATCGCACAATTAACTAGCCGTATTGCTTCTGCAGCGCATATCGAATATCACGCTAGAATCATTTCTGAAAAACACATTCTTCGCTCGTTGATTGAAGTTTCTTCAGATGTGATTAAAAATGCCTATGACGAAACAAAGGATGTATTCAACGTTCTAAATGATGCGGAAGAAGGTCTTTTTAAAATTGCAGAAGGTAACTTGAAAAAGAGTTACGGTAAAGTAGGTGATTTGGTGCAAGAAGCAATTGAAGAAATTCAAAAGGCAGGTGAAAATACTGACGGTGTAAGTGGTGTCCCTTCTGGATTCACTGATTTAGATCGACTGACCTCAGGATGGCAAAAATCAGATATGATTGTATTGGCTGCGCGTCCTGGGATGGGTAAAACAGCCTTTGTACTTTCCATGGCTGCAAATTCTGCCGTGCAATTTGGACAAGGTGTTGCGGTATTTTCTTTGGAGATGTCAAGCGTTCAATTAACAAAACGTTTGATGGCCATGACCACCGGAATTAATTCTGAAAAATTACGGAAAGGATTCAAAGATCAAGCCGTTTGGGATCAACTTCACGCAAAAATAAATGATTTAGCAACCGCACCATTATTCATTGACGACACTCCAGCTCTCTCTATTTTTGAATTACGAGCAAAATGTCGTCGCTTGAAAATGCAACACGATATTAAATTAGTTATTATTGATTATTTGCAGTTAATGACCGCAGGAACTTCTGGTGGGAATCGTGAACAAGAAATTAGTACGATTTCCCGTTCAATTAAGGAAATTGCAAAGGAAATTAGCGTTCCAATAATTGCCCTGTCTCAGTTAAGTCGTTCTGTTGAAACACGCGGTGGTGACAAACGCCCAATGTTATCGGATTTACGTGAATCTGGAGCGATTGAGCAAGATGCAGATATGGTTTTATTCATCTATCGACCAGAATATTACGGACTCATTGAAGATGAAAATGGAATGCCCACTGACGGAATTGGCGAGATTATTGTAGCTAAGCATAGAAATGGTTCATTGGATACGATACGTTTAAGATTTATCAAACAATTGACAAAGTTTGATAATTTAGTTGCCTTTGATGAATTTCAGTTACCAGGCGCGCAAACAAATGATTCTGGAATGAGCTCAAACCGCAATTTTGATTCAAATCCGGAGACAATGACCATGCAAAGTAGAATGAATGATGATGATGATGACGTGGCTTTCAGCACAAAAATGGACGACAACGTTCCTTTTTAAAAAGCTTAACCACCATCCTGTTCATCCGTTAACGATAATATAATTACGTGAAAAAATTAATTTATATCTGTCTGTTTCTTTTAAGTTGGGGGATCCCGCTTCAATCAAACGCGAATGCGATTTTGGTTCCAATGGACGAAACGCAAAAAGATCATTTAAAAGCTTATGGTGCTGCCTATTGGGTTTTAGAAAATGAAATTGTAATGGAATGGTTGCTCAATTATCGCGGCGGAAGTTTCCTTTTCCCACAAAATCCCTACATAGAGGAGCAATTAGTTGTAAAAGGCATTTCATTTAAAGTCATTCCAGACATTAAAGTCAAGCAAATTAAATCTGAAATAGCAAATCCTGAAGTGAATATGGAAGTTGTTCAGTTAGAAACAGCTCCAAAAATTGCAGTTTATACGCCAACGGGAAAACAACCTTGGGATGATGCTGTTACTTTAGTGCTAACCTATGCTGAAATTCCTTATGAGGAGATTTACGATTCTTTAGTAGTGACTGGTGGTTTGCCTGATTTTGATTGGTTGCATTTGCATCATGAGGACTTTACAGGGCAATACGGGAAATTCTATCGGAGTTATCACAATCAATCTTGGTATCAAAAACAAGTGCGTGACAATGAAGCTATGGCGGCAAAATTAGGTTTTGACAAAGTCTCTGAATTGAAACGTGATGTCGCTGTGAGAATACGCGAATTCGTTTCTGGTGGCGGTTTCTTGTTTACTATGTGCTCAGGAACAGACAGCTATGACATTGCGCTTAGTGCTCAAGAAACGGATATCTGTGAACACATGTATGATCATGATCCTGCTGCACCTGATTTCCAAAGTAAAATTGACTACACGCAAACTTTGGCTTTTAAAGATTATACCTTATCAACAGATCCAATGGAATATGAGTATTCGGATATCGACGGAACCAGAGATCATAAGGTGGTAGAAAATTTAGACAAGTTTTATTTATTTGACTTTTCTGCAAAATGGGATATTGTACCCACTATGCTTTGTCAAAATCATGCCAACGAAATTGACGGGTTCATGGGGCAAACAACTGACTTTAGAAAGGAATTTATTAAACCAGATGTACTTGTAATGGGAGAGAATAAAGCACTGGGGACGACGCGATATATACACGGAGAATTTGGTCAAGGCACTTGGACATTTTACGGCGGTCACGATCCTGAAGATTATCGGCATATGGTTGGAGATCCACCAACAGACTTAAGTCTGCACCCCAATTCACCAGGTTATAGATTAATATTAAATAACATACTTTTTCCTGCTGCAAAAAAGAAAAAGCGGAAAACCTAATTTACATTTGGTATGTTTTTTGCCTAATGACTGCTATAATGTATTCATAAACAGCAAATCACATTTACAAAGTATTCCCCATTCCTACGTTGATTTTGTTTGATTCTTAATTATTTTATTCTATTTTTGGATGTGCTAATTGAAACTTTAAATGCATGAACTGCATGGCAAGCCAAAGATTACAAATTTAAACTACTGAATCTTGACTAAATTACATTCTATAAATCACCTTGCTATTCTAGTTCTATTATTAGTTATGGGCATAAATGGTGGTTCTCAATTATACGCACAAAAGTCAATTAACAATGTCTTAAATGATGCCAAAAAGAAACGTTCTAGACTTGATTATCCTCAAGCCATAAAATTGTTTCAAGAGGCGCTTGAAATTGAACTCGAAAATGCTAAAGCGCTAGAAGGCTTAGTTGAAATCTATTTATACCAATATGAACTTTACGATTCTGCTGAAGTTTATATCAAGAAAAGAATTGCGAGTACCGCGGCCGAAACGAATGAATTAATCTATTACGACTATGGAAATTGCTTGCGTTTACAAGAACATCCAATTAAGGCAATTGAGCAATACCAGTACTTTAAGAAAAACGGATTGAATAAAAATAAGCATGCTTATTTATATGAGGACGTCAACTTCTATATAGAAAGCTGTCGTTATGCCTTTAAGAATAAAGCCATTGTAAACGACAATAATACATTTTCAGTTGAAAACATGGAATTCTTTATTAACTCAGTTGATTCAGAATATACGCCGGTTTTTATTGAGGAAGATAGCCTGTTGCTCTACAATGCTCGTTATAAAGATTTTGAGTCTGAAGAGATTACTACAGACAATAAGTACTATGAAAACATTTATTATTTTGACTTGGTAGAATCAGTTGCTTCAAGTTATAATCCAGGAATAAAGCAGGACAATCATCATGCGGTTATTGGCAGGCGCCGTGACAATAATGATATATTGATCTTTTATAAAAACAAAATTTGGAAATCATCCATTGATCAAGATCGTTTGAATGAAATTGATCCTCTTCCAGAGATTTTAGGTGATTTTTACTTTCAACCACATGGCGTTTATTCCGCTGATGGGAAAACATTCATATTTAGCGCAATGGAACGTCCAAAAGTGGAAGGTGGAGATTTGAATATTTATGTGAGCCGTTTAAACGACACAACTTGGTCCGAACCTGAATTTTTAAGTCCAATTATTAATTCTGAAAAGGATGATGATAGTCCCTTTCTTTCAGCTGACGGAAATACGCTCTATTTTTCCTCTAAAGGTCACAATAGTTCAGGCGGATATGATTTTTATAAGTCAGAATTGGTAAACGGTGAATGGACATACCCTGAGAACTTGGGCTACCCAATGAACTCGGCTGGTGATGATATCTATTTAAGTTTTACTGAAGATGGCAAAAAAGGTTTCTTTTCATCAAATAGAACTGGTGGATATGGCGGAATGGATATTTACACATTTGCAGTTGATCAAAAAACAGTTGCTGGTGTGACTTACGATAAAAAGGGAGATCCGCTACCAGATGTTATTGTGACATTAATTAATTTGACAAGCGGCGGCGAAGTATATGAAAGCAGTGATGAAAATGGAAAGTTTGAATTTCAAGTGGACGCCGATCAAGAATTTAGCTTATTGGGAGAAAAAACAGATTATTTTGACGGGACAAACACAGTTAACACATTACAAATTGACAAGTTAGTTACGGCAGATTTAATGTTGGAAAAAGATCCGGGTATTTCTTTATTAGCATTGGTGACCGATAAAAAATCGGGAGAAGCATTGGACAGTGTTAAAATGTCAATTACCGATAACATGACTGGTGTTACAGAAACTTATATGACAAAAGCAACTGGAGACTATCGACGTGCAGTTGCGGACAAAAAATTGAGCGACCGCGGTAGTTATAATTTCACTTTTGAAAAGGACGGTTATCTTTCTAAAACTATTACCTACAATACCGTCTTTGACAAAGAAGGTATTTACAATGTGCATTCAGACATGGACATTAGCTTAGAGCAAATTGAAGTGGGAACTGACCTTTCTGAAGTAATCGATATTAATCCAATTTATTTTGATGTGAACAAATCAATCATTCGACCAGATGCGGCTTTAGAACTTGAAAAAATCGTTCTTGTCATGAACGAAAACCCCAATATGTTCGTAGAACTAGGTTCGCATACAGATTCCCGCGGAAGTGCATCATCAAATGAAGCTCTTTCATATCGTCGTGCAAAAGCATCAGCCGACTATATTAAATTACGCATAACAAATCCTGAACGAATTTATGGCAAGGGTTTTGGCGAAACGAGATTGGTAAACGGATGTGGTGACGGTGTCAAATGTAGTAAAGAAGAACATCAAGTAAATCGAAGGACTGAGTTTATAATTGTTAGACTATAATCGCTTTTTCGGACGAGTACTTTGAACCTTAATTAACTGCTCTTATAAATTAATTTATTTGTTGTTGCCACAAAGCTTGAGGAGCAAGGTTAGCCATGACTGTAGGCGCAACGAAAATGAAGTAGAAGCAAAAAAGTGGTGATTCTTTCAGATGGAAACTTATAGTTTAAAGCACCAACTACTCTTCTTCCTCTGCACCTGCTGTCATTGGCTTAACGTATTCATTCTCTTCAAAATAATTAATCACCGCCTCTTTCAATAAATGCTCTTGGTCCTTATTGCTAATGGCTGGAATATTTTTTACCTTTTCAAAATGTGGCCATCCATCATCATCATTTGCCAAATATTTATAAATTCCATAGGGTTCAAGAATAGTGCATATTGCAATGTGCATTAAATTCACTTTTTCATCTTTAGAAAACTCTTTATATCCTTTCCCTAATTCCTGCACACCAATAAGTAGTAAAATAGTATCCAATTCAAGACCTCCTCCAAAATCTTTCTCTAACTCTTTCACCAATTCTTGAAATCTCAATTCTAGCTTGTAATCCACCTCTATAAACAGTTTTTTGTTTGAAACAAATTGTCACTTGACAACCAAGGCGCAAACTTCCGAATTATTTTTGTTTCACCATGAACTATTTGGACATATTATTATTAATACCAATTATAATCGGAGGTTGGCGTGGATTTAAAAAAGGATTTGTTATTGAAATATTTACCTTATTAGCTCTGCTTGTGGGCATCTATGCGGGCATACACTTTTCAGATTTTATGGCAACCATATTGCGCGAAAATGTGGGCATTGAAAGCGAATACCTACCAGCAATTGCTTTTACCATTACCTTCTTATTAGTTGGTGCTATGGTTTATTTTGCTGGAAAATTAGTCGAAAAAGGACTTAAGATTGTTGCTTTAGGAATGGTAAACAAAATAGCAGGACTCTTTTTTGGTGTTGTAAAAATGGTTTTTATCTTGAGTGCTGTTCTGGTAATCTTTGAATCGTATGACGAAAAAGGAAAATTTATTCCCGCGGATTTAAAAACAACCTCGTTATTGTATGGACCAATAAAACAAACCTCCTTAACAGCCATTCCCGCTTTAAAATACAGCAATTTATTTATTGATATGATTGAGAGCGACGAAGATGCAGCCCCCAATTCTGATTCAGAACCTGAAGATTAGAGATTCGTTTTAAGTATAATTTCAGAGTTTATACTCAATGTTACCGGGCAAGTGGCAGTTATTCGTTTAAAAATTTCTTTATCTTTTTCACCAAAATCATTTTCACCAAAGTCAAAATCAATTGCGACCTCCCCTATTCTTCTTGGAGCTGGATACATGACCTTTTTAACGTCGCAATTAATTGGCTTCAAGACAATTCCTTTTTTTTCGTAATGTATGCCTGCAATTGTTAAAATACATGATACAAGAGATGACACAAGCAGGTCAGTAGGTGAAAACGACTCCCCTTTTCCATTATTATCAACGGGCGCGTCAGAGTAAATCTCCGTTCCAGATTTTTCATGAATCATTTTAACGCGAAGTGCGCCTTTATATGTTATTGTATAATTCTTGTTTTCCATTCTTTTTATGAATTGAGACGATTGTTTTATCCTTTTTAAGGATACTCCTTTACTTTTCACTAACTTTGTAAACAGTGATCCAAAGATATATATATATATTGGCTTTTATGGTCTCCTTTTCGGGCTACAGTCAAACACCTGACAAAGATGACGGCAGCACCCTAATGAAACGTGACTTCTCATTTGGCCTTAATTTTAATGCCAACGCAGGCTCTACTGGATGGGGATTAGCATTTGAATATTCAGTTCAAAAAAACTATAAGTATAAAAATACCTTCGGATTCACATGCACCAACTTAAGGCATCCAAAAGAATTTAAGATTTACAATAGTATAAGCAATTCCAGAGGATATTATTTTGGAAAAATCAATTCACTGGTAAGTTTTCGGCCTACTTATGGCGGTAAACTAGTGATTTTCAAAGCGAAGCGAGAAAACGGAATAGAAATATCCTTTAAGTGGAGTGCTGGCCCATCTATCGCCCTTTTAAAGCCAGTTTACTTAAGAATTGAGCGATTTGGTACCGCATCTAACGAAAAGTATGATCCCACTATTCATAATATTGAAAACATTACCTCACGTGCTTCGTGGGGCAAAGGCCTTGGTGAAGCAAGATTCCAGTTTGGTGCTTTTACAAAAATTGGTTTTGATTTTAACTTCTCAACCGCCAAGAACAAAATTAGCGGTGGCGAAGTAGGTGTAATGGTGGATTACTTCATTGGAAAACCAGTTATTATTCTTTATAATAATATAGGTGATAAACTATTTCCTTCCCTTTATCTTCAGTTTAATCTTGGGCAAAAGCTCTATTGATTTCAAACATGGAAAAGACAAATCAAGAAAAAATACGCATTAAAAAACCAAAGTGGCTTCGAGTTAAGCTTCCTACTGGCGAGAATTATAAAAAAGTACGTTCACTAGTGGATGAGCATAAACTGCACACCATTTGCGAAAGCGGAAATTGCCCCAATATGGGCGAGTGTTGGGGAGAAGGCACAGCTACTTTTATGATTCTGGGTAATATCTGTACCCGTTCATGCGGGTTCTGCGCTGTTTCTACGGGTAAGCCACTTGAGACTGACATTTTTGAACCAGCCAAAGTTGCTCAATCCGTAAAGTTGATGGGCGTTAAGCATGCCGTTATCACCTCTGTAGATAGAGATGATTTGGCAGATGGAGGTTCTGAAATTTGGGTTGCAACTGTGAAGTCTATTCGGCGAAAAAGCCCAGGAACCACTATGGAAACATTGATTCCTGATTTCGGTGGTAAATGGGATAATTTACAGCGGATAATTGATGTCGCTCCCGAAGTTGTCTCTCATAATTTAGAAACTGTAAGACGATTAACCAAACAAGTTAGAATTCAGGCAAAATACGATCGCAGTTTAGAAGTATTAATGCGACTTAAACGTGGCGGTATGAAAACCAAATCAGGTATCATGCTAGGTTTGGGCGAATCTGAAACTGAAGTTTATGAAGCGATTGACGATTTGAGCAGTGTTGGATGCGATATTTTAACGCTAGGACAGTATTTACAGCCCACACCGAATCACCTTCCAATTGCTGAGTTTGTTACACCGCAAAAGTTTGATGAATACAGGGAATACGCCTTAACAAAAGGATTCAGATACGTTGAAAGTGGGCCATTGGTGCGTTCGTCATATCACGCCGAAAAACACCTTTTTTAACCTTTTTAGCAGTTTAGATTTGTATAAATAAGGAAATTTTTGAGCGAAAACTCATTTCATGTTTACTTATTTCTCCTGAAATTTGTTGCGAAATAGCATCTTCAACAATCATTCATTGCCACGCTAAATTAATTCTCATTGTAACTCTCCGAACATTTATAATGGCATAATGTTCCAACGACTTACCCATAGCATACGAGATGAATTTTGAATTACAAAGCGGCTTAGTTTTAAGCCACATATTGTGAATTAAAACTCGACTTAATAATGAAATTATATGAGAATTTAGTTGTATATTGTGCAGATGAAATTGCGCTTAGATGAAAAATTTTAATATGATGAAAAAAGCACTACTATTAGGTTCATTACCGGCACTTGCGATCGCAGCCGGGCTATTCTTTTATGCCTCAGACAGTTCTGAAGGTGTTTACGAGCAGCGACTCTCTTCTCATTTTGATGCAGATGAAGCATTAATTGATGGAGCTTTTGAATATTACCAATTACTAAAAGGAGATTACACGCAAGAACAATGGCAACGTGCACGAACTGCTGCCGAGTCTGTTCCGCAAAATCGTGCAACTTTCAATTGGATAGATCAAGGTCCTGATAATGTAGGTGGCCGTACAAGAGGTATCGTTATTGATCGCAATAATGTGAATCACATATTTGCTGGTTCAGTATCAGGTGGTTTATATGAGTCGATCAATCGCTCAAGTACTTGGAGTCGTGTTGACGGTTTTGAGGATAACTTATCTGTTTCATCTCTTTGTCAAACGGCAGACGGAAACTTCTACATGGGGACAGGACATAGTTCTGACCAAATTGGTGGATTTGAAGATAGTGGTGGAAATGGATACGGATTCTATAAAAGAGAATCAGATGGTACATGGACGCTAGTTGATGGTACACAATCTTGGCAATACATAAATGAAGTTGTTGCAGATGACGTAAACAACGTAGTTTGGATTGCAAGTAGTAACGGTTTAGATAAATATGACCCATCTGCAGGAACTATTGTTGATGTTGATGCGTTCCCTTCTGGAGCGTGCAGAGCTTTATCAGTTTCTAAAGACGGTACTGTACTTATCGGACATTCAATCGGTGGCGGGCAAAAAGTATTTGTTTCTACGAATTCTGGTGGAAGTTTCTCAGAAGTTTCAGGACTTGGTGATGACGCTGAAGAAGCTGGTCTTATTAATATGGTCGGTGTTGGACGTGCTGAATTTGCAATTAGTCATGAAAAAGTAGACGGTAATTACCGTGTCTATGCTTCATGTTCTTCAGGTATCTTACAGGGAGTTTGGCGTTCAGCTAACAATGGTCTAGCTTGGGCTAGAATTGCACCTGCTTATGACAATATACCTGGCGGATTTTCACCTTTTACTTCTGGTGGATCGAATGGTCAAGGAATTTATAATAACATTATTACTGTAGTGCCTGGTGCTCCAGATCGTATTATATTAGGTGGTGTTGATTGTTACTCATGGGTAGCTGGTGGAAACTGGGAACAAATTTCTCAGTGGTTCTTGCCACCTACTTTTGACAGATACGTGCACGCTGATAATCACGAAATGGTTTGGGATAGATTAGGTAGGCTATACATTGGAAATGATGGTGGTGTTGCTTTCTCTGACAATGCAAATACTATCGATCCTGAATTCCACCCTGCAAATAGAGGATACAACGTCACTCAATTTTATGCAATGGGTGTATCTGCTCATGGTGATGTAATCGGCGGAAGTCAAGATAACGGAACTCAAGCAAACTATCACACAGGTACAACATACCAAGAGCACAAAGAAGTTGGTGGCGGTGATGGATTCTCTGCTGATATCTCTTTCATTAATAGAAACTTAACGTTTGGTTCAGTATATTATTCAGCTGTTTATCGTTCATCTGATAGAGGTGAAAATATTGATGCATTTGGACCGGATGAATTTATTGATGGAAACGGAATTCCTTGTAATGCCGGAGCAACTGATGGTACTGGATGTGGTGAGTTTAATACAACGTTTGAATTATGGGAAAATCCTAATGATTTAGCTTCTACAGATACATTAACCTATATTGCTTCTCAAAGTTATGAAGCTGGAGAAACTGTTGAAGTTCCTTCTGCAACATCACAAACAACAATTCCTTATGTAACGCCAATTGATATTGTTTATGACGATACACTATTTGCCGATACGGATTTAACTGAGGAAGATATCGTTATAATTGATGAGATTTCTGGTTCTAGCTTTAACTTAGGTGTTTTAGACTGGATCTTTATTGACGGCGCTCCGGATGTAACAGTTGGAGATAGCTTATTAATCATTGGTGTTGAAGAAGATGACACAGTAATTGTTGCAAGTTTAACTACAATCGATCACTTCTATGGGACAAATGTTTTAAAACCAGGTGAAGTAATTGACATGGGATCTGACGATCAAATCTACAACGTTGCATGGGATACTTTGCAAGTGCAAGATTATTACCAATCTTGGTTTGCTCTTGATATGGGTGGAGCAAATGGATTATGGATGACACGTAATGCGCTGCGATTCTCAGCTACGACACAAGGATGGTTTAAGGTTGCTGACGGTCTTGGAGGTATTTCCATTATGGAATTCTCTAAAGATGGTAATCACTTATTCATTGGAACCTCAAGTGGAGCTTTATGGAGATTAAGCGGATTTAATGACGCTTATTCACCGACTGAATTACTTGACGGTGGACCTGCTGATGTTGGTGTAACACGTGATACAATTGTAGATTGGCAAGGTGTTAAACATGTAATGGAATTAAAACAATTAACTACGTTTGGAAGTATTGTAACTGGACTCGCAACTGGACCAGAGGACAATCCTGATTTATTAATTGCAACATTGGGTACATTTAGCGCTAACCGCGTAAGAAAAACAACAAACGCAACTGGAGCCTCTCCAACATTCACAATTATGTCTAGCTTCCCTTCTACTGGTGAAGGTGAATTAGCTGGTGGAATTCCTTGTTATTCTGTAATTATTGACCGTGATGATGAAAACATTATCGTGGTTGGAACAGAGTTCGGATTATTCGCGTCTGAAAATGGCGGAACAACTTGGGAAAACGTATCAGGGGCTCTTGGTCCTGTACCAGTTCATGATTTAGAGCAAAACTGGAGACAATGGGATGAAGGTTGCTTCCGTCCAGGTGAAATCTATGCTGGAACTCACGCTAGAGGTATTTGGAGTTCAGATGCTCTATTGAACATACCTTCAAGTGATAACCTAGATAAGGATAAGTTTGTTCCAAACATCAACCTATACCCTAACCCTGTTCAGGATGGTGGTACAGTTGAATTTGATCTAGCATCTAACGGAGACGTAAAGATTCAGATATTTAACCTTAGCGGTCAAGTTGTAAATCAAATCAATGCTAATAATTTAGCTGCTGGTAAAAATCAAATTGCCTTTGATGCAAACGACCTACCTAGAGGAACATATATCCTGAGACTGACTTCAGGAACTATGTCTGAGACAACGAAATTCATTAAGCACTAAGATTAATTTAGTCTAATCTGAAAATGGCGTCTCGATTAATCGAGACGCCATTTTTTATGCGCCAAAATATCATGAAAATAATAAGTACGGTTTATAAAAAAGATCCTAAAAATTTGGGCTGAATAATAAATGAAATGAATCCAGCGAATGCATGGGTTATAAATGCGTTAGCCACTCGCAAGTTTGATGGCACCTCATTTGAAATAATTAAAGGAGAATTGTACAAACGATATGATGCATAAATATAAACCTGATGGGACATATAAACGAACCATTCCGGCAAACGCTTTTCCTTGCCAAGACGCCGATCTCCTCTCGGGTCATCATCCTCATTGGGTAAAATGTGATAGGTATAACAATGCGGACATGTATCATTTCCAAAGTTTTGATGCCTTGGAGGTAAAAAACGACGGAACTTATGAACTGTGTGGAGAAAAATTAGACGGTAACCCTGAGTACATAATTGGACACAAACTAATTAAGCATGGTCAAGATGTCTCAACTATAGAAGAAAGAAGTTTTGAAGGATTACGCAAATTCCTTTTAGAGAAAGACATTGAAGGAATCGTATTTAGTTCGGGAGAAAAAATGTGCAAAATCCGCAAATCAGAATTTGGAATTAAGCGCTAAAATCTAGCTCAATAAATCCTCGACAGATACGTTAAGCGCTACAGCGAGTTTTTTAAGTAAATTACTCGTCGGAGTTACTTCCGATTTTTCAATCCCCATAATTGTGATTTTATCAGCCTGGGTAGCTTGAGCTAGCGTATGCATGGTAAAACCACGTTGTTTTCTATAACGCCGTAAATTAGGACCTAATTGTTCATTCACCTCTGTATCTACCATTTTTTCAGTAATTAGTTTGGGATTTGGTTGTACTAGTATATAAAAATCATTACTATTATCCTTACTTTTTAAGTCAAAAAACTCATTTCTAATCTGTCAATAACAAACGGACGACAGTCTGTTCAATTTCAAACTAAAAATTAAACGATTCTCCGCTTTTCACCATCCGTCTTAACAAAACACTAGCACGATATTTATCATCACCATATTCAGCATGCAACGTATCCAATTGTGCTAAAACATTGCTCAATCCTATTTCATTTCCCCATTGCAATAAACCTTTCGGATAGTTTACGCCCTTAGTCATGGCCAAGTCAACATCTTTTGGCGAAGCAATATTTAAAAACACGGCATCAATGGCTTCGTTTATCAATAAAACCAAGATTCTGTTCATAATTTGTGTTCCTACCTCGGTATCTGTATTTGGAGCTGCTTTAGTCGCACCTTGGGAGTAATCATAATAACCTCTTCCCGATTTTCTTCCAAACCAACCAGCTTCTGAATGTCGTTTTTGCGTAAAAGACGGACGATATCTTGGATCGTAATAAAACGCTTTAAAAACGGTTTCAGTTACGGTATAATTAATGTCGTTACCAATGTAGTCCATCAACGTGAAAGGCCCCATTCTAAAACCGCCAAGTTCTGTCATAGCCCAGTCTATGGTTGCAAAATCTGCAACGCCTTCTTCGTAAATTTTTAAAGCTTCACCGTAAAATGGACGTGCCACTCTATTCACTATAAATCCTGGTGTGTCTTTTGTTAAAACGGTTATTTTCTTCCACGAATCGATTAAATCGCGGGCTGCCGTTGTTGTGGCATCTGATGTTTGTATAGCAGGAATAATTTCAACCAATGGCATTAATGGCGCCGGGTTAAAGAAATGAATTCCAATAACACGGTCAGATTTTGTGCAAGCTGCAGCAATTGATGCGATTGAAAGCGAAGATGTGTTGGAGGCCAAAATGCAATTACCGCCTACTATGTTTTCTAAGTCCGCAAATACTTTTTTCTTAATGTCAATATTTTCAATGATCGCTTCAATAATTAACCCACTTCCGGCAAAGTCATTCATGCTTGTGATATAGGTAATCCGATTCTGAATTGCTTCCGAATCTTGACTAGTCACTCGGCCTTTTTCTATTAACCGCGCCATGATTTTCGCCAATTTACCCTTCGCTTTATCAAGCTGTTCCGCATTTGTATCAAAAAGCACCACTTCGTGTCCCGATTGTGAGGCCACCTGTGCAATTCCTGATCCCATTGACCCTGATCCTAATATTCCAATTTTCATATTATTTTTTTTAGTCCCGATAATTAACGGGAGCGTTTTGAATTATGGCTGCTGCTCTTCTTACATTTACTCCCCTTTAAACTCAGGCTTTCTCTTCTCTAAAAAAGCTGCCACCCCTTCGTTATAGTCGTGCGTTTTACCTGCCATAGTCTGCAATTCTTCCTCCGTTTTTAATTGAGTGGTTAAATCACTGATCATTGATAAATTCAATGCGCGTTTGGTTAAACCCAATCCTTTTGTTGGCATATTGGCCAGTTTTGCAGCAATTTTGTACGAATCCGCTTCAAAACTATCTGCAGACAAGCATTTATAAATCATTCCTAGACTTTCTGCTTCTGCTGCACCAACTTTGTCTCCAAGCATCATGAGTGCAGTTGCTTTTTGAAACCCAATTAATCGAGGTAAGAAAAATGTTCCTCCTGAATCCGGAATTAATCCGATTTTACTAAAAGCTTGAATAAAACTAGCTGCTTCCATTGCAACACAAATATCGCAAGCCAATGCAATATTAGCACCTGCACCCGCTGCTACGCCATTCACCGCTGCAACTATTGGTTTTTCAATGTTTCTAATTCGCTCAATAATCGGATTGTAATGATCTTTAACAATTGATGTCAACTCAGGTCCGTTAGGATCTGTTACTTCTCCCAAATCTTGCCCAGCACAAAAGGCTTTGCCATTTCCTATTATATAAATTGCTCGCACTTCATCATTATTCTCACATTCGTCTAAACGCGCTTGGCATTCTAATGCCATTTCCCTGTTAAAACTATTGTATACCGTTGGTCGATTAAATTGTATAATTCCAACATTATCCTTGATTTCAAATAAAATGGTGCTCATAATTAAATTTTTCCTAAAATTAATTAATCCAAATTTTTAAATGGCATAAGTTTTAAACTATTTAGTGCCTGGTCGGAAATACAGCAAAATCAAAATCGCATCTTTTAAGTTTATTTTCATTTTTTTCTTTTTGTCTGATGCTTAGGCATCTCCTATAGAAAGGAAATAAAACTAATTCTTAAAAGAGACTCGATTTATGAAAATTCGTCTATTTCCGACCACACACTATTTAAGCATTCATTAAAATGGCTGTTTTTTACTAATTTTGAATCTAGAAATTTACTTTATGAAAAGAATCATTTTTATTACAGGAGCGACAGCAAGCATAGCGAAGAAAAGAAGAATATGTAAAGAATTTCGCATGACTTGAGTTCAGTTAGTGTCCAATCAAAAATAACGAATCACTTCAATTCTAACAGTCTAACACGCATCCATTTGATAATAAAATATACATGTCTATTGTTTTGAATCAAGTAAGAATTTAACTTGGCGCCCAATTATTCTTGAAAGTTTTTGGGCTGATTCAAAATGTAAATGACTTCCATCATAGGTATGAAATTCACTCGGGTCTAAATCAATCCAAGTGCAACCTCTTAATTCCATTTCTTTCCACATATATGATTCACTATAACCGCTTAATGAATTTTCAAGGTCCGTCATCATATCAAAAGTTGGGGGACGAAACGCCACAATTTCAATTCCTGAAGCCTCAATTTCAGCAACCTGAACTAAGAAGTTTGATATCAAGGTATCACTCACCTGATAATCTGTAAATAGTTTACGATAAATATCAATAGCTGTTAATGAGTCCTCTGGAAGTCGATAAGAATGCACCCAACCGTCATCCTGAAAATCCTCAAAATAAACTTCTTGAGCCGAACCATTAAAAAGATAATCTTTTAACTCGCTTGCCTTGTATGGCGCAAAATGTTTGAGATATTTAGATAAATAAAGTCCTTTAAAAAGGTCAAAGCTGCCTTTGTCTAAATGTTTGTGATAGAGTTCATTTTTAGCCCCTTCCAAGGTGAAACTGTGCGGCGAAACACCTAAAACCAAGATTTTATTGCCAGTCGGACTTAGTCTACCCACCAAAAAATCGAGATACTCTTGATTATATCCTGCACTAGAATAACCCAAATTTATTGCTTCTAACTGCGGCGACAATTCTTCGTTAATAGCATAAGTTGAAACCCCTCTGTATATTCTAGAATCACCTCCAACAACTAAATCATAAATGGGTTGAGCATACGTTTTTCGCAGCCAAAATTCATTCCGCAACTCTGTGTTTTTAATTGGTGCAGGCAATGACAGTTTCACCACAACTACCAAAACGGTCGTTAAGCAAGACATCATCCATATTTTTCGTTTGGCCTGCATCTCTAGAACTGAAAATAAATAAATTGTTTGCCTTCTCCTCGGAGGAATAGAATGGAAATAATTGCCAATGACACTAAAACAATATCTAAATTACTGCGCCAATACCAAATTTTAATTTGTGTATAGTTTTTACGGAAATACACCATGACTTCAATAAGTATAGCCAATCCTAAAAAGAAAATGCTATCAAAATAAACGCGGGAAAACTCTAATTCAGACCCATTATAGGTGAAAAGTTTTTTAACGATACCGTGTCCTTGGTCCATATTCTCTGCGCGGAAATAAACCCAAGCAACCGTAGCTTGAATGAAAATAATGGGAATGAGCAAGGGTGATTTACGGAATAACCTAGTCCATTTTGTTAAGCGCTCAAAAATTAATAATACGACATGAATTGCAGCCCACATCAAGAACGTGTATTTTGCGCCGTGCCACAAACCAGAGAGCATCATGGTTATGGCTAATACGATAAGCCCCATAACAACACCCCGTTGCGAACCGCCAAGTGCAATATAAACGTAGTCTCTAAACCAAGTTGAAAGTGAAATATGCCAACGTGTCCAAAATTCACGTAAACTTTTTGATAAATACGGGTGATTAAAATTCATTCTAAAATGATAGCCCATGTATTTTGAAAGCCCGCGTGCAATTAAGCTATAGCCGCTAAAGTCAGCATAGATTTGAAATGAAAATGCCACCATTACTAACCACCAATAGCCCGTCCCATCAAAACCCGATTTTCCTTCAAAGGCACTATCAATAAATAACGAGAGATTATCAGCAATCACCATTTTTTGAAATAAACCAAAAGCGATCATTTTAATGGCGTTCCATTTTTCAATAGCATTTGTAATACGATAACGGTTGAGCTGCGCCAAAAAGTCTTTTGCCCGAATAATAGGACCCGCAACCAATTGAGGAAACATGGACAAATAACTGAAAAAGTGAAGGATATTGCGTGTTGCTTTTAATCGGCCACGATAAACGTCAATTGTGTAACTAAGAGATTGAAAAGTGTAAAAACTTATCCCCACGGGCAATATAAGCGCGAATTCGGGGATTTTCTCCACTAAATCGATCTGGTAGTTGAATTGCGCAAAACCATCCTCTAAAACAGTTGCAAAGAACTTGCTATACTTAAAAACAGATAAGGCCCCTAAATTCCCGACTAATGAGAGTACAAAAAATAATTTTCGTTTTTTGGGGCGGTTTTCAATTGCTAAGGCACAGAAATAATCAATTAAACCACTTGCGAGTATTAAAAATAAAAAGCGCCAATCCCACCAACCATAAAAGAAAAAACTAGCCCCAGTGATAAACGCCCACCGAGTCAACTGCCGTTTCCCTAAAAAGGGCCACAACAAGAAAAAGCTAATGGCAAATAATAAAAATTCAATCGAATTAAAGATCATTGATTCTTACGGAAGTTTATTCTACAGCAAAAATATCATTTTTCAATTGGCAACCTCCAATTTTTGAATTTACAATGGATCTAATTCTATAATTAGTTAAAAACGAGGACATGTCCGGATTTTTGAACTTTTACTTCAACTGCATTTTCAATCATTGTTCCTGTTACGTGCCATATATATGCACCATCTTTAATCTCGTAAGGTATCCAATATTCGTTAATGTCGTTGGTAAAAAAAACTTGTTCACCCCAGCGGTTGTATATCGTAAATGTAAAATGTTCGATAGGGCACTCCATATACACTTTATACTTATGATCAACGCAGCCGACTGATTGATAAGGAGAATAGGTATTGTTTCGAGCAAAAATGCACGAATCAGGTATTTCTTTGACATGCGCAGAATCTTGGGCAGACCTAGTAAAACTGTATAAGAAAAGGAGTATAAAAAATAAACGCATCATTTCATTTACATGGAAGACGCGTTAATATTTTCGGTGTTGCTTGAACACCATTATAAATAGAATTCTGTTTTTACTTCACAATAGTAACTGTACCGTTTTTCTTAACGTGATAATAGTCTATTGTAGTACCCATTGTTCCTACAATCTTGTATGTATACGTTCCAGCCTCAGCATCCGTAGCTACCCACTGTTCAGCAACAGCAGTAGATTCAAAAACAATTTCATCTTCACTATTATAAACAGTCATCTCATAATTAAAGATTTGACAACTAAAATTAAGTGCAAAAGTATAGGCTGTTGGACCATCTACAGTTAATTTAGTTGGTACAGTTAAGCAATCATCAGATATCTCGGTTCTTGGTTCATCTTGAGCGATTGATGCAAAAGCTGAAACAGTGATTAATACTGCTAAAAGTGGTTTTAAAATCATATCAAATAAATTAGTTGCTTAATATACGAATTAAATTAGTAGAACGTTGCTTCACACTCGATATTCCTTATATTCGTTTTCAAATGGCTAATCAATTAATTCATGTAAAAATCACTACACCAATTGGTGAAATGGACGTTTTGGCCACCGAAAATGGAATTTGTTTGTTGGAATTCTTTAATCGCGAAGAATTAAATGACGAAATAACAGCGACTGAAGATCATTTTAAGATCACAAGAACCAATGGCACGATTCAATGGATTGAATTGATGACTTCTGAATTAAATGCCTACTTCAGAGGTTCATTACAAAAATTCACTGTCCCGCTGGATTTAATTGGAACTGATTTTCAAACTAATGTCTGGAACGCATTACTCGAAATTCCTTACGGCAGAGCGCGAACCTATAAAGAACAAGCTTTAGCACTCGGAGATCTGAAAGCCATTCTTGCAGTAGCAGCGGCTAACGGCAAAAATAAACTTGCAATTATTGTTCCTTGTCACCGCGTAATAGGCATAGATGGCAATTTAAAGGGTTACGCTGGCGGACTGGATCGGAAACGTTTTTTATTGAATTTAGAACGTGAAATTGCAGGCCCTAAAGATCTTTTTAATTCCTGAAAACCACTCCCATTCTTTATGTAGAATCAATGTTAATTTTGTATCTTTGTAAAAGATAATTAAACGCATTTAATCATTGAAATTATGAAGCAAAAAAATGCAACCCTACCCATCCTATTCATTTTTGGAATGCCCGTTTTACTGATATTATTTTCAATTTTATTAGCATTCAACTTAGATAAGTTTGAAAACAATTCAGAAATGATGAGTATTAGAATTACGCTAGACCTGGTTATAACCGTTCCATTAATATATCTGGCACTCATTCGAAAAAAGAAGATTTCAAACTTAACGATCATGCCCTTTTTTGTGGCCGGATTAATCATTGCCAGCTTAGTAATTCCAACTGCTAACCAACACACACTAGAGTTAATAAAAACGTGGCTTTTACCTGTAGTTGAAATCACAGTTATCTCCATAATCATAATAAAAGTTCGAAAAGTCAGAAAAGCTTTTCGTCTAAATAAAGAAGAAGGATTCGATTTTCTATCGGCACTTAAAAAAAGTGTACAAACTATTATTCCAGAAAAAGCTGCTTTTGCACTTACGTCTGAAATTGGCTTATTCTACTACGGTTTCTTTAGATGGAAAAAACCAATTTATACTGAAAATCAATTTACCTACCATAAAGATAGTGGTATTCAGGGCATTTTAGGCGCAATACTTTTTGTAGCGCTTATTGAATTGTTTAGTGTTCACTTATTGATTCAAGAAAACTACCCGGTTCTTTCATGGGTACTCACAATTATAAGTGCATACGGAGTCATCCAAATCTTTGGACTAATAAAATCAATTCCGCGTACGCCTCACTTTTTGGATAATGAGTACTTAGTTCTTCGAATGGGGATTTTTCAAGAAGCTCGAATTCCTCCCCTTGCTATATACGCTACAGAACTTACCACAGATGATTATCCTAAGAAGGATAAATCTTACCGAAAAATTACAATTTTCGACCATAATTGTATTATCCATTTAAAAGACGAAGGAACTTTAAATGGTATGTTCGGGACCAAAAAGAAATTCAAGCATCTCATATTATCTGTCGACGATAAAAGGGAATTTCAAATGAAAATTATGGATCAGATTCAAATAATTCCCACTAATGAAATATAGACAAGCACGGCATACTAATTTATTGAAGCCTATTGTAGACTTTTATACGCAAATAATTGGCTTAAAACTGTTAGGTGAATTTGAAAGCCACGAGGGCTATGACGGTGTTTTTATTGGACAAGAAAACTCTTTCAATAAAAATGACGGTTGGCATTTAGAGTTTACGGTTTCGTGGGAGCAGCCGTTACACCGACCAGATGAGGATGACCTAATGGTTTTTTATCCCGAGACTACTGAAGAATACGAGGCCATTTTATTAAGAATGCAAATCGCGAATATTAAAAAATATCGCCCAAAGAATGGTTATTGGCAAAGAAACGGAATAGCCGTTTTAGATCCTGACAACTTTGGAGTTATTATCGTGAATCCTGATCGCCCAAAGAAATAGATTGAGCGATAAAATCCTTTTGAATTAAAGATTGGGCCTTCAAGCAAATTAACTTCTAGCAAAAAAAGGGCCCTGAACCACTTTGTGCGGACAAGACCCTTTAGTATTCAATTATTTTAATTTACTTTTTAACTACCTTGATGGTTTCAGTAACCTGATCATTAGTAACTTTTAAGAAGTACACACCAACCGTTTCATCTTTCAAAGAGATTGCATGATTGTCAGTTGCAATTCCAGCAAAAACAATTTCTCCATTCAGTGTAGTAACTTCAAAATTATATGTTCCTTCAAATACAATATTGATTTGATCTGATGTTGGATTCGGATAAACATTGAACATTGATTGCTCTAAATCTTCTACTCCAACGTTGCTGCCAACAGTCACCGCCATAGATTCTGTACAGCCTGCATCATCTTTAACAATAACTTCATAAACTCCACCAGTTAAACCAACTAAATCCTCCGTATCATCAAAGTCATCTGCTTCATCAGTATCCCAATCATAAAGAAAAGGCGAAGTACCGCCAGTTACGGTTAAATTTATCGCTCCATCACTTCCTAAAGACTCATCAACAACATCAGCATCTAACTCCATTACATAACACAATACGGAAATAATAACTTGACCGTTACCAGCTGTAGCGAGAACGATTTCCACAGGTAGATCTCCACCGTTGAACGATCCTCCGCCACCGCCGCCATTATAGTCATTAATGATGATTTCACCTCCAGCTCCACCGCCACTGTAGCCGCCGCCGCCTACTGCTCCACAACGTGCGTTTCCACCGCCGCCGCCGCCAAATCCTCCGTCAGCTGCAGTCAAATCATCTCCGCCACCATTTCCGCCAGCTCCACCTGATAATGGTGTTTCTCCACCAGTAGAGTTATTATCACAGCTACTCGTCATATGCTCAACACTTAATAAGTTTTATGGAATAAAAAAAGACCGCTTACAAAGCGGCCCCTTCATTGAATCTAAATCGTTAAAAAGACTATTTAATCAGCTCTACGCTCCGATTAATAAAAGTTGTTAAATCAGCCCCTGTTAGCATGCCTTGAGACAGCAT
This sequence comes from uncultured Crocinitomix sp., assembly GCA_905478225.1. GTDB lineage: Bacteria > Bacteroidota > Bacteroidia > Flavobacteriales_D > Crocinitomicaceae > Crocinitomix. The sequence goes on from CAJQHR010000014.1 coordinate 59,787, forward strand.
TGCCAAATCAGTAAGTTGTTTAGCAACTTTTTGTTTGTTCCCTTTTTGTTTCTTCAAAATCGATCCCACAGTGGGATGATTAGTATTCACCGTCAAATTGTACATTTCAGGAAAAGATCCAAACATGTTCATTCCGCCACTACCCATGCGCTGCTGCTCCTGCATTCTTCGCATAAATTCTGGTTGTGTAATTACAATTGGAGCTTCGGTTTCACTCATGTTTTCGAATTGAACCGTAAATTTTTCTTTATTTACAACTTCTTCAAAAATTGGTTTCAACTTTTCTTTTTCCTCTTCGGACAGTTTAGAAGGAATCTCAATATCCTGCTTAATTAGGTTATCTAGGGTGTCAGCATCTACTCGAGCAAATGTCACATTTTCTAACTTACTCTCCAATTGAGAAATGTAGTGCGGGGTTAATGGGCTGTCCATCAATAAAACATCATATCCTCTTTCCTCGGCTGCAGTAATGAATTGGTGATGCGCATCTTTATTATTTGCATAAAGAACAACTAACTTACCATCTTTATCGGTTTGAATTGGACGAATTTTTTCTTGATACTCTTCTAAAGTGGCATATTCGTCTTTCGTATTCTTAACTAAAGTGAATTTTTCTGCTTTAGTGTAGAATTTATCATCCGTAAGCATACCATACTCAACAAATACCTTTAAGCTATCCCATTTCGATTCAAAATCTGCACGGTCATTTTTAAACATTCCGTTCAGCTTGTCAGCTACTTTTTTGGTGATGTGTGAAGCAATCTTCTTCACATTGCCATCTGCCTGTAAATATGAGCGCGAAACGTTCAATGGAATGTCAGGCGAATCAATTACACCATGCAACAGTGTCAAGAATTCAGGAACAATTTCTTCAACGGAATCTGTAATAAAAACTTGATTCGAATACAACTGAATTTTATTCTTTTGAACCTCCATTGTTTCTTTTAAACGAGGGAAATAAAGAACCCCAGTTAAATTGAACGGATAATCAACATTTAAATGAATATGAAATAATGGATCCTCGAATGTTGCTGGATAAAGTTCACGATAGAACTTTGTATATTCTTCGTCACTTAAATCAGCTGGCGCTTTTGTCCAAACTGGATTAGGATTGTTGATGATGTTGTCAATTTCAATATCAACCTTCTTAATTTCATCATTTTCATCTTTCTCACCAGATGGATCATCTTCTTTGGTCGTCTTTGTTCCAAATTTTATTTCAACGGGTAAGAATTTGCAATATTTATTCAAAATACCACTAATACGCTCTTTTTCTAAAAATTCAACCGAATCTTCAGCAATGTGCAATACTATTTCAGTACCTCTATCCGCCTTTTCAATGTCTGTAATTTCATATTCAGGTGTTCCGTCGCTCTCCCATTGTGCCGCTTGTGCCCCTTCTTCGTGGGATAAAGTTCTAATTTGAACTTTACTCGACACCATAAATGATGAATAGAATCCTAATCCAAAATGACCAATAATTTGTTCAGCCCCTTCTTTACCTTCATATTTTTTTACAAATTCCTCTGCTCCTGAAAATGCAATTTGATTGATGTATTTTTCAATCTCTTCCTCCGTCATTCCTATTCCGCGATCCTTAATCGTAAGAGTACCAGCTTCTTTATCCAATATCACTTCAACCTTAAGGTCTCCTAAGTCTCCTTTTACTTCTCCTGAAGCACTTAATACTTTTAATTTGCTTGTAGCATCAATTGCATTTGAAACCAATTCACGCAAAAATATTTCGTGATCACTGTATAAGAACTTTTTGATGAGTGGGAATATATTTTCCGTCTGTACGTTTACCGTTCCTTTAGTTGCCATTATATAATCTTTATTTAAGTTTCTTTTCTATTGTCAATCCTTATGCCAATGACATTTTACTGACAGAATGACGGTTTGGCAATGAATCCGAGTGCCAAGTTTGCGTTATCAAAGAAATTAACTTAGCAAAACACGCCATTATTACAGCCAAACTAAATGAATATATGGTTCAACTTTTCCTTAAATCTAACTCCCCCATCAATATCTATAGTTCGGCACAACTTTTGAATATTTGCATACTCATCACAAATTGCGTAAGTTTAATATCCCTAAAAGCGAGGTATTTATAGAATTGGCTACATATTAATTATAGGATTTTGTCTGTTTGGACAGCGCACAATTGCTCAGGAAGGTAAGCAATCGCATCTTGCTATTGGACTATTTGCTAGTGCAAATTCACATGTAATCACCTATGCCTTTGTTTCTACTCGTGATGGAAAAATTGTAAGCTCTGAAATGGTGCGTAAACAAAAATTCATGTACACTGCAATGGGATATTGGCCTGGGGTTGTTAATATGAAACGTGAAAATCTATTCATGAAAAATGATGTAGACAGCTGTTTTCTAATTGAAGACGACTACGGCAAAATTGTTAATTATTATTGCCCCATTTTTGATTCCCTTTGGAAAGTTAGATTTTTTGAACATCCCATAGTCTATGACATGCGTGGATGGAGCAACGGAAGATATAAGCCTTCTACAAAGCAATTGGAGTATTTATACAAAGAATATGGAATACAAAACCTATTAACTGATTATATTTACGGTGAAAATCTATATAAATTGCTTCGAGATATTCGGCAAACCTCATGGATTGTCAACTATTCTGCCTTAGCTAAAGATACGCTTGTGCAGGGGCGGTAAATTAATATGTCACCAAAAAAGTCACCCAATAAATCGCAAATTGATCGCTTAATCGCGAACAAGAAGAAGCATGCAAACCGTCAGACACCAGACGATTTAACAGGACGCGTTTTAAACGGCGAAAAAGCCGCCTTGGCTGAAACCATTACCTTGCTTGAAAGTAAAAATGTCGATCAAAATCAAATTGGTCAAGCTATTCTAAAATCTTGTTTGCCAAAAACTGGCCGATCTATTCGAATTGGAATTACGGGTGTACCAGGAGTTGGAAAAAGCACGTTTATTGAAAGTTTTGGATCTTATCTAGTTGAAAAAGGGAAAAAAGTGGCTGTAATGGCTATTGATCCAAGTAGTGAAGTTTCCAAAGGCAGTATTTTAGGTGACAAAACACGCATGAACAATTTAGCCACGCATCCAAATGCCTTTATACGACCCACTGCCACGAGTGGTTCGCTCGGCGGTGTGGCTCGCAAGACGCGGGAAACCATCCTTTTATGCGAAGCTGCCGATTATGAAATTATTTTGGTGGAAACTGTTGGTGTGGGACAATCTGAAACCGAAGTTCATTCAATGACGGATTTTTTCTTGCTCTTAATGCTTGCTGGTGCTGGGGACGAATTGCAAGGAATTAAACGCGGCATTATGGAAATGGCTGACACGATCTTAATTACCAAAACGGACGGTCAAAATATTAAAAAGGCAAATTTAGCACGCGCTGAATATAAAAATGCCCTTCACCTTTTCCCTGCAAATCCCAATGAATGGATTCCCAAGGTAGAAACTGTAAGCTCAACAGAAAACAAAGGCGTTGATAAAGTCTGGGATATTGTACAGGCATTCGAACAATTAGTCGTGAGCAATGGATGGAAGAATAAAAGAAGAGAAACACAACAGGTATATTGGATGAATGAAACAGTGAAAGATCAACTGCTTGCTGACTTCAATCAAACGGAAGGTATTCAAGCTAAAATTGATGCTAAAACCAATGAATTAAAGGTAGGAAAGATAACCTCGTATCAAGCCGCTAACGAAATATTAGCTTATTATAAAAATGGAAAAAGACACTTTTGAATTAAGAAATAATGAGGAATTTGTTGAACTCAATAAAATCCTAAAACTAAAACAAATTGCCCAAACAGGTGGTCATGCAAAATTGATCATTGGAGATGGTTTGGTGCAAGTAAATGGTGAAATTGAATACCGAATCAGAAAAAAAATGCGTAAAGGTGATCTTATTCTGGTTGAAGGTATGGAAATAGAAATTGTTTAATTATTTTAGAAGAAGCCTTCAATAGTAGAGCATAAATGGATTACTACCGCTTTTAAAAACGAAATAGAATTGAAAAGCCCAACATACTATGGCAGCAGCATATAACGAGGATAAATTTAAACAACATATAAGAACAGTGGTCTCCGAGGCTGAAGGTGATTCTTTAACAGAACGTCCATTAACATTAGACGAGTTGAGAGAGTTAGCCATTAGCATGGGCATGTCTGAGGAAGAATGGGATGCTTTACAGAACAAAGCGCATGTGCATCTAAAATTGGCCGAGGATCATTTAAAAGCTCGAAATTTTGAACAAGCCATTGCGGACGCCGAACAAGCAACTTCTATTAATCCATATATTCCCAATGGGAATGCTATTTTGGCCAAAGCCTATCACATGTTATGGCTTGAAGATGATTTCGCAAGTGCTAGGGATAAAGCCGAGTATTATGCTCGGAAGGAATTGTTAACCGATCCGAATGATACGATTGCTATTAATGTTTTAAGCGCAATCAACAAAAAGAAAAAGATTGGCGGAAAGGATGAAAAATCTAAGAAAACGTATATCATCATTGCTGCTGTGATTTTGGCCGTTGTATTAATTGGTTATGCCATGGTCTCCTCTAGTAATTCCAATGAAAGCAATAAATCTGCTGAAATGGACTTGATCAATGCGCAAGAGGAAATGATTTCTCAACTTGATTTAGTTGAAAATGCAATTGATCGAAGAAATAATATGCTACCGGATTTATTCGGTGCTGTGAATGGTTCGCACGGCGATTTAAACATGTTGAATTTACAAATAGAAACGTTAACTGCGCGATTGGATAATGCTGAAGGGTCTAAACGAAGTATAATTGAGAATGAACTAAATCAAAAAATTGCGGATGCAAAAAAATTAGTTCAAACTTATGGCGATAAGGATAATGTTGAAACATTACTTGTCCAAATTGAAGGTGCTGATAACCGAATTAACTTTGAGAAAAAGGCATACAATGATGCGGTTAAAGAATATAATAAGCTCGTTAAAATGAGCAAAGGAGAATTCCCAGATTATGATTTACAACCTTATTATAATGAGGACTAATTGGCTCGCACTTCTTTTACTTTTAGTTGGTGGATCTTATTCTACATTCGCTATTGATGATTATTATTCGGGTTTATCGACACGAGAAATAAATAAAAACTTTGAAGGAATTAATACGAGTGGGGTTTGTCGTCTCGTTAGCACTGTTCCAAATACTAAAGTTTCAGATGATAAAAATGTTTCTGACCCCCACTTTATACTGCCTCCTTTTGCAGAGGATAAAATTCAGGGGATTGTCGACAAATTAAAGGTCGAGAAGGATTATGAAATTATGGTCGTTTGTCTAAATTCAGTAGGCCGAACGGAAGATGTACATTTATGGGGGACTGAGCTATTCAATCATTGGGGAATTGGTGATGATGAAACTGAGAATGGACTTCTTATTTTAGTCGTAAATGATATTCATAGGGTTGAATTTATTACTGGTCGCGGTATGGAAACCGTCTTGACTGATGCTGAATGTTATAAAATTCAGCAAGAACATATGGTTCCGTATTTTAAACAAAATGATTACGCAACGGGGGTTATTCGAGGCGTTCAAGCTGTCAATGATGTATTAAATGGGAAAGAAGTCATGTATGATTCTGATACTGTTGACGCACCATCTGATAATGCGTCTGACTCCTATTCACAAGCAAAGCCTTTTTATACACATCCTGTATTCCTTGGCTATTCCGGGTTTTGTTTATTACTGACAATTGTCTATTTCCTTTTTCTATTTGCGGCGTTTAGGACTAAAGATTTACACAAACGCTATCGTGTAATGAAATTTTGGAGTTTATTGATCTTCTATTTCATTGCACCTATTCCTTTTATTCTGTTGGTGATTTATACACGTAAAAACATGTACAGGTGGCGTAATATGGATCGCATAGGATTCAAAACAGGCGATTTATTACACAAATTAAGCGAAGAAGAGGAAGACGTTTATCTAACGAAAGGTCAAATTACTGAAGAAATTGTAAAATCAGTTGATTATGATGTTTGGATAAATGAGGATGGGACAGATTTGGTAGTTTTACCTTATAAAAACTGGTTTACCCCATATAACAAATGCGATAATTGCAAATTCAAAACCTATATCAAGCTTTATGATCGTACGATTCGAGCGGCCACTTATTCGAGTTCTGGTAAAGGTGAAAAGAAATTTGAATGCAAAAACTGCAAGCATACGAAGATTAAAACGTATACCATTCCGCGCAAGCAAAGAACAAGGTCTGGAGGCTACTATAGTGGTGGTGGGTCATTCGGCGGTGGTGGCGGTGGGTTTTCTGGCGGAGGAGGAGGATCATTTGGCGGCGGTAGCTCGGGAGGCGGAGGTGCTGGCAGTGGCTGGTAAACTACTCCTAAAGAATCTGGCATAAAAATTGAAATGACTGAAGTAAAATTGTATGAATGCAGCGTAAAATTTCGTTTTCTTACTAAGTTTGTACGCAAGAATTAAAGAATTATGAAAATTGTATTGAGTTTAATTATTATAGGGTTAGTTTCTGTTTCGTTTGGACAAGACACCACCAAGTCAACGCCTAAAGTTGGGCAACAACGTGCAACAAGTGCGGGGTCACATAGTTTACCAAATGTATCATTTAGACGACTAGACGCTGACAATTCAACACCAAATATTGAAGGAAAGTTTATCATAGAGCAATATTCACTTCAACTGAATACTTCTGACGCCAAAAAAGCGATAAAAGTGGTTGGAACAACCTTGGAGATTGCTGACACGACTATCGCCGGAAGCGATATTGATACGATTGCTTATAAAATTAGCGATAGTGAAATTATGAATACGGAAGATTATTTATTCCGTATTTTTGGCGAAGTTCCTGATAATATTCCAACCGATTTACCCGCAAATATTTTGGTGCACAAAACAGACAATCTTGATTGTTACGGGATTGGGCAACTCTCTGATGGTCGCGTTTTAATTCCTTATAATGGACTTCTTCTTTATCTTCGCAGATATTAGTCTTTAGACAAAAAATGTCTAGCAAATCATAAATCGAGGCTGGAAAACAAAATCAACCACTCAAATTGCGAATTGTCAAATGTTAATTACGCATTGATAATCGCATATTAATAATTGATCATTGTTATTTGACGAATCTTAATTATTAACTTTGTCCCATAAACTACAATATGGAGGAAAAGCCGCTAATTTTAATTACCAACGACGACAGCATTACAGCCAAAGGTATTGCCCAGCTTGTAAAATCAATGCAACCTTTAGGCGAAATTCTTATTGTTGCTCCTGACAAACCACAAAGCGGAATGGGACATGCCATTACAATTCACGACCCGCTTCGCTTAAAAAAATCAAAGCAATTCCCTGGAATTGAAGCATATACATGCTCAGGAACGCCTGTAGATTGTGTAAAATTAGCAATTTACGAAATCATAAAAAAACGCCCTACTCTGCTAGTATCGGGCATTAACCATGGATCCAATGCAGCGACTAATGTCCTTTATTCGGGAACTATGTCCGCGGCGGTCGAAGGAGCAATAGAAGGTATTCCTTCTATTGGATTTTCATTATTAGATCATAGTTCTGATGCAGATTTTGAAGCTGCTGGGCACTATGCCTCTTTAATTGCTAAAAGCGCCCTAGAAAATGGTTTACAATCTGGTGTTTGTTTAAATGTAAATATTCCTAAAGGAACCATAGACGAACTGAAAGGAATAAAAATTTGTCGTCAAGGACGCGCCTTCTGGGAAGATTCCTTTGATAAAAGACAGGATTCTTTTGGTGATGACTATTACTGGTTGACTGGTGCATTTAGAGCAACTGATAAAGGAGAAGATACTGACATGTGGGCTTTGGAAAACAACTTTGTTTCAATTGTACCAACTCAATTCGACATGACTGCGCACCACCTTATTTCAGGACTAAACGAGTGGGGATTAAAAAAATAATATGAAGGAAAAATTAAAGAAAATGGATCGTGCCATAATCGGTGTAATTCTAGGCGCTCTTTTACCCGTGATCGGATTTATTATTTCATATTATGTGAAAACTTATGGAACAGATGTTGATTTTTCTGGATATATCAACCGAGCTATAAACGGTGATGAACAGCAAGATATTTTAATTTTTTCAATGTTACCGAACATGTTCTTATTCTACTTTACGAATTTTAGATGGAATTTAATGGAATTCACGAAAGGATTAGTCGCTGTAACAATATTGCTTGGTCTTATGCTAGTGCTACTAACTGTTATCTAGGTGCAAAAACAGTCCTAGACAGATGTCCAGAACCGTTTGAAATTCTAGTTCATTTCATTCTTTCTATTCCAAAGCATGTATTTGCTCATCCAATTCCTCTATTCTAGCTTGAAACTTGTTTAAATCTGCTCTCGTTTCTTCAATTAAGAATCGTTCCTTATAACTTACTCCACATACCCCGTTCTTGCTTTGATACCGATCAAGCTGTTCTCGAATTAAATTAATCAACTCAGCTGTGCTCTTTAATTCTAAATCTTTCATTTTTTCTCTCATATTTCTCTATTTAATTTATGAGACACCAAAGCCACCCATAATAGCAGAAACAAGACATTTAGCCAAAATACTATTCGCCACAGGCGGATGGAGATTTTTGTTGAATTTTATTTTAGTCTTGTTTCAAATTAATGGATGGTAATTTGGTCGAAGCAATTTAAATAGAGAAATATGAATAAAAAACCGAGGCCGAGTGAACTAACAAAACGTTTAACACAAAATACAACCGCAATCGGCGGATGAACATTTTTGCGGATTTCTTATAATAAGCAAGTTTCAAAGTTGAAATACGAAATTCGTGTTACACTTCCTCTTTGGCCACAATCGCCCGCAAGTCTTTTATTCTGAAAACGCCAAGTAAGAAGCCAAGCGCAACGCCAAATATAAAATACGGAATGATTAATTCTAATCGATTCGTAAAAGTGATGTTTAAGAAATAATAACCCAACAATAAACCGCCGATTAAACCAAGTAACGAACCGTAATATTTCCAACTGAATTTAAATTTAAATAAGCGATATGCCACTGCCATTTGCACAGCCGCAGTAATTACCTGCGTAACTAACGTCGCCAACGCTGCGCCAACTACACCGATCGATTGAATTAAAAAATAGTTTAAAACAACATTTAAAACCACTCCGCCGAATGCCATTTGATTTAAGTAACGTAAGCTACCATTTGCGGTGAGTAAGGTTCCAAAAACATACGTAATAGCAACCGGAATAAAACTCAGAATTAAAAATCCAAATGATACGGCAGATTCTGCCGAGCTACCTTCATAGCGCAATTCAATTAATTCTGTCTGGAAGAAAAAACACGTGGCGCCAACAATTATACTAATGCCAAATAGCATTCTAAAAGCCAAAGCCGTCATTTCGTGAATCGATTCTTTTTTCCTTAGAAGCCGTGCAAATATGGGCAGTAAAAGTCCTGCAAACAAGAGCGCAAACATATTGACTGCATCCAGTAATCGAAAGCCTTGCGCATAAATCCCGGCAGCTGCATCTCCATTTGGTAACAACCGTTCTAACATCACGGCGTCAATCCGATTGTACATCATCATCAGGAGGATGAGTAATGCGTATGGAAGGCTTTGTTTTAAGATGTAAAGGGTAAATGGTTTTTTTATGGACAAGCGCACTTTTCCAATTCTAATGATGAGCAGTACTATAGCAATTAGGGCTGAAATACCATAGGCAGCGGTTTGAGCATAGATAAACCATTCTATTTTCATTTCACCACCAAACCAATCTGTCCAAAGAAGGGCTGAACAGATGCCAATTAAAAGTGTACGGTCCAATACCGAAATCAGTGCATCCGTTTTGAATAAGTGCAATCCTGCAAAGTTTGAGCGTGAAAATTGTACAATCGCCACCAAAAATTGATTCACCATTAGCAAACCGAGTAAATAAAACTCCTGTCCTGTGTACCCAATAATTCCTGCAAATGCAATTGTAGCCAATGCATACAGAAAAAATAATGAAAATCGAATGGCCAAAATTTTGCCGAAATGATTCGTGATTTGTTGTGGGTGCTGCGCAATGTTTCGCGCATTATAATTGGTCAATCCTAAGTCCAATAATATATTCAGTAAAAATGAAAAATTTAAAAGCGAAAAGTAATTTCCATAAACGGCTTCCCCGACCCTATTCTGAACCTCAGCATCTATACCAAGTAAATAAAATGGTTTTACCAATAGGTTTAAAACCACGATTAACAGCAGGTTGGATAAAAACTTTTTTTGCATGACGTTTTCTACTGTTCTACATACGGAAAATATGGCTTTTTGTTTTAAAAACTTATGTTCGAATACGTCAAACTCAAATTTCTAAGGGAGCATTTCCGTATAAAAATACAAATCAGGCATGATTTTTTCTATCTTAGAAGCATGTCATTGAATAAAATAATAGTTGCAATTGCAACCATTGCGCTCGTAGCATGTGGAACAACAAAAATAGTGGAAGAAAATAAGGAACAACCTGGAGAGGATCAAATATCTAACGAAACTGATGCCGGTAAGATTTGGGTGAATAGTTTTATGGACAATTGTGACGGAGCTGTACCCCATATATACTACTTACAAACGCAGGAGAAAACTGAAAAACCTGCTAAAAATTGGGATTGCATTTATCAGACGATTCAAGGGTTTGAATATGAACCTGGATACATTTACCAATTGGAAGTTAAAAGAATAATGACTGAAGGCTTACCCGGTCTTTCTCTCGTCCAAGTCATTTCGAAAGAAAGAGATCCCGACTATTTTCGAATTTATGACATTTGGGCAGCAACGCACATGAATGGTGAAGTTTTAGATGTTACCGCCACACGACCGAATATAGAAGTTAACCTAACTACCATGAAAATTATGGGCAAAGGAATGTGTAATCAATATTTTGGGAAAATTGAACGGTACACCACTTCTACAATTAAGTTTGGACCTATCGCCGGTACTAAAATGATGTGTCCTGAGATCAAGCAGGAACAGTTTTTTTTAGAAGCACTTAAAGTCACTACTACTTTTGAAATAAAAAGCATGACATTACGCTTGTTCAATTCAAATAAAGAAGAAGTATTACGTTTTCAAAAAGTAGACTAGCCGAACAAAGGAAGTCTCAATTTAGTTATAATTTTCAATACCAGCAATTGGCCAAATGGAATTTATCGCGTTCAAGTTTATAAAGGTGCTAATTTTGAATCACAAGGTTTAGTTGTTAAACATTAAGAATTGATTTAATGATATAAAGACGCCTATTAAGCCTTTGGCGGGTCAGCGCGTCTCTTCATTGTCTATTTCAATCTACTACCTCAAATAAAACACGCACAATGCCTACCAATTTTCTAATTGATATTTCATGTTTAATGAAATTTTAATCTTACTTTTGCAAAAAAAAAGAATAGAAATGTCAATTGAAAAATTATTTGAAACAGGAGAAAGAATGCAAGACAGAAGCCATTTTAGAAATATGGTTTTAATTGCAAAAGCTGATGGTGTTATTTCTGAGCAGGAAGTTGCATTATTGCACAAAATGGGTCAAAAAATTAGCTTAAGCGAAGAGCAAGTTGAAGAGATCATTAAAGATCATAAGAAAATCGCTATCGTACCTCCTTATAGTCGTGCAGATCGTTACGAGCAAATAATTGAATTAATTCAAATGATGCAAATTGATGGTCAAGTAGACGAAAGCGAGATGCACGTTTTAGAGCGTGTTGCAGTTGGTATTGGATTTAAAGATTTAGAAGACGTAGATGTTGAAAGCATCTTAGCTTTGATCTTAAGAGGTGAAGATACGGAAACAATGTTAGAAGAATTCCTTTAGTCAGTAGACTTTAGTTAATAATATTTAAAATAAAAAACGTCCTGATAATTCAATCAGGACGTTTTTTATTTTCTATTAATTCCTATTGAATCACAAATCTTTCGTTGTTAACCCCTTCTGAATTCATAACACTCAGAATATACGTTCCGGCACTCATATTCAAATATTCAAGATTAATCATCATATTGCTTCTATCTTGAATAGTACCAGAATAAATTGTTCTTCCGTCTAAATCGTGAATTTCTACTTTACCCGAAACGACTTTTCCCATATCCAACATTACAAAACTTTCTCCCATAGCAGGATTCGGATAGACAATAATATTGCTAATCCCTTCTTCCTCGTCTATTCCAATAGACGATATGGCATTCATGTAATATTCAAACCTGAATCCCCACCAACTATAAGCATCCAATCTATCATTTCGCCATTCATCATCTCCCGTATGTGCTGCATAGCGCGCGTCTACTGCTGCAACGTATGAACAGTTATGTGAAAACTGATCCTCCCGATATAAATCAAAGAAATAGCCCGTTTGTCCTAATACTGGGTAATCATAAACGGTTCTATAACTATTCGTATTTGCTTCTCCTGACGCCCCATCAAATACAAATGCGGTATCTTCTATTGTCGCCTCAAATGAAGTATGAAATTCCACGAAAGTATAAATGACCTGATCCGGTTCGGCAACAATATCTACGGGAAATGATCTCCAAAATATTTCAGTATCAGCCTCAGTTAAAGCAAACTTATATTGTTGAATTTCTACATTATCTCCAGGATCAGAAACGCCCGTTAAACCATGATGATTTCCATGTGCGGGGTTTCCAGCGTATGATGGGCTCATCACATAGGTATCATTCGCTAATAAACCACCTGGTGACCACCAATAACTTCCATCATATGGATTTCCTTCTTCAGTTTTTTTATCCGTAATTGCTACAGTAATAATTAACGTATCATCAATATCATTGTGGTTTACACGACGGTAGATCGACGGAAAACCAATCGAATCAATTTCATATCCATCTGCCTCTGTAAGCATACTTTCCGACAAGTCCAGATCTTCAGCAGTTGGATCAAATATTTGTCCAAAACCATGCGTAAATGAACGAAAAACGCCTCCTGTAAATGAAACGCGCGGTAGCGAATCTGGAGAAATAACCTGTCCATAAGTAAAAAATGCATCTGGACCATACGTGTAGTTATACTGTGTCTGTTCAAAACTCACCCACCCAATTATAGCTTCACGGTCAAGCTTTGCAGCATTTAGCCGTTCGAGTGACGCATGATTTAATTCGCTTAATATCTCTGGAGAAATTTGAGCACCATCAATTGGTGTCTGATCATTTTGTCCAAACATTGAAAGGGTCAGTAAAGAAAAACAAGAAAGTATCAATATTTTTATCATATAACAATATTTATGTTGCACTAAACTAATAAACTTCAACCCGAAAAACAAACTATTTTAATTCAATAAAGGTTGAAAAGTAGGAAAGAAGTTAGTTATCCCAACGCAGAAAGTACTTAAACATTAGCCTTAAGTCCGTTAAATAAGAATGATTTTTCGCATAGATCAAATTTAACCTAGAAATAGCGTCATCATCTAAATTATTGCCATTAACCATGAGCGCCGCGGACAGAATTCCACGCTTTATTTTTGGAAGCTTTAAGTTTGATTGATGTTGTATTGGCGCATATCCTACAAATGAGAGACTTCCCCAAAACACGCTCAGCATATTTTTAAAGAATTGTTTTTTGTGTTTGTACGCCCAAACTAAAACAGGGCTAAGCAGAATTGCAAAGAACGCTATAACTGCATCCGCCATTCGCTTGTTACGGCGATTAGCTGGCTTGTTAATTTTATTAATATCCATCACATACAAGTCTCCTTGCGAATCAATTGAATTACTTCCAATTAAAAATGATGTTTCAGGTTGTGCGATTTTAAAATCTAATTTAGTTCCTTCCAACTGAAGCATTTTCGATATTATAGTCGCAGCAGATATATTTTTTGCACAAAAAATAACCTCATCAATCTTTTGAATTTCGATTACTTGATCCAATTGGTTTATTGTTCCAACAAACTCCTCTTCTTCCTTTGAGTCTGTATGCGATAAAAATACGACTGACGATACTTTGCTATTGGTTTGCTGTAGAAGTTGACTCACGCGTTCTGCTTCCAGCAAATCGCCTACAATTACAAACCTTTTATTTTTTGAACCACCAATTCTATAAGATTCGCCTGCGGTAAAATGCAAAAGTAATCGTGATATCAAATAGTATAGAATTATCCAAGCACCGCCGAGTAAAATAATTAAGCGCGAAAATTGATACTCTTTTGAGAGTAATGCATAAATCATTAGGATAATTCCTGTTCCAATAATACCACCAACTACATTTTTCCATGGTATTACTGGTTTATCATATCCTCCTGAAAATATTTGAACCAAAAACCAAACTACCCCATAAATCGGAAGCCCGTAATTCAGCAAATTTTCGGGAATGATAATGTCCTCAAATTTTTGATATTGCCACCCAATAAAAAATAAGCCTCCCAAAACTAAAGCGTAATCAATTAACGGAATAGTCAATCGTTTAATCGCCCGATTTAACAAAGCAACTCCTGCCCTGAAATAAATAGCAAGATTGATTAGAAAGGAGTAAATACGCGCATTTTTACTTGAAAAGTGTTTCTTCGCAAAAATGATCATGGCATTGTAAAACACAAAAACATAGTTCACACTGCTTTTTTTCGTGCTTTCACCTTTGTAATGAATAATCCGTGTTTTGGGAAAATAATAATTCTTATACCCACCCAACACAATGCGGTAGCTCAAATCAATATCTTCCCCATACATGAAAAAGGCCTCATCTAATAAGCCCACTTTATCCAACGCTTCTTTCCGCATTAACATAAATGCTCCCGATAAAATTTCAATCTCATGGGTTTCTTCTTTGTCCAAATAAGACAAATGATAACGTCCAAATCGTTTTGATTTTGGAAACAAACGCGACAAACCAAAGATTTTATAAAACGCATCTTTTGGCGTGGGCAAGCCACGTTTTGACTCTGGTAAAAAATTTCCTTTACCATCTATCATTTTAACCCCAAGTCCGCCGGCATCAGGATGCGCATCCATAAATTCAACAACTTTTAAAAAGGTGTCTTCTTCAACAATAGTATCTGGATTCAACAAAAGATGATATTCTCCTTTTGCGATAAGCAGGGCTTGATTATTGGCTTTTGAAAAACCAATATTGTCTTTGTTTGCAATTAAATGTGCCTGAGGAAACTTCTCAGCAACCATGTCCAGTGATCCATCAATCGAATTATTGTCCACCACGAAAACCTCTCCCGTAACGTGCTTTAACGCTTCGAAGGTCGAGTTCAAACATTGTTCTAAAAAGAACTCAACATTATAGTTTACGATTATAACGGATAACTTCATTTAGCATTTATTGCTTTAGTTCTTTTTGATTGATAAGTGCAGTATGCAAACTAATTCGCCCTTTGTGTAAACGTGTCCAAATAGGTCTTATTACGCCATTATGCACAGAAATGTTTGTATAATCTCCAAAAAAGATTTTTGGATTGGGTATAAATGCACTTTCGCTGATTTTATAATTCTCGAACTTTTCTCCACCGTCCCTCGAAACGACCAAGTATACATCAGTTTTCTTGTCTTTATGATTTCGACGATCATAAAAGACACTATACAAATAACCGTTGGTTTGATCAACGGTTAACCAAGTTAAAAATTGATGATTTTTTGATGAATCGTCGTTAATTCTTTTCGGTTCTGACCAAGTATTTCCCTTATCATTGGATTTCACAATCCAAATGTCCGTATCATCTTCGCCATTTCGTTGATCTGCCCAATTCACATAAATTGTTCCATTGTGTTCAGATGGACTTAAATCACAAACAGTTACCGGCAAGCCATTGCATCTATAAATCCCTGGAATGTCAATCACCCATCCATTGGGTTGTGATGCAACATAGGTTTCCTTTTCAAACCATGTTTTTCCATCATCCATTGAGCGGTTAAACCAAAGTGAATCATTCCGGGACCATGCGACATAAATTTCGCCGTTTGGTCCAACTGCGGGAACAGCTCCCTCGGCGGTAAGGTCATTGTCCTTACAATCTCCAGGCACATTAGATATTTGAACTGGGACACTCCAGGTTAGCCCTCCATCTTCCGTTTTAGAGAATACAATATGACTGAAATCTTCTGGATCATCTGAATCATAACCATCAAATTGAGTCCACGTCATGTATATATGATTCGTGCGCGGATCAAGCGAAACCCATTGTTTATCATGATATTTTCCATTGTTGATGGTATGTCCTTCCTTTCGGAATTTACCTTTTAATTTTTTTGAACGTTGGCAAACCATCCCTCCCACTAGAGGTTGTCCGTTAATATTTGAAAGGTGGAAATAATAGTATCGACCCAATGTATCAATTAACATACAAGGATCTCCATTAACGCCCCATTTAGATTTTATCGATTTAGATTTCCAAGTTGCTCCTCCGTCTTTCGAATAGTAATAATCATTCATTACAGAACCTGCAATTATCTCATTTGTGTTTTTCGGATTGATAAAAATAGAAGGCTCTACTTGCGAATAAGGATAAGTTGCTTTTTTTGGTATTGGCAACAATACATTTTCAAATTGTCCAAATGAACTGGTCAAAAAAGCAACAAACATGGAGAATAATAAGATTCTAATTTTCATTTCTTTTTAAGCTAATTTCCCTTTTTATAATTTATTTATTCGTTGATTTCTCAAAACTAGAATGGATAACCTATTCCAAAATTAAAACTAATGGCATGCGGAGAAATATAATTCAACGTTTTTCCGTTCGCATCCGTTTTAAAATAATCATTTTGATAACTGTTTTTTGGAGTTAACCACCATCTTTCACCAGCTGGCAAATGCGGATTATGCAGCGCAAATGAAGCATCTAAACGAACAATTAAGAAATCAAAATCGGCACGAACACCATACCCAATTCCCAAAGCAATTTCTTTCCAAGACGAGGCCTTCAATACGGAAGGATGATCTGCGGCATAAATATTTCTTTTTAAATTCCAGATATTACCCGCATCTACAAAAACGGCACCCTCAAGCAAAGATGTCATTTCAAAACGCCATTCAACATTTCCTTCAAACCGTGTATCCCCTATTTGGGTTACCGTTGCGTTAGGATCATTATAGGTTTTAACAGAACCCGGCGCCATTTCTTGAGAGGAAAAGGCGCGAATGTCATTGGAACCTCCTGCAAAAAATGCCTGCTCGTATGGTAAAGAGGGAGAGTTTCTGCTTGCAATTCCCATTCCTGCCATTGTTCTAAACAAAATCTTATGCTTTTTATTGATGTACCAACTGGCAACGTATTGAACATCAAACTTAAGAAACTGCGTATATGGAATGCCGAAAATATTTTTAAGACTGTCCGAATCTAATCCTACCTGCCCAAATCCCATGGCATCAAGTCCATTATAAATGAGCGGCGTTAGCAACCATCCAGAAACATCCACACTAGCAATAATATTATGCAGATTATTATTTTTTTTGCGATTAAAATTGGTGTTGTTATAATAGTAAACGGGGCTCAATATTGTGGTTAAGTGATCTGCGTATGAATTGTCTCTTGCTGGATTATTTTGATCGATCAAACTTTGAATGAAGAAATCTTCTTTTACAAGTTTCACATAACTAATTTTGGCCAAGCCAATCTCCCATTTTTGCACTTTATCTTGCTGGAAACTCCAAGAATAACCAATTTCAGCCAACGTACGTTTAAACTCAGGCCGGCGTTGATAGTTTACAGCAAGATCAACGGTTGTTTTAGGATAAGCGCGTTTTGAAAAATCTGAAGTGACCCCCTTAGGAAATGGAACTAGTTTGGGAAATGACAACGCAATTTTTGGTCCCCATTCGAACGTATTTAAACGCCAAGCCTTTTTCGAAACACTCCCATCAGTATCTAAGCCAACAATTAATGGTTGCGATTCAAATCCGCCAATAAAACTAATCACTAATTTTTGTGCTCCTCCAAATAAGTTCTTGTTGGTGTATCCAAACCCTCCTGATACTCCTAAATTACCGTTGGTATTTGTGAGCCGTGGTTCAAATAAAAAAGATTGTTTTTTAATGGGCATTAAATCATAATAAACCAACACCCACTTCCCAAAGGGTTCATCTGGATCGATTATAATTTTTGGTGTAATATTGGCGAAGACACCCAAATTTGACAAGGTACGATAACTCCGTTCTACGTAATATTCCTTATAGTATTTTGCAGAATCCTTATGGATATGTTCACGATCTATTTCTAAAAAATTCTGCTTATCCAAGAGGTAAGGGTCAATAAATGGTTTTTCATTGTAAACAAAAGTTCCTTTAGCTTCAATATGCAAGGTGTCCAACAATTGAAACCTGCCCAGATGATCTGTTTCAGGAAGCCCTAAGGCTGCGCAGCGTCGCATATACAGTCCATAATCATTAAATGAAGCGATATCTGGATTTCTTAAGTAAAATGTGGCATGACGAATTCTGAAAACATGGTGCTTTACTTGAACATTATGCGTCACTTCTGAAGTATCAAAAGGATCTTTTATAATCTTGGGTTTAATGAAGAAGGTAACATCCGCCTGAAGATCTCCGACAGTAGTATCCACAACAAATCCTATAAAATTTTTATTAAAACCAAACATGGCCGTTTCATTTCTCAAGTGTTGAGAAAGTCGCTCACGTTCAGCGTTTAGCACGTCTTGGTCTAAAATATTACCTGGTATGATAAGTGGTTCTTTCGCTTTTATTAATATACCGTAATGCGTCTTTATCGTGGAATTGACCGATTTGTCAAATTTGAGTGATCGAATGATATAAGGATCGCCAGATTTGATTGTAAAGTGAACTTCTGCTTTTCTTCTTTTTTCATTGTAAAGAATGGTGTCATTCAACTCAGCGGAGTAAAAACCTTTTTTTCGTAAATAAATTTCAATTTGTTTATCCGCCTTGGAAACTTTAGCCGTATCAAGTGCCACAGGCGGCTGTCCCATATTGTTTCGAACCCACTCGCGCCACCCTAATCGCTCGGCTTTTTCGCTAATTACTTTGTGGCGGTATAAGGAATCACCGTTTGATTCGGCTTTGTCAATGCGTTCATTGTTAATCCTATTTTCCTTTATTTTTCGCTTTTCATTTTTCTTGCGGTACTTCTCCTTTTTACGGTTTACTTGAGCGTTGTATTTACTGGTATCAATACGATTATAAAAGAAGAGTTTGAGCTTTCTGTTAGGCAAAGGCCGAATGAATTCTTCCATTTCGGAACCATTCAGATAGGCATGATCACCGACCAATTTCGTCTCTCCATCTTTTTCCTCTTCAAACTGAACTTTATTTTTTTTTAGGAGATACCCACCTTCTGCAACGTATTTAGACTGTCGGCAACCTGCTGCAAACAGGATAACGCAAGCAATAAGCAAATATGGAAATCCCCTTGTTTTCATTAATAAATGTAACTTTACAAAAATAACCGATTAGCGGGATGTCTTTATCAAAAAACGAAATAAAATTAGTTAAATCCTTACAAATTAAAAAGTACAGAGATTTAAACAGACTCTTTGTTGTGGAAGGGGTTAAACTGGTGCAGGAATTACTTCAACAGACACATTTCAAAATTGATGGGATTTTCTACACGAAAGATTTTGAAGAATCTATTCCCAATAACATTCATTCCTTCGAAATTACAAACAGCGAATTGGAGCGAATTTCCGGTTTAAAAAATCCAAATCGAGTACTTGCTGTGGTTAAATATCCGACCGAACAACCTATTGATTTTACAGCTGACAATTTAGTTCTGGTATTGGATAATGTAAACGATCCTGGAAATTTAGGCACGATAATTCGCACGGCGGATTGGTTTGGTATAAAGCAAATTATAGCTTCAGTAGCTACGGTTGATTTATTTAATCCTAAAGTTATACAAGCTTCAATGGGGGCAGTTTATCGCATTCGGTTTTACCGCACAAATCTAACCACAGCCGTACAAGAATTAAGCGAAAATGGATTCGAAGTGGTTGGGGCAGCATTGGGCGGTAAAAACTTATATCATAAGGCTTTTGCTAAAAAAATTGCATTGGTCATGGGAAGCGAATCGCATGGCATTTCTTCTGAATTAGAGCCGTTTATTTCTGAAATGGTTTTAATCCCACAATTTGGAAAAACGGAATCGTTAAATGTGGCCATGGCTAGTGGAATTATCCTGTCACATTATAAAAGTGTACATAATTAACACGAATTACATTTGAAGTATTGGGGCAAATTGATAAACATCAAAAATTGGTCCCTATATGAGAATTAGCAGCCCTCCCGGTGATTCAATCGTATATTATTCCCCATCCTATCAGTTATCTTTGTTAATTAATGTTTATTGCAAATTATGTCAAAGTTTCGAAATATAATCAACGGTGAAACACCCGTATTAATCGATTTTCATACAGACTGGTGCGGCCCATGTAAAGCGCTAGCCCCAATTATTAAGAGAGTGAAATCAGAATTTTGGAGAAGCACTCCTAATTTTGAAAGTAGATGTCGACAAAAACCAAAAATTAGCGGGAAAACTGGCTATAAAAGGAGTCCCAACCCTAATTTTATATAAAGCCGGAAAGCAATTATGGCGTCAATCGGGCATAGTGCCAGAAGGACAGCTGATTAGCGTCATCAAATCACACATTGATTAATTGACAAAATGCAGGGTGAATTCGAAAGTTGGAAATTTTTAGCAGGGTTAGGAATCTTTCTGTTGCCATGTTTTTCGTGGAGGAATCATTAAAAAATCTTGCTGGAAGGAGTCTAAAAATTCTACGTCAATTCACCAACACGCCTCTTAAAGGGGTTTCTGTTGGTATTGTCATCACTGCAATTCTTCAAAGTAGTTCGGTTGTTTCCTTAATGGTTCTTGCCTTTGTGGGCGCAGGAATTATTCAATTAAAAAATGCCATTGCCATTATTTTTGGAACGAATTTAGGCACCACTTTTACGGGTTGGATTGTGGTGTGGATTGGTTTTGGAATTGACATTGAATCTTTCGCATTGCCATTAATCGCTATTGGCGGAATTGGTCTTATTCTTTTTTCAAAATTTGAAAAAATACATCAATCAGGACGTTTCCTAATGGGATTTGGATTGCTGTTCCTCGGTCTCGAATACATGAAACTGAGTATAGGAACATTAGCCGAAACTTATTGTGGTACTTCAGCTAAAATGGAACTGAATTCTTATTTTTCTAAGTGATATTTCAAGGTTCTGTCGCATTAATTAATTCTGATTCTGAAATTTAGTAATTATCTATGAGTTATGCTGCCAAAGAACAAAATGTTTTGAACGTTGTTTTTCCCGAGTCAGCGATTTGACCCTTCCTAATAATGTTGACAACTTCGATACCTGCCAAGGTGCGTTGTGCTGAATCAAACTCCTTGAAGCCGGTGTCTATTGATATCCGCCTCTTTATATTTCGGTGGTCTTGTTCTACTATATTGTTTAAGTATTTGCATTGTCGTATTTTGATTATTTTCACGGTCAACAGCTCACGATTAATTGAACGGATTCCTGATTTGTTCGCACCACTCTTATCGATATTAATTACTCTTGGTTTACTATTGTTACCTATAGCTTTGTTTAGAAACTTTTGCGCTGA
>CAJQHR010000015.1 GCA_905478225.1 uncultured Crocinitomix sp.
GCAGGAAGAAGAGGTTCGTATATTACTGGGGCAAGATATCGCGCTAACAGTTATCTATTGAATAGTTTACCTACGCAGGGGGATTATAATCCAACATTTTTTGATTATCAATTCTTGACCAACTTTTATTTAGATTGGGATAGTCCTGGTGACTATTCTAAATGGTTTACGCTGGGCCATTTTTCTACGAATAATTACCGCTTTGAACCGCAAACACGAAATACATCTTGGGGAACCGTAAATGAAGCGTATCAACTCCGTGTATTTTTTGAAGGTCAAGAAGAAACAAAATTCCAAACATTTACTGCCGCCACGGGGGTAGAAAACATGTACAATGACAACCTGAAATTGAAATTTACAACCTCTGTTTTCCGATCTGTTGAAAGTGAGTATTTTGATATATTGGGTGAATATTGGATCAACGAATTGGAAACAGATCCATCCAAAGAAAGCTTTGGTGATTCAACCAGTAACGTTGGTGTAGGTGGATTATTGGATCATGCCAGAAATGATTTAGACGTTTGGATTGGAAATGTTTACCATGATGGTAAATTTACCTTTTCGCGAAAAGTGGATTCGGTTAGTAGAAATACAAAAACCGCCGAGTTGTATTGGGGCGCCAAGTTGCAATACGAACAATTTAATGACTACTTAAGCGAATGGAGTTTAATAGACTCTGCAGGTTATTCAATTCCGCAAGGTTCTCCGGAGTTGGTTGAAGTGAAAGAATTGATCAAACAAGATAATTTTGTGGAGAGTTTTAGAACAACATCTTACGTTCAATTTAACCGCGGTATCATTAAATACAAACCGGTTTACTTAGATTTAAAACGCAAAGTAAAAACAGATTCTGGCAAAACGTATATTGTAGTTCAAGACACCTTGGATAGAAGTCCTGCCAAGTTATCATTCAACCTGGGGACAAGAGCAGGATACCGGTCGTTTAACGACGAATGGTGGTTAACACCTCGCGCGAGTATTACATTTACGCCCCGTAAATATTTTGTTACAGAAGATTCAACAATCTTGCGCCGTAACATGAAATTGCGTTTGGCAAGTGGTCTTTATTACCAACCACCACTCTATCGAACAATGCGTGGAATCACAGGTGAAATTAATCCCGATATTGTTTCACAAAAGTCATGGCATAACGTTATTGGAGCTGATGTATATTTCCAACTTTGGGGACGCGATTTTAAATTTATTTCTGAAGCGTATTATAAACGCATGTGGGATGTGGTCCCTTATGAAATTGACAATGTTAGAATAAGATATTATGGTGAAAACAGTGCAATTGCCTATTCATATGGAGTAGATGCAAAAATAAACGGACAATTTGTACCTGGCGTTGAGTCCTTTTTTAGAGTGGGTTACCTGAACACAAAAGAGGATATCTTAGACGACTTCTACTACAGGTATATGAATGAAGAAGGCGACACTATTGTTCCAGGATTCACTTTTGATGACGAGGCGGTTGATTCTTTTAGAATTGAACCGGGATATTTACCGCGACCATCTGACCAACGCATGACATTTTCTGTGTTTTTTCAAGACAAAATGCCTCGCTTTGAAAACTTAAAAGTATCCGCCAATTTAATAATGGGAACTCCCCTACCATACGGTCCACCTACCTATGAGCGTTACAAAGATGTACTGCGCACAAAATCATACTTAAGACTTGATTTAGGATTTATGTATGACATTATCAATCCAGACAGTTTGCATTTATATGAAGAGAAGAGAGTCTTGAAACATTTTAACCAAATGACGGTTAGTTTAGACGCTTTTAACCTGCTCGGCGTTAACAATATTATTTCGTACCAATGGCTGCAAGACATAGCAGGCCGTTACTACGCCATTCCTAATCATTTGACAGGACGAAGAATAAATGTGCGATTAATTGTTAAGTTTTAATCGCAGTTTATAAAGATAATCGTGCCTTTTGCTTACATTTAGAGACAGAAAATTTGAATCATGAAAAAAAACATCATCTATAGTTTCGCAATTTTTGCTTTCGGCTTTGTAGTTTTAACAAGTTGCACTAAGGACAAAGAGCCAGCTGTCACCATGTCTGGAATCTTTACAGGATCGTTTGAGGGCGAATATGAAGAGAACACAGTTTTAGAATCAGACGGCTATCAAGTTTTAGTTACAGCGCTAAATGATAACAAGGTAACTATTGCAGGTCCCGATTTTGAGAATTTTGATGTATTAGTGACATCTAATGGAATCAATGTAGAACCTGTTTCACAAGCTGATCCTTATTTGTTGGATTTCATTTTCATTTCAGATGAAAACAAGCTGAAATTCACTTACAACAAAGGCATCAATACGGCTGAGTTCATTGGAGTAAGATAATATTGACTCTTTCATAAAATGAATTTAAAAGCAATCTTCAATTCTTTTGCTTTTATAATTCTGTGCTACATTCTTGCGAAAATTCAACCTATGTTGAAGTTGCTAGCTTTTCTCCTGGTAAGGCAGACACCGTCTTTTGTGACACCCCTTTCCTACCCGTTTAGCTAATTCTTTAGACAAAGACAGTGCATTTTGGTGCGAATTGAAGCCATTTAAAAGTTTTGAATCTGGTTTCTTATTAATGGATTCAATCAAACATGCTTTTTTTGTTCGAGAAGATGAGACCCATGATTCACTCTGTCATCTTTTCTTATATGAGCAGCTAGATACTGAGTGGGTCATGATTGATTATCAAATCGCTATTCCATTTAACTCTGTTTCATTTAGTTTAGAATATTTAGATTTTAATTTTGATGGAATCAATGACCTTTTTATTCAAACAACATGTTCTAACGGCTACACAATTTGTCGCGGAGATCTTTTTGAATGCTCTTCTTTCGGAAAGTTCTTGATTAGGCATTCAGAAGTTAGGGACTTAGGCAATTTTAGGATAGACACTGCAAGAAACCTATTAATTGCAGAAGAATTGGAAGAGTGCAACCGAGCATTTAAAGCTGTACCTGTTCAAATTTATTTTGAGATTCAAAATGGAATCTTGGTTGAAGTCGACCGCATTCATAAATTGCAATTGAAAAAATTATGAGCAAACAAACTTCCAATAAAAAGAAATTGAAACGTACAAATAATTGGCGTATTAAGAGTTTAAACATACTCAAAAATCAATCAAACGAGGATGATAGCGATCATGCTGGACTTATCGCAAATTGTATTCGTCTCCGTAAAAAAGTGTTGAACGACTTTACTGTTGAAGATTTGCGATTAATGATTGGTCAAAACGAAACTTTGATTTACTTGATCCCCCTTGCCTTAGAAGAACTCGATAAAAATACATTGGCAGAAGGCGATTTATTTGAAGGAGATTTGTTGACGAATGTTTTAAATTGTGATGCAGATTATTGGAAGAAGGACCCTGATAGCTTAAGAAAGCTAAAAGTACTTTTAGCCCGAGACAAAACACGCTTAGATCAAGCTGGCTTGGCAAAAGACTGGTTCAGAAGGAAATAATTGGTAAAGACATGAGTTCTCTGATTGAGATGAGTGCTTTCGAAAAAATATTTATACTAGTGGTGAGTATTCCGCTTATTCTTTTCTTTCTTCTTATTTTTTGGTTTGGAATATTTGAATAATCAATGCTAGAGATACAGATTTCGTTCCTCAAAGATTGCAGTCCAAGCTATTTATTCGGTTCTGTCAACCCCTTTACGATAGCACTAATTGGCTGAATAGCATTCACATGCTCAATCGTTGGCCCTGCGCACCAAACGGTTTTATAAGTTGCGCTAAATGCCGATTTCTCCAAGGCTTTCATTCCTTTAGCAAAAGTCAACATCTTCACCCATTTCTTCAGCTTCTTATTTTTACTCAAAATACGTTCAAACCAGTTTTGTTTGGTTCCAATTTTTTGAACGTAAGGTGTATTAATAACAGTACAAGGAGTGCCGGATACTTTCGTGCTCATCACAATATCCTTTGCGCCATAATCAACACAGGCTTGCTTGTAGTCATCAGAAACATCCGACTCGTCACTCGCAATAAAAACACTTCCTATTGATGCGCCACAGGCTCCTAAGTCTAAAATATTTTGCAATTCTGCATAATTTCCAACTCCTCCGGCCGAAATAACCGGAATCGTGCATTTTTCAACCAACAAAGGAATTAACTCTTCCCGCGACATTGGGCCCGCATGTCCGCCAGCCTCTTTGTTCACCGCTATAACTGCATCCGCACCTAATTCTTGCACAATCAAAGCGAATTTTAAATCCACCACATCACAAAATACTTTAATTCCCTTTGGTTTACATTGTTTAATAACTTCTCGCGGACTGCCTAATGATGTAATGATATAGTCCACCCCCATTTCAACAGATGTTTTCAATTGTTGCGGCACTTTTGGGTTGGATTTATTTACGATTAAGTTGACGCCAATTGGTCCTTTTGTATTAGCACGTACTTCTTTAATCGCCTCACGAAAAGCTTCATCCGTTCTGTAATTCAAAGCAGGTACTGCTCCTGTAATTCCGCTGTTGCCAGCTGCAATTAACATTTTAGCATTCGAAACTAGGAACATGGGCGCCATAATTATGGGATGTTCAATGTTTAATATGTCACTCAAAAGAATCCGATCAGCCATTGTGTTGTTTGGTTCATAACAAAAATAAAGGAAAAATTTGAAGCATATTGTGTTTAGTTGAATTATTTTATGCGTGCATAGGAAAATTGTATTCAACTGTCAGTTGGATAATAATCCATATGCAATTGATTTTTTGGGCTTTTAATGCGTTTTTTGTTTAATGTCTTGCAAGGGGTTAAATTAGAATTCCATCAATAGAACACTGATGACGCCGATTGAAATGATTTAAAAATGATTTTTTTTGTTTTAGTTTTCCTAAAGCGGATGCAAAAAGTAAGATCAGTGATTATTGGCTTGATCAGCAAAATCTGAGCGCAATGAACTAACTTTAATTAAGTAATAGAGCAACATCAACCGCCTCAATTCTAGAAAGCTCATCCAATTCGCCTTGCTCAAATAAACCGGGTAAGTTCTCTAATGGCGTGCCAACTGGGGCGCCATAATTCACATAGTCTTGAAAACGCATGCCTGCAACCATTCTAGAGTTGTAGGCAGATCTGAAGCGAACTCCCCCTCCATTTACATTGTAGCTATAGGCCATATAATCCATGATGTGGGTTTCTTTATTGAACCAATAGTAAAAAACATCATCATGATCGGTTCCTCCTCCCTCGGCGTCAAATCTCACTTCAATTACATCATAACCTTGCGCTTTGATTGTAACGTCTGGTTTTAGAACTATGTTCACAGCTGGGTCACTTAAATTAAGTGGTGAACAAGTAAAATATATGACGGAGTTTAAGGACTTGGAATATTTATCACTTTCTAATTGATCAAGTGCTTGCGGTACTCCATTCGTTGAGCGTTCAAATAAATCGTTGGTCAAAACGTCAACCGTAAGCGTTGAATCCGTTATTACCGTTTTGGAATAGGTATATTCATTAGCATTATTATAGGAAAATGTATAAGAATTGTCACGAAAATCGAATGAATAATTACCTAATTCACCGTGAGCCTCGAAAACATTGTTCATTAAAGCATCAATCGGGGTTTGTTCAGGATGAATTGTCTCTTGCTCAAATTCTGAACCGCACGCGAAAATAAATAACAATAAAATGAGGGGAGAAAAGTTATTGCGTAAAATCATATTGGATGATTTACCCTAAATCAGAAAGAGTCTTTTCAGTTACTCTTCTTCTTCTGAAGTATCTGCTTCTGAATCTTTAACTTCTGCTTTAGGAGCTGGTTTAGGTTCGTTCTTAACAATAGATACTTTTACAGCAACTGGCCCTTTAGGTCCTGACTCTAACTCAAAAGAAACTTTATTCCCTTCAGAAATAGGTTCTTTTGTATTGTTAATATGAACAAAATAACTGTCTTGAGATTCTAAATCTTTAATAAAGCCATATCCTTTTTCGTCATTAAAAAAGGAAACAATTCCTTGGTGCACAGGATCAATATAAACATCCTCACGCTTTGGAATTCCAATTTCGATAGAACTCGCTTTAATTACTTTCTTCTTTTTTGTCGGATCCGGCGGAGTATCAGTGATGACACCGTTTTCATCCACATAAGCGATCATATCATCTAAGCTTCCACTAGTCGCATTTTCTTTTCTTGCTTCTTTTTTAGCCGCTTTTTCTTTTCGCTTTTGAATCTTCTTCTTCTCTTTTTCTTTTTTACTAAAGGTTTCGTTCGATCTTCCCATTAATTTGTTTTCGTTTATAAATTATAATCGCTGTAGGCGTTTTAGCCATTGAAGAAGGAAAAACAATCAGAGAATGAAACGGAAAAACGTTTCTTTTTAGGATTAACCTGGAACAATAACTAGTGTCTTAACCCCTTAAGACGGGACAAAGATACGTTCTTATTCTCAGATTTCAATGTATTTATGGTAATAACTTGTGAACAATGCTTTCTTTATTGAATAGAAGTTCATTATTTTTAGGCCATAAGATGTGCCAAAACAAATATATCCCATTAAGGTGTTCATGAATTCAAGAGTGGTTTCTGACACTTGTTTTTAAGATTGATGTGAAAATAGCAATTAATTTCTTACGAACAATTTTGTTTGAATAGAATCTAATTTAAAACAAAAAACATTCTTTTATTGATTGTAAATTTGGAAGAGCGATTAGAATACAATGACACAAGAAAAAGCACTAGAGTTTCTCAAATCAGGCAGGAATATATTTTTGACAGGATCCGCAGGAACAGGAAAAACCTACGTACTAAATCAATTTATTCAGCATTTAAAAGATGCGAAAGTTGAAGTTGCAGTAACTGCCTCAACAGGTATTGCCGCGACCCATATATTGGGTGTTACCATACATTCTTGGGCAGGAATTGGAATTAAACAAAAGATTACTGAGAAAGAATTGGCTTATTTAAAGAAACAAAAAGCCATTCGGGCGAAGTTTAACAAAACCAAGGTGCTTATTATAGATGAAATTTCTATGTTGCACAAAGATCAGTTAAACTCCATTCACCACGTGCTTTCCTATTGTATGGATTCAAATGCGGCATTTGGTGGGGTTCAAATTGTTCTGTGTGGTGATTTTTTCCAGCTACCCCCAATTGGAGATAATACTGAAAAAAGTCGAGACAAATTTGCTTTTATGAGCGACGCTTGGCAGTTTGGAGACATGTTGATTTGCTATTTAACGGAGCAATTCCGTCAACAAAAAAACACACTAAATTTAATATTAGAAGAAATTCGTTCTGGCAAAGTTAATCAAAAATCCATTGACGCTTTGCATGCTGCAAAATCCACAAAATTTTCTGAAGGAATAGAACCAACAATGCTTTACACGCACAATAAGGATGTTGATTTTATAAACAACGAGTATTTGGCTAAACTACCAGGTAAAAGTCGCTATTTTAAAGCAAAAACTAAAGGTGAAAAAGCGTTAACAGATTTATTAAAACGATCGGTCTTAACACAGGACGATATGGCTTTAAAGATTGGAGCCAAGGTGATGTTTGTAAAAAACAATCCGGAGCGCGATTTTATAAATGGTACACTCGGCGAAATAATAGACTACACGTCACTCGGCTTTCCCCTAGTAAAAACACTTGACGGGAATAAAATTACGGCAAGTACAGAAGAATGGACCATTACCAACGAAAACGGACAATCTATAGCTTCTTACCAGCAGATTCCATTGCGACTAGCCTGGGCAATTACTGTTCATAAAAGTCAAGGTATGACATTAGACGCGGCTGAACTTGATTTAAGCAAAACATTTGAGCGTGGTCAAGGATACGTGGCTTTATCCCGATTAAGAAGTTTAGAAAGGCTTCGATTACTTGGATTTAACAATACAGCCTTACAGGTTGATCCGTTAGCCTTAAAAGCAGATCTTCGTTTTCAAGAATTATCAGAGTTGAATGATGAAAAATTCACATCAGAAGAACTGTTACTAGAGCGTAAAGATTTTATAAGAAAGAGTGGCGGAAGAGTTTTAAACAAGGCCGATTAAACATCCAGTTTAAAACCTACACAGACAATGTCGTCTGTTTGTTCCGCACTACCTTGCAATTCTTCCAATGCATTTTCAATAATTGCTTTATTTTGATCCATTGAATGAAAGGCTCCATTAACAATAAGCTTGAGCAATCTTTTTGTAGTAAATTTCTTATTCCTTTTGCCACCAAATTGATCTGTAACGCCGTCTGAAAACAAGTAAAAAATATCACCATTCGCTTCTTGAAGACTTATCGATTTTTCGAAATAATCTTTGGCGGTTAAGTACTGTTTACGACCCAACGCCACCTCTCCCAAATTGTTATAAGCAAAGGCGTCTGCACTCCCATCTCCCTCCATAGATTCCATGTAATACTTTTCGGCAAGATCATGATATTCCAACTCGTGATATGCGGCACCAATGTTTAGATAAACTGCTTTAACAGTATTGGTATCTCCCATTTCCTCAAAAAGATCTACTGCTGCCTCAAACTTGCTCAGTGCCTCATATTCATATCCCGTTTGGATATAAACGCGCACCATCCAATTATAAATATTGTACAGTTCTCTTTTGTACTCTATTTTTTAAAGTAAGCCTCTGCAAGCAAGAGGCTCTCCATGGCTAACTTATATTGCTAACTAGCAAAATATTGGAGCCCTAACTGTTTATGAGAGAAACCAATAAACTTTTCATTTCCTATTTTTAAGGATAGCTCTAGCGCCGACTTGAGATACTCAAACGCCTTATCTGTATCTGCGAAAAAAACACGTCAGCCAATGACAATAATGTAGAAATTTTTAGGGTGTCTTCCTTTGATTGGAAAGCTCGTTTTGAAGGCTGTCAACAACAGAATTTGTCCAACCGATTGATGAAAAGTAGAATAGAAAAGCGAGAAGGAAATAAAACTTCTTTTTCATTGGAATCAAAAGTAAGAATATCTCTTTATAAAACAGCTAAAATTAGACCGTTGATATGGTTCTTTCGACGAATCACACATTCTGACCGTGTAGGTATTTATACTTAGAAGTTGTCAAAAATAAAATGTCTGACTTTTAGCATACAAGAATCACAATAGAAGCGCGCTTCATGACCTAAACCTGGAACTGTTAAAAGCTGGTTTGTGAGTCCTATCTCATTGGCTTTCTGATGAATCAATCCTGAACCTTCTGTTACGACCTCTGTTTCACCAGTTGTTCCAGATAGATACGGTACGACAATGTCCATGTCTCCGTGAATGCTAATTACGATAGGTTCATTTTTATCGATTAATTGAACAGAATGGATAGAACCGGCCATATTAATTACGCCCTTTATCTTTGTTGAATACCCAGGATTGCCACTTTCGCCTTGAATTCCGCCATTTTCAGTGACATATTCTAATAATTCTTTACCTCCCATTTTCATAACATCCTCAGGAGTATTGGCATAAGCGTAATGCAAGCTTGAAACCGCCCCTGCTGAATAACCCCCAATATAAATTTGGTCAGTATTAATGCGATACTTATTTTTTGTTTCAAGATCTTTGTTAAAAAAACGAACGGCGGCTTTTTGGTCATTTACCGCATCAATAACTGCACGTTTTGACACTTGCTCTGTTTCATCAATATCAATTAACCTATAATTTATAGAGGCCACAACATAACCCGATTCTGCTAAAAATTGACATTCTTCCGCAAATCCCGATTTATCTCCAAACAGAAAATATCCGCCGTGCGCAAAAATTATCAAGGGCCGATTAGAAAGGGTATCATTCTTTGGGTAATAGACATCCATGAATAAATCTTCCTCTATCCCTCTCTGGGTAGTAGACCGTCCGTATTTCACATTTTGGTTGATTGTAATCTCCTCAAAGATAGTTGCGTTATAACGCTCAACATTATCAGAAAAAATGCCTGTACTCTGCGCCTTGCCATTGAAAAAAAAGACTACGAATAGTATTGAAATAAATACATGCAACACATGGTTCTTTTTTGTTTTCATAACGGTTTAAACGAGGGTTTATGGGAATTATTTCCCCTTGCTTTGATCGAATATACTTCAAAAAACGAAATAATTTGCGTAAATTTGAATTGATTGTTACGAATTACATTTAAACCACACCTACTCTGAAAACTTGGATTTCCTATTCTTTACGAGCAACATTCGTATGCGCACTTGGTTTGTTTAGCCATTGGCTAATTACCGATAGTTATGAAAAAAAGCAAGAATCGCTGACGTTTGAAGCGGCGGAAAATGCCATGAAATATGCGCGTGAATTATTAGATAATAGCGGTGAAATAACAAAGACAACTAATGGTTTAGTCGCAGGTACAACTCCTTTGCAAAATTCCACATTTATTGTGAATAAGGTCAAAGATCTAACTGGTTTTGGATGCACAATTTTTGAAGGTGATATTCGAATCAGCACAACAGCCTCTGCCATTGGGTCGGATGAAATTGCGATTGGAACAAGCTCAAGCAAAACAATTGCCAAACAGGTGTATGGATTAGGAGAAACCTTTAAAGGGGTGACCGAAACAATTGGTAAAGATTGGTTAATCATTTATGAACCACTGAGAGATGACACTGGAAAGTTAGTTGGAATGATTGCTGTTTTTAAAGAGTATAAAAACTTTTTAAGCGATCTGTCCGATTTTAAAATATTAGTGACAATTACAATTTTTGTATTTGTTTTATTGGTGTTTATCTTGATTTGGAGAACTGTATCACGAACCAATAAATTGGAACTGGCGCGTAAAAGTTGTGCCTTAAAAAACTCACAATTAAAGGATCAGAAAAAAGATTTGGAAAATCTCATTTTTGTTGTTGGGGAGATTGAACAAACCATTGCTATTATTGATAAAAATGATCGAATAGTTTGGGTAAACAAATCTTTCGAAAAAACATTACAATATAGAAGTGACGAAGTAATTGGTAAAAAAGCAAGTGACATGCTGAGTGGCCCCGAAACAGATCGGGTTGAATTTCAGAAAATGGATGAAGCCATTTTTACTTGGGGCCGAGCAATTGATTCAACAATTCGGCAATACCGAAAGGATGGCTCCTCATACTGGGCAAAACTATATTTAACCCCTTTACTTGATGAAGATGAAGAAGTAGATCGTTACGTGGCGATTAGTTTAGATATTTCTGAAGAAAAATTGGCACGTGAGCAATTGCAAGAAAGCGAAAGGAATATCCGCAAAATTGGAGAAACTATTGACGATACGGTTTATTTATACAATCTGATTTATGATCGTTTTGAATATATTAGTCCTAAGTGTAATGCCGTATTAGGAGCTAACCAAAACTTTTTTTACTCAGGTCAGAATTACGAGAACTTGTTTGTTTTAGACAAATACAAATCAATTATTAAAAAAGCGAGAGAAGCGGTTGGTGAAGGAAAATCATTTGACATTGAGTATGAAATTGAATTCGAGAATTCAACAAGATGGATTCGAGAAAGGTCCCACCCGATACATGATGATAATGGCAGAGTTGTTAAAAATTCGGGCGTCTTTTCAGACATTACAGAAAGTAAAAACTTACAGTCAGAATTAAC
Source organism: uncultured Crocinitomix sp. (assembly GCA_905478225.1). Lineage (GTDB taxonomy): Bacteria > Bacteroidota > Bacteroidia > Flavobacteriales_D > Crocinitomicaceae > Crocinitomix. Next base: position 11,558 of record CAJQHR010000015.1, read on the forward strand.
GCGAAAAAATGAACATTTCAAATTATTAACAGAAATTGGAATGGATTTGACACAAGACTTATCTATTGTTCAAATTATAGAAACTGTACATGCCTGTGTTTCCAATATTATGGAGTCACATTCATTTGCGATTGGTATCCTAGACAAAGAAAATAACCGCCTACACTTCCCTAAATTCATAGAAAACAACAAGATATACAACGATATCTATCATTCATTAGACGAACATATCTTAGCGACCATTTGCGTGAAAGACAAAGCTGAGATTGTCATGAATGATGTGGCGAATGAAATGAGGCATTTTAGCGAAAAAAAATTGACTCATACCAACGGTCACTACCCCTCTTCAGTTTTATGCATGCGCCTCATCTCAAACGGTGAAATAATTGGCGTAATAACTGTCCAGAGCTTATATAAATACGCCTATAAAAAGGGGCAAATCGAATTTTTACGAACCATTTCAATCTATGTATCCAGCGCATTGGCCAACGCACTTTTGCATGAATCTTTGCAAGTTAACTCAACAAAAAAGTTCAAAGACTCAGAGGATAAAGCCTGATTAATTCAAAAAATTAAAACCGGAACGCACGCCCCCACCATTGTTCCGATTTTAACTTGTTACTCTAGATCTTGACCGTATAGAAAAATTGTTCGCTCACAATTTTCTCATTAATTACATTGTATACGCAAATCTTTGATCGCTGATCGTGGAGCCTCCTTAAACGTTATATCCATTTTCATAGAACGCGAAAAAAAGTTTTCAGCCACAATTCGATCTGAAATTCCGGTTTTATGAAAGGTTTCTGCCATTTCATAAAACTGTTGCCCTTTTTTAATTATATGTGGAAGTCCTCTTACTTCCTTTATTATTGCGCTGTTTGGTTCAAGGCTTATAACATCTTCGGTGTCCAACTTTTCTAATTCTTCTTCCATTTGACCTAATCGACAATAATTGACTAAGGCGTTTGCTGCGATTTGGGTTGTCATTTTCTCATTTCTATTTGATTATTATATCGTCAAATATAATAAATATTTGACGATTATTTAACCTTTTTTGTAAATAATGTGACCAATTATTAATCAAAACTAGATTCCTCATACCTTTAAAGAATAAATCATTTTTTGCACACGCTCATCAATCCAATACATTAGGAACTGCTAATTAATCGCTGACAACTTAATTGCAAAGCTTCCGGCGATATGAGTAAAATGCGCAGCAATAAATATATTCATGATAGACAATCAAGGGAAGATTAAAATTGGAGTTATTGATGACCATCAGTTATTTATACAAGGTTTAATTCAACTCATCCAATTTTTGGGTTCAGAATATGATGTAATCATCTCGGCATCACGCGGAGAAGATTTTTTAAAAAAAATTAAGGCTAATGAAACCCCTGACCTTGTTTTACTTGATATAGAAATGCCCCAAATGAATGGATACGAAACGGCAACACTACTTCGGGAGCAGCATTCCTGTATAAAAGTAATTGTAATTTCCATGAACGAAGAAGAGACCGACCTCATTAAAATGTTAAAATTAGGCGTGCGCGGATTTTTAAATAAAGACGTTGATCCCAATGAGTTAAAAAGAGCAATTGATTCGGTTATTACAAAAGGATACCATTATACTGATCGATTAGCTGGGCGCCTTATTTCAATTTTGCAGAATGATGACGAAGAACCCACCATATCGAACAATGAGCTCATATATATTAAATTGGCGTGTTCAGAAGACCTTATAAAGTTATTGCCGATAAAATGTGTTTAAGCGTTAAGACGATTGATGGTTACCGGGCAAAATTATTCGAAAAATTGAATGTTAAGTCGAGGATTGGCTTAGTAATGTATGCGATTAAACATAAGATAGTTGAGCTTTAGCCGCGTTCCGAGCGCCTCATTTCGACAATACTCAATGCGGCAAAATCATAGCTCACCACAACTATTAATTGGTCGGCTCAGTTTTTTCAGACTACTTTGGATAAAATTTAGTCTCTAGTATGAAGTAATTGATAATTGCCCATTGCACTATTAATTTCTTGAAACGAACTCATGCGGATTATCTCTTGCTATTATATCGAACTCCTCTTCCGTCAAAAAAGATTGAATTTCAGCAAAAATATCTTTATCCGATTTTTGGCTGCGCACCACGTAAAAATCAGATCCAAAAAGAACGCGACTTCTCAATTTTTCCCGGCTTTCATACTTCAGGTTATCCGTTAAGCAGTTCTCAAAATTCCCGCCGTGACTACTTGTACTGCGCAAAACAGGATATAAAGATGTGTCACCGACTATGTAACTGATATCTGCGTAAAAATTCTCATATTGAATCATCATGCTACTCACAATTGAATACCAATCTGTATTTTTCCACAGTTTTTCATACTTCACCCAAGGAATTGAACCATCAGCGTTTGAACCTAGTTCAATTCCCGTTTTAGGTTTTGACATTAAATGCTGACTGTAATAATCACGATCGGTCTCTAAAAACTTGTTCCATTCCTCTGCTCCTCCATAATGTGCAAAACAAACCTTAAGTTTGGACAAATCATATTTTAATGGCGTGTCCATATTGGTAAAGCCGAACAACTGCTTATTCTTTTTAGAATTCCCCAAGCCTACTAATTTTCGCAACAAAGGTTCCTCCAATAAACAGAGGTAATTTAATGGATGCGTAAAATTGGACTGAAACTCCTCGTTTTTTAATAACATTATGCACCTTAATTGTTTTTTGCTGCTTTTTTGATTCAGATGAGATAAAGCATTTGTAAAAACTAATAGGGCTACATTAAACCTGTGCTTAAAAGTTAATGATCTAATAGTTTGGGTAACATCATTTTCACCAAACAAAACAGCCAAACTGTGGAAAGCGCGAAAAATAACTCTATTATGTTCACCCATTTCTTTTTTAAGAATAGATACAATCTCTGCCTGCTTTGATTCTTCCTCCGTTAACCAATTGTCCTTTTAGTTCACCACAAGCTTGCAGAATTGCGGAATAAGGCAGGTTATTTCTATTTAAGTCTAACTTGCCTTGAACGAAATAGGTATCATGACTTTCAACTTGAGTTGAAAAATTTAATATGAAACTGGTTTTGTCGACTCCAGAAACACCTTTAACCAGCACTAAACCAATGCAATTGGTATCCATAGCATTATGACAAGCTTTTAGTTCGTTCAATTTATCTTGACGACCGTAAAGGAGGTCTTTGAATCTTATTTTGTGTGTGTTTTGTGGGATCAAAGTATAATATTTTCTTTAAAAAAAGTGCGGTACCGTTAAATAATATCGCTCAGAAAGATAAGGACATTTGCAAACTTTGTGGAGTTATGATAAGGCTACCTTCACGTTATTCGACCAATCCACAAAGGCAACCATACAACCTACAATAAATAATGGATAACTGCGCAATCAGTGAAAACTGAAGGCATGTGATTTTCCATAAAACATAAGACGTCAATGCCGAATAAAATTCAATTGTTGAGGCTAACCGTGTATGGTTTCTCTTTTCCCATATTTCGTAATGATTGATGCTTCAAAATCCAGCCATTCCTTCCAGCGTGCATCCACATCTACTTTTTCAGCGTATTGACGTGCAAATTTCAAGAACAATGTATAATGACCAGCTTCACTCACCATTAGTTCATGATAGAATTGGGCTAATTCTGGATCAGGTATATTCTCTGACAGCACTCGGAAACGTTCACAACTTCTAGCTTCTATAATAGCGGAGAACAATAATCGATCAATAAAAGAGGTGTTTCTATCCATACCTCGGCGCATAAATTTGAATAATTCGCCTACGTAGGGATCTTTTCGTTCGGGACCTAAAACGTTACCCCGTTTTTTAATGTGCTCATGCACTAATTCAAAATGCTCTAATTCTTCACGCACAACTTCAAGCAGCGCATCTACAAGTTCAGTTCGTTCCGGATTTTGAGTAATAATACTAATACCATTAGTTGCCGCTTTTTGCTCGCACCAGGCATGGTCTGTTAAAATCTCATCAATATTTTCTTCAACTATGGTAACCCAACGCGGGTCAGTTGCTAATTTTAATCCTAACATATGCGCTTAATTCATGAATATATGATAAAATTAATTAAAAATGTTTTTCAAATTCTACATGTGAATAAGTAATCTTACTTGCAATTAACTGAAAGGAATTGCATTCTACCTTTGTGTGGTGAAGAAGTTTCTAAATATCATCCGAAATAAATACATTCTTTCGTCTGCATTTGTGCTGTTGTATATACTTATATTACATGAGACAGATATTGTAACACTTATTAAAAGAAATGAACGAGTATCATTACTTGAAGAGGAGATAGATCGTAAAAAACAAGGTGTTGAAGACTTGAAAATATCCATTAATCAATTGGAAGATTTGAGATCATTAGAGAAATATGCACGCGAAAATCACTACTTTAAAAAAGAGGATGAAGATTTATTTATCCTCTCTTTTGAGTAATTCTAATTGGAAAATCTAAAATAAATTCTACTAAAAACTGTTAAATGATTAACTCAAATTAATCAAATGACTACTTTTGACCATATTATAAGAAGAAATGATTAAATACTTAACAATTGCATTGCTTGGGGTATCATTAACTACACAAGCACAAACAGTAATTTTAGAAGAAGACTTCACAAGTGGAATTCCAACCACGTGGGCCACTTTTGATGAAGATGGATTAATACCCAATACGGATGTTGCCGAGTTCACATCTGCGTGGATTGGCGCCATATTTGGATCGGATACAGCCGCAGCAAGCACTTCATACTACGAAAACGACTCAACCGCAGCAAACGACTTCTTAGTCACATCAAAAATAAGTTTAGGAAATTTCTCAAGACTTTTATGGTCAGCACGCTCGGTAGACGCTTCTTACCCTGACGGATATCAAGTATTGATTTCTACAACGGATAGTTTGCCTGGTAGCTTTACAGACACTTTAATGACGATTGTTGCTGAAACTTCATACTTCTCTGACAGAGGAATTGAGTTAGACGCAGCAGGATATGAGAATCAAGATGTTTATATTGCATTTAGAAACAACACAGTAAACGGTTATGTATTATTAATAGATGATGTAAAAGTATTAGGTGCTGAAATCGCTGGGACTATTTGCACAATAAAACCAAATATTACAACAACGGTTTATCCAAATCCTACCGCAGACATTTTAAACATTTACACAGAAGAAGAAATAATTTCTGCAACTGTTTACAACACCAGTGGCCATGTTCTAATCACAGCACAAAGCAACCGTATAGATGTTTCAGAGCTTAAGACTGGATTGTATTTTGTCCAAATTGAGACGATTGACGGAATTGAAACAAGTCAATTTGTTAAACTATAACTAATACCACTTCTCCATAAGCTTTTCCCTCCTGCCACTTCCCCTGTTTTACCACTCGTGTAAAACATAATATTTAATGCCCTTAATTAGAATCTTAGTTATATTTTTGTGTCCTTACAAATTTTACACTATGAAATATCTACTGTTCATTGCGTTATTTTCAATCTCATTTTTTGGAAAAGCAGATGAAGGAATGTACTTACCATTCCAATTAAAAAACAACAAAAAAGACATGAAAGCAGCCGGCTTAGAATTGTCTATCAAAGAAATTTACAATCCTAAAAAACCGAGTGTTAAAGACGCGATAGTTTCATTAGGAGGGTTTTGTACAGGAGAGATTATCTCTTCAAAAGGTTTAGTGCTTACTAACCATCATTGTGGTTATGATGCCATTCGTGAAAACGCAACCCCAGACAATGATATTTTAACTGATGGATTTTGGGCTCAGAATTATGGAGAAGAAAAACCAATTCCGGGTTTAACAATTTCAATTGTTATGCGAATTGATGATGTTTCTAAAACCATCAACAAAGCCTTGAACGACGATATAACGCCAGCTCAAAGGCAAGCTACGATCAGAGAACTTTCTGATAAACTGACTGAAGAAGAAGTTGACGGCACTCATTATTCTGCAGAAGTAAAATCATTTTATGGCGGAAGCGAATTTTACCTTTTCGTTTATGAGATTTTTAAAGACATTAGATTAGTTGGCGCTCCGCCATCTGCAATTGGAAAATACGGAGGAAATACAGACAACTGGATGTGGGAAAGACACACGGGAGATTTTTCAATGTTCAGAATCTATGCAAATGCAAACAATCAACCTGCAGAATTTGCAATGGACAACAAGCCATATTTGCCTAAGCATCACTTACCGATTTCTTTAAACGGAGTTGAAAAAGATGATTTCTCTATGACCATGGGGTTTCCTGGGTCTACAGACCGCTTTTTAACTTCTTACGGTACTGAATTAGCAACGGAAAAGGAACAACCCGCACGTGTTAAAATTAGAGGAGAAAAATTACGCATCATGAAAGAAGATATGGATGCAAGTGACGCCGTTCGTCTCCAATACGCTTCAACCTACGCCCAAGTGAGTAATTACTGGAAATATTTTATTGGTCAAACAGAGCAATTGAATAAAAACAAAGTTGGTGATAGAAAAAAGGGAATTGAAAAAGCCTTTACTGATTGGGTAAATGCAAAAAGCAGACGCCAACAACGCTACGGTAACGTATTGAAAGATATAGAAGACGCTTATATTGAATTAGAAAAAATTAATGCCATCCAGGTTTATTTTTACGAGGCTATTTATAGTGTTGCCATCAACAAGTTTATGATTTCACACATGAGTTTATTCGGTATGCTAAAAACAGCTGATGCGGATGATCCAGCTGTTCAAAAAGAAATTGAAAAACTAAAAGCTTCGAAAGATGAATTTTACGAATCAATTAATAGAGATACGGAAGTAAAACTTTTGGCGAGCCTTTTAGATATGTACATGGACAATGTGCCAAGAGACCAACGTTCAATAAAGGTCAATCAAATTTACGCCACATACGACAATGCAATGGGCATGCTAGTTGCAGAAATTAATGGTGGAATGTTTTCTCGAAAAGAGAGTTACGAAAATTTTTTAGAAAACCCTACATATGACGCATTGGCAAATGATGATCTTTTTATTGTCACTACCTCTTTAATGACAGATTACATGGACAATGTGAGAGGACCAATAGCAAATGATGCTAAAGTAAAATTGAATAAGGCAAACCGTTTATTCATGGAAGCTTTGCGAAAAATGAATCCTAAACATAAATATTACCCAGATGCTAACTTCAGTTTGAGATTGTCATACGGTAATGTTCTGCCTTACACATCAAACGACGGTAAAAACTTTAAGTATTACACCACTATGACTGGTTTAATGTCGAAAGAAGATCCGAACAACGAAGACTTTATTGTTCCTAAACAATTGAAAACATTGTATGAGAAAAAGGATTATGGCAGATATGCTAAAGATGGCGAATTATGGGTGAACTTTATTACTAATAATGATATAACTGGCGGTAACTCTGGAAGTCCTGTAATGAACTCAAAAGGTGAGTTGATTGGTTGCGCATTTGATGGGAATTGGGAAGCAATGAGTGGCGATATTTCTTTTGAGAAAGATTTCCAACGTACAATATGCGTGGATATTCGTTATATATTATTTGTTATTGACAAGTATGCAGGTGCTTCGCACTTGATTGATGAAATGACGATTGCTGATTAGTTGGCAATTACCACTAGAAAAATTTAAAGTCACCACCTGTTTTTGGGTGGTGACTTTTTTTTATATTCAAATGGTGTTTGAAATTTTATTCGAGTTTGGCTTGCTATCCAATCACTAGCCTACTGGGATTGGCTCACTAATGACAGGTGGTTGTTTTGGTGTCAGTCGTCCCTCTTGCTTCATGAGCCAACATTTGTTCGTAGGTGCCTCTATAAGTATGCTCAGTGGTAATTAGAACTCCTGCTCCAAGCCCTGTATTCGTAACTACAACGCAATTGTATTTTGTTTTTTTCGTGCAAGAAAAGAGTAATAAATGAATAAAGACAATCATCACAATCTTTTTCATAGGTAACATTTTAACCAGTTATTATCAGAATCGCTTATCTAAAACCATTTCAAAGGCATATTTATTCAACCAATCCTGCTTAACCACTTCATCCGTAATTTTTTCAATGCGCTCGTTCATAAGCACTTCTAAACCACTTTGATCAATATACACAACCGCATCCTTAAACGATCTTAGCATACTTTTATAAAATGCCTCTGCGTTAATGGTGTGACTTGCGCTATAAGTTTGAGCAATTTCAATATTGTAAAGCATCAAATCAGCTATTTTTAAGGGCTCTACCCCTAACTTTATGAAATTCTTAATAAAATTTTGAGCTACCGAACGTCTTTTCTTTGCACGGCGCTTACCTGGAGGGAAATATTCTTTTGACACTTTGAACTTGGCCTCATCTAACATTTTGTCTTCTTTTGGGTTGAAAACAAAATTGTAAAACTCTTTCACTTCTTTTAGGCGATCATAGAGTTCAGTAATTTGCTCTTCAAGCTCATCCTTACTTAAATCAGTTAAATATTTTTTTAAGGCGCGTTTACTCATGCTGTAAATATAATTTTTAGTTTTTAAATTGCAGGGAACGAATATGAATTTGCTTCAGTTTATTGCATAAAAAAAGGGTTCTTCCACATAAGTATAAGAACCCTTCTAAAAACCGTATAAATAAATGCAATCCAAAAGCATAGGATATACACTCTTTTTGTTAGTTAACGCAGAAGTGACCAAAAAGTTATGCTTTTTTAAGAGGGAATTTTTATTTTTAACTTAAATTAAGATTAGATTTTTTTTGTAAAATTCAGAATATCAACTAATTAACGCCTCCAATTATTTTCTTAATTGAAAATTTAATCCAGGCATCTGTTTCTAAAATCAGTAGTTTTTGTTGAAATAATCATTTTTTTATTTTCTAACCACCTCAATTTCACACCAATTAGAGTAATACGTTTGCTTTAACTCATCAAGCCTTCCAGAATGACGAAGTCCTAGTCGGATGCGGTAATTTCCAGGATACGCAAAATGATGGTGAGCAAGGACATTTAATTCCTTAACATATACAAATGTTGTTTTTAGGGTATCATTGGGATTATTGCTGCTTGCAGAATAATGCCCCTCCTGTAAAAAGTGAAATTTATTACCATTACTATCAGCAGCTTCAAGAAAGAGGCTATTCGAACTTCCAACCTCATGTCCCAAATCTAATAGCCCTTCTCTTATGACGATATCTGGATGAGAATTATTGACAATTGCCAAATTGCCCTGACAACGAGATAATGCCGCGGACTTTTGGGGAGATTTTATGTAAACAATTGAATCAATTATGGTTAAATTCAATTCAAGTTGATCATCAGGATTAGAATTCAAGGAATTATCAAAATCGCGCTTACAGTATTTATCCAAATAATTTTCTGCATCCCCCGCTCTTTTCCAATCTTCGCAGGCAGTGCAGACATCACCAATGCCAATAAAATCCAATGCTCGATTGTAATACCTGCTCTTTAAATTGAACGAATCGACTGAATATTTTATCGCATCAGCATGATCTTGAAAGCCCCCTTCAATATCAAACTCAGACAAAATTTTAAATTGACCACGGGCATGCAGGATTATCGGGTTTTCGGGCTCCAATTCATTCGCTCGATTATATAAATCCAAAACTTTATCCCAGCTACCTGTGCCTCCTTTTTTATATTCTTTTTGCGCTTGAGAATATAAATCACTGGCCTCAGGATTTAAAATTGCCTCACTATTCCCAACTTGGACTTGACTGCAGGCAAGCATACAACAAGTAATAAAAAGCGCGTACAACCCCCTCATAAAACCTTATTAAATAACGTGTAAGTATTTTCTCAATTATTGTCCTAATCCTCAACAATCCGAATAACGCACCTGTTGTCAACCAAATCACCAGCAATCTGATCATCCGTCATATCTTTAATTTCGCGGTGAAGCATATTCATGATCTCCCTTCGCTTTTCTTTCAATCGCTTTGCATCATGAAAACGCCGAACATCTACATGAGATTCTAGAATCAATTCAGGAACCGTCATTAATGTGCCATCCTCATTTTTAGCAACCATTGTGAAATAACAAGAGTTAGTATGTTTAGTTTCTCCTGTTTTTGGTTTTAAAGACTCTACTCGAATCCCAATTATCATTGAGGAATTACCAACATAATTGATAGATGCGGAAAGTGAAACTAACTCCCCCACTTCAACCGGTTCGCGAAATTCAACCCCGTCAACAGAGACCGTAACACAATAAGCACCCGAATGCTTTGCAGCACAAACATATGCCACTTTATCCATTAAAGAAAGTAACGTTCCCCCATGTACTTTACCCGAGAAATTGGCGAAAGAAGGAATCATTAATTCGGTAATTACGGTTCTCGAATCATCAACAGTTTTTGCACTCATATCAAATAATTATTTTAAAATTACGATTGGGAAATCCCGACCAAAACTATAACCTGTGGGGTATTGCGGACTGCCGTGATACTCTTCTGAAAGTTCAGGAACCCGTTCTTCAACATAGGCCTTCAATTCACTCACGGTAATTTTCGTATCTCCATCAATTCTCACAGTGCCTTGCAAAACTTCTAGCAAAGCATAGGTAAAAAGACCATGATTCAATTCCCCAACTTCATTAGCGAATTCGGCGTCCTGTGCGGCAGTTAAAAAGAAGGTGCCGGTATTACGCGCTAGTTGCGCTAAAGCCTTCTCTCGTTCGCTACCGCGCACCGCAAAAGACTCAATGGCGCCAACAGAATGACAAGCATCTAAAATGAATAATTGTTTTTCGGCGATTATATTCTTAGAAATTTGCATTAAATCGCTAGCGAAAATAGCCTTTTCGCGGATAACTTCTGGCGTATAATACAAATTTGTCACATCATGTGTCACAATAAAAAACTCAGGTTCCTTCGGCGCAACTTCATTGCTCATAACCCCGAGACCTGCATAGTAGAACATAAACACGTCCTCGCTTCCAATTTCTCCTTTGATTTCAGCAATAGTTTCTAGAATATTTGCTTTTGTAGCCTTCGAATTCAAAAGACTATAGGTTTTTACGCTATTAAACAAAGAGTCTGCGCCATCCTCTAAGCTTTTCACAATAGCTTTAGAGTCGTTTACTGCGTAATCTAAATTATAAGCCGGGTTCTTATATGAATTAATGCCTATAGAAAGAATGTACAAGTCAGTTTTAGCAAGCTCACCGTTATATTCAACTATAACTGTAGTTGGTTCAGATTCGGTGCGCTCACTATTGACAACAATACTTGTTAGTTCGTTAAGGCCATTTGACAAGGGCACTTCGTACAAGCGTTTATTCTTGCTTCCGCCTCTGAAAGTGATATTTTCCTCTAAACTTTCTTGAATGACTAATTTGCCATTGTTATAGATTCGAATTTCATCTAATGGTGTTTCGTGTTCGCCAATTGAAATTTCTAAAGGAATAGTTATAGTTGCGGATGTAAAAACGGAATCACGATCAACAACTACACTTCGTTTTCCGCCACCCCCAATTGCCACTACTAGTTCTGGCAAATCACTCATTTGAGACTCTAATAAGCCACTTCTATCGTTCAATCCTTTATCTTCATTATGGATCCGACCAATGAGGCCAGGAGTATAATACTTCTCGAATAAATTACTTACGTTAACCACCTGATTACCTTTTACATAATTAACCCATTGTAAAGCATTATATGAGCCATGAAAATAACCAGATGGATTCGTAGCTAACCACTCATCCTTACTCATTTGAATCCGAGAAAACACCTCTTTAAAAGTATTTAAATCCCACACCTTCATTAATCCATCTACGCTCATTGAAATTAAGAATTGACCGTTGGTAGTTATGTCAATACTTGTGACCGAGGAGGAATGACCAATTAATTTTGACACTACCTTATTGGTCTCAGGATCCCATAAAACAATTTGATTATCGGCTCCACCTGAAGCTACAAACCTACTTTTAGGATCATACTTAATCGCATAAACATCACCTTGATGCAAATCCATTTTACCAACAAGCATACCCGTTAACAAGTTCCAAACTTTAACATTACCATCCCAAGAACAAGTGACCATATTCTCTCCATTGGGGCTAAATGACATAGAATGAACTTTATCAAAAGGAATGGAGAGCAACGTATCATCCGTCGCCATTGAGAGCACAACCGCACCTTCATACCCATTAACCGAAAGCGCTTTATCCTCGTCAAGATGAATTAAAGCTGGCTCGTTATGTGCCGAATATTCAGATTTCAGGCTAGCAACCTCATTGCCTGTAGCTATTTCCCAAATGTAAACTTCATCCCGATTGTCAATGGCATAAAAATATCTTCCTGTTGCACTATAATACGCCTTATACAAATCATTATTCTGAACATCAACGGAGAGCAATTGCTGCCCCGTTTCTACTTCAAAAACCTTCACCTTATTGTCAGCACCTAATGTGAGAATGGACTTTTGGTCAAGGCTAAACTCAACCGTTCTAATTCTTTCTGTATGACCAGAATAGGTCCTTATTTGCTTGCCGGACTTCAAATCCCACAACAGAACCACATTATCAAAACCACCCGTTGCTATAAATTGATTATCTGGACTAAAGTCATAAGCCCGCACATAATCAGTATGCCCCTTTTGGAGCACAGTATCCAATGGGAAGTCTGTTTGAGCGGACACTCCTAAATGCGTAAGGAGCAATATTAGGGCAAAAAAGGCTATTTTCATTGGATTTGCTATTGACTAACGAAGATAGCAATTTTAGTCAATCCAGTTTCTACATAAAAAAGGGCGGAATTGTACTCCCGCCCTTTTTATCATGATATTTGAATAAACCTTTACAAATTCGACAAGTGTCCCTTCAATTCATGAATCAAATCTGCATTCGTAATTTTACCTGTTTCTGCATTAAAATTCTCACCGTATCTAGGAACAATGATTCGTCCAACAACATTCGCCCCGGCATAACCAATGATTTTCTGCACATAATCACCCGCATTTTGGCCACCTCCGTTACCCGGCGCCACACTCATTACAAGCACATTCTTATCCTCCAAATACTTCACACCGGTGCGCGAAAGCCAATCGAGCACATTTTTAAAAAATGCGGGCATCAAACTGTTGTGTTCTGGGGTAGATACTATAACCGCGTCCGCAGACATGATTTTATCTTGCAAGGATTTCACTCCATCAGGAATTCCTCCAGAGATTTCCATATCCACGTTATACATTGGGATATCATAATCCGTTAATTTTATCATTTCAACCCCATCAGCCAATGTAGCAGCATAATTTAATACGTGTTGGTTTATGGATTGACTGCTATTACTTCCTGAAAATGCGATTATATTTTTCATAATTTATTTTTTATTTGCCCTTTCAACTTTAAGGGAGAGTTAGTTTTACCCTCTTAGTTTGTCTAGGAGAATATTTAGTTGTTTTGCTTCTTGTTCTGTTAATTGAAAATCATATACTTGGTTTGCATCAAAATCTTTCGCAATTACCGCGAGGATACCTGCACCTTGATTAGTTATAAGTAACTCTACACTCCTTCTATCATGTGGGCTATGACCACGGCTTACAAATTCCATCTTAACTAGCTTATCCACTAGGCGGGTGAGGTCTCCACGTGAATTCAGCAGCACTTCTTTCACCTGTCCGGGTGTTGCGGGTTCTCCATTTCTCCCTTTTAGAATTCGTAAAATATTGTAATGTTGATCATTGATTTTATAGGGTTTAAGCAACTCTACCATCTGCTCCTGCTGCTTATTCGCGGTGTACACAACATTGAGCATAGCTTTAATTCGCTCATTGTTAAATGGTTTTGTTTGATTGATTTCTTTGCTAAATTCCATTCGTAATTACTTTATTTGTATTTACAAATATATAAAACATTTTTTAATTCACATAATCCAAACTAGAATCCCTATTATTGTTCCGCTAATTAAAACAGATATGGTTCATAGACTAAGACGCTTTTTTTTGATTGTAAACCTGCAGACCTTAATTATCTCCATTTTGGCTGTAATATCTACTGCGCTTTGCATTCACTACGAGATATATGCAGACTTCCCCTTCTCTCTTATCGCCATGTCCGTCGTATTTCCAATCGTTTTTTCAATTGGAGGAGCATATAAAAGACGAGAAGCAGCACTTAAGGAATACGCAGCTATTAAAGGCTATTTAAGAGCTATCTTTTTTGCTTCAAGAGATTGGCTAGACAAGCCTAAAAAGGAAAACGTAGATAAAATGGTTGGAATTATCGAACGATTCTTTTCAAATTTTAGAACAATGTTCACCGGTCCAATCGAATACTTAGAAGAGAACGAAGAAAAGATTTACGATAATTTTTCAGAGGTATCGCTTTATATAAAACATGAATTAAGAGGAGAAGGCCTTTCGTCGGGAGAGTGTTCCAGAACGAATCAGTATTTACAAAAAATGATGATTTCGTTTGAAACAATCAAACACATTTACCAATACCGCACACCTCGCACGCTAAGAGCTTTCAGTAATTTATTCATAAAAATTCTACCGATTCTTTACGGACCATTTTTCGCACACATGGATAGCGAATTCACATTTGGAGGTGAAAACGCAGTAGGATTTTGGCAAACTTATGGATTAGAATATTTGATTCCTGTTTTATTAACTATGATTTTAGTGAGCTTAGACAATATTCAGGAGCACTTAGAAAACCCATTTGATCAGGTTGGAGAGGATGACATCACCATTAATGTGGAGAAGTTTGTTGATTACTTAGATCATGAATAGATAGTCGTTAGTCTCAAATCATTCGTCCTTAGATTTGTGGAAATATGAAAGATTTACCTTGAAAACGAGACGTTATTCACCCTATATTTTGTTTTTTTCAATCAATTTACTGCCTTAACCAAATAAACTATTATTAATCTTTTCGTGCGCATACTGGCGACTAAATACTAATAACTATTGACTATAATTCTCTATCTTTGCACCAGAAAAAAATGTCATGCAAACAGTAGTTGTAGGTTTATCGGGAGGTGTAGATTCAAGCGTAGCGGCTTATTTATTAAAAGAGCAAGGCTATAATGTCATTGCTATTTTTATGAAAAACTGGCATGATGAATCTGTAACAATCTCTGACGATTGCCCTTGGGTTGATGACAGTCAAGACGCACTTTTGGTGGCTGAAAAATTGGGAATTTCTTTTCAAACGCTTGATTTAAGCATGGAGTACAAAGAACGTATTGTAGACTATATGTTTTCAGAATACGAGGCTGGACGCACGCCAAATCCAGATATCTTATGCAATCGTGAGATTAAATTTGATGTATTTTTAAAAGCCGCGGGAAAATTAGGTGCCGATTTTGTCGCCACAGGTCATTATTGCAGAAAAGCACAGGCTGAAAGTGGAGAATATCGCTTGCTCTCTGGAATTGACGGAAATAAGGATCAAAGCTATTTTTTGTGTCAATTAACCCAAGCCCAGATTTCAAAAGCACTTTTTCCAATTGGTGATTTAGAAAAACCAGCAGTGCGAGAAATTGCAGCAGCACAAGATCTAATTACAGCAGAAAAAAAAGATTCGCAAGGCCTTTGTTTTATAGGAAAAGTGAAGCTACCGACCTTTTTACAGCAACAACTTCTTCCAAAAGAAGGGAATATTGTAGAATTACCTGAAGATTTGCCTGCTTACGATTATTATGCAGAATTATTGGAGACAGGAGACCACATAGCGTTGGCGGAACCGTTTTCATATCGTCCAAATATGGGACATGTTGTTGGAGCGCACCAAGGCGCGCATTATTTTACAATTGGACAACGAAAAGGACTGGGAGTTGGTGGAACACCTTTACCTCTGTTTGTAGTCGACACAGATGTGGAGACCAATACCATTTATACCGGTCAGGGTGATGCCCATCCTGGACTAAATCGGAAAGCCTTATTCATAAAAGCGAAGGAAATTCATTGGATACGAAGTGATTTCAAACTAGAAATTGGAGAAACTGCCAATTATGGTGTACGAATTCGTTATCGACAACCTTTAGTTACGGCCAAATTAATTCGAGAAGAAGAAGGATTGTATATTCTATTTTCAGAAAAGGTGTCAGGAATAAGTCCAGGACAATTTGCCGCCTGGTATCAAGCTGAAGAATTGGTTGGATCAGGAATTATCACTCATTAGCAATGATCCCCGTCCACATATTTATCGTTTAGTTTAAGCTAAACGTATTGTTAAAAAAGACGTTCGAGTTCACAGTAGACGGCTCATTATTACCAGAAACAATATCTAATAATTCAGCCACTTGTATAACCGACAATGATGAGTGTTGTCCCAAATTTTTGTGACGCGCTAATTTCTCCTTAGCTGACTTAATCATTAATTTTTTCATACTTCCTAAATTCATAGTAATCGTATTTAATTCAACTTGCAATGGCAAATCTTACGGTAGCCTTTTAAAAAAGGTTTTATAAAAATTGAACCATTTGACAATTATTTTATTTCAAAAGCTGTGCCACAGCCGATCGAATCTTTTAGAAACCCTATTAATCAGCAACTTAACTATTCTGGCGCGTGGTAAACGTTCATTCGTTTTTTTTTGCTTTTTTTACGCCAATTCGATACTTCTTGCACGAATTTCTGTCCACTATTATGCCCAGACTTCTTTCTTTTAAGACGATATTTATAGTTGAAAGGTTTGTTCCGGCGTTTAAATTTTCTTTGCTTCTCTTCTAATTCGATTCCGAAAAATTGAGCGGCTTTCTTCATTAAATGCGCTGTTATGTTCTCTTTGTTGTAATTGAATTCACGCAAAAAGTGAAATTGTTTTTTAGCATATTGGAATAATATTAGACTAATTTGCCTGATCTTATTTCCAATAAACTTTCCTTTACTTTTAAGCCAGTCGCTTAACAACTGCTTGTAATCACTTAATTCTAATTTAAATTCTATTTCTACCATTTTTATAGTTTTTTATGACACAAACAACGATAGTATTCACGGATGAACGAAATAAATTAAGTAAATTAGCGTTTATTTATTGGAGTTAACCTTAATTTAAGTGAATCGCTTAAACTTAATTAAGTTTAGATTAAGTAGACATGAATATTTTATCTTCATATCACCCCGCCTTACTTTGTATGCAATCTTTGCACGATCAGTTTCCTGCTGCACTAGCTTTTTATGTCTTTTGTAATGACAATGGATTGAAAGTGTATTATTCAAAAGGTAAGAATGACGGAATATTAATTCCGAAGGATATTGGCGAACTAGAAAACAATCCAATTGTTATTAAATTCAGAAAAACGAAGAAGGAAGTCATGTGGGCAGATTTGGATGACCTACCCATAAATCCAGTAAAAGAAAGTCGAAAGCTTGAAATCAAACAACTATCAATTCAAGATGAAATTGAGCAGAACGTTCTGATTTTCCGAATCCCCAGTTTAAATGATGACAGTTTTGACGTTTTTGCCCTATCATTCGCAAAGACCTTTAGTAATTTCTATATTCCATCCGGAAGGAATGTATTATCATCTGAGTTAAAAACAACGATTGGCAAAACAGTCCGTAGTCAAATTCAATGGTTATATGAATTCCATGCAAAGCAAAGTACGAGTATCAATAGAATACAACATGCTTATCAGCAAAACATTGATGAATTAGACGAATCAAATGAGATACTGGCACGAGAACAAGCTACTAATCGAGATTTATTGGAGAAATACTTAACACAACTCATTCGCAACCAAGAAATCACGTTGAATTGTAAAATAGTCTTAAAAAACGGCTTTTTAGACCGAATAAAAAATTCCGGCTTTGGAATAGAGTCCATTAAAATGATTGTAGAAACAGCTGTTAATACAGCCTATGACCTCGCATTGAACAAATCGATCATCTACCTCACTCCTAACCTTATTCAGCATAAAAAACAAACTTTTCAAGCCGTGCATCAAACATCCCAATTAGCGGCACTAAACAAAACTGTTGCCTTACTCGATCGTTATGAGCAAGCTGCGCGACAAATTGAACTAAGAAGTGAACGTATTAATGGCAGAAACTTGGCGGCTGAATTGCAGATTAGCGCTCCAGCAATTACAGATGCCATTAAAAAGCATAATTCAAAAATTAAACGCTTGTTAGAGAAATACCCATCCAAATGGCCATTGATCTGTGACTTTATTCGCCCTATACGAGAAATTAAATGGAATTTGGCTGCTAGTGAATAAATTCGCCTTTGTTCTCGATACAATTTTGGCTGCGCCAAAACCACTCGGAATGAAAGCTTAGGCTGCGCTTGTTGTTTCAACTATATCTTTCAGCATTAATAAACCTTTGTGCCTTTCTTTAGCCAACGCCCCCATTCTATATCAAACGCATGAACGTTTGTCGTTTCATTTCCCTCTAGATCATAGACCGGGCGACCTTGATTCACCCATTCGAAAATACTGCCGTACATATTTGAAACATTGTTATAGTTTGCTTTTATGAGTTTTTCAGAAACCTTTTCACTACGGTATCCAACGGAGCAATACACGATAATTTTATCCGATTTTGCAATCGAATCTAGGCGGCTCATATCAAAGTCATCATAACCTACCCAAATTGCACCCTCAATATGGCTGACTTTGAATTCATTATATTCTCGCGCGTCTAGATATGTAATTGTGCTGTCAGGTGAGTCGATTTCTTCAACTAAGACCTCTGTAACAGAATGATCTAGCAAATCAGTCAACATAATGTCATATGCCTTGCTCTTAACTTTTGCATGGCTTAACACTTCAGCATATTCTATCGCCAGCTTCTGGTGATTATCCGCACTAATTGAATCTGAGATCACCTCCACATTAAAAGACTCTCCTTTTAATTTGGCCTCAATCAATGCTCCGTTGGCATAATAATACCGCGCTTCAAACAATACCTGAATAGAATCACGGTGCCATTTGTCCTGCATTGCATCATAATAATATTGTTTTTCAACTTCAAAGGCAAAAAACAATTTGTTATTCCAATAATAATATTCTGTATAATAAACCCCGTTCGATTTTCCAATCCCCAAAAAAGCTTTCTTCAATTCATCATCTTCAAAAGAGCCAATCAATTCTGAACCATTGCATGATTGCAATGCTAATTGCTCTCCATTCAAACGTCTTAGCTGATATGTACTATTCGTGTCAATTTCCTTGAATTGCTCGCGAATAGTAAGAATTTGCTCTTCCTTTGTTTGACTGTAACCCAGCTGAATCGTTATTGCAGCAACTAATAAAAAGATTTGTTTTAATTTCATTACGCTCTTCCCCATGTTGCTTGACTTTTAGATTTTGCATCTTTTGGAATGACCTGGTAATGTAATTCAAGTAACACCCCTCCCTTTTTTTTAATAATATGCACTTTTTCAATTTCCCATTTTTTATATCGACAAACAGTTGAAAGTGCCTTTTGAAGAGACAGCATATTCACAGTGGTGTTGATCAATGCAGGATAATCCAACAGTGTCATTAATTTTTCTTTATGTTTTAATTTTAGGTTTTCAAAGCCCATACCTGTCATTTTATAGGTTGAATCCATTTCAACTCCTTCCCCCAATTCCAACAAAAAATTACAGAAACTATTCCTTTCGGTCGCTTTGACGGAGAAAGATGAGAATACTAACAAGATTATTAGGATATTTTTCATTTCAATATTTTGTTTTCAAGTAAGAAATATATTTATTGTCATAAGATAATTAAAACTACTAAGGTTAACCTATTCATCAGACCATTTATCGCCGATCATTTACCGTAAGTTCCTCATATTCTAAAACAAAAACACCGTTTTTACGTTGTAATTGTTAAGTTCACATTCTTTCTATTCTTTTTGGTAATTAATCCGCTTACATAAAACCGTTCTTTTTTAATCAAAGGACTAAGATGTTTAGCTAGTCTTGAATTAAAAAAAAAGAACAGTTATGATTAGAAAGAAGGAAAATTTAATGAATACATACAAGCCAAGATTAAGTGAAATTATAAATTCATAAGGAATAAATGAGGCTTTTGATAAACTAGAGATTTCCCTGAAGATTTATGCCAATTCCAAATTGGTTAAAAATAACAGATACGGATTCAAACATGAGCTTTGCGCGCTTCAAAATAAAATCATTTAATAACCAGTTGAATGACCAAATTTACCGATCTAAAGAATGGGAGACTGACTAATTGGGGTGCTTCGATATTGACCGTTTGAAAAATTAATTCGAACGGTCAATTTAAACTTCTTATTATATTCACGACATGATCTACGCCATTCTTAAAATACTTTCGCGGTTAACCATTTGGGGTTATTTTCGAAAAGTGAAGATAGTTGGGCGAGAACGGATACCAAAAAGTGGTCCTTATTTATTTGTAGCAAACCACCCAAGCGCTTTTATGGACCCAATCGTTGTTGCTTCCTCTATTCGACCGCCGGTCTATTTTATTGCCGCTGGAGAATACGTAGGAACTGGATTAAAAGGCTGGTTTTTCAATAAAGCCTTGCACACTATTCCTGTGTACAGGCCAAGTACTCGGCCTGAAGATGCGCATAAAAACAAAGATATGTTTGTAAAGTGTTACGAACATTTATCAAAGAAAGGAGCGTTGCTAATTTTCCCAGAAGGGTTAAGCTTAACCGAAAAAAAACTAAAACCACTTAAAACAGGGACAGTAAGAATAGCAATCGGAGCAGAAGAACAACACGCATTTGAACTCGGTGTGCCAATAATTCCAATAGGTTTGAACTATAGCGACCCGCATTCCTTCCGAAGCGATTTATTCGTGAAAATTGGAAAGCCTATCTATGTAAACGAATTACTAGAACAAGATCAACGCACCGACAAAGATTACCAAATTGCTCAAACACGCGAAATAACGGAATTGATTCAAGAAAAAATGCAAGCCACAATTCTGCATTTAGATTCTGAGGAAGAAGAAGAATTATTGGACAAGCTCGAAACCATATTTTACCGGGAAGTAAAAAAACAATTGGGTTTCGATTACGGCGACAAAGAAGGAGAGTTCAAGATCCAGAAAGACTTTATTTCTGCGATTAAGTACTTTAAAGAAAATGACGCTGAATTATTTGAAACAACCGAGCAAAAGGTAGACGACTATATCGCCAACCTGGAAAAACAGGGAGTTTCAGACAAAGATATTGGAGAATTTGGTAAACGATATAGATTTAGGAGAGTGGGCACTTTCATCCTAGGCTTACCATTTTTTATTTTCGGATTGATTCACAATATATTGCCTTACAAATTGGTGGGAGTATTAACTGGTAAAATTAAAATGGAGGTGACCTTTGCAGGATCAATGTCATTAGCAATTGGGTTGTTCTCTTTTTTACTTTGGTATATCGGAGTATCCATTTTTATTGGCAAAATGTTTCTAGGTTGGTGGGCTGTGTTTTACCCCGTATTAATTTATACAACCGGATTGTACGCTCTTATATATACGACGGCAATTAGAAATAGTAAACAAAGAAAAATCTTGCGAACGCTTGCAAAAACAGACAGAAGCTTACTGAGCGATTTAATGAGTCAACGAAGTATGATTATTACCATATTTATGGATTGGCAAAAAGAATATTCTGAAAAAGTACTAGGCATATAGATGGCTAAAAATTCTCCTCATCAATAATTGCTTGTCGAACCCGATCCGCCCAGACAACAGATATATAGCATTAGTTATTGGTGAACGATTCCTTGATATTGGAAGATGATTAGATGTACTTTTGATTCATTTTGTATATACGTCAAACATAAGAATTTACCGCAGCAATTGAATGGTTCCTTGCCCTTTGAATGATTCGCTCAAAAACGTTTCACCTGAATATTTATAGAAATAGACGCCTGCGTTCGCTGCGGTTCCGTTTTGCAAATCCCCATTCCAAACATCAGTAATGCTGTTGAATTCTGCCACAACACTCCCCCAACGATTGAGAATTATACATTCAAAAGATTCGACTGAATGTGCATAATTTTGGAAAGTGAACCCATCATTTATTCCGTCATTATTTGGTGTAAAGATGTTGACAGATTCAAAAGCGAACGGCTCAAAGACTTCAATTAACCTGCACAATGAATCACGGCAACCATTTTTATTAACTACGGTTAAACAAACCTCGTATTGACCGGGATTGTACGTTAGATCAAAAGTTTCAGAAAGATCATCACTCAATACATTTCCGCCAATTCCGAAATTCCAAATAAAGTTGGTATCGGCCGAGGGATTATTGGGGTTGGCAAAATTCTCAGACGTATTTACAAAATTGACATCCAACGGAGAGTTTCCTTCCCAATCTGCCGAAAAACCTTCAGAGGTTAACTCAAAATTCGCAATAGGGTTTAAAGAATCTAATCGAATATCTTGACTCAATTGGCAATCATTATCATCTGTCATGGTAATTCGATAGTTACCAGGATTAAGCCCGCCCCATGTTGTATTATCCGTTGTTTCTCCATTGTCTAAATTCTCCCACAAATAACCAAAATCCCCAACACCACCGGCACCTGAAGCAAAGACAACCCCATTCCCACTCTGATAACCGAACAAACGACAATATGCAGGAAATGATCCAAACTCACTAAAAAATAAAGAATCTGGATAGATCAACTCAAAGATTTCAGAAACAGAGCAGCCATTTTCATCATTAATGGTGATGTTGTATTCACCTGCACCAACATTTAATAAAGAGTCTTCCCCAATTCCATTGTCCCCACTTGGATTTGGAGTCCAAAAATAACTGACAACTGTTGGGTCGCCCGTAGCATTTTCAACATTTTCAACAAATGTAAAACCTGACTCATCTCCATAACATTGCGGATGAGAAATAACTAAGTCAAATGTCATCTGATCAGGGTCGTTAATAAATACCGAATCAATAATCTCACAAGGAAATTCATCCGAAACGTTAAAATAATACCAATCTTCCGATAACGAATTTGCGGTATTGCTATTATCCTCGTTAATAACAGTTCCATCTTCATTTGTGATGACGAAAGTAATATCACCAGTTGCATCAGTCACATTAATTGTAACCGAGCCATCTGAAAACCCAAAACAAGTAGGTGGATTAGAAGTTATTATTCCATCCAATAAACACTCACCGCTTGTTACTAAAATTGTGATACAATTCTCATCAATACAAGGATCTACACCAACTTCATAACAAATTGTCCATGTACCAACACCTGCCGCACCTGGATCAAATTCACCCGAAACTGGATCAATACAACCTATGCAATCTGCAGACCAAGTTCCACCATCAGGGGTTCCGGTTAAAACCTCGGTTGGATCCGTAATTAAATAAGGCCCCGCAGGATCAACAAAAGCAGCTTCAGCTGCAACCACAGTAACTGAAATCTCATCTGTAGCCGTACATTCTCCAGAAGTTGCTGTAACCGTATAGATAACCGTCCCAGGATCCTGTTCAAACCCAACGCCATCAATTACGCCATCACTCCAAGATAAATCAGCCCCGCCAGGATTATCGGCTTCTAAGACAATAAAAGTTCCTTCACAAACGACCACATCATCACCCGCATCTAATTCAGGTCCGTCGCTACATGAAACTTGCAAATCATCAATGATCCAGCGTTCGCTCGCCGCCCAAGCTTGAACAGTAATTCTCAGCTGCAATTCAGAACCTCCGTCAATGCAACCGGTAGAATAATGCATAAATCCTCCGTCAATATCATCAGATTGAATGACTAGAACATCCGCACATGCTCCGGCGCAAAAAGTTGCATCCGCTGGATCAACCCATCCTGCGCCATCAATATTATACTCCAAACGCACATAATCCACCGAATTGCATCCTGTGCCGCATGCTTCCATTGTTCCTTCCTCAAACAAATCAAATTCAATCTCGATAAAATCACAGTCGCTGATATCAATCACCTCAGATTCGACCGTTGCGGGTCCATTCGTATCCTGCCCCACTAATTGATCGCCCTGTACTTTAAAAAAGTCACCTTCATCAATACACTCTGGGCAGTCTGTCACCCAGGTAATGCCACCTAGATCATCCGTTCCGGTAGTTGCATCCTCGGCTTCGTCAAACGCTTCATCAAAAACTAATTGAGAAAAACTCGGAAATGCAGCCCCAAAAATGACGGCAAAAAAGAAAAAGAGTTTAATAAAAGATGATTTCAACATAGTTCATGCAATAATGATTCATACAAAGATAGTGCAGATGTATGGTATTTAGTAAGGATTTAAGATCAATTTTGCGTTATTTTCGATAAAAGAAGTGAAGCCGTATGTCTTGAAGCTTTTCGAGACATGGATTATTATGCCTTAGAACATTGTGACTTGCCCATTGAATTAATGATGGAAAACACTGGCCTACATCTCGCGCGTTTAATTGTTGAGTTTGTATCAAATTCCAAAGCGAAAATACTCATTGGAATTGGTCTCGGTTATAATACAGGTGGCGGTTTATTTGCAGCAAGGCGCTTGGCGATTATCCATATTTTGCGAGCAATTTTTCGCAAAGTGCATTCAGCATCAAAAATTAAGTTTAATTGCTTCCTTTCAAGACTTAGTCTGATACTAACTGATTCTTTTCTTGTGCGGCTTTAGCCATAAACTTTTCAGTCTTCTTTACCACATTTACCGGTAATTTTCTTTTGGATTTTGGAAAAAAGAAGAAATGCTTGATAAAGGAAGGCTCCTCTATTCCGTTTATATTGTAAAACGAATCGAGATAATTGTTAAATGTAATGCGATCATTCTTCGATTGCGCCAAAGCTTCCTCTGTGATATCAACCAATTCAAAAGTGACCTCCCGTTTTGGAGCAAGGAAAATAAGATTAGCGAAGAAGTAAAAAAATCCTTTTAAAAACACGGGTAAAAATGGAGGCTGTTCTCCTGTCCATGCTTTTGAAAATGTAGAACCCCAAAGACCCGTGATTCGCACGCCGATAATTCTAATTTTATCATCTTCTAAACTAGATATCACGGCATGAGTGGCCTGTTTATTTCTGACATGCTCTACCCCAATATCCTGTAATTGACCTGCAGGGAAAATGATTACAGATTTCCCTTCATCTAAGGCTATATTCACCTTGGAGAAAATGTTTTTAAGCACATTTGGATCACGATTTCCTTTTTTGAAATTAGCTACCGGAATTGCTCCCCAACGCTTTAAAAAGAAGCTAATAAATGGAATTTTAAAAAAATTCTCATTGACAACGGGTACTATATGTGTGTACTTGTAAAAGAAAACACCTACAAGCTGTGGATCAACGTGTGACTGATGATTTGGCAAAACCAATTTACCGCCCTCCTTCTGCAAAAGCTCCATTCCTTTGAACGAAATTCTGTATCTCCTCCTTAGAATAAAACCATAGAAGATCCTATAAAACTTCATCATAACATTCGCTGTTTTATAGTCTTTTATTTATCTACTGAACTCTCCACCTCATGATTGAAAATTTCGGCAATAATACCTTTGTATTTTTCTGCCAGCACTCTTCTTTTAAGCTTGAGTGTAGGCGATAAATCTCCATTTTCAGGTGTCCATTCATCAGCAACCAGTCTAAATCGCTTTAATTGCTCGTCTTTCGATACTTTTGGATTGATTTCTTTAACAACAGCATTATAGAGCGCCTTGACCTCCTCATTCGCCAACATAGCTTTCTTGTCTGATCGGTCAATGCCTTTTTCTTTGCACCACGTATCCAAAGCCTCAAAATTTGGTGAAATAATCGCCGAAGCAAATTTTTCACCCTCCCCAATCGCCATAAGTTGGTCAATGTAAACGGATTCTTTGAACGCATTTTCAACGACTTGCGGTGAAACATATTTTCCGTTGGATAATTTAAAAATTTCTTTCTTTCTGTCAGTAATTCGTAAAAATTTGCCTTGATCTAACACTCCGATATCTCCTGTATGAAACCAACCTTCCGAATCAATAGCCGCCTTGGTCGCTTCCTCGTTGTCGTAATATCCGATCATTACATTGTGACCTTTACACAAGATTTCTCCGTCAGGTGCAATTTTAATATCCACCCCTTCTATTCCCGCGCCAACTGAACCTAGCTGAACTAAGGGAGAAGTCGCTCTATTAATCGTTATGATTGGAGACGTTTCGGTCAAGCCATACATATTGAGCAATCTTATTTTCGCTGACCAGAATACTTTCTCTAGGCGAGGTTGCAAAGCTGCACCACCTACTCCAATTGAGATAACGTTGCCGCCCATGGCTTCTCTCCACTTGCTAAAAATGATTTTATTGGCAATTGCCAACTTCATTTCATACCAGGCGCCATTCTTTTTATCTATTTCGTATTCAAGCCCCAAATCCAAGGCCCAGAAAAACAATTTCTTTTTAACACCAGTTAGTTTTTCACCTTTGCTAATAATTTTGTCGTACACTTTTTCAAGAATCCGCGGAACCGCCCCGAATCCATGCGGCTTAACATCTTTTAAATCATCCGCTATGGTTCCTAAATTCTGGGCATAATAAATACTACAGCCTGAATATTGTGTTTGATAATTTCCCATTCGTTCACCAACATGACAAATTGGGAGGATGCCTAAATACCTGTGGTTTGATTGTAATTTAAATACACCCGCAGCTACCTTTGCATTGTTTACTAAATTTTTATGCGACAACATCACCCCTTTCGGAGTTCCCGTTGTTCCTGAGGTATAAATTAACGTTACCCAATCTTCTTCTGTAATTCCTTTTTTAATTTCTTCTACTTCGGCAGCATGTTTGTTCGCATTTGCTTCGCCTAATTCAAGTACTTCTTTCCAACTCGAAACACCCTCAACTTCATCAAATGCATAAATCTTTTCAAGGGTTGAAATTTCAGCAACAAGTGGTAAAATTTTATTGGCAATTGCCTGATCAGAAATGAATACACATTTCACCTTTGAATGGGTTAAAATGTCACGATATCCGTCTGCACTTAGCGTGGTAAAAATTGGAACATGTACAATTCCTAATTGCGCCATTCCCATATCCACGAAATTCCATTCTGGCCGATTATTGGTGATTGTGGCGATTTTATCATCTGAATTATAACCTAACTCCTTTAATCCGTAACTTATATTGTTCGAATTTTTGATATACTCATGGGAGCTGTATTTCACCCATTGTTTATTGACTTTGCCCGCTAAGGCATCATCTTTATCAAGGAATTTTTCTTTATAACGTTGAAGAAAATCAAATGTTCTTTTTACTTCCATAGCGATTGGCTTTCAGTTCACCCAAATGTAACCATTAATTTACTAATCAGTTCATTCTAGTTTAACGATTTATTTAGCTTAAATTAGATTTTTTCAAGTCACCTCCATAATTAATAAATTTTATGCAAAGCGCTGCAAGAGTGCTTTTAAAATGATCAAAGAACTAGGCATATTCCTCATATTGATTTTTTCCACACAATTTATTTCGTGTAGTAAATATGCTTTTGTTAAAAACGAGACTAGCTCTTCCTCATTTACCTGTCAGGATCACGAGCGATCTTAACTTCTTCATCTACCCCCCAATTACTCCCCTCAAAAAAAGTATCCAATTGTTTTTGTTTTGCACGGAATTACAAGCAGAGCAAAAGCTATAGCGGGTTTTTCTGGATTTAATGAACAAGCAGATCAAAAAGATTTTATAGTTTGTTATCCGCAAGGATACAAAAGGTCATGGGCGATTCAAATTCCAGTTGGTGGTGCAAACAGAAAAGGTGTTGATGACGTTATTTTTTTTAATCAACTCATAGATACGCTGACAACAGATTATTCAATAGATACTATTAAAATCTTTGCCTGCGGGATTTCTAACGGTGGATTTATGACTGCACTATTGGCGAGCAAATTACCCCATAAATTTTCTGCCATAGCCTTGGTTTGTTCAAATTTATTCAATCCGATAGATGAGTATAACTGAAGTGGAAAGACCCTTCCACTATTATTAATTGGCGCGACAGACGATCCACTTTTACAATTTGAAGGCGGAAAAGTGAAAGCAAATAGGAAGTTTTCAACCGCTGGTTTTGAAGCGGCGACTGAATATTGGGTTGAAAAGAATAATTGTAGCTATCCGAAAGATTCTCTCATAATCGAGAATGATCCGAAGGATAAAACAACCGTGATAAAATATTATTCAAATTCGGAGACGTCTGATAACAGAGTGGTTTTGTATAAAGTCAAGGGAGGTGGACATGGTTGGGCAGGAAGAAAAAAAGGATTTTAAATCAATTTTTTTAGGGAAAATATCTCAAGAAATTAATACTGCCGAAGTTATTTCAGATTTCTTTTTAGGGAAAGAGAAATGAGGTGTTTATAATTTGCTCCTTTCATTGGCCTTCATTCATTTTTGTCTTTATACAAAAAATCACTTATTCGCTAAAGTACTGTCCTTAATGAAATATTTGCCTTCTCATTTTTAATCGTCAAGGTCCCTACATATTCTCCATCCTCGAGTTCAAAATCTTTAAAAATCCAATCCTCTGTATCTACTTCTCCTCTAATTGACTCTAATTTGTACACACCATTCTGTACCGAAAAATCTAAATCTTCAGGTGGAATTCTCATTCCGACACCTATTGCTTTTAGATAGGCCTCCTTAATGGTCCAAAATTTAAAAAAACGATTTAAGCGTTGCTCAGGCACTTTATTAATATAACCTTGCTCGTAAGCGTTATAGTTCTTTTTGATCAATTCATCCAAATCAGACATAGCTCTAAGGCGCTCTATATCAATACCTAGCTCTTCATCCATTGAAAAAGCATAAACTACCCTTCTACCTGAATTAGACATGTTAAAACGCAAATTTGGATTATCTATAGAAAAAGGCTTGCCTTTGCTCATTCTGCCTACTGCAACTTTATCAGTATTGATTCCTAAATAATAAGCCAGCAATAAGCGCAAACCGCCCTGACTAATGATATAGCTTTCTTGAACTTGTTTGAGTTTGAAAAATGCGATTCGTTCACGACCACTTTCGCCTAAAGCATTCAAACAGGAAGCTCTCATTGTTTCATCCGCATCTAGAGAAACACTCCAAATTTGGATATCACCTCTTTTTAAAGAAGAAATCCCATCTCGACCTTTGATGATATCATCAGACGAAATGGGATTATTTATCTTAATTTCCATATTGGTTATGCAAACACTAAAATTACTTTAGCGTTCTCACAGCAAAAATTAATCTAGAACTGCTTCTTTCAATTCTTCAGTTACAATCTCCAATAAATCTTCCTTATTATCTCTACAGAATAAGTGTCCACCAGGAACAACCTTGAACTTAAATTCAGAGTTGGTATGTTGATCCCATCCTTGAACCTGATCAACGGTAAATACATTATCATCTGCTCCTGCGAATGCCGTTAGTGGGCAATTCAACGGTTCATCTTCAATATATTTATATTTCTTACCTAATAAGATATCAGCTCTAAGTGCAGGAAGCATTTCATTGAACACCGCATCATTGTCGATTACCGCATCTGGAATCTCTAACGAACGTAGGTGACCTTTGATATTCGGAATATTCTTTTCCTTGTACACTTCATCATCAGCAATTGCTTCTAAGAATTTAAACGGACTCACTAAATGCGGAGCTCTCCATCCACCAACCATAAATTTGGTTGGTTGAACGTCTAATTCTCTATTCAAATGTCTGGTTAATTCTAAAGCAACACCTGCTCCTGAACTGTGACTGTAGAATGCACATGGAGTAGTTAATAATGGCTCCATAACCTCTGCCATTTTAGCCACTAAGTCTGCAACATCATCATACGCTCTTTCATCACCTCTTTCCTCTCTACCTGGGAATTGGATTGCACATACCTCAATATCGTCTGGCAAAAACTCGTGCCAAGTTGAGAAGATAGATGCTCCACCCGCGAAGTAAGGAAGACAGAATAATCTTAATCTAGGGCTATCTACTTTCTTATAACGAATGACCCATTTATCTAATTCAGATTTAGCTTCACCTTCCATTAATCCAGCTCCGCCTGCACCGTTCAACTCATCAAGAATCTGCTCGGTCATCTCTTCCATAGTTGGTCCTCTCATGATTTTCATCATTGAGTAATCAATACTTACGTTAGATTGCACCCAGTTTCTAATTTGATTCGCCATCAAGGAATCCAGTCCATATTTCGTTACAGGCTCAGCCGTATCCACTTTTTCAGATGTTGTACCCAATACTCTCGCAAAGGTGTCTTTCAACTGATCTAAGAAGATTTCAGTTTGTTCCTCCGGTTTAGATTCCAGTAATGTTGCTTTTAAAGCGCCATCTCCAGTTCCTGCTCCAGACCCTGCGTTTAAGTCTCCTTCAGTCACTAAGTGAGCAAAACGACTTGACTTAGCAGTATGCGGATAGAATCCACCAATTGTTTCCCAATCAGAATCTGTTCCAACTCTTTGAATTGGATTATTTAATAACATTTGTTCTAAGATCCAACATGCTTGATGGATAGAGAACGTTTTCCATCCTTGTTTATAAAGAAGATCTATAACAACTCCATTTTCTTCGACATTTCTTGCTACGAATCCAACATCTCCAATTACACCCCAATTCACAGTTGTTGCCGGTAAGCCTTGAGCCCTCCTCCAATGAGAGAAGTTGTCTAGGAAACTATTTGCACCAACATAACTTACTTGACCTGGATTACCGTATATGGCAGAGATAGATGAATAAGATAAGAAATGATCTAAATCCATATCCTTCGTTGCCTCATGCAGCATCCAACAACCAACGGCCTTTGGATTAAACACTTTCATGTACTTATCATAATCAATTTCTGGAATAGAAACATCATCTAAAACCATGGCTGCGTGCTGAATTCCTTTAATCGGAGGCATTGTATCTGCCACTTCTTTAAAGATTCTGTCAACGTCTGCTTGGTCGTTTACACTTCCTTTAGCAATCATAACGTTCACGTCGTCATCTTCCATGCTCTTAACAATAGCTCTTTCAAAGTCAGTTTTAACACCACTTCTACTCATTAGAACTAAGTTTCTCGCCCCTTTAGTTGTCATCCACTGAGCTACCGATAATCCAAATCCTGAAGCTCCACCAGTTAATAGGTAAGTTCCGTCTGCTTTGAATTTAATCTCAGTTGCTGGAGCGATATCTACTTCGCCTTCCATTGCTACTATTACTTTACCAATGTGTCTTGCTCCACCCATGAATTGGAATGCATCCGCTAGTTTACCTATCGGGAATGTCGTTACTGGGTGGGGCTTGAATTTATTTTCAACGAAGTAATCAATTGATTCTTGGAATAATTTACCTCCGAAACCTTTCTTTTGCTCAAACAATCTGTCAACATCCACACCGAAGTAGGTTAAGTTGTTTCCAAATGGTTGAAGCCCTAATTTAGAGTTTCGATAAATATCTGTTTTACCAATTTCAATAAATCGACCATATGCGGCTAAACATCTCACCGATTTAAAAATAGCTTCTCCCGAAAGTGAATTCAACACTACGTCTACACCTCTCCCATTGGTTTTCTCCATGATTTCATCAGCAAAATCTAATGTTCTGGAGTTCATGATGTTTTCAGGTTTAACACCTAAACTGATAATGTGATCTCTTTTGACTTGTGTACTTACAGTTGCGTATATCTCAGCTCCTACCGCATTTGCGATATTTATTGCAGCGATTCCTACACCACCTGCTGCTGCATGAATCAATACCGTTTCACCAGCCTCTAGTCTACAGTGATGGATTAAAGAGAAGTAAGCTGTGGTATATACTACCGGTAAACTTGCTGCTTCATGCCAGTTAATGTTCGCTGGTTTCTTCACACAGTGAACCCCATAAGCATAAGCAAAGCCACCTAAACAAGAAGGTGCAGTTGCCATCACTTCGTCACCAACTTTAACGTTAGTCACATCAGCTCCTACTTTAGTAATTATACCAGCACATTCTAGTCCGAATGTTTTACCGAATAATCCACCGTTTACAGCTTCATCAGATAAAAGACCCATTGCAATCATGATATCTCTAAAGTTTAGAGCAGATGCTTTAATTTGAATCTCAACTTGATTAGCTTCTGGTGTTCTTCTTTCGCTTTCTCTTAATACAACATTATCTAGTACTCCGAATTCTTCAATTGTACCAGTATAAGCAGAACCTTCAGCAGGAACAGACTTCATAGCTTGTTTCGCTATGTTATCCATTGATAATCTTTCTAACTTATTAATGTATCTTCTTCTTCCTCTAAATGCGATCTCATCCGTTTTATCACCGGCGAACATTTCGTCTACCAATACTTCGATTTCAACATCTTGAACTGGTGAACTTAAATCAACAACCGTAGTTGCGTAATTAGGGAACTCATTTACGATAACTCTTGCAACACCTCTTAATCCTTCTTGACCAAGATTTAAAAATTCAGGTGATCCAGCAACAGTTTGTGATCCACTCAATACAACCCAAATACTAGGATTTACTTTGAAAGAGGTGGTGTTCAGTTTTCTCATGATGTTCATCATCATAATACTTCCTAAACCTTCCGCTTGTTCAATAGATTCTGCAGTAAGATCTTCATTACTTACTAAATCAATTCCCCAACCAAATACAATCCCCTCTAGTTTACCACTTGAATTAACATGATCGATCACTTTATCACAATCTTCTTGTGACATGGCGCCCACCTCAAATTCAGTATCTGAAATTTGTTTAAATTCAGAGCCAATAGTAACATTGATAGATGCCTTATTCAAATCACCTAACTGTGCAGCTAGTTTATCTGTAACTCCTTTATGATCACCAAATATTAAGTAATCAGCAACAGCTGTTTTAGTTTCGTTAACAACAACCTTATCCGTAAAGTCAATTTTCTCAGCTCTCGCCATGATAATTGATTGACAAGAAATTGAGTTATCAGGAACATCACTAAAGTAAGCCGTGTTATTATATCCGTTATCTGTCAATACTTTCTCCCACATTTCAGGAGCCATAGTGGCATGTTCAGTTCTGAAATCTTCAAATAACCACCATCCTTCAGTCATACCAAAGATGAAATCTAGATATACCGGCGAGTTAGTCACCTCTAACATCATCAACACACCTTCAGAAGCTAATAATTTTCTAGCATTTCCTAAAGAAACACTTAAGTCTCTTGTAGCGTGAATCACATCAGATGCAATGATTAAATCAAATGAGTTCAAATCAACACCTTGTTCAGCTGGATCTTGTTCGATATCCATAATTTTGTACTGTACAAAAGGATATTTAGCAAAACGCTGTTGTGCTTTGATCATGAACATGTGAGATAAATCTGTAAAGACATACTCTGTTCGATCAGCCGGTAACATTGGAAGAATAGCTTGTGTCATACCTCCTGTGCCCGCACCAATTTCTAACACTCTGATTGTTTGATCTGCCGGGATGTTCTTAATCAATTCTGCAATTGATCGCCCAGCAATATCGTTATATTTCTTAAATGCGAATCCTTCAACATAATATTGAACAATAGCATCCCACTTATCTTCTGGGAAGATTAATTGAATTGGATCAACAGTTCCTTGCAATACACCTGTAATTTCTGGTCCACATCTGCCTAATAAAGTAGATTCGTGGTGAAATTGACGATATCTGCTATTCAAACTCTCCATCCAAGCTCTCAAATCCTTGAAGTCTGGTTTCTTAACCACTTCATAATTTGAACCTGCGCCTTTAAGAATACCTCCTATTTGAATTAGCTTGAACATGTGATAGAACAAACGTTTCTGAACTTCAATTACCTCAAAATCTTTATAAAGTTGATCTACATCAATTTTAGTTCCTGCCTCAAAAGACATTCCCATTTCTTGCAGCGACTCACAGATATACGCCAATGTTAAATCATATTGTTCCGGCTCGTAATCATTATAGTATTCTTTTTGAACTCCTCTCGCATTTACTTCATCAATTGTCTCTTGAACTCCAGGTCTCAATGTTTCAGGATCTGGAAGGTATTCCCCTGGATTTCTCAATAACTCTTGATCAGCCCGCGACTTCATGTTCCAGTTATACTCATAGAACCATCTATCAGCTTCTCCGCCAGACTCACCTCTAGAACCTTTTAAGTACTGAGATTTAAATCCGTGGAATTCGGCCACTAAACTGCCATCAGCATTGAAGATCCATAATTCACCAACTGCATATTCATCCGTCCATTCTCTTAATGTTCCATGTACAAATAACTTAGTTGAGTTTACATCACCATGCCATTTGATTCTATCAATGTGACGCGGTACATATACTCCCATTTTTTTAGAATGATCTTCTCTCTCGTTAAAGATTCCGAAAACTGTTTGAAAACAGCTATCTAATACACCTGGGTGAATGTTAAACTGGAAAAATTCTGATTTTACACTTTCGTGAACATCAATTTCACTCAAAGACTCCCAGTTCCCATCACTTCTCCAAAGATTTGTGATTCCTCTAAAGCTTGGCCCTAAATAAAGACCACTCTCTAAAAGTTCATCATGCATTGGTTTAACTGCGACAGGAATAGTAATTCTTTTCTTGATCGCTTCTAAGTCTACTGGTTTAGCAACGAACTTATCTGAGATATGATTAATCTTTCCGTTTGAGCACATGGTCCATTGCTCATCTCTACCTTTTGGTTTGGTATAAATAAAATAATCTCCACTATCATGCGAAATGTCAATTTGAATGTGCGGCGGTTCACCATTATCTGGCAAGAACAAGGCATTATCAAAGTTTACATCTTCAATAAACCCAAAGTTTTCTCCAAAAGATGCTTTGGCAGCACCAATCATCAAATCTACGTGACCAGCACCCGGGAAAACAATTGGCCCTTGCACTTTATGATCTTCAATATACGGGTATGTTCTTTTATCTAAGTCTACTTCCCAAAGAATATTATTACTCTCACGAGCAGAAACTGCTTTTCTTTTCAAGTGCGGATGCTCATACTGTAGAGAACCTAAACGCAATCTCTTTCCTTCATCACTCTCTAACCAATACGTATCTTTTTGCCATGGATATGCTGGAAGTTTCACAAAGTTATTGTCATCTCCGTAAAATGCTTTCCAATCTATTTTCACACCCCAAGCGTGTAACTTAGCTGCATTTGATAAGAATGTTCTTTTCTCGTCTTCTTTTCTTCTAATGGATCCTATCGATAATCCTTTTTTCTTGTTAATTTCCAATAAAGCTTGCACTCCGATTGCATGAATTGGGTGCGGCCCTAGTTCAATGAACGTATCAAAACCATCTTTTATTTGCGCATCAATAGCATCTGTAAACAATACCGCTTCTCTTACATTTTGGAACCAGTACATTGGATTCAAATCTTCTCCTTTAACAATTCCACCTTTTACAGTAGAATAAAAAGGAATATCAGTTGCCTTTGTTTTGAACTCACCAAGCGAAGTCAATAATTCCTCTTTAAGCGGCTCCATGTGATGCGAATGGAAAGGTACTCTTACCACTAATAGTTTGTGGAAAATATCTTTTGAATCACAATCCGCAGCAATTTCTTCTATTAGATCAGTATCTCCAGATAAAGCCACCATTTCTGGTCCGTTAACTGCACCAATAGAAACTCTATCTTCTTTTCCTTTAATTAATTCTTTAGCAACTTCATGAGAAATTCCCACGGCCAACATTTTACCTTTATCAGTTGCTTTAAATTGAACTCTAGATCTATTGAAGATTAATAGCACGGCTTGTTCTAAAGTTAAAGCTCCAGAAACATATCCTGCTGCAACTTCACCAATACTATGCCCAACAACAGCTTTAGGATAAACACCCATTGCTTTCCACATTTCATACAATGCAATCTGAATTGCAAAAATGGCAGGTTGTGCTATGTTTGTTTCACTAATTCTTGACGTTTCTTCATCTTTCGATAACTCCTTGATTAATGACCAATCTGCATGAACCAATAGCATTTGTTCAAGCTTCTCAATTTGTTCTCTAAATAATGGTTCATCAGCAAGTAGCTGTCTACCCATCGCAAACCATTGAGGTCCTTGACCTGAGAATATAAATACAATCTTATCTTTTTCTTCAAGCGCTCTTCCATCAGCTATTTCATTTAATGTTTCACCATTTAAATAAACCTGAAGGCTTTCTGATAATTCTTCTTTAGATTCTGCAACAACAGATAATCTGAAATCATGAGCGGTATTTCTAACAGCTGTTGAATAACAGATATCACTAAACGTCGCTTTATTGTCTTTATCCTTTAACCAATTAATGTATGATTGTGTCATTTCTTGCAAAGCATCAAGATTTCTTGTTGAGATATTACAAACTTGCAATCCTTTTTTATCGTGAGATGCAGGTGCCTGACCGTTTTGTTTATGTCCTTGTAATACGACGTGTACGTTAGATCCTCCAAAACCAAATGAATTCACTCCCGCAAACGCGTCTTCTCCACTTTTTGAAGGCCAAGGATGTGCATCGACAGGTACTTTTAATTTTAGATCCTCAAACGGAATATTTCGATTTCCATTTTTAAAATGGATGTTTGGAGGAATAGTTCTATGCTTCATTCCTAAAAGCAACTTGCTAATTCCTGCAATACCCGAAGCTGGTTCAAGGTGACCAATATTAGACTTAATAGATCCGATAAAACAATCATTCTTTCTATCCGTACCAATTACTTTACCAATTGAATTTGTTTCAATCGGGTCACCTACAAATGTTCCAGTTCCATGCGCCTCAACATACTGGACAGCATGCGGATCTACTTGAGCATCAATATAAGCATCTCTTAATAAAGCTTGTTGTGCAAGCGGATTTGGAACAGAAATACCTTTCGTTGCGCCATCTTGATTCACAGCAGAACCACGAATTACACCATAAATGCTATCGCCATCAGCCTCAGCTTGTGATAATGGTTTTAATAAAACCAAACCAGCACCTTCACTTCTTATATATCCGTTTCCTCTTTCATCAAAAGAAAAACAGGTTCCGTCAGGAGAAAGGAATCCACCTTTACTGAATCCCATTTGAGGTTCAGGCTTTAAAATTGAATTTACTCCACCGGCAAATGCAGCAGTTGCATCCCCTTCCCAAATAGCACGACAGGCCATATGAACAGCATTCAACGAAGACGAACAAGCCGTATCAATAGCAAATGAAGGTCCTTTTAAATCGTACGAATATGAAATTCTGTTTGCGTTTATACAAAGTGCTGCACCAACGTTGGTATGCGACCCAATATTTACACGTTCTTCATATGAATTTTGAAGATCACCATAATCATGCGCAGAAATCCCAATAAATACAGCTGTTTTTGAGTCTTTTAAATCATTAAGACTTAAACCTGCATCTTGAACAGCTTCATAAGACACTTCCAACAGCATCCTTTGTTGCGGGTCCATTCTTTTGGCTTCTAAGGGAGAAATTCCAAAAAAAGCCGCATCAAATTTATCGATCTCTTTAATGAAGCCTCCGCGGTTCACACTAATTTTTCCAGCTCTTCTCCATACAGGCGCATACAACGCATCAACATCCCAACGATCAGCTGGAATTGGCCCCAAGGCATCTTTTTTATCACAAATCAACTTCCAAAATTCCTCTGGTGAATTCACATTTCCAGGAAATCTACATCCCATTCCAATAATTGCGATAGGTTCCTTTAATTCTTTTTTCATAGGTA
>CAJQHR010000016.1 GCA_905478225.1 uncultured Crocinitomix sp.
CGACTCGAAACACTATGTATGTGACACGCTCAGCTCCAATGCCGGAGGCCGGACATTTTAAATTCTATCACTCAGTTTATGATATTAGCTGTAGAAATGCAGACGGCAATAGTTCAGATGAAGATGTGATTGCAGCAATTTGGACGGAGTTTACTGATCATATTGTATACAATTACAAAGGGGATAGTTTGCACTATTACAGCCCTAAAAACACTTCAAATACAAACCTTGGCGCTTTGTTAAACTTTAGAAACGCTCAGTGTTATACCTTTGCACAATTGTTTTTAGCAAGCATCAAAATACAAGGCGTGGTGCGCACAAATAATTACGTGTATATCACTCCTCAATATTCAACAACATGTGGCGGATATTCTGTGAACAGATTCTTAGTAAAGAATTGGGAATTTGGAACACCAACTGGAGATGATTGCGACAGTTATCCATATGAAAACACCTATACAACCTTATTGCCCTGGCCTTATACAGCTTATAATTTTATAATTGAAGATGTTTCAGATCAAGAGGGTTTACCAGGACAATGTTCCACAAATCCGAGTTCATATTTTAACAATCACCAGATTTCCTTAATTGATGGGGTTTATTATGATGCATGTTATGGCGTGACTTTTGATAGTTTAGAGGATATACCATATGACGCATTTTCAGGTTGGGGATTCCGATATAATTCTGGAGGTGTGACCCATGCGAGGTTTACAAATGAAATGGGCGCTACTGAATTGTCACAATCAATAACAACGTTTTAGTAGATTAAATGAAAGCAGTTTTACTCATAGTTATGCTTGCAGTTGGATTCATGTCCAAAGCGCAAGAATTTGAACGAAAGGTCATCATAAAAGATGGTGTTTTTCATTATGTGAGTGTAGACGATAATTTACAAATTGGAACGCTTTACAAAGGTGCAATGGACGAGTTGCTAAAAGAAGCGAAAGCGTATGCAATTCCTGCAGGACGTGGAATAAGTGCGCAAACAAACCCACTTGCTTGGGATATTGACGGAGACGACATGTATGCCGTTAATTTTATGGATCAATCAATGGTTGATCGATACGAGGCCATTAAAAAATTCTCATTGAGCGATTTGAAATTGTGGGGAGCAAATTTAAACGTGGACGAGTTTATCATGCAAAGTGCTGAAGAACCGCAATTCGTGTTTAATGAGCCTTATTATTTTGTGAAAGAACGGTCGGACTATTTAAACCATTTTTACTTCGACGGGGTGATACTTGGCGGAAACTATTGGATGGCCGTAACAAATAATGAAGAATTAATGATCTGGAACAACGTGAATGCAACTTGGGTGAGATCAGAAGTGGTGACAGATTTTAAAGTAGATGGACCATTTTCACTCATTATAGTAAAAGCAAATTTATTTCTCATAACAATTATGGAAATGCCTATGAGCTGTCAATTAAGCAAGGGGCGGAGGAAGTTACATTTAGCGCAGATGCGACATTTAAATTAAAGGATAATGTATTAATCGATAATCGAGATAACAATACGCTATCGTATATGAATCGAAGTCAGTTTAATTATGACAAGTCAATGAAAGACATGATTAATGAGATGGCTGTAGAAATTACAATTGAAAAATAATTTATTCTGTCCGCATTGGAAGACAGGATGAATAAAAAATAGAATTATGAAAAAAGTTATACTTGGAGTTTTTGGATGTTTTCTTTATGCGGGAATAGGCATGGCTGCGGATTTAGAAGCCGTGGTAGTTGAAACCGATCCTGGAGAAAGTATAGGTGAAATTAATTTAGATGTACTCGGTGGTGTTGCTCCTTTTGTTTTTAATTGGACTGGACCAGGAGGTTTTACATCTACAGATGAAGATTTAAGCGATTTAGCTGCCGGAACTTACATTGTTACTGTTACGGATCAATTTTGTGGCGTTGCTACCCTTGAGGTAGTGGTGACAAATACGAACACATCAAGTATTGATGAAGAAGCGCCGTTCGAAGTTTCAATCTATCCAAATCCAACGAATGGGATCGTAAATATTCAAAGTAATGTACCAGTTGATATTGTGGTTTATAATGTGATTGGTGGTGTCATAGGCAGTGCTAAAAATGCAAAATTATTTGATTTATCTGATCAACCGCGCGGAATCTATATGGTTCAGCTAACCTCTGAAAGTGGAACGGTAACTCGAAAGGTAACATTGCAGTAGGTGCTTTGAGGTTGCGCATAGCGCAAAATCAAAGCACCTACTGCAATTATCAATACGATTTGACTGGTTTTTTTCGAAAGGCCGCGCTGAGCTTGGCGAAGCATAGAATTGTCGAAGCGATTTCATGAGTGGCACATTGCTTTGTCACAAGGTGCCACATTGAGCTTGTCTAAATGTTATTAAGGGGTATAATTATTAACGCCGTTCTTTGCACGATATTTGGTCAACATCCGTATTTCGTACTTTCTCAAAAAACTTTAGTTAGAAAACCCTAAATTAACTAAAAGCTCCTGAAACTCAGGATCAGAATCAACAGGGAATCCCCAATTCAAGGCTCCTTTAGCAGCATTTGAGGCTTCTTCTTTTTCTCCAATGGTATAATACATTAAAGCCAAATTCTTATAAACGTAGGGATTACGATTCTCTAATTCCACCGATTTAAATGCATCAATAAATGCGTGTTCAAAATCTTTTAAGCCATAATAGGCGTAACTGCGATTGCTATAAGCGTAGGCATTGTTTGTATCGAATTGAATAATTGCGGTCATATCTTCCACGGCTTTTTGATATTCCTTTCTAGGGAACCAAATGAAAAATGTGCGGTTATTGTATGCGCCTGTCAGCGTTGAATCTAGTTCAATGGCTTTGTCATAGTCTTTTACTGCTTCTGATAAAATTTCAGCATCTACGTAATAATTTGCGCGATCCAAATAATATTCTGCTTTCGGATTTAATTGAGTGGCCCATGTGATATGAATCAGTGCGGAATCAAGTTGACCAACAGCATGAAATGCATTAGAAGAATATCGGTAGGAATCTGATTTGTAAATGCCGGGTTTTGATTCGAAGAGAATATGTTGAAAAGCTTCAATTGATTTATGAGGTTCCTTATTTTTTAGATAATATAAACCCTCTGCATGATAACGCTCGTAGCTTTCGTCATCTTTTAAAATAACGGCATCTAAAGTTGATTTCCCATCCTTTAAATTTCCCGTTTCAATATAACAGAGCGCCAAATTTATTTGGTGGAGAGTTACATCAGGTACCAAAGGAACCAATTGCTCGTAATACGGAAAAGCTTTACTATAATCTTCTATTGCTAAGAGTGAATTAACCTTTGCAACTAAAGTGCGTTCTTCTTCCAGGTTGTATTTTGTATGCTCATAAAAATCATTAAAGGCAGCTAAGTAATTACCTAAACTGTGTTGAACTAGACCTCTTTCAAAATAGGCGTTTTCATGATAAGGGCTTAATTCTATGGTTTTTGTAAAGTCTGAAATGGCGACCGAATCATTTCCCAAATGGCTATTAATGATTCCATGCATATAGCGGTAAGATGCCTCTTTTGGATTTTCATTTATGGCGCATGTATATGAAGCGATACTCTTTTCGTAGTCAGCTTTGCTATAAGCATTCGCACCTTTCTTCGCATATTTTTGAGCTAGTTTATTCGCCTTCTTATCTTGTCCGTCGACATAAGGAACAAGGAATAAAACCAAATTGATTCTTCGCTTTCTTACCAGTATGATTTAGCCACGGCTAATGTTAATCTATCGAAGAGCCTTTCTCCAAAGTATCTGCGGTTAAGTTTGTAGCAAAATTCATTCAAATAATTCTGCAAATATT
>CAJQHR010000017.1 GCA_905478225.1 uncultured Crocinitomix sp.
ATTGTCAAATTCTTTTAAAATCTTGGCGATCTGTTGTGGTGAAAATTTACTTCGTCTCATAATACTGTTTAAATTTATGAATTATTATTCTACTTTTAAACAGTCCTGTTTTTGGGGAAGCTTACAGTGCTCTCTTGATTTAATGAATCCAAATCCAATTTCTTTTAAACCATTAAATGGATTCAGTGACAGGATTTTTTGTATTGCTTTTCTATTCAACACCCAATCGATAAATCCTAAGATCAAGATGAACAAAGGAAACCCAATCCCTCCAAATAACAGAATAGCGATTAGCAAATTATCATCCGGAATCTCATCTTTAAGAAAGTATCTTAAAATTAACAGGATGGAAAAAAGGGACAAAAAAATGATCCCCGTTGCCTTCAAAAGAAACGCAATTTTATGCTTATTTAGCAATAAAAATTTCTTTAACATTACCAATAGCATAAAATGACTTACGACTAATGACTAATCTAAAGATTCTGATCAATCAAATAAATCATAGCCGCCATTGCAGCCGCGCCTAGTTCTAATTCACGCTTATTGACGCTCTCAAAAACATCTGCCGCCGAATGGTGATAATCAAAATAACGCTGCGAATTTACTGCCATTCCTAGCTGCAACATTTCAGGATAATAACTGCGTAACGGTCCAATATCCACGCCACCGTATCCTGGATTAAATTTTAACAAATCGTACGGTTTTAAAAGTGTGGCAAACTGACGTATAAAATCGACTTGAGCGCTATTACCAACCACATCAAATCCCATTGGCAAAAAACCGCCACGATCCGTTTCAAGTGCACACAGATGTTTTTCTTTATTCTCGGCGGCAATTTCGGCATAACTTTTACCTCCAAAATTCCCATTCTCCTCATTCATAAACAACACACAACGCAAGGTATGATTGGGTTGGTAACCTAACTCTTTTAATATGCGCAAGGCTTCTAAACTGTGTACCACTCCCGCTCCATCATCATGCGCACCTTCACCAACATCCCACGAATCTAAATGCCCGCCAAACGTAATAATTTGGTCATCTTCATTACCCGTCATTTCTCCAATCACGTTATAAGAAATTTCGTCTGGAAAAAAACGACAATCCATTTCCATCTTCAATGTTACCGTTCCTTTTGCCAACCAATCCACCAATCGATCTGCATCAACTGTGCTAATTGCGGCTCCTGGAACTGGCGCTACATCCTTATCGTAATGCATAGATCCTGTATGTGGATGCTCATCTGTAGAGGATGCCATTGAGCGGATGACTACTGCTTTCGCATTTAATTTTGATGCTACATTTGTTCCTTCCCAACGCTGATCCACACAAGCGCCGTATGCTTTGAAGGTCTGAATCATTTTTTGATCAAAAGGGCGATTAAAAAAGATGATTTTTCCATTTATTTGTTCGGGAGTTAGGGCCTCTAATTCTTGAATAGATTCTACTTTAACAACTTCACCTTCAATCAATCCACTTGTGCCTATCGATCCTCCCAAGGCCAAAACACTTAGCTTTGCTACATCTCCTGATTCGTTCATAATCCACGCGGCTTCCGTATTTCCGCGTTCCCAATGCGGAACCTTAATTTCTTGCAGATAAACGTGATCAAAAGCATATCCATCCATCAGGTTTTTCCCCCAATCAATGGCTATTTTTGCCTCAGCCGAACCAGTGATTCGGGCGCCAATGTCT
The DNA here is from genome assembly GCA_905478225.1 of uncultured Crocinitomix sp. Taxonomy (GTDB): domain Bacteria; phylum Bacteroidota; class Bacteroidia; order Flavobacteriales_D; family Crocinitomicaceae; genus Crocinitomix. The sequence continues at coordinate 1,693 of CAJQHR010000017.1, forward strand.
TTACATAAAGACCGTAAATTTTCGTAAGCATGACCTCCTTCAAGCGCCATATCATAGATTTTACGTACAAAAAGAGAGTCTTCATTTGAAAAACTAACGGTACTGCTTATAATCGTAAGAACTAGGAGTATTTTTTTCATTCAAATTATATTTAATCCTAAAGATAATGAAATTAAAAAATCAAGGTTAAAACTTGTGACAAATGGTTTGTGCAGTTTCTAGTAATTAGTATTTCTTAGTTAGAATATTTAGTGGCATCCGTCTATTGGCGCACTTATGGATTGATTCTGTTCTAATTCCAGATGTTTTCTATCATGGAAATTTTGAAGCGATTAATATATATTGGCGTTTCACTTCTGTTCCATAAACTGATCTTTAGCTGATCGGAAGACAATACATAAGTTGGAATTTTAAATGCGAAATAACTTGTTTTAGATTCCGAGTTCAACAATATATCCTCTAAATCGTGACCAATCCACATATTTTCACCTCTGTGTTGGATACTTTCACCATTCCGATCGCCACTCAACGCAACTGTTAATTGATCACCAAACTGCAAACCTGCCGCAACCTCAACTTTTAAGTAGTATTTCCCAATCTTAGGAAGTTCATCCGTTCTAAATGAATAAGTCGGGCCATAAATATTTGTACTATCCAAAAGGTATCCTGAATATTCTTTAGAGTACATGGCCGCATATTCTCGATCAAAAATCCAATTCGAGGCGCCAAGTTCACTAAATTTGGCAATCACTTTTTGACGACCAGGATTATTATGATCCTCCCCTTTTTTCATAAAAAAAACACTCCCATTATTATAGCGCTCATAATCCACCACTTCTGGGTAAAACTCTTTGACGGTTTCAAAAATGTTTATCAAGGTCAATCGAGATGAAAAGCCAATAACGCAGTATTCTTCTGTTCGCTCAAGAAGGTCTTTTCGCAACTTATGGTCGTCATCAAATTCGATATTTACCCAGTCAAATTCAATTGAATCTCCGCCCCATTCATTGGCATAAAAATTTATATAATTGGAATTATTTAGATTATAAACGGTATAAATATTCTCGGCACCATACCTACTATTCCAGTCTGCCATTTTAATTCCAGGTTCTTTGAATAGTGCATAATGACTATTCCCATACAAGTCTTTTTCTATCAACGTAGATCCAAGGCATAATCCCATAATAAATACGAGCAGAATACTTGATTTTGGAATTTTGCTAATCACCACGCCGATTAACAATAAGAAAAACGGAAATGCGAAAAGCATTACGGGGAATTTTAAAACAGGTGTTGAAACGTAGGACAGGATAAATCCGACAATGAAAACACCAAAAAACCAAAGCGCAGGAATCATCAAATTCCTTTTTGAAAACGGCAATCGATCCGACTTAATTACGAATCCAATAATCAGTGATATGCCTATACAAACAGAAAGAATCCACGAATCATTAAAAGCCTGATATAAAAACTGAAGTAACCAATCTGCCTCAGGTGGTGCCAGCCATTGCAGACCACCGGCACTTAAATGATATTGTGTAATTGAAATATGTGGGAGAAATAATACAATCCCTAGCAAACCAGAAACAACGTAGTATTTGTAATTCGACTTATTCAAAAAGAGCAGTCCTGTAAACCCTATGAATCCTACAAAAAGAAAAGCAAAATAGTGGGTATACATACCAGCTGCAAATAAAACACCTAGTATAATTGCATCCCTCCATTTTCTATTTTCATTGAATAACACCTTATAAAAATAGAGCCCAACCAGCAGTGAAATGAGTAGCCCTGGACTATAGGGCCGTGCAAACTCTGAATTCATTATTGGAAAATAAAGCACTGCCAATAAGCCAGCCGCCCAAAGTCCCACCTTTCGATTGAACCATTGTTTTCCAATTAAAAAAAGCACCAAAATAGAGGCCGTTCCAAACAAAACAAATGGAAACCGCATGGCAATTTCACTTTTCCCTGCAATTGTTGACCAAGCTTTCATGAAGACCTCAACACCAGCCGGGTGCATGTCTCCTCTCTGGACTCCAAACTCCAATAAATCTGCAAAATTTGTATAGCGCAATCGACTGACGGCGCTCAATTCATCATTTGAATAAGAATGCGTAAAAGAAATTGTAAAGCGTAAGGTAAATCCTACTAAAAGAATTAGAATAATATCAATATTACGCTTCCCCCATCCCATTTTATTCTAACAAACGTTGTCTGGCAACTTCGTACATCATGATTCCAGCAGATACAGAAACGTTTAAAGAATCTATAGTACCCACCATAGGAATTCTTGCTTTAATGTCTGCTTCAGCCATTATTTTTGTACTTACACCATCTTGCTCAGATCCCATTACAATTGCCAAAGGCACAGTAAAATCAGCTTGATATAAATGTGTTTTCGTTTTTTCTGTACTTGCTGCAATTTGTACACCACTCTCTTTCAACATGTGAATAGTAGAGTTTAAATCGTGTACTTTGCAAACTGGAATTTTATTCAAGGCACCAGCAGATGTTTTAACTGCATCCGCCGTAACAGATACACTGTCCTTATCCGGTATAATAATTGCATGAACTCCAATACACTCTGCCGTTCTGGCAATTGCTCCAAAATTTCTGACATCCGTAATTCGATCCAGAATCACAAATAACGGCACTTCTCCATTATCATATAACGCCTCTAAAATTGGACTAATTTCTTGATATCTAATTGGAGAAACTTCTGCAATAACACCTTGGTGGTTTTTGCGAGTCATTCTATTCAATTTGTGAATAGGAACAAACTGTAAATTGTATTTTTTATTCGCTAACTCCTCTTTCAACTCCTTGAACAGCTCTTTTTGCATACCGCGTTGAATCAATATTTTATTGATTGGACGTTCCGCTTTGATTGCTTCAATTACTGCTCTAACACCGAATATGATATCTTCATCATCTTCTCGATAGTCATTTCTTTTATTATACATAGTGCAAAAATAATTAATCCGCTGTTATGCGTTTGAATTTGACCGCTTTATTCGCCGAGCAAAAAACAAATAAACAATTCCTACCAGACAAAGAACTGCCATTACTATAAATAGATTCAAAAAATTGTCTGGATTATTGTTATAAATCTTTTGTGTACCGTAGTTACCAGCGGCGATTCCAAGCTCAAGTGCAATAAACATAGTCGACATGCCTCGTCCTTTAAATATGGGATTGGCCAAATCGGCAGTCCACGCAAATAAAGCAGGAGAACATATTCCACCCGCAATTCCAAAAACGATTCCGCTTAATAAAAACTGAGTTACAGTTGTGGACGTACCAGTTAGTAAGGCGCCTACGATTAGCAAAAACAAGCCTATATTCAAATTTCTATGTGCACCATATTTGTCGTAATACTTGCCCGCAACAAATCGTGTAATTACCGTAAATGCGACATTCACTAAATAGAACATTCCTTTATTATCCATGCCCAAATGAGTGCTAAAGTCTGGAACAACCATCATATAGGTACCAGAACACATGGCGGTTAAAAACATAATCACCGACGGATTCATGACCTCTGGTGCAAAAATCTCATTCCATTTTGGTATAATTCTAGACGCCAAAGATTCGCTTGAATTATTGGCTCGTGCAATTTTATAGGGCTTATTTTCTTCTACTATGAAAAATAATAATAGAAAGGCAAATATTCCCATTATTGCCGAAGTCAAGAAGAGGCCATCCATTCCTACCGCCTGTTTTATTGGGCTTCCCATTGCCAACCCACCGCTAAAACCAATGCTAATCATTACTCCAAAAATCCCCATTGCTTCTCCGCGCTTCCCCTTCGGGACAATATCTGCTATTAATGCTGTAACTCCGGTTGGTTGAAAACCTGTACTAAAACCATGTAAAAATCGCAGCAACAAAAAGCCCGTAACTGTCACAAAATAGGGATATAAAAAACAAATTAAAATACTGACCAGAATTCCGAAATACATCACGGATTTTCGACTAATATTATCCGCGATTTTGCCGCTAAACGGTCGTGCAAGTGCTGCAGCAAAAGTCCATAAACCCAGAATCATCCATTTTTTGTCTGCTCCACCCAAGTCAGTCAAGTATTCGTTCATTTCCGGCAAAATCATATTGAAACTTACCATGAACACAAGCATATTCAAACACAAAACCCAAAAGGCCCTGGGATAGTCTTTTAAGTTTTCAAAAAATACACCAAATTTTGACATCCGGCAAAGCTAGTGCTTTAAATCATAATTAACTTCTATTAAAAATTAATTTATTTTTTGACGCCAAGAAGCTTGATGAGCAATGATATCCATAGCTCTCAGCGCGGCGAAAATGAAGTGGCTGCAAAAAAGAGGTGCTTTTTACGGATGGAAACTTATGGTTAGAAGCCTTCGTGCTATTTACCGAATCTTAGTTCAACTTAAATTTAGATCCAACAAAAAAAGACTGTTCAGAAAATAAATTCCAAACAGCCTTTACACACTCATAATCCAACTTTACTCTGGTTTATGATCACATTGCTTTTTTCTTGCATCTTTTTTCGCTTTGCGTTCTGCCATTTTTTCAGCATGCAATTTCTTTTGCTCTTCAGTTAAAATTTTGTCTACTTTCTGCTTATGTTCTTCACGCTTTAACTTTGCCTCAGCTTTTAAAGCTTTCATTTTACGTTTAATATCTTCCATTTCTTGGATATGATACACGTTAATCTTTTTAATCTCCTTTGCTTGATCTTCGGATAACTTTAAATCCTCGGTCATCTTTTCCGTTAATTTTTCCGCTTTTTCAATCGGAGACTTTTCTGCGTGCTCACCATGCTCTCCTGGAGCGCCTTGACCAAATGAAGAACTTCCAACTACCATGCATCCAACTAATGCTACTAATGCTACTACCTTTTTCATTTTTATTCTTTTTTTAAATGTTTATACCTCTCTGACTGTTGTATTTGAAAAAGGTTTAATTGAGTCCTCTTAATCAAAAAAAAACTTTTTACTTCTGCTTAATACAACCAATTCTATTAAATTTTCGTATTACTATTAAACTCCCAATGAAATTAAACCTTTTAGGTCTCCTCATATTTTTATTATTAGCTCCTGCTTATGGGCAAGAAATATGTGATAATGCTATTGATGATGATGGCGACGGGTTAATTGACTTAAATGATGAAGAATGTGATTGTGTGGATTTAGATGCGATCGAAAACCTCATTCCAAACCACTCCTTCGAAGACAGATCATGTTGCCCAGAATGGCCGGGGGCGTTGGGTTGTGCAAATGATTGGGTTCAGGCTTCAATAGGCACTAGTGATTATTTTAATACATGTGATTTTGTAGGGTTTTGGGATCCCGGCATTCCAGAAATGCCATTGCCCGGGGCATCAGATAGTGAAGGATTTGTTGGTTTAGGAATATGGTCTGATCTCGGAACAGGAGGAGGAGATTACAACGAATACATTGGTACAAATACTTTGCTAAGTCCCTTGCTTGCGGGAACCTCTTATAAGTTACGTTTCTTCACGGCTCTTGGAATGGGAGATTATGATTTCGACTTTTCCCTTTTTGGATCGCCTAGTATCGGAGATCTGCCATTTTATACAAATTTATGTCCCGAAGGGGTTGGTTCTTGGGAACTGCTGGCAAATACAGTTGTAATATCAACACCCGATTACTCTTGGAAACAGGTCGAGATGGTTTTCACACCGGCAGTTGACATATACGCAATCGCCCTTGGGCCAGCTTGCGAAAATGGCGCTGATGCTACCGTTGTTTATCGGTTTATTGATGAACTGAAATTACTCGATTCAGAAAGTTTCAGTACCCATATAACACAAACCGGCAGTTATTGCTATGGTGATGCCATACTTATTGCCGAGGCGGATGCAATAGATGGAACTTGGCAATGGTACAAGGACGGCGTTGCATTAATTGGAGAGACCAGTGGAACCCTCGATATTTCCATATATGGCCTTGGGTTTTATACGGTAGTTTTTTCTAATGAAGACGGATGTATGGGCTCGAGCTACGAACTTTCAGAAACCGATATTTTAACCGCAGATTTTGAATATACAACCGTTTGTCCCGGTGAAATGGTAAATTTCACAAATACTTCAACTTATCCAGGTGAGGACATCCCGACATGGAGTTGGGATTTTGCAGGCGACGGAGCTTCTGGATTCAAAAATCCGATTTACACCTTTTCAGAGGCGGGTACATATACCGTACAATTAATTGGCACAGTTGAAAGCGGCTGTCATGACACTATTGAAATTGAAGTTACCGTAGACCCAAATCCTACCGCATCTTTTGACGTAATTTCTACTCAATTAAATGATGACTGCAAAGGAACCGCAACTGTAGAAGTTTCTTTTGTGAATACATCAACAGATTTAGCGAATCCTGATAGCCCTGATGCTGATGCAACTTTCTACTGGAATTTAGACAGTCCGGATGGCGAATGGCAAATGACACACGATTATTATGAGGTATTTGATACTGTTTTCGTAGACCACCAGACAGACTATTATCCCGAAATTTGTTTGGTAGCAATAACAGTAAATGGCTGAATTGACACCACTTGTAAAGTCCTAACAATATACGAACCTATTGATTTTATTCCTGTGAATGTTTTCTCACCAAATAATGATAACCTAAATGATGAATTTACCTTTAAACACAAGGCCACTTTAATATCCGATTTTAAATGTGTAATTGTTGACCGCTGGGGAGTCGTGATAAAAGAGTTCAATGATATAAATGATACATGGGATGGTACCTTTAACGACTTTAAATGTACGGATGGTGTTTATTTTTACACCTATGAAGCCTACACAATAACAGGCTTAACCCTCGAAGGACAAGGAACAATCCAATTAATAGATGGAGCAGATTAGACTCGCTGCTTTTCTAAAACTATTCACCTAGTATCTTTCAACCCATTTCAACAAATTTGACACTAAATCGGACATCCATCTTGTGCATTAACAGGATTACAATCCGCTGATTAAAAGGATAATATTACTATATTAGATTAATATAGTAAATTGGTCAACCATTTTGGCACTGAATTCGTCTATCAATTAAACACCCCCTATGAAACCAATAATTTTCCTCCTTTTTTCGTTTGTTTTTATGCAATATTCCTATGCTCAGGAAATTTGCGACAATGGTATTGATGATGACGGCGACGGATTTGTTGATCTGAATGATGACGAATGTGATTGCGAAGGATTTGGAGGAGTCATAGAAAGTTTGATTCCGAATCCCTCATTCGAAGATATGGATTGTTGCCCAACGTTTCACAGTCAATTGGACTGTGCAACAACATGGCTCCAAGCATCAGGCGCAACGAGTGATTATTATAATACCTGCGGCTATACAGCCATTATGGGTGAAGGAGTAACAGGAGCCGACTTGACGGATCTGCCAGATGGAGAAGGTTGGGTAGGATATTGGACGAATCCTGGTTATTTAGAATATATAGGCGCTTGTTTAGATGGACCCTTACTAGGAGGTGTAGAATATACATTGCATTTTTACACAGCTTGGGGGAAAGGAGATGCTGATCACGAATTTAGCATCTACGCGACACCTGACTGCGGCGATTTGCCTTGGGTGGGGTTTGGATGTCCAGTTGGAATTGGTGGTTGGGAACTCTTGACAAGTGAAGTCATTACTTATGCACTAGACGGAACTTGGCAAGAACAGACCATAACATTTACACCTGCTATTGACATGGCGGCAATCGCATTTGGAGGAAACTGCGTTGGAGAATCTCCAGCTCGCTACACCTACATTGACGGGTTGACTTTGATTGACAGTGAAAGTTTTTCTGACATTACAGAAACAGGAACATGGTGTGATGGCGATTTAATGCTTGAGGCGTCCACGGATACAACTGGAGGAGATTGGCAGTGGTTTTTAGATGGTGTTGCAATTGTTGGTGAAACTGATGCTACAATAGATGTGATGTTACATGGATTAGGTGATTATACTGCGGTATATACAGTTGGTGATAATTGTCTACGCTCGGATCATACAACAGAGGCAGATGATGGCGTTTCTGCAAATTTCGAATTTACTTCAGTTTGTGTGGGTGAAGAAACAGATTTTACAAATACCTCAATTTGGGGTGATGGACCTGATCCAGATTGGGAATGGGACTTCGGCGAAGGTGGTTCGTCCACCGAAGAAAGTCCCGGTTATACCTATACGGATGCCGGAACCTACACGGTTGAATTGATTGGCTCAATTGAATCGGGTTGTGATGATACAATTTCAATTGAAGTTACAGTTGATCCTACTCCAGAGGCAAACTTTGAATTTGTAGTAGATGGGCTTTCTTCGCAAGATGGAAGCACTGGAGGCTGTATTGCAAGTACAGTTGAATTGAATGATTTATCGATCATTGCTGATCCGGGAGAAATAACTTCTTGGGATTGGGATTTTGGAGATGGCTCAGGTTCTGATGAGGAAAATCCAGATCATATTTATGGTACACCTGGCACCTATACAATAACACTCACTGTTGAAACCGAGAATGGTTGTTCATCTACTTTTGAGTTGGACATCATTATGACAGATGGACTGGTAATGGATATTATTTTTAATGAGCCTACTTGTCATGGCTTTACAGATGGATCAGTTACAGTAAATGTTGTAGGCGGAGCTGGAGATTTAATATTTGAAATTACTGATATTGACGATATTCTACTAAATGAAGACAATTCAAATACAGCTAATACTTTAGGCGAGGGCTGGTATTATATAAATGTAACTGATGGTACGGCTTGTTCTGGATTAGATTCAATTTATTTAACGCAACCAGGCGAAATTGACATTGACATTACTGTGGTTGATCCTTTATGTTTTGGATTTGAAACAGGAACAGCCGTTGTTACTGAGGTATTTAATTACACTGGAAGTGATGATATGATCAGCTATATCTGGAATCCAAATCCGGGAGGAAATAGCGGCCTTGGTGAAGATTCCGCATGGGCAATGGGTGCGGGTGATTATACCGTAACAATTAATGATGAAAATGGCTGTTCAAAAGTGTTTGACTTTACAGTGAACCAACCAGATGAATTGATTTTTGCAGAATTTGGATTTGAACACGCCTATTGTCGTTTGCATGAATATCAAAGTGGTAATGGTGTTGTTTTTGGAGCCGCCACGGGTGGAACTCCAGATTATTCTTACTTATGGATTAATCTTGATAATGCCGACAATTCAATCACAAGTACCTGGGGTGGATTAAATCCTGGCAACTATGAATTGACTGCAATTGACGCGAACGGATGTATCTTAAAAGACACGCTCTACTTAGATTCGCTAAATCCTATTGCAGCGTTCACGGTTAACTCGGCGCAGTTAAATACAGATTGTCAAGGAACGGCAACGGTGCAAGTTGAATTTGAGAATAACTCAACCAACTTTGCGAATCCAAACAATCCGGGTGCGGACACAACCTTCTTTTGGAATTTAGACACCCCTTACGCCGATTGGCAAATCAGTCATGATGTTACGGAAACATTTGACACTACTTACGGACCAAAAGGCCAAACTTACTTTGTAGATGTTTGTTTAGTTGCCATCAACAAAAATGGATGTAAAGACACCGCCTGTAAAGTCATTACTATTTATGAACCAATTGATTTTGATGAGGTCAATATTTTCTCGCCAAATGGTGATGGAATTAATGATCAATTCACTTTCGAATTCAAATCAGCCTCAATTTCAGAATTCACATGTGTCATTCTAAATCGTTGGGGCGTTGTAGTTGGAGAAATTAATGACATTAATGACGGCTGGGATGGAACCGATAAAAATGGTGATCCTTGTACAAATGGCGTTTACTTCTATAAGTATGTTGCCAAGACTGATAATAGCACCGATATTGTTGGACAAGGAACTATACAACTTGTGGAATAAATTACAAATTGTTTAATTTCAGCTCAACAAGTAAGTATTTATACTGTTTTCTAATTTTATTATTCTCTCTACATTTACTTGCTATTCAGTCAAACAAATGCAGGAGGCCATGGAAAATCCTACAAGAGAGTACATTACATCTATAATCAAAACTTATAAAACAATTATTACTAGTATTAAGCCTATTCATTGGTGCGATCATTTATTCGCAAGGCGTGTCCATTACCAATAATACAAATTATGTAAAATACGTCAGAGCGCATTTTACAATGCCCGATTGTTCTGCTAATACCACAAGCCCAAGTGGATGGATCGCATTAGCGCCAAATGCCACACTGAATATCGGCGGATCCCATGCGCAAGCAAGATTATTGCATGTTATGATCACAAGTAGTAGTCCTGGGTCAAGCGAGATAATTATTCTAGACAGCGCAATAAGCCCATGTGGAACAGAACCTTACACGGGCACAGGTATATTTACTGAGGTCGCAGGCACCACATGTATTGCTGACATTTCAAATGATGGATGGGATAATTATATAAATATCCATTATTAAATCATTTAAATTCGTAAAAAAAATAGGCTGTCCTAACCGACAGTCTATTTTTATTTCATAAAACGAGAACAGAAATCACTCATTAAACCTGACTTAAATCAGTTGATAGGACGTTCAAAACCTCTACTTTTTTAATATCTTTGCACCTTATTAGTAATTAAATTATTTATAGCATGCAACTGTATAATAAATTAAGTGCTGATGAAAGGGCGGCTTTAATTGACGAAGCCGGAGAAGATCGTTTAACGATTTCTTTCTATCAGTACCATCATATTGAAAATACTTCGATTTTTCGAGACCATTTATTTATAAGCTGGAATCCCATGGATGTCTTGGGAAGAATTTATGTAGCTGATGAAGGTATTAATGCGCAGCTTTCTGTTCCCGCGAAAAAATTTGATGTATTTAAAGCACATCTCGATAGCATTGATTTTTTAAAAGATGTTCGACTAAACATTGCTGTTGAGCAAGACAATAAGTCGTTCTTAAAACTGAAAATTAAAGTCCGCGAAAAAATTGTTGCAGATGGTTTGAACGACGATAGTTTTGACGTAACAGATATTGGTGTTCACCTTAAGGCTAAGGAGTTCAATGCTATCATTGAGCGAGACGACACCATTTTAATTGACATGCGAAATCACTACGAAAGTGAAATTGGGCATTTCAAAAATGCAGACACGCCAGATGTTGATACATTCAGAGATTCTTTACCTATTATAACTGATAGTATTAAAGGACATGAAGAAGATCGGAACATTGTGATGTATTGTACTGGAGGAATTCGTTGTGAAAAAGCCAGTGCCTATTTTAAACATCAAGGATTTAAAAATGTGTTCCAATTAGAAGGTGGAATTATTAATTATGCGCGCCAAATTGAGGCCGAGGGTCTTGAGAATAAATTCCAAGGTAAAAACTTTGTTTTTGATCACCGAAAAAGCGAGCGCATTAGTGAAGCTATTATTTCCAATTGTCATCAATGTGGTGAACCTTCAGACACGCATGTAAATTGTGCCAACCAAGCTTGCCATTTATTGTTTATTCAATGTGATAAGTGCAATACAAAAATGGATGAATGTTGTTCTGTTGAATGTAAGGATGTAAATGCACTATCAGCAGAGGAGCAGCAAGAATTAAGAAAAGGAAAACACGCTAGTAATAAGATATTCAAAAAGGGACGATCGGAAGTTTTGAAGTTTAAAAAATAACAATCCCTCGCGTAATATTTTTTAGCAAAATAGCAAAAAAAAACTCTTATAAAAAACGCTTATATTTGCGTAGTTAGAATTGTAAATTCTTCAGCATCTAGCGGATTAAGAAGAATTTAAGTTGAAAAAAAATGTAATATGGATAAATTCGAAAAAGCGTTTAACGATATTATTGAGAAAGACCTCAAGGTAGAACCAAGAGATTGGATGCCAGAAAAATATCGAAAAACACTCATACGCCAAGTTTCTCAACACGCACATTCTGAAATTATTGGAATGCAGCCAGAAGGAAACTGGTTATTACGCGCACCTTCATTAAGATCTAAGCAAGTTTTATTAGCTAAAATTCAAGATGAAGCTGGACATGGTTTATACCTTTATAGTGTAGCCGAAACTTTAGGAATTACGCGTCAAGAAATGAATGCTCAACTGCATTCTGGTAAGGCAAAATATTCAAGCATTTTTAATTACCCTACCCTTACTTGGGCAGATATGGGTGCTGTAGGTTGGTTGGTAGATGGAGCTGCGATTGTAAATCAAGTTTCACTGCAACGTACATCTTATGGTCCTTATTCTAGAGGAATGGTAAGAATTTGTAAGGAAGAGAGTTTTCACCAACGCCAAGGATATGAAATTATGGTTCAAATGGCATTTGGAACTCCTGAACAAAAAGAAATGGCTCAAGATGCTTTGAACCGATTTTGGGAACCCGCTTTAATGATGTTTGGACCTCATGACGCGGACTCTGCACATTCGAGTCAATCAATGGCTTGGAAAATCAAACGGGAATCAAATGACCATTTACGTCAACGATTTATTGATCGTACTGTACCACAGGCAGAGTTTTTAGGATTAACCGTTCCAGACGTAAACATTAAGTTGAATAAAGAAACGGGACATTATGATCACAGTCCTTTTAACTGGGATGAATTTTGGAATGTTGTGAATGGAAACGGTCCTTGTAATCAAGAGCGTTTAGATCATCATAAAAAAGCGCACCACGATAATACATGGGTGCGTGAAGCAGCTGCAGCTTTTGCGGCAAAAACAGAAACTATTGTAGCATAATTGAAATTATTTAGAAATGGAATCAGGAGATAAAGTTTGGGAAGTATTTATTCAAAAGAAACCAGGATTAGCATTTAAACATGCAGGTAGCTGTCATGGTTACGATAAAAAAATGGCAATTCAAAACGCGAGAGATTTATACACTCGTAGAGGTGAAGGTCGTGCTTTATGGGTAGTTCCATCTGAAGCAATTGTATCTGTTCCTTTAGATGATTCTGAAGCCTTTTTTGATCCAGGTGTTGACAAAGTATACAGACACGCAACTTTTTATAAAATTCCGGATGGGGTCGACCATCTTTAAAAAATATTATCATGGATTTAACGATTCAAAATAACGAGGCTAAATTCTTAATTCGTTTAGCAGATACTTCACTTATTCTCGGTCAACGCCTTGCAGAAATGTGTAGCAACGGACCTTTTTTAGAAGAAGACATTGCCCTATCAAATATCTCATTGGACTTGTTTGGCAGAGCAGAAGAAATGTACAAAATCATTTGCGAAATTGAGGGCAATGGATACACTCCTGACGACCTTGTTTTTAGACGTAATGAACGCGAATATTTCAACATTAAATTGGTGGAGCAACCTAACGAGGATTTTGCTTGGGTTATTGCACGTCAATTTTTACATGACATCTATTCGCAAGAAGTTTATAAGCAGCTATTAAATTCTGATAACTCTGAGGTAGTTGGATTAGCGCAAAAAGTTTTAAAAGAAATTCGATACAGCTATATCCATTCTAAAGATTGGATCGAAAGACTTGGTCTTGGAACGGAAGAAAGTAATGCGAGAATGCAAAAAGCAATCGATCATTTATTAAAATACGTAGAAGAGATTTTTGCCTTTGATGAATTGGATAAAACCTACTTATCTGATACGGATGGCGTAACAACTGTTTGGAATAATGATGTGAACGCGACTTTAGCAGCTTGTAATTTGCAGCGCAAAGAAATTATGCCGTTGACAATGCGTGATTATAGAGATGGATTTCACAGTGAGCATATTGGACATTTATTAAGCATTATGCAGTATTTGCCTCGTGCTTATCCAGATGCAAAGTGGTAGGCGAAATTCGCTGCTATTCACTTTTCAAACTAACCCCTGAATTCGCCTTATGCGAATCAAAATATACAATTGGAAACAAGACTTGAAAATAGCGACCTTTGGGAAATCTTAACACAAGTTCCCGACCCTGAAATTCCAGCAATTAATTTAGTGGAACTCGGTGTGGTGCGTATTGTTGAAAGGTTAGAAAATTACAAACTCCGCATCACTATTACACCAACCTATACAGGTTGCCCTGCTAAAAAACTTTTCGAAGATTTAATTCTTGAAGAATTGGCAAAACACAATTATAATGATGTTGAAGTTGTTTCAAAATTAAACCCGGCTTGGACAACAGATTGGCTTTCAGATGAAACAAAGGATAAACTGATGAAGGAGGGCATTTCTCCTCCTACTATTGGTGATCGAATTATCATGTGTCCACAATGTCAATCAACCAACACCAAATTATTGAGCCAATTCGGATCAACTCCTTGCCAATCGCTTTATTCTTGCCAAGATTGTAAGGAACCATTTAACTATTTTAAGTGTCATTAGCCCGCCTCCGGTGGACAGTATTGAGTTATTATTAGTGAGTCTTGAGTCTCTGGTTGCGCTTTGATTTTACCAGCTGTTTTTTTTCGTCCAAATACTAATTACTATTGGCTATTTTCAAACCTTTCTTAAAGTGAGTTGTATGCAATAATAAAATTAACTTTATAGCAATGAAATTATTAGCCCTTTGTACCTCCATCCTTCTTTCGTCATTTGTGTTTGCACATCCTCATTCTAAAGACTCCATCTCTTTTGACTATACAATTGAAAAGAGTATAAATATGAAAGGTGTCTATTCAGTCAATGCAGCAATCACGAATAATTCAAGTGAGTCATTTTATTTTTTATCTGAAACCAGCAATGGCCTTGATTATTATATCACAGCAACATCACCTAAGGTAATTGTATATATCCTCATTAATTGCAATGGCACTGCTCCCGTAAAGAACAGCATTGCACCAAAAGGAGTTTACGACTTTACATTTCGCATAAAAACGGCAGGTGATGTAAATCGCGTTGGATTAAACTTGGCGCTTGTTAAACTGTCAAAAGCCTACGTCGTTAAAAATAAATCGGCAAGCAGTATTCGGAAAAAAATGTGCGTTCTAACTTTGTCTGGCCCTGTTTTACCTCTACCTAGTCAGTAAAAACACTTATTAATTAGTCAATAATTCCTTTCTCAAATCTTCAGAAAATTTAAGAATTTTAGAATATTCTGGTAACTGCGCTAACCGGAGTTTATCATTAAAAATGAGAATGGCTTCACCATTACTTTCAATATGATCAATATCGCTATCAGTGATTAACTTTCTTACGGCCTCAGTTAGAAATGCCGTCATTTCTTCTTCATTATCTACTTTTACTTTATAGTCACCTGGGAAATTCGTGTAAAGTGTGTAATCAATATCCTTATGTTCAGGAATATTTAAATGTTTATCCAAAAATCCTTTTTTCTCGATTATAAATTTTGGGATTTTGAACGGCACTTTTATCATTTCCAATGTAACCTTATACTCCTCATATGCGAGAAAGGCGCCTTCTTCAAATGTAACATCAGAAATTTCCCAACTAATATTTTGATCACTTCCTGTAATACGGTTTGACTTATATTCAATTGGCCGCGACTTAAAGAAGTAGAAAGACTCAAAGTAAACATCTTGTACCGAGCCTTGCTCATAATTCCAGCCATGCTCTTCTGCTCGTTGCTGCAGTCTAATTTCACGAGGCGTTAATTTATGTGACGATTTTGTTGTCAAGATTTTCATGGCAAATTTATGATTCGAAGATGAAACATGTTTCTCCAATCCTTGAATGATTACTTCTCCTCCTCGTGTTTCATGCATTCGTTGAAAGTCGTAAACCATTTCCATTATGGATAATCCAACGAGTCTTGCTTCTGAAAAATCGACTTTAACTTTTGTCTCGGCCGGAATTTGGCTGATGAGTTTATCAATATATAGGGAACTCAAAAAGTTTGCAACGCCCTTAATTTTAATCTCATAAGAGCCATCTTTTTTATCAAAAATATTTGATCCAGAATTAAAAATTAATCTAAAAAATGCTACGAATGAAACCTTGGCCATTAAATAATGAACGATCAATGCCAACAAAAGACCTCCAGATATTCCAATTAACACATCCGTAAAAATAGTTAAGACTAATGTTCCAACAAAGAATATGAGTTGTTCCACTCCTTGCTTATAAACCTGTTTAAATACTTTTGGAGAAGCCAATTTAAAACCTGAATACACTAATAATATTGCTAATGCAGCCAATGGAACCTGTTGAATAAAAGGTGCCAATAAGAAAATGAAAAGCACCAATAAAATTCCATGATAGAGGTTAGACCATTTTGTTTTTGCGTGATTATGAACGTTGACCGTACTCCTTACAATTACCGTAATAATGGGTAAACCACCAATCATTCCAGACACCATAGTACTGATTCCTATTCCTACCAAATCTTTATTTAAATCCGTTCTTCTTTTATACGGATCGAGCTTGTCAACAGCTTTACTGCTGGCTAACGATATAATACTAGCCACCATGGTTATGGACAAAACAGAAACCCAAAAAGGAAAGGTATCCATTATGGAAAAATTCGGATGGGCGATAGCATCCATAATATTGTCAGGAATATTCACCAATAAATCCGGTCCAACATCATAACTCCTTCCAAAAAAATCTAAACTATGCTCATCAAAAAAGTTAAAGGCGTAAACAAAAGGAATTGACAATAATAAAATCCAAATTGGTGCGGGTAAAAAATGAAAAAACTTATAACTTATTTTAGAATGAAAGATGAGCAATAACAATCCTAAAAGCGATATTCCAACCACAAAAGGATTGATATTATCGGCATATTTAACCACACCAATTAAATCTTCAATAATTGTTTTCGAGGTTACATTTGTACCTAAAGCCGAGTGAATTTGTTTCGCAAATATGATTACCCCAATTGCCGCTAAGATTCCTCGAATTATTGTGGGGTGAAAGATATCTGCTAATCGTCCTAACTTTAATAGACCTAGTAAAACTTGAATGGCACCTGAAACAACGATTGCCGCCAAAACATAATTTAAAGCTTGTCCGCTTCCATCATCCAATGCCAAAATGGAACCTAAAATCACCGCGATTAATCCAGCGGCTGGTCCATTGATTCCAACAAAACTCCCTCTAAAAAATGTGGTAACGATTCCTCCTATAGCCGCAGATAGAATTCCAGTTATTGGTGGAACTCCTGAAGCTAGTGCAATTCCCAATGCTAATGGTAAAGCAACCAAAGCCACACTGACCGCAGCTAACATGTCACTTTGCCAATTCTCAACCAATCCTCTTAATCCCGTTTTAGGTACAATCTGCATATATATATTTGTAATTTGTCTTTAGGATTCTTGATTAGAATGCTTGTTAAAATAGGTATTTTTTTTATGAGGAAGAGGGTATGCGTAAAATTTAGACATGATATCTTACCTATTAATTGCTATTTTTAATCAACCATGTTCGAAATAGAAAGAAAAAATAAAAGATCGGAATGGGTCTTTATGATCCTAAGCGGAATTTTTCTAGGATCGCTTACTATGCTGAATATTTTAGGCATTACAAAGTTTATTTCTTTAGATTTTGACTTTTTTGGAACGGATATCCCGTTCCCAATTGCCGTCGGTGTATTGGCCTATCCCATCACGTTTTTATGTACCGATTTTATAAGTGAGCTATACGGAAAAAAACGGGCCAACATGGTGGTATGGGTCGGTTTAATATTAAACTTATGGGTTTTATTTATTCTTTGGCTCGGCGGAGTATTGCCTCCAGGACCAGAACTGGATGCACTTGGAAACATTATTCCAAATAGCAACGGCGCTGTGTTTTATGAAGTGCGAACCGCCACATTTGCAGCAACCTCTGCCAGTATGATTTCCTATATTGCAGCGCAATTTATAGATGTACACATTTTTCATTATTTGAAAAAAAAGACCAATGGAACAAAATTGTGGTTACGAAATAATGGTTCTACGTTAGTTAGTCAATTAGTAGATTCTGTTGCGGTAATTTTAATCACGCATTATTATGCCAATGCCTTGCCAAAAGATGAGATTGGTGCCGTAACAGAACCCCTACTCTATTTTATATTTGCAAGCTATGGGTTCAAGTTAGTTACGGCCTTAGTAGATACGATTCCTTTCTATTTTGGAGTGAAGTATTTGACACGATATATAAATAAAGGGGAATCAGATTCAAAGGAAGGATGAAGAGCATTCTAGTTTTATTTATTCTTGGTTTTGTGATTTCAATTCCTTGTACCGCTCAACAAACTCGAGTGGATTTTAATTTGCAGGGAGAAGTTTAGGAGGTTTTGGAAGTTCGTTCTTCGGTAGCGAGTAAATGGCAAAACGACACGGCAACGTTTACATTTAATCAAGCAGGAATTCTTAGAAAAGAAACAAACCAGAATAACAATTCATTGACCTGTTCCTTAACCAAAAGATATGATGAACAGGGTAATTTTACGTTTCAAAAATGTTCCGGATGTACAAATACTGAGTCAGCAGTAAACAGCTACAATGAGACAGGACAACTCGCATACGCAATCGAAAAAATGTGGGGTTTAAAAACAATAACCACATCTTTCAGCTATAATACGTTCAAGCAATTAGTGAGTATTAATATGATAGATAGTAGCATTTTAGTTGGTCCAAGTTTTCACAAAGAGAGGATCAATTTTGAATATGATAAAAGCGGTAATCAAATCTCTAAAACTGTTTATCAAGCCGATAAAATTGATGATGAATTTGATCTAATTTTGAAAGATCTTAATCCATACAACGACTCAAATAAAATGATATTAAAAAAGACTATTGATCATAAAACGGGCGTCAGAGCTATAACCTACGCCAACTTTAAATATGACAAAAACGGTAATTTAATATGGCGTAAAACAACTCATAAAGATAGCCTAAGAGAATCTATAACCGTATTCACATATCAGCAAAACCAACTCACCTCAGAAATGAGCACCATTACCTATCTCGATAAGCGCAAATTAAAAACGTATCAAATGGGATACGAGTATGACAGCTTTGGCAACGAGACCAAGTACATTGATTATGGTACAAATCACATCTATAAATATGAATACGACAGCAGGGGGAATTGGGTCGAGAAAACGATAATTAATGATGGGGTTCCTCTGATTAAAAAGACACGTGCCATTACCTATTTCGATTAAAATCAACTTTACATTATGGATAAGTGACACGTCCTACTCCAATTTACGGCAGATAAGTTTTTAACTTTGTTCCGGAACTTCATTTAATACCAATAAGACTATTCGTTTCATGATTCAAGAAAACATCAATCTTCAACCTCACAATACTTTTGGATTGGAAAGCATAGCCAAGAACTTTGCCTCTTTCAACAGCATTGATGAACTGAAGGCATTGCTCACGCTTAACCAAACCGCCCAACACGAATTACTCGTTTTAGGTGGTGGAAGCAATATTCTTCTCACGAAAGATTTTGATGGTCTCGTTTTGAAAAATGATTTAATGGGAATTGAAGTTATTTCGGAGGATTCTAATCAATGCCTAGTCAAAGCAAGTGCAGGTGAAGAATGGCATGAGTTTGTACTTTATGCGATTAAAAATAATTTGGGCGGAATTGAGAATTTATCTCTTATTCCTGGCAGCGTTGGAGCCTCACCTATGCAAAATATTGGTGCTTACGGTGTAGAAATCAAAGATGTCTTTCATGAACTTGAAGCATTAAATATTGAAACCTTAACAATTGAAACATTTAATGCCGAACAATGTAGTTTTGGTTACCGCGAAAGCGTTTTTAAACGAACATTAAAAGGTAAATACGTTATTCTCAATATGACCCTGAATCTCACAAAGGTCCATGAACTCAATACTTCATATGGAGCAATCGAGAATCAATTGGCTGAAATGGAGATTAGCAAACCAACAATTAAAAATGTGAGTGATGCCGTCATTTCAATCCGTCAATCAAAATTACCTGACCCCAAGAAAATTGGAAATTCAGGCAGTTTCTTTAAAAATCCAGTGATTGGAAAAAAACAATTTGCGGCACTAAAGGAAAAATTCCCAAACATAGCGCATTACCCCCTTGATGAAGATCACATAAAACTGGCAGCAGGTTGGTTAATTGACCAAGCTGGGTGGAAAGGAAAGACGATTGAAAATTATGGAGTCCATAAAAATCAAGCACTCGTTTTGGTGAATTACGGTGGTGCAAATGGACAAGATATCTATAATTTATCCCAAGCCATTTTAGAATCCATTCAAACCATTTATGGCGTTACACTCGAACGCGAAGTAAATATAATTTGATTCACATGCTCAGTTTTAGCTCGTATCAGAAATTTACGGGAATTAATTAACTAAAATCAATCAACCGCAATTGACGTATTGAAAAATTCGAGAAACGACGGTCTATATTTCCTTGTAAAAGACAAGCCCAACGGAATAATTCTAGGTTAAAAAAGGCTTAGTAGCGTTTTGCAAAGCTATTGTTATAGACTTATTTGAAGGTTTCGCATCTTTGGAGCATTCAAATTAAAAGTCGCTTTATTCGCGCTTCAAAACTCTCTTATTATGATTAAATTATCTCTTATGTGTTTGCTACTATCTGCGTCAATTGTTTACGCTCAAACAAAAGCAATTGCCTTTAAAAGCCATAGCGGAAACCCGGCCTATTATCCAACTGAAGGTGATGGCAATTTTGGAATTGTGGAACCTAGGCCCACATTAGACAGCATTATTAAAGTTAATGATTCAACAATTATTCATTATCACAACACAGTTCAGGGTCCCTATTATTACGACACATTGGTTGGTCATGCGTTTTGGTCGCATCCCAATATAAATATTGATAGCCTAAGAAAAGAATATAAGTATAAGCAGGTGAAATTTATTGGATTTAAAGCAAAACGCAAGAAAAAAAATAGTTAACAGCTATTTTACAAAGCGACACGTCTTGAAGATTATTTAAATCTTGACGAATCTGTTTTGTGAAAAATCTGTACTAATTAAATATACCCCATTTTGAAAGTCCGAAATGTTGATAGCTAAATTTGCTTGAGATGTTTCGGACTTCCATATTATATCCCCTATCAAATCGTAGATTACAATAGTACCCAATGCTTCATTTGAAACAGAAACAACATTTAGTTCGCCACTACTCGGGTTTGGATAAACTAGCAATTGATCATCCTCCGTTTTTAATTCCTCAAGACTCACATCTGCATACAAGTTTTCGCATTGAACGGCATATCCGGCATTAAAATTATTAAATGTCTCGTTATTATAATCCTCCAATTCATTTGGATAACCAATTGGTGGCCAAGATGAATAATACTCGAAATACGGTAAAGCGGCATCCAAATAATAACTTTCGTCTGGCAAGTCTCCCGTGCCTTCAGGCTTAAGTTCACCACGGTGATTGTTTCCGAATTTAAAATGATCAGTTCCTGCAAAGGCATAAAG
Source organism: uncultured Crocinitomix sp. (assembly GCA_905478225.1). Classification (GTDB taxonomy): domain Bacteria; phylum Bacteroidota; class Bacteroidia; order Flavobacteriales_D; family Crocinitomicaceae; genus Crocinitomix. The sequence continues at coordinate 23,043 of CAJQHR010000017.1, forward strand.
CCCCAATAAAAACCCTTCATTTGGAATTTCATTTCCAATAAAGTTTTGGCTATCGGAAGCAGGTGAATTACTCATAAAAATACCATACAGCTCCGCCCTATTTCTAAAGAACGTATTGTATGGACCATTAATGCCGTGCGAAGCATCCACAACGATATTTTGAACAATATTGCCTTCAAATAAATTGGCATAAACATAGTTTCCGTGAAGGACGACATCTCCCGCGGCGTTATTTGGGAATTCCTCCCAATATGCGTCTTTTGAATAATTGTAGGCATAAACATTTCCATTCGCCCCAGCTTGCAGTAGCATTGAATGTCTGAGATGTTCGAAAATATTATCCTGTATCAAACATTCATTTGTTGTTAATTGACAAACTACCCCATAGGCTTTTCCGCCACCACCGTAATCATGTCCGTCATGAAAATAACTACCGCGAACTTCAATATTACTCGAAAAATCTATACGGATATGGGCAAAATTCGTCAGGTCACTCTCAACGCATTTCACCAAACAATTGGCAGCATATATAAAATGCAGATTACTTGCTGGGCCTGTGCCAACATCCAATCGTTTTAATTTAAGGTTTTGAATGGCTACATTTTCTCGCATATTCATACGAATTATGTAGGGTTCGTCTACAGCTTCATAATTTCTTCTAAGCGAACTTTCAAATTCAATTTCATCCCCAGTTATTTCCTTGATCTTTAAAATTTGCCCGGTATTGTATTCCCCCCAATCATTATGAACATTATCAATATCATAATCTTTAAGTTGAACCCAATCTCCTACCACGAAGGAATCTACTTCCTCCACTTCTACCATTGTCGCTCCTTTACTGATTGAACCTACAATTGACGTATTTACCGCAGGAGAAGTCGAACCACCAATGCGTATCATGTCTGTACTTCCGCCGCCAACATCAAACTCTAATAACGTTGAATCTGCGCCAAGTCCATTTAAAATATAGTTAGACGGCAAATAAATCGTGGTATTGAAATAAAACACCCCTTGTGAAAAATTAACTTGTACGGTATCGCCAATATGATCAGCAATAATGGATAACATCACCTCATTATTCACAAACTCACCATCCCCAACACCACCAGCATCAACAAAGTCAATGATGATATTTGGCGAAGGGATTTCATTTTTTAAACCGGCGATTGACCAATCCACGGCTCTATCATCAGGTAAAACTTGGGCAACAACTTGAGCTCCAACTAATAAACAAATAAATACTAGTCCAATTCTTATCATACTTCCATAGCTTTAGCAAAAAAGTCCATCATACTTTTATTTGCAAGATAGATTTCCATTGTTTTTTTCATTAGATGATCCGACTCAATCAATTCAGGTTCAAATTCCGTAAACCAATAAAACTGTTTATTAAAAACCAAAGGTGTATGCACGGCCTCATCTTTAAATTCTTTAGGAATGATCTTATTTTTCTCACCTCTTATCTCTTCAAAAGTGTTTTTAAATTTTTTATCATTCACTAATTTCATAAAGCCTTTTGGATCTGAAACAATCGTATCTCGAATTGCATATAGCTGTTCTTTGTCTGGTTGATAAACTCCGCCATAAATTCGATAATGCTCCGGCCCCATTTCCAAATACAGACCTGGAAATGCCTTGTCTTTTTTCCCTTTTGGAGAAATAATAGCAGACCGATTTAATTTATATGGTTCTTTATTTTTTGAAAAACGAACATCCCTATTAATTCTGAAAATTGCTTCTTTATATGTGATTTCAATTTTCTCATCATGCTTATTGATTTGAGTGATAAGATCCGTAATAAAAACCTCAAAAGTTTTCTTTATGTTGGCTTCATATCGTTTTCGGTTAAGATCGAACCAATCTTTATGGTTATTGCCCGCTAATTCTTTGAAAAAGTCTAGAAAATCTATTGAAAAATAGGTCATGATGGTTGTTTTAAGCGGCAATTGAGTATCAAGTGGTTATCTTTTTCTAAAAGTATTAAAAAAAAATTGAATTCCATCCCAATTTGTAACGCATTATCTGATAGCAGAATATCCCTATTAAAGATAATCAAGGAAATAAGAAGTTCTGATCTAGATTTTGCATTAACCTGTGAATTGTTTATACCTTTGTTGACTACCAATTGAAAAAAGGGCGTAAGCTGGAATACAAAATTAGAATAAAATGAGTCAAGTTAGCATTGAAAATATAGAAGCGGCAATTAAAAAAATTGATGGATTGAGCGAAGATGCTTTGGATAAAAAAATCGAGACATACACGCTAGAACAGCAGAATTTAGTCAACTATTTATTGCAGGCAGGTCTAGAATATGAGAACGAAGATTTGAACATGTTCTCGATTTACTATTTTGCAATTGTGTATGAAGCTTTTGAACAAGGCGGAATTACTTTAAAAGAAATAACTGAGGACGATATCGATAATTTTCAAGATCCGTTTGTTTTGGCCTTGGACGCCATTTACAAAGATGAGGATTATTCGCCAATGCAAGATTTAATTCAGCAACACCATTTATCGCAATTTATGATGAATGAAATTGAATCAGTTGACGAGGATGGAGAATCACTAACTGAAGAAACAAAAACGCAGCTGTTTATCGTGAGTTCAGGAATGATTGGATTGATGCAGGGGGCAATTGTTGGTTGACGGGTTGATAATTTGATGGGTTGATGATTTTTTTGATTTTTTGATTTTTTGCTTTTTTGATTTTTTCAATTCACTAATAACTAGCTAAAAAAATGGAACCAAAAGCTATAGTAGATAAAATGATGGCGGATGACCAAATGAGTCAATGGTTGGGAATTTCTATCTTAGATTATAGCATTGGAAACGTAGTTTGTGAGATGACAGTGCGAGAAGAAATGGTAAACGGCTTCCATATTGCGCACGGCGGCATCACTTATTCATTGGCGGATAGTGCCTTGGCATTTTCAGTAAACGCACATGGAATTCAATCAGTTTCAGTGGAAACTTCCATCTCACATTTAAAACCTGTAAGGGTTGGTGATGTGCTTAAAACAGTGACCAAAGAGATTTCGCTAACAAGTAAAATTGGTGTTTTAATGACTGAAGTTTATAACCAAGATAAGGTGTTAGTTGCCGCCTTTAAAGGAACCGTATATCGCACGGGAAAGGAATGGGTTTAGGCCTTTAGTTTTTTTTCAAATATTTACGATCGATAAAATACGCAGCTAAAGTCCCTAGCGTATACGCCAAAATATCCAACCAATCAAAAGTGCTCCCTAAAATTACACGGGCAATTCCATTCTTCTCTAAACCAACTACCCCTGCAAATTGAAAAAACTGCAAGAGTTCTATGCCAATGGAAAAATAAAAACCCCAATTGCCACGGAGCTTGCCTTGACCTTTAAAATTGTTCTAAAACTAAAATAGACCAAAACCACAACTAGTAAATCTCCAATAAACGGCCGTATAAATTTATCATGCACAAATAAAGCAATGGCTATTTCTATCAATAAAATGACAAGTGCAATGAGGGCATATTTCCAGTTCCAACGCATTTTTTTAACATTTAATATGAAACGAATGTATACAAAAGAAAAAAGGACACAATGTTAAACACCATGTCCTTTGATTTCATTTATTATTCGTCAGTAAAAGCTCACCAAGTGATGATTTTTGCCGAATTAAACCTTTTTAGTCACTACCCAAACACCGCTTTTCAAAAGTGTCTCAGCAGCTTTATATTTTAGTTCTTTCGTTTCGCCTGTTTGCATATTTCTAATTTCAACCCGGTCGTTTCTTCCAAACGTTGGTCCCGACTTAGTTACAGGTTGGCGTTTCGGTTTTTGCTGTGGATTTCCAGAGTTTTGAGAAGCTTGCTTAAAGCCTTCACTACCTTTAAACTCTTGCTGACGATTTTGTTCACGTGCATTTTTAAACGCACCGCCCGAACTACTAAATTCGCTTTCCTTCGTTGCTACTTGTTGATTTTGCTCTTGGCGCGGTAAATCTGATTTGGCTAAAAAGGCAACCACCTCTTTACTCATTTTACCCATCATACCTTGGAACAAATTGAATGACTCCTTTTTATAAATAACCAATGGATCTTTTTGCTCAATAGATGCATGTTGAACAGAAGTTCTTAAATCATCCATTTTACGTAAATGTTCTTTCCACTCATTATCAATATATCCAAGGGTAATCATTTTCTCAATTTGTTTTTTGAAAATTCTTCCTTCAGATTTTTTACCTTCTTCCAAATTCAATACAACACGTAATGATTTGACACCGTCGCTTACAGGTAACATCATGTTTTCATATCGATCACCTTCATTTGCCAATACACGTTCGATTACAGGCTTCGCTAATCCAATTAATCGTTCTGATTTTTCTTCATAAGCCGTCATAGCTTTATCGAAAATATCATCAATTAAATTCCCTGGATGTGTTGCTTCAAAATTCTCTCTCGTAATAGGGGATTGAATTTTTAAGAATTGAATTAAATCCAATTCAAATGCATCATAATCTTTATTAGGGAAATGTCTGTTCACTATTTCTTCAGCAACATCATAGAACATATTAGAAACGTCAAGCTCTAATCGCTCACCATAAAGCGCATTTCTTCTTTTACGATAAATAGCGTTACGTTGAACGTTCATCACATCATCATATTCCAACAATTTTTTACGAACACCAAAAGCATTTTCTTCTACTTTTTTCTGCGCACGCTCAATTGATTTTGTAATCATTGAATGTTGAATAACCTCCCCGTCCTTATAGCCCATACGGTCCATAATTTTGGCAATTCTTTCAGATCCAAACTTACGCATTAACTGATCTTCTAATGATACAAAGAACTGAGATGAACCTGGATCTCCTTGACGACCGGCACGACCTCTCAACTGTCTATCTACACGACGCGAATCGTGACGTTCAGTACCGACAATTGCTAAACCACCAGCGGCTAACACTTCAGGGGACAATTTAATATCCGTACCACGACCAGCCATATTGGTTGCAATGGTTACACGGCCCGCTTGACCAGCTTCAGCAACAATATCAGATTCCTTTTTATGCTGTTTCGCATTTAAGACATTATGTTGAATTTTTCGCATGGTTAACATACGACTTAATAACTCAGAAATTTCAACCGTAGTTGTGCCAACCAATACGGGTCTACCTAATTCAACCAATCGCTGGACTTCATCAATTACAGCATTGAATTTTTCACGCTGTGTACGGAAAACAAAATCTTGGTCATCTTGTCTTACTATTGGTCTATTCGTTGGAATAACAACTACATCCAAATCATAGATATCCCATAGTTCTTGTGCCTCCGTTTCCGCAGTACCAGTCATTCCTGACAATTTATGGTACATTCTGAAGAAGTTTTGCAAAGTAATTGTAGCATACGTTTGTGTTGCTGCTTCAATCTTCACGCTTTCCTTTGCCTCAATTGCTTGGTGCAATCCATCAGAATAACGACGACCGTCCATAATACGCCCTGTTTGCTCATCCACAATCATTACTTTACCATCCATGATCACGTATTCCACTTCCTTTTCAAAAAGAGAATACGCTTTCAACAATTGGTTAATGGTATGAATACGCTCAGATTTTACGGTGAAGTCTTGAATGATTGCTTCCTTTTTCTCTAAAAGTACAGAACGCTCCAGATTTTGCTTCTCCAGTTCATTGACTTTTAATCCAATATCTGGCATCACAAAATAATCACGGTTCTCACCATCAGAAAGTAAATCAATTCCTTTTTCAGTTAACTCGATAGTGTTGTGCTTTTCGTTGATTACGAAATATAATTCCTTATCCGCCTTTGGCATTTCACGTTCACGATCTTGCAAGTGAAAGTTTTCTACTTTTTGCAATTGCGCTCGAATTCCTTCTTCACTTAAATATTTAATTAAGGCTTTATTTTTTGGGAACCCTCTAAAGGCCCGTAGTAAAGAAACGCCCCCTTCAAATAAGGTCTCTTTATCAATCTCCCCTGTATCTAAACCTTTCAATTTTGTTTTCGCATCAATTAAAAAATCATTTACTAATTTCTTTTGAGCTCCTACAATTTTTTCAATTTTTGGTTTCAATTCATTGAATTCATGGACATCTCCACCAGACATAGGCCCAGAAATAATCAATGGTGTTCTGGCATCATCAATTAATACGGAATCGACCTCATCAATAATTGCATAGTGATGTTTTTGCTGAACAATATCGTTAGGGCTTGAAGCCATATTATCTCTCAAGTAGTCAAAACCAAACTCGTTATTGGTGCCGAAAGTAATGTCTGCTTTATACGCCTTTTTACGCTCTTCTGAATTTGGTTTATGCAGGTCAATACAATCAACCGATAAGCCATGAAACTGATAGATCGGTCCCATCCATTCAGAATCTCTTTTTGCTAAATAATCATTCACTGTAATTAAGTGCACTCCTTTACCAGACAATGCATTTAAATATACAGGCAAAGTAGCAACTAACGTTTTTCCCTCACCCGTTTGCATCTCTGCAACATTACCTTTATGCAGCACAGTTCCACCATATAATTGCACATCATAGTGAATCATATTCCAAGTTACTTGTGTACCAAATGCATTCCAAGACGTGGCCCATTCAGCTGTATCACCGTTAATAGAAATACTATCTTTAGTTTGCGCCAATTCCTTATCGAAATCAGAAGCAGCAACTTCAATTACATCATTTTCAGCAAAACGTTTCGCCGTTTCCTTAATTACCGCAAACGCTTCTGGCAAAATCTCTTCCAGCACAGCCTCAATTTCTTTGTCGATTTCGAGTTTTAATTTATCCGCTTTCCCATATAAATTCTCCTTTTCCTGAAAGTCCATCCCAGGATTTCCATCAACTTTTTCATTAATTGCAGCAATTTCATCCTCAGATGCTTTCGTACGCTCCTTAATCAAAGCCTTAAACTCAGCCGTTTTTGCTCGTAAATCGTCATTACTCAAGGCACTAATTTTACCTTCAAACGACTTTACGCGATCAACGTATGGTTGATATATTTTATCATCCTTCTTCCCTTTGCTTCCTGCTAATTTCTTTAAAATTCCAAACATTTTATGCTTCTAAAATTATGAATCGCTAAAAATAGCGAGTTCTCGTGATTTATACCAATTTTACGGTGAAAATCGGTGCTGTTTTTTTAGATATGTAGTCAGAAATCGTACCAGTGGGAAAAAACAGACATTCTGTCGTGATTTCTTAATTAAAAATCCAGATTTGGCTGAATTACAAAATTAAATGAGAAAGGAGCTGCTAAAAATTGTCGTTATGGCGGTTGACAGCTTATTAATCTCTTACTAACTGAACTGTTCCATGTCCTTGAAAAGTCTGACCATTAATATCCGTTCCGGCGTAAATATAAAAATAGACGCCAGCCGGACACTCTTTTCCGTTTCCGACTGCTGTACCGTCCCATTTATCTTCAACGGATAGAAATTGGAAGACTTCAACTCCCCAGCGATTAGTGACGCTACAGTTAAAATCAGCAATTTCTTCACTCGGGAAATAAAACATATTATTGACCCCGTCATTGTCAGGCGTAAAGATGTTTGGCGCTAAAAAACTATCAGATTCACCACCTCCAAACACCATTTGAAAGCCCGCCTCTGATATGGCAGTTGAACTTCCCGACTCACCCGACATAACTACATTTCCATCAGGATCTGTATCCACCTCTAATCCATAATCCACCCCGTCTCCTCCAAAATTTGTCACCCATGGATCAATAATTAAGCTGAAATTTGGGTTGTATTCTGACAATTCAAAACTAACAATGGTGCTTCCTTTTTTACTCGTTTCAAGGTGGTATGCTGCATTTATGTATATCGTATCGTTTTGAATTATTTGATAAACTTTCGGAATCGATTCATGGATCGCTAAAATTTGATTTTCAATAATTAATTCCCCGTTATCGGTAACAAAAGCAGAGTCTGCACCTCTCCATTCCAATTGAATTTGATTAGGATCTGCAAATGGCCGAACAATCAAATCATATTTTAATCCATTTGCACAGGGACTTAAAAAGACCAAGTCTATTCCATCATAAACAGAATGGTATTGAATTGTTTGATATTCCCCAACTTTTAAAATGCCTTCTGTACAATGTGGGTAATAATAATTCGTATATCCAATTGATTTTCCCAATTTACCAATGGTGGGATCTTCATTCGCATTTAAAAAATTCATATCTACTTGGTGAACTCTTGTTTTTGAATGTTTCCACAACTCTGCCTGAGCTTTCATCTCATTCATTTCTGAGTAGATATCATCTACATCTAAATTCTTTTTGACTTTAGTATTTATTCTAGACTGAACCTGACTTTGATCTGAAAAAACATAGGAAATTCCAGTTTTGCGTAGAAAAACACTTTGCTGCGCCAATTGAAACAAAACATCTGGCCTTTCTTTTCCACCTCGGCCGACCAATTGACCTTTATTCTCAATGAACGAGTTTTGTTGATTTCCACTTGAAAAATCGAATAGCTGACTCCTGCCTAATGCAGCATAGCCAAATAAAACATTAGAGATATCGAATAACAGAGTTTCATTTATAGTGACGAAGGATTACTGACCAATAAGCTAAAATATAAACTTGGATAACGCATTATAATTTCCGCTTGCTCAAGATAAACGAAATTTATGAAGTAGAAACAAAAACGGCTCGCTAAAGCGAACCGTTTATTTTTAGATATTAATATTCGTCTTCGTTGAAGAAGAAGTCATCCTTGGTCGGATAGTCCGGCCAAATTTCTTCGATACTTTCGTACGATTCTCCTACATCTTCTATTTCTTGTAGATTCTCCACTACCTCAAGAGGTGCTCCTGTTCGCATTGCAAAATCGATTAATTCGTCTTTCGCCGCTGGCCAAGGCGCATCTTCCAGATATGAAGCTAATTCCAATGTCCAATACATACTCTTATAAATTCATTTTGGCGCAAAAATAATTTTTTTAAGCTTACGTCCAAGTTAATTCTCATTTTTTTTTAATAATCCACTACATTTTTGGTTTCCAAGGAATTTCCTCTGCTCCCAATTCGGCTGTTACAAACCTTCCATATACAAACAAATAATCGCTCAAACGGTTCAAAAAAGCCATAATTAAAGGGTTCAATTCTGACTCCTCATTCAATTCAGTTACGAGGCGTTCAGCTCGTCTGCATACACATCTGGTTATGTGACAAAACGAAACCGTTTCGTGACCACCTGGTAATACAAAAGACGTCATAGGCTCCAACTTCGTATCCATTTCGTCAATACTATCTTCTAGCTTTGTTAGATCTTCTTCATTAATCTCAGGCAATTGCATTTTTCCTTTTTCAGGGTCGGATGCTAACCAAGAACCTATTGTGAATAATCGATCTTGAACAAATATTAGTTCCTCTTTGAATTGTTTATTCACAACCCTGTCTCGCAACAAGCCCACATAGGAATTCAACTCATCTACTGTTCCGTAGGCATCAATTCGCAATGCAAATTTCGGTACTCGCGTGCCACCGATTAGCCCCGTTTTGCCTTTGTCTCCTTTCTTTGTGTATACTTTCATTTTATTCTCTTTACTTGGATTAATACTTCACCACAAAATTCTGTTTCCGTTGTCCAGCCCGTTTGCAAACTATGCCCATTCGAAACAAATCGATACTTACATTAATTCGTTCATCTGCCTTAATTTTTCCCCAGGCTTTTTCCATTTCTCTACTCCAATAAATATCATCCAATATAATAAACGTATCGTTATGGCTATTGTTCAACGCAAATTCAAAATAAGCCAAAGTTGGTTCAAGTTGATGATTACCGTCAATATAAATTAAATCGAATTTTCGTTTTTCTGAAGCCAGTATTTTTAATGAATTTGAAAACTCACCTAATCTTGCATCAATGTGCTGGTAATTCAACTTCTTAAAATTTTCTTGGGCAATATCCAGAGTTTCTTTGCAACCTTCAAGGGTTATTGAGTTCGTGCTATGTTTGGATAAGTATGCCGTTCCTATTCCTAGGGAGGTTCCAATTTCTAATACTTCCTTCACCGCGTAAAACTCACATAAACGTGCTAGTAGACCGCCAAACTTTCGGGTCATTGCTGCATGTTTTGCTATTGATTTTATTGCTCGCTCTGTTTGGTTTCCTTTTTTGGATCCAGCACCCAATTCTGTAAAATGAATTTTTGTGTTACTTTTTAATAATGTTGCTCGCAAATTTTCAATAGCCCCATCAATCCCTGTTTTACTTTTTTTTATGATTTCATTGTAAAAATCGAAAACAAATGGCGAGTGCAACCCATGCGCGTCAACACGCGTTTTCCGATATTTTAAATAAGCTTTCAGCATTGAAACGCAAAGATAATATAAAGTTGGTGTATGTTTTTTCAATCATCAAATAAAGCAAAAAGTTGAAATAGATAAAACTTATATCTTTGCCGTCCGTATTTATAAGAACGAATGAGTTTAGAGGAAAAAATAGCGAACCAAAAAGAGAAAATTGAAAAGGGCAATCCTAAAATTGAACTTTTAGGCTCTTGCCGACCACAAAATGGAATTCAAATTTTGAACGCCGAAGAAACTATAGAAGCAATTCGCTTGTATGAAAATCGAGCGAACGATTTAGACATCAGTTTTTTTATTCCTTCCAGTGGCTCAGGTTCTAGGATGTTTGGTGCGGCTTATGATTTCATTAACAACGAAAATCCTTGTGAAGAAACTATTGAGTTCATTGAGCATTTGATTAATAGCATTGCGTCTTTTGCGTTTTACAATAAATTGCCTGAAGCCACAAAAGACGATTTAAAAACAGGTGACATTGACATTGAAACATTTTTAAAATTGATTTTAAATGAAGATAGTTTTAACTTTGGAAATCGCCCAAAAGGACTTATTCCTTTTCACCGTTATGGTAATTTTATAATTAACCCTTTTCAAGAGCACATTTTACAAGGTGCCGAAATAGGGGGAGATAAATCGCGTTTTCATTTTACAATTAATGCAAGGTTTACCGAACAAATCAAGCACAGCATTAAAATATTAAGAGAAATCACTGGAATCAACTTCTATTTTGATTTTTCAGTGCAAGATGAAACGACAAACTCAATTGCTTTTGACGAAAACGGAGATGTACTGTTTGACGAGGGCGAATTAGTAAGAAGACCTGCTGGCCATGGTACATTAATTCAAAATTTAGATGCCATAGACGCAGATTTAATTCTGATTCGAAACATTGATAATGTGCAACATCATGACCACGCACAAAAATCCGCAGATTCACGAAAAATGTTGGCAGGCGCCTTGCTAGAATTCCAAGAAAAGGTATTTGATATCTTAAATAAAATAGACAATAATATTGATTTTAAAGATCAAATAACAACGTTGAATGATACGTATGATTTAAAAATCAAGCTAGATGACTTAACAGATATCGCCAAAATTAAATCGATTTTAAACCGCCCTTCACGTATTTGTGGAATGGTTCGCAATGAAGGACAACCGGGTGGTGGGCCGTTTTGGGTGAAAGATGAAAACGGTTATGAAACGCGACAAATTATTGAAAAATCGCAGATATCAGCCAAGTCGAGTCAATTAACCATGTTGATTAAATCAACCCATTTTAATCCGGTTGAAATTATTTGTGCGCCTCGAGATTACAAGGGCGATAAATTTGATTTTGAAGAGTTTAGAGATGATTCGCAGTACTTTATTGTGAACAAAACCTACAAAGGAAAGTCAGTTCAGTTTATAGAACAACCTGGGCTTTGGAATGGTGGAATGGCAAAATGGAATACGTTATTCTACGAAATTGGCAATGATTGCTTTAGTCCTGTTAAAACGGTGCTAGATTTATTAAAGCCACTGCATAGAGAGGCATAGAATAAAAAAAGCCCCATACGCCAAAGACGGACAGAGCTTTTAAGTCTTTTATATTTGAAACTAACTATCCATTCATAGAAATCAAGAATTCTTCATTTGAAAGTGTGCCTTGAATCCGTTCTTTAATGAATTCCATAGCTTCAACCGGATTCATATCTGCCAAATATTTACGCAAAATCCAGATGCGTTGTAGGGCTTCTTTGCTCATCAACAAATCTTCACGTCTTGTTCCTGAACCAGTAATGTCAATTGCCGGATAGATTCTACGATTAGATATTTTTCGATCCAATTGTAGCTCCATATTACCCGTTCCTTTGAATTCCTCAAAGATTACCTCATCCATTTTAGATCCAGTTTCAGTAAGGGCAGTTGCTAAGATGGTTAAAGAACCACCATTTTCAATTTTTCTTGCTGCGCCAAAGAAACGCTTTGGTTTATGTAAAGCATTTGCATCAACCCCACCAGAAAGTACTTTACCAGATGCTGGTTGAACCGTGTTATAAGCTCTAGCTAAACGCGTAATTGAATCCAATAAGATCACGACATCATGACCACATTCAACCATTCGTTTTGCTTTTTCTAGTACAATATTTGCCAACTTAACGTGTTTGTCAGCGGGCTCATCAAAAGTTGAAGCTACAACCTCAGCATTTACTGAACGTGCCATATCAGTTACCTCCTCAGGGCGCTCATCAACTAACAGTACAATTAAATATACCTCAGGGTGATTCGCTGCAATTGCATTTGCTACATCTTTTAATAAAACCGTTTTACCCGTTTTAGGCTGTGCCACAATCATTCCCCTTTGTCCTTTACCAATTGGTGCGAACAAATCCATAATCCTTGTTGACAAAGACTCATCTTTGTGTCCCGTAATTTTAAATTTATCTTTTGGAAATAGCGGCGTTAAATATTCAAAAGGAACACGGTCTCGAACAAAGTTAGGTTCTCTTCCGTTTATGCTCTCAACACCAATTAAAGGAAAATATTTTTCACCACTTTTTGGTGGTCGAATTGGTCCTTTAACTGTATCTCCCTTTTTCAAGCCATATCTTTTCACTTGACTTTGAGAAACATAAATATCATCCGGTGAAGGAAGGTAGTTATAATCAGATGAACGCAAGAAACCATATCCATCTTGCATCATATCTAAAACACCTTCACTTATAATTAGCCCATCAAAATTATAACCGTAAAAATCTTCCTGAGATTTTTTGCGATTGTTTTGATTGTTGTTGCTGTTATTATTATTGCTGCTGTTGTTGTCTTTTGAATTATTATTCTGACCACCAGAATTTTTATTTTGGTGAGACGCTCTATCTCTTGCCGATTGTTCCTGTGGACTTTGTCGATTTTCGTTCGGTTTTGGTTTTCTTCGACGTTTTTGATTTTCTTCAGATTTTGAATCAGATCTAGTTTCATCTGTTTTTTCCTCATCCGCTTTCACTTCTGCCTTTGGTACAACAGCTTTTTCAGTTTCTTCCGGCTTATCTTCCTCTTTCTTCTGCACCTCTGCTTCAACAGATGCTTTTATTTTACTTGAAAATAAATCTTCCTTTTCTGGAACTGCTTTTTTTCTTCTTCTTTTGCGCTTTGGCGCTTCCCCTTCTTCTGCGGGAGACTCTTCTGTTGCAGGTTTAGCAAAAATCATATCAATGATCTCTTTTTTTTTTAAAGTAGAGGCTCCTTCAATCCCTAAATTTTTAGCAATTTCTCTTAATTCCGCTACTTTTTTAGCGTTTAGATCTGAAATGTCAGTCATAAATATTTTTTGATTCGATTTTTTCTTTGAACGAAAATTCGGTAGTTGAAATGTGAGAGATGATTGAACTTATCTACCTAGATTTAATGCAATTATACAAATATTTATTCAAATTACAGATAATCACTGGGATTTTATTGGAAATAGTTACCAACCTATTACTGTTCGTTATGGAGATAACATATGTCATCAAAAACCATGAAAAGACATATATTTGTCATAGAACATTTAACGATTGTGTGAACACTCAAATCAATTTAAAATTTTACTTGTGACTTTAATCAAATCAATATCTGGCATCAGAGGGACTATTGGGGGAAAACCCGGAGAAGGCTTAACCCCTGTAGATGCTACCAAGTTCGCAGCAGCCTACGGTACGTGGATTATTCAAAACAATACGAATAAAAAACCAATAATTGTTATTGGACGAGACGCTCGTATTTCAGGACAGATGATTTCAGATTTAGTTACCAGCACCCTACAAGGTTTAGGCATTAATGTCATTGATTTAGGATTATCGACTACTCCGACTGTTGAAGTTGCCGTGCCCATGGAAAATGCGCAAGGCGGAATCATAATCACCGCAAGTCACAACCCAAAACAATGGAATGCCTTAAAATTATTAAATGAAAAAGGCGAATTTATTTCAGATGTTGAAGGGAAGACCATTTTGAAAATTGCGGAGGAGGAAGCCTTTAATTTTGCAGAGGTAGATGACCTTGGAACAGTCCGCTTTGATAACACCTATTTAGGTAAACACATAAAAGCTGTGCTAAACTTACCGCTTGTGGATGCTGCTGCAATAAAGGCCGCCAATTTTAAAATTGCTGTGGACGCTGTAAACTCTACCGGTGGAATTTTTATACCTGCCTTGCTCGAGGCACTTGGCGTTCAAACAATCTATAAACTCTATTGCGAACCTACAGGCGAATTCCCTCATAACCCCGAACCACTGCCAGAAAACTTAACGGCGATTGCCGATAAAATTAAAGAAACTGGCGCTGACTTAGGAATTGTTGTTGATCCAGATGTAGATCGACTAGCATTCGTATGTGAAGATGGAGCTATGTTTGGGGAGGAATATACTTTAGTTGCTGTTTCTGACTATGTTTTGCAACATACACCAGGAAATACAGTTTCCAATTTATCATCAACAATTTCATTACGTGAGGTTACCAATCGATATGCGGGCAGCAACTATGAAGCGTCAGCAGTTGGAGAAGTAAATGTGGTCAATAAAATGAAAGAAACCCAGGCCGTTATTGGAGGTGAAGGAAACGGAGGAGTTATTTACCCAGAGTTGCATTATGGCAGAGATGCTTTAGTCGGAGTTGGACTATTTTTAACCCAATTAGCTAAAGCGAACATGACAACATCTGAATTGCGCGCTACATATCCAAACTATTTCATTTCAAAAAATAAAATCCAACTTTCTCCAGAAATGGATGTAGATGCCATTTTATCCGCCGTGCAAAATGAATATGCGAATCAAGAAATTGATACTACGGATGGCGTGAAGATCTATTTTGGTTCAGAATGGGCGCATTTAAGAAAAAGTAATACTGAACCAATTATTCGAATTTATTCTGAAAGTGAATCTGAAGAAAAAGCAAATCAATTGGCCTTTGATATAATGGAAACAATTCGATCGTTGTCATAAAACGCCTTACATCACACATTTTTAGCGATTTAAGACTTTAACAATAGTGTTATTCACCCTGACGAATGAGGTGTTTTTTACCTTAACAAAGGCTTTTCTAAATAATTTGCCATCAAAGTTTTCAACATTTGTTAATAACTATGCGGCATAGAAACCACGCCCACTCTCGTGAATTTAGTTATTTTAAGGACCCAATTTAAAAACGACCAAAGAATTGCTCGTCCATATTTTTTGAAGGCTAAAATCGTGATGGCATGATTATTTCTTTTGACGAGCATGACAAACGAGTTGTTGTACAAATTTAGACTATGAAAAAATTTACATTTACCTTATTACTTGCGGTAATAGGATGTAGCGGATTTTCACAAATTGAAGAACTAACTCCTGAAGAGAAATTCTACCGTGACTCCATTACACATTTAAATGAATCAAATGCTGCAATAGAAGCTTCACAGCTGGCTTATAACGAGGGGGTCGAACTCTTCAAGCAAAATAATTTTAAAGCCGCGGTGGGCAAGTTTACGAGTTCAATTTCTAACGATCCCAAGTTTACGCCAGCCTATTATAACAAAGCAGTGGCTCAAAATAGCATGGAGGATTATAAAGGAGCGATTAAAACCTTAGATGAGTTATTGACGATTAAAGCGAATTATGCAAAAGCCTTTTTTCAACGCGCTAGAGCTTACCAAGGCATAGGCGACTATTTGAATGCCGAAACGGATTATGAAAAAGTAATTGAGCTAAAGCCGAAATACGATAAGGCCTATTATAATTATGGGACCTTAAAATTCATGCAAAAAGATTATTTCGCAGCTGTTACGCAATTTTCAAAAGTCATCATGCTTAAACCAGATGATGCGTATGCATACAATGACAGAGGTTCTTGTTATAGAATGCTTGAAAAATATGGAGAGGCAGTGAAAGACTATGAAGAAGCGGCTCGAAAAAATCCAAATTTGGCTTTTGTACTCAACAACATAGGAACAACAAAAACAAAACTTAAAATGTATGTGGAGGCACTAGCGGCATTCAATCGTGCGCTAAGTGTTGATACTGAATTTTTCTTGGCTTATAATAACCGTGGAGTAACACATATGCGAATGGAGCGAATAGATGACGCTGTGAACGATTTCACGAAAGCACTTGAAATTAATCCTTCCTATGCACCAGCCTATAGCAATAGATCTGGAGCTTATTTCAAAAAAGGTGATTACGAGAAAGCAAAACAAGATGCTGACAAAGCCCTTCAATTAAATCCTGAATTGGCAGATGCATACGTGAATAGAGGAAATGCAAAAGAAATGTTGAGAGATCTTGATGGGGCTTGTGAAGATTGGTCTAAAGCGAGACAACTAGGCTCGGAACTAGCAAAGCAGTATCATTCAGGAAATTGTTCGAATTAAGATCAAAAACATAGATAAAATAAAAGAGATGAAAAATTATTTAATAGTATTATTCCTATCCTTTAGCGTTTTTTCTTTTGGTCAAGATGTGGAGTTTAAAGCCGCAAACTTTAAGGACGATAAAGAAGGCTTTAAAAAGGCCAAGGAACAAATGGAGCTTGGAACAGAGCAATGGCATTTAGGGAATGCGGAAGTATTTGTAGTTAAAAGTCCTGAGCTTTTTTACATGAAGGCATTAGAACATTTTGAAAAAGCCTATGCTTTTAACCCGAATAGCGCCGAACTCAATTTTAAAATAGGTGTTTGCCACATTCATTCGACACATAAAGTTAAAGCACTTCCCTATTTTAAAGAAGCCTATAAAAGAAATGCATTGGTTGATCCGTTCATTAATTACTATATGGGATTAGTGCATCAGCTTGAGGGTGATTTTAATAAAGCTCTTACATTTTATACAACGTTTGAAACGGAATATCGCAAAGCGGATGATTTTGGGAAATTTGTAAAACAACGCAAAAGCGAATGTAAATCGGGATTAAAGTTAGTTGGTACACCAATTCGAGCTTGGGTTGATCATGTTCCAGAACTTTCATCAGAATTTGACGATTATGCGCCTTCAGTATCAATGGACGGTGAAGAGATTATCTTAACTTCTAACCGACCAAATGGTCACACGCCCAATGAAGTTGGTGTGTATGATGACGATATCTACTCAGCTAGTCTAATTGACGGTGTTTGGCAAAAACCAGCTAAATTAAAGGGTAAAATAAATACGGAAGGAAATGACGTTTCCAACAACTTATCTTACAATGGTACAAAAATGCTGATGAGTAAGGAAAATGCACAAGGCAATTCAGACATTTACGAATCAGAGTTAAGAGGTGACACTTGGTCGGATCCTATTAGTTTTTCACGCGATATCAATTTCAAGTCAAATGAGCGCTTCGCTTCATACAACTTTAACGATCGTGCCATCTATTTCGCTAAGGATAAACCAGGCGGAAAGAATGGATACGACATCATGGTGTCTGGTGTAAAAGTGAAAAGAGATCGTTCTTATGGACTTCCAACACAAATCTTAGATGTGAGTTCTCAATTTAATGACGGACCAATTTATATGCATCCAAATGGAAAGATTATGTACTTCGCTTCAGAAGGATTCAATTCAATGGGTGGTTATGACATTTTCTATGCGAAAAAAATAAAAGGTGGCGGATGGACTAAACCTGTAAATATGGGGGCGCCAATTAACACCCCATATGATGACTACTTTTTCGCAGCAACTGCAAATGGAAAATTTGCATATATAGCATCTAACAGAGCGGGCGGTAAAGGCGGATTCGATATTTACAAAGCAACGTTTTGGGGAGATGAAAAATCACCATCATTTGCCACAGAAGATTATTTATTGGCATCTGTAGCAAAACCAATTCAGGATCCTGAGTTAGTGGGAGAAGTTAAAGTAACAAGCATGGCAGAATTAACTGTTTTTAAAGGAAAAACATTGGATGCCATTACTAAAAAAGCCGTGAAAGCTATTATCGAAATTACTGATAATAACAAAGGTGAAATTGTAGAGTCGTTTACGACAAATAGCGCCACTGGTAAATTCTTAATTTCTCTTAAATCAGGAGGGAACTACGGAATTGCCGTAAAAGCCGACGGGTATTTATTTCACTCGGAAAATTTCGATATTCCTCAAGGAAGTGCTTATAACCTTGTGAACAAAAAAATTGAGTTGAAGAACATTAAAATTGGAAGCAAGATTGCTTTGAGAAACGTATTCTTTGACACCGGAAAGTCAAATATTCGATCTGAATCGAACACAGAGCTAGACAGACTCGTGCAATTATTGAAAGATGTGCCAAGTTTAAAAATTGAGCTTTCTGGTCATACAGATAATACAGGGTCTGCTCAAAATAATATTAAACTATCTCAAGATCGCGCTGCAGCTGCAGTGGCTTATTTAAAGAGTAAAGGAATTGCAGCAAATAGATTGACTGCAAAAGGGCATGGGTCTGACAAACCAATTGATACCAACGCAACTGCATCTGGAAGACAAAATAACCGTCGAACAGAATTTGAAATTACAGGAAATTAATAACCAAGCCCCCTATGGAAACGTCCTTTTTGCTTGGGGCACAAAGGACGTTTATTTTATTCTCTTCTTAAGAGATCAGATAACCTACTATAACCCAAACAGGAACCAAAACGATCTGTTTTAGCATCCGAACCAACAATGTGAATTTCATTACATCCAAAATAAATTTTTGCAATTCCAACGATTCGATTCTCCTTTTTAAAAACCGAAATATCATTGTAAACTGGCATGCACATCCATTTTGTCTCGCTTGGATCTGCGCTTTTTTCTCGAAATAGGTCATTCAACTCATAGTGCTTTGATTCAGGCACAAGTTGCTATTCAAAACCATACCCCGCCAATTCTTGCAAAAACGAAGTGTCGGCAATACTCCTTGGAACGTTTCCTTCCATAATGTCAGCAAATCTTTTTGTTTTAGGGTCGGCATTTTGATTCTGTCGTTGAATTACAATTGACTAAAAGGCAAAAGCAAATACAATAAAATCCTATTTTGAACGGTTTCATCAATAAAAGCAGCATTAATCAATCTTAAAACTAATTACAAGCACATCATCTATTTGCTCCTCAGTTCCAAGCCACTTAATAAATTCTGTTTCCAGTGTCGCTTTTTGATCGGCCATTGGCATACTGGATATCTTTATCAATAATTCTCTGAACCTTCGATAATTGAATTTCTTGCTTTTTGGACCTCCAAATTGATCAGCGTAACCATCCGTGAACACATAAATCTGGTCGTCTACCATTAAATCAATCGTATGATTAATAAATGGTATCAATTCATCCGAACTATTGCCAATTGGATGTTTATCTCCTTTAATTTCTAACAGCACAACGTCCTCAGTTTCGGCAATAACATGCATAGCTTCCGGTATATCGTTTTGATCAAAAACTGATTTGTGACGCGATAGATAAAGTGGATTTTTAGCACCTGCAAAAAATAGTTTTGTGTGATCATGGTTTAACGCACACATGGCAATATCCATTCCGTCACTTATGGCTTTGCCATCAATTGTGCGACGTAAAGTTCTGTTTACACCTTCATTCAAATAGTTTAAAACCTCTCCAGGTGAGCTGACCGCACTCTTGGTTAAGGTTTGGGTCAATAAATTATTACCGACAATACTCATAAAGGCACCTGGTACACCATGTCCCGTGCAATCAACCGCGGCAACCAAAACAAACCGACTTGCATCAGATACATTTGCAGTACTGGTGGCTTCTATGAAATAGAAATCACCACTTACCACATCTTTTGGGCGGTATAGAATGAATGAATTAGGAATTAGTAGGTTTACGTGTTCATCTGAAGGCAAAATCGCTTCTTGAATCCGCAGTGCATATTTAATGCTGCTTACAATCTCTTCATTAATCTTACTAAGTTCTTCTTTTTGTAATTCAATTTCAGAGGTTCTTTCTTTAACTTGTCTTTCCAATTTAGTATTACTTTCATCCATTAGCGCATTCTTTTCTTCCAATGTAATCAAGGCTTCTTTTTGCGCTAATTCTTTCTCCTTTTTTAATTTCCCGTACTTATTAGACATTGAAATGCTTAAGATTACGAACTCTAGAGCTGAACTTATTTTTAAAGCGCCTAAAGAAATCATTTTATCTCCTACCACACTGATATTGCCCAGTATAAAAACAACTCCACCAATAATTAAAATGATAAATGCCAAGGCAAAAAACAAATCAACCTCCACCCCTTTGGTGCGCAATCGAATAATGGCATAAGCCGCAAGTAAAACGCTAAACAAACTGGCTCCATTAATAATTGGGAATGAAAGCTCGTAAAGAGGTCCCGGAATCAATGACATTATAATGATCAAGCCTATGGCAAATCGGCTTATATTAAATATTTTCAAGAGTCCTTGACTGTGCTTTTTCAAGTTTAGGAAATGATTGACATAAGTCAGCGAAAATAAAACTGTAAGCCCAGCAAAGAATAGAAGCAGGTGACTTGTAAAGTAGCCTCCTTTAGGAAAAATATGATGGTGGGAATACCCGTCTAAAGAAAACTGCAATATTCCTTGTGAAAAAGCATAAAGAATATAAAAAAGGAAAGATCGATCGCGCAGGAAGATGAAAAAGAAGAAGTATATAATAACGACTAATGCAATCAAACCATAATAGAAGCCATTGGTAAATTGGTCCTTAAAATCCTCCGCAAAAAAGCCCATATGGTCGTGCACAATGATTGGTGCGAACAACAACTCCCCATCACTTTCCAATTTCACATAAAAAGTCTTGCTTTCATTTTGCTCCAGTGCAATTGGAAATAGGTTCTTACGGTGGATAATTTTCTTATCGTTATAGGCGAAATCATCTCCACTTATATAATGTTGTACGGCTCTTTTTTCTTCAACTTCAAAAAACTCGACTTTGTTAGTAACCGTGCGTCCCGTTTCAAAAATAAAATCAGTTTTACTCGAATGATTCGTTAGCGTAAAACGCAACCAAAATCGATTGGCTGTAAAATTAAAGTCCGGAATAGCTTGCTCCGTTTTGACAAAAGGATCATCTATCAGCTCGAGTAGCGCATTTACCGCTGGGAAAGCATTTGTTTTATCTTCAAAAACACCCACATTTTCTCCCAATGAAATGCCCAAATTTTCATCTGTTAAAACGATCTCGTTTGCACTTTGACCGTAGCCAAAAAGAGAAAAGGGTAATGCGAGTAAAAGCGATTTCATTGTGGGCATATGTTAAATATAATAAAAGTCTCTCAACAAGCTCTGTGTATAATTGAGATTACAAAAAAAACTGTCTCATCAGCCAAAGGCAAACATGCAATTCTTGATATTGGATGGCAATATCATTACATAAAATACTCTTTTGACCTAAATTTTCTGAGGTAACTTTAGCCGGAATTTCTGATAAAGTATTTAGGAGCGAATCTAAAAATGTTGCCCGCGCATTGCCCGTTAAAGCGCACAAAAAAAGACAAAATAAGATCGGTAATAATTTAAACACAATCAAAAATAATTGATTTTTTACATTTTAATAGAAACGTGAATTATAAAGCGACCAGACAGACGCTGAAAACAGCCTTCTTTTCGATCAATTGTAAAAAAATAATGCCCTTTGACTCAAGACTAAGCTCGCAAATCAAAGGGCATTGCCGTTTTAAATTTTATTTTCTCTATTGGTTATTATCAATGACGTAATTCAACACCTTTTGCATTAAATGCACGCGGTCTTTCCCTCTTACATTATGCTTGTGCATTGGGTAAGGAAAGAAGTCCATTTGAACACCTGCCTCAACAAAAGCTTGTACTAAACTTAAATTGTGCTGCATAACCACCACATCATCCATTGTTCCATGGATTAATAATAAATCGCCTTTTAATTTAGCGACATGGTTCTTTAGGTTATTGTCTTTGTAGCCTGCTTCATTTTCTTCTGGCATGTCCATATAACGCTCACCGTACATGATCTCATAATAACTCCAATCAGTTACCGGTCCACCAGCAACACCTACGTTAAATGTTCCAGCCTGACGCAACATTAAAGAAGTGGTCATAAATCCACCAAAGCTCCAGCCGTGCACCGCTAATCGGTTTCCGTCTACATATGGTAACGATTTTAGGTGTTTCACACCTTCCATTTGATCCGCCATTTCTGCCGTACCTAATTGGCGGTGAATCACGCTTTCGAACTCAAATCCACGATTTGCTGATCCGCGATTATCAACCGTATATACTAAATAGCCTTGCTCCGCCATCCAGTACATCCATAAACTTGCACCACCTAACCACGAATTGGTAATCAATTGTGCATGCGGTCCGCCGTATACATAAACTAAAACTGGATATTTTTTACTGGCGTCAAAATTACTTGGCTTAATCAATCGGTAATTGACATCCGTTACTCTGTCACCCGCCTTAATTGTCCCGTATTCGGCTTTGCCCATTTTCAAATCTTTGTAAGGATTCTCGGCAGTTAAAACCTCTCTTAATACTTTCCCTTTTCCTAAATCGTAAATGGTTTCTTTGTTTGGAATGTCATGAGATGACATTTGATCGTACATCAACTTAAAATCTGAAGTAAATGAAACATTATGCGTTCCAGCTCCTTTTGTCAATTGCTCTTGTTTGCCACTCTTAATGTTTACTTTATACGCATGTTTTTCCATTGAACTTTCTCCTGTTCCATGGAAATACACATACTCAGCATCATGTCCTACAATGTCTTGAACCACCCATTTGTTTTTCGTTAATTGTCGAACGAGGCTTCCTTGGTCATCATAAAAATATAAGTTCATGAATCCATCACGCTCACTCATCCAAACAAACTGGTTGTCGTTTACAAAATATACCGGCGTTTCTGGTTCTACCCATTTATCACTTTTCTCTTCGAATAATGTTTTTTCTAAAGCACCTGTTTTTGCGTTGTATTTATTTAATTTCATATGATTTTGACCACGATTTACCTCAGCAATATAGAAGTGCTCATCTTTTGGTCCCCATCCGAAATTGGTTAAATAATCATCTGATTTTCCAGAAGGTTTTACCGTAACAGATTCATTTGCCCCTACGTTATAAATTACCACGGCTGGTTTTTCACTTTTTTGTCCAGCCATTGGATATTTAATTGATTTTAATGATCCTGTTGGCGTATCAATGTTCAATAATGGATAATTGGCTACAGGCTTTTCATCTTTTTGATAATAGGCTAAAACTAGCCCGTTATTCGACCAAAAAGTTCCTTTAGTAATCCCAAATTCACTTCGCGCAATTGCTTGTCCTGAAACCACCTCGTTTTCTGTACTTGCAATTGGAAATGACAAACTAGAAATGAATAATTTATTTTCCTGCGTATATGCTAAATTTCCTGATGCAGATGTAAAATCTACAACTTCAGATGAACTTGGATGCGCCGCCATTATTTTGCTCGTTTTATCCTCTAAATTAATTAAGAAATATTGTTCGCCGATCGCTGTGTAAAAAGCATTTTCATCCACCCACTCTACTACATTAACAAAGCGCGCTTCAGCCCCCGTCATTGTGCCTAATTCAGCTGTAGTAATAATCTTGGTTGTCTTATCCTTTTTTATGTTCCCTTTTAAAAGCGTTTGATAATCTGCTGAAAGAAAAGCATAATTTTGCGTGCCAGGAATCCATTGTACGCGCGTTGTGCTGGTGGGGTAATATTTCCCATATTGTTGCATAACGGCATCTTCAAGGGTTAATTCTTGTTGGGCCTGCACAACGTTAGCTGTAACTCCTATAAATACGATTAAAAGTAATTTTTTCATATGTCTTTTTTAAAGGATTGCTAATCAACTGCGTTCGGCGGTTGTATTGTGGTCCTAAATCATTAAAATTGAATCGTAAAAATAGGAATAAAATCTGCTTTTTTAGCCGATTAATACGTAAATGGTGCTATTCCCGTTTAAGCTGTATTAACCAAACTTCGATCCAAAACCTTGGAAAATTGTCTAAAAGTAAAAATCCCTGCCTAAAACTCGCTTTAATAGGAACTTCAAACAGGGATTTGATCAAGATTTAATTCTGGACTTTGTTTGAGAACTTTACGCCGACTCATGCTGGCGAACAAATTCATCCAATGGAACGGTAAAATCATTCGTATTTGCCTCAATCCAATCAATCGTCGAATTATATTGCTTTTGCTCCGAATTAAAATCTAAAATGCAATAATTCGTCACCATTCTAGGAATATTTACGGTGATGGCTTTTGCCAAAGGTCAGTTAGCTGCTTGCCATGATTGAATTGCTTTTAGAAATGTTAAAAAGGCCTCAAATGTATGTCCCGCAGCAAATTCACCTAACTCATCTTTAACGAATTCCTTAATACCAATGTTACGCAGTCCTTCTTCAAGTTCAGCCGCCGCATCCGTTCCAAATTCGCGCATGGGGCTAATGATATCTAGTGATTCAAATGGTCCGTTTTCTAATACATAAGCGCCAATAATATCTTCAAATTTTATAAACTGGCCTTTGGTTCCGCCATCATTGAAATGACCTTTTGGGAAATTTCTTTCAGTACTATTGCTGTCACTAATTTTTTGCCATGGAAAAAAAACGGGTATGGCTGTTGAAGACATAAATAAATCAGAGGCTTTCAACACGTTTTGATTTGTTGCTTCAAAATTATTTGCCCATACCGTTTCCTTTTCTTTATCAGATAAGGTCAAGACAAAAGAATCAAATGGTAAATCGCCGTATTCAGTTACCCCAGCTTTTGACAAAAATCCATCTAACGTTTCGCGGAAGGGTTTTGTATTTAAAAGTGACAAATGCAACCCTTTTAGATTAAAAATATCAGCATTTTTCAAAGTCCATAATAAGTTAGCTTTATAATCATTGCCCAACTCAACGGTGCCTTATCTCTGAAACAGGCGTTTAAGGCTAACAAATTGAGTGACCCCGAACTAAAGCCAGCCAACATGGTGTCTTTTTGTGAGATTCTCAATCCCTTTTCTGAGCGTAACTTATCAATGCAAGCAACCTCTTGAGAAATTCGGGCAGCTGCGCCTGTTACCATTATTAAATTTTTATTATTTGTGTTCATAGCTTTTGTTGTTAGTCGATAGTATTTAGTAAAATATATTGAGCGTTAGGTTTTTAGATTTTGCGTTTTGAATTTTGAGCTTGAACTTTGGATTTTGAGTTTTTGGGTTTTAACTATTGCCTTCTGTCTATTCGCTTTTTTCAAGCTAAGTCGACAATATACAATTTTACGTAATCAATTCGCCTTTGCCTTATAAGAAATTCACAGTTCAATGCGGATGGAACCAAGTGATTTAATTCTTAAGCCCCCTCTTAAGACTCAGCAATAAATCTTAACTTGTTCTACAAATCCTAATTTAAAACTTATGAAAATTGAAAACCTTGTATTTGAAGGTGGTGGTGTAAAAGGTATTGCCTATGCCGGCGCAATTGAAGCCCTTGAAACTAAAAACGTTTTAAAAGATGTGAAGCGCGTTGCGGGAACATCTGCAGGTGCTATTACAGCTGCATTAGTCAGCCTTAAATATGATGCTGCCACAATTACCAAAGTAGTTAACAATACCGATTTCAAAAAATTTGAAGACCATTGGAATCCATTAAAAATTCCAACGAAATATGGACTCTATAAAGGGCAGTTTTTGCTTGAATTTATCGAATCATTCTTTACGGATATTGGCTTGGCGAAAGACACCACTTTTAAAGACTTAAAAGATAAAGCTTATCGAGATCTAAAATTATTCGCTTCCGATTTAAATTTATAGGAAGCACGAGAATTTTCGGTTGACACTAAACCAGATGCCTTTGTCGCAGAATCGGTGAGTGCATCCATGTCAATTCCCGTTTTTTTTCGCGCTTGGAAATTCACGAATAAAATTCCAGATGCGCATATTTATGTAGATGGCGGTGTGACTTATAATTACCCGATCACTTGTTTTGATATAGCCGGCGTCAACCCTCAAACCATTGGGTTTCATTTTGGGCAAATCAATCAAAAAAAGACGGCTTCAGACCTCGACTATGATCACATTATTGATTATGTCTAAACTGTGTTTAACAAGTTGCTAGATTCTCAAAAAATTGACTACAAGAAAGACGATTCAGAAAAAGCGCGATCGGTGAATATTAATGATTTTGGAATTTCGGCAACCAGCTTTTCATTGACAGATAAAGAAAAGGCGAAACTCTATGACTCTGGTCAATCTTCCACCTTAAAATTCTTAGAATCTTATCTGAATAATGGAACTGCTTAAGCCAAGCAGCATACTGCTACTCAGTGCCATTCGTATGGATTACCATTTTGGGTAGGATTCTGGTAAAGATTCTGCTCTAAATTTTGTAAATTGCGTCCAATTTAAATTAGACTTAATTTATGTCAGAGACGGCTTCGGGAAAAAAGAGTGCCTCCACTAAAGTGAACGGGGACACAGGGAAAAAGACGATAAAAACGAGTAAAAAAGACATTCGACAAGCATTTGAATTAATGTGCACAGCCAAAACAATGGCTGAAAAGTACGAGGAAAATGCAAAGGATACTGCCAAGTATGTTCACGCAACTTCGCGCGGCCATGAAGCCATTCAGTTGGCTGTAGGAATGCAGCTCAAATCACAAGATTGGGTTTCACCATATTATAGAGATGATTCAATTCTATTAGGAATTGGAATGGAACCGTGGGAGTTGATGCTACAAGTTTTTGCTAAAAAAGATGATCCATTTTCAGGTGGAAGAACGTATTATAGTCACCCCAGTTTAAACCGTGAAAACATGCCAAAAATCCCTCATCAATCTTCAGCAACAGGAATGCAAGCCATTCCCACAACTGGAGTTGCAATGGGAATTCAATACAAAGAAATTTTAGGATTAGCAGATGATTTTGGAGGAGACGACCCCGTTGTTGTTTGCTCATTGGGAGATGCTTCCTGCACAGAGGGAGAAGTCTCAGAAGCCTTCCAAATGGCGGCTTTAAAACAATACCCGATCCTCTACTTAGTGCAAGACAATGAGTGGGACATCTCTGCTAGTGCAGACGAAATTCGCGCGCAGGACATTAGTTATTATGCACAAGGATTTAAAGGACTAGAAGTAGTTACAATAGATGGAACGAATTTTGAAGAATCTTTTCAAACTATAAAAAAAGTATTTTCTAAAATTAGAAAAGAAAGACGCCCATTTTTAGTGCACGCAAAAGTTCCATTGTTGAATCACCATACATCAGGTGTTCGCAAGGAATGGTACCGTGATGATTTAGAAGAAGCAGCTTTGCGCGATCCGTATCCGCAATTAAAAGACTTGGCTTTAAGAGCTGGGATTTCGGAGCGAGATTTATTGACAATTGAAGCCGAGGTGAAAACTAAAGTTGATGCGGACTTTGACAAAGCATTTAATGCTGAAGATCCAGATCCATCAAGTATTACCGATTTTTATTTTGCCCCTACTCCCATTACAGAAGAGTCTGGAGAGCGTGAACCTACAGGTAAAAAACCAACCGTAATGGTTGATAGTGCCTTATTTGGAATTCGGGAAATAATGACGAAACATCCAGAGGCATTATTATACGGACAAGACGTTGGTGGAAGATTAGGTGGTGTATTTAGAGAAGCTGCCACATTAGCGCAACAGTTTGGCGACGATCGTGTTTTTAACACGCCAATTCAAGAAGCATTTATTATTGGAAGTACCGTAGGAATGTCCGCCGTTGGACTAAAACCTATTGTTGAAGTTCAGTTTGCGGATTATATATGGCCAGGACTCAACCAACTTTTCACAGAAGTGAGTCGTTCGTATTATTTATCCAACGGAAAATGGCCTGTAAGTGCCATCATTCGTGTGCCTATTGGTGCATACGGAAGTGGCGGGCCTTACCATTCATCAAGCGTAGAATCGATCGTTACAAACATTCGTGGAATCAAAGTGGCCTATCCGTCAACCGGAGCAGATTTAAAAGGACTAATGAAAGCGGCCTTTTATGATCCAAATCCTGTAGTAATGTTAGAGCACAAAGGTTTGTATTGGAGTACGATTAAAGGAACAGAAGGTGCAATAACAGTTGAGCCAAGTGAAGACTATGTGGTTCCATTTGGAAAAGCACGCGTAGTGCAAACAGCCGAAGACGCTAAAATCGAGACAGGAGAATCTTTAGTAATCGTGACTTATGGACGAGGTGTTTATTGGTCGACTGAAGCTGCTGAAAACTATCCCGGACAGGTTGAAATTATTGATTTAAGAACACTGAGTCCTTGGGATGAAGAGGCTGTTTTTGCAGCTGTAAATAAACACAGTAAATGTTTATTGGTAACGGAAGAATCTATTGAAGCGACATTCACATTGAGCATTGCTGCCAAAATTCAAAAGAACTGCTTTAAGCAACTTGACGCTCCTATCGAAATTATTGGATCAATCGATACCCCAGCCATTCCATTAAACTCAATATTGGAAGCGGAGCTTTTAAATAATGCGTCAAAAGTGGTAGTTGGAATTGCTACTGTGCTTGAGTTTTAAGGGTTTGGTTTTATCGATTATTGCATAATAACTAAAAAAGAATAAAAGACAGTCTTTTATCCGGATGTTATAAACCATTACGGTTAGACTCAAATGAACTCAAGAATTTACTCAAATAAGGAACTAATCGGAACGGACAATTTGGAAGTTGGAGATGACAGTATGGGATGTTTATTTGGTGAGTTTAGACCTAACGAAAAGTACTTTCAAATTGCACAAAACGTTATCAGGGAATTCTGGAAAACTCAAAAACCCGATTACAGTAAATTGAAATCTCTGCGTTTAAATGTCCAACTTGATAATCAGTACTTTCTTTACCCAGCGGGCGGAATTACAATTGAAGACAGTATTGAATTTCCTGACGAACCGTTAATAATCGATCTTGCTGGTTTAGACAGAATAATATTTGAAGAGTTCATTAATAAAACTGAATTGCCAAATTTCGTAGAAAAGCCATGGAATCCATTAAGTATTGAGGAAAAAATTGACTTAGAGAATCAACTTTTCATTGAAATGGGAATTGAAAGCGAAACAAAATCTTGGCTGAATATTTTCAAAACTAAGCAAATATCTCATGTCCTATAAACTAGTTCACTTTTAGTTGACGCAGTCACAAAGTTAGCACCTTCACTTCACAATCTGCTTCGTTTAGATCAATATCAACATCTCCAACAAAAGCAAAGCCGTCTCCATCTGTAGATAAATAATTTGTTTCTCCGTCTGGTTTTACTATGTGCAGATAACCGTTCTCCATAAATACCGACCCTGGCGGATAAGTTTCATCATCCCAACCCACAGAATCTACGTAAGGGCTAGTGTAATTAGAAAAATCAAGGCAATCTTCGTCTTCATCTGTAGTACATTCTAAACAAACCTCAGCTAATATATTTGTAGAACCATAAATATTGACTAAATCAAAATCACCCGTAATTATTAGATCCGATTCCCCATCATATTCACATTCCCAACCATCACCTGAAAAGTATAAAGGAAATGGCTCTGCCATGTCTCCTACGACTGCTCCATCTACATTAATCCATGTAGATCCGCCTCCTAAAACTGCTAAAGAAAAAGTGAGTTCTTTGTCCGAACAATCTAATTCACTGACCTCAATATCCACATTTCCAATAAAGGTAAATTCATCAGCTCCAACGGATAGATAAGTTGTTTCTCCCTCCGCTTTTACGATATGCAAAGGGTCAGTTTCCATAAAGGTTGTTCTAGCAGGATAATCAATATCATTCTCGCCTACTTCACTGACATAGTCATCCGTATAATCATCAAAACTGATACAATCTAATTGGGCAAATAAAGAAAAATTAAACAGAAATAAGAGGGCCAATAAAAAGGATTTCATAAGTGTATTTTGGATTTAAGACGCACAAAATCCTAAGAGGCTTCCTAAGAGGCTTCCTAAGAGGAGTTAAATTAATAGGACTAATCTTCGTGGATTACTTTTACGCGACCTACCTCCCCGGTATCTAAAAGCACCTTAATGCCATGTGGATGTTTCGGCGATTTAGTGAGGATTCTTTTTACAGCACCTTCAATTAACTCACCACTTCTTTGATCGGCTTTTTGAACAACTTCAACATAGGATCCAATGTTTATATTTTTACGCAATTTTCCGTCTAAATGATCTCCACTCATTGCTAATTAAATTTATAGGGTTACCCCTTTAAGTCGCAAAACGTAAATAGTTTATGTTCTGTGATTGTTTCTTTGTGTAAAAATAGCACAAATGAAAATACTAAAAGAATTATCTAGAAAAGAATTTAGA
>CAJQHR010000018.1 GCA_905478225.1 uncultured Crocinitomix sp.
ACAAACTTCAAAACTCTTAACTTAAACTTCCATCTCAAATACTTTTCTATCTCTTTGGTCTTTTTCATATTAAAAGTGTATACTAGGGTTTTATTAAACTAGTTCTCTTTTAGTTGACGTAGTCACACTGAGGGTAGATCTATATCCTTGGACTCCTTGTCCTCAGAGCATGAGAATGCAAAAATTATAATGTTAATTGCTAATATGTGTTTCTTCATGAAAAGAATATTTTGAACTTCAAATTAAGATTTGTACTTCTCAATGAATTTCTCACTAAAGATAATCAATGAATTTTTATAAAATCATCATTAAAAATTATTTTCACTTGAAATGCAACCCTTTTAAATTGACCTTCATCAACTATAAAAAACAGGCTGACCACAGCAAACTTTTATAGCAATGAAAAACATAGTATTGATTCTTGTGGTTTTTGTCTTATTCGGATCGCGTAAGGATAAAATTCAACAAAGGTATATGGCAAATAGTCCAGTTTACACGGATTATGAAGCATTTAGAAATTCGGGAGGTTTTGAAGCCGCCAAGTCAATTGAACAGAAATGAAATATCTATTTCGCAGATGATTATTTGTTTATGGTGGAGCCTGATAAGGGCATCCATTTTATTGACAACACCAATCCTTCCACGCCAATACAAACAGGGTTTTTAAATATTTGGGGCGCTACAGGAATGTCCATTAAAGGAAACTTTTTATATGCCAATAGTTTTATTGATTTGGTGGTATATGATATTAGTTCTTTTGAAAGTCCGGTAATGGTTGACAGACTAGAGGATGTGTTTCCGGGAGCTTTACCTTATTCGGATAAAAATTATCCATTTAAAACCATTGATAAGTCAAAAGGAGTTGTTACTTCATGGATAGTGGAAGAGATAACAGAAGATGTCACAAATTCAAATCCGAGTTGGATTGATTGTTTTAATTGTGAGGTGAGTTTTATTGAAACCAATAGCACATTTGATGGTGGCGGACCAAGTGCTGGAGGAAGCACAGGTGTTTCAGGATCTATTAGTTTGTTTACAATTATTGATGACTACCTGTATATTGTTGAAAATGGAAGGTTATTGCACCCTTTTAATATTTCAAATCCTGGTTTACCATCTGTAAATGATCCTGTAGTGGTATGGGGCAATGTTGAAACGTTATTTCCATACAATGGGTATATTTTTATGGGTACTCCATCTGGAATGATCATTTATGAAACATCTAATCCAACTGTTCCGACATATGTTTCTTCACTCAGTCACGCAAGAGGATGTGATCCTGTAGTTGTACAGTCATGCCATGATCCAAGCCTTGATAACCCATGGATTCAAACTTCTTTTTCCAAGCGTAAAATGTCGCTGGATAAATCCCATGTTTTTCCATGGTAAGGACAGCTCCTTTTGTACTCGCTTCTTTTAGTATGCTGATTTTTTCAGCTTTACTAAAGGTTCTTCTCTTTTTCATTGTCATAAAGATTACACTTTTTTTCTATAATCTTGTCCGACTAATTAAGGGGCTGAAACATGTTGACACCCAAAGAGTCTTCATCCATTTTTTTTGTGAAAAAATCCTGTCTACCCACTTTCCAACCAATTTTCCTTCACTATTGTTTATATTTGCAGCGAAAATATTTTTTATATAAAAATTAGACAAAGCGAAGGCTCAACTCTTTCGTCTTTGTTCTAGAATCTAGAAAAAAATGGCAACGCAAGAAGATAAGCTGAAAGATATAATTGGACATGCTAAAGAGTATGGGTTTGTATTTCCGTCTAGTGAAATTTATGATGGTTTAAGTGCGACCTATGATTATGGACAATTGGGGGCTGAACTAAAGAATAATATCAAAAATTACTGGTGGAAATCAATGGTTCACATGAACGAAAACATTGTGGGGTTGGATGCAGCTATTTTTATGCATCCTGAGACATGGAAGGCTTCAGGGCACATTGATGCGTTTAATGATCCATTGATCGATAATAAAGATTCAAAGAAAAGATATAGGGCAGATGTACTAATCGAAGATCATATCGAAAAGATTCGCGCAAAGATAAATAAAGATGTGTCCAAAGGATTAAAACGCTTTGGAGATGACTTTAATGAGAAAGAATTTAGAGCAACAAATCCCAATGTATTAAGACGCGCAACTGAAATTAAGAGCATTGAAGATCGCATGCGTGATGCATTAGAAAATGAAAAGCTTGACGATTTAAAAAAATTAATTGAAGACCTTGGTATTGCCTGCCCATTGAGTGGTTCAAAAAACTGGACAGATGTTAAACAATTCAACCTCATGTTTTCCACTGAATTGGGATCTGTTTCATGTGAATCTGCCAAAATATATTTAAGACCAGAAACGGCGCAAGGTATTTTTGTGAACTATTTAAACGTTCAAAAAACGGGTAGAATGAAGATTCCATTCGGAATTGCTCAGATTGGAAAAGCTTTTAGAAACGAGATTGTTGCCAGACAGTTTATTTTTAGAATGCGTGAGTTTGAACAAATGGAAATGCAATTTTTTGTACGTCCAGGGGAAGAAATGAAGTGGTATGAGTATTGGAAAGATTACCGCATTAAATGGCACAAAGCTTTAGGTTTTGATGAAAGTGCTTACCGTTTTCATGATCACATTAAGATGGCCCATTATGCCAATGCGGCGGCCGATATTGAATTTGATTTCCCAATGGGCTTTAAAGAACTGGAAGGAATCCATTCAAGAACGGATTTTGATTTGAAACAGCACGAAAAACATTCAGGTAAAAAGTTGCGTTTTTTCGATCCGGAGCTCAATGAATCATATGTGCCTTATGTCGTTGAAACGTCAATTGGATTGGACCGAATGTTCTTGGCCGTACTTTCACAATCACTTAAGAAAGAGACTTTAGAAGATGGTTCTGAACGTGCTGTAATGTCTATTCCACCGGCATTGGCTCCTTATAAAGTGGCTGTAATGCCCTTGACAAGAAAAGATAATCTGCCGGAAAAAGCAAGAGCAATTATTGACGATTTGAAAATTGATTTTAATTGTCAATATGATGAAAAGGATTCAATTGGTAAACGTTATAGAAGACAGGATGCCATAGGAACACCATTCGCAGTGACTGTTGATCATCAAACATTGGAAGATAATACGGTGACGATTAGAGATAGAGATACTATGCAGCAAGAACGTGTAGCAATTGCAGAATTACACGGAATTATTCATGAAAAGGTAAACATCCGAAAGTTGTTGGTGGGATAGAAAAAGAAAAGAATTTATTAAAGGGAGAACTAATATTAGTTCTCCTTTTTTATTTATTGCAAATTTGGTATTTTAGATGTACTAATATGAAGCTAATGAAAAAGGTAACAGTTTTATTTTTTCTTTTTTTGTGTTGCGGATCTTCTTTTGCACAACATGAGCCTTTGGATCAGAAATTAATTACCGAAGAAGATTTAGTTGCGGCCGCGGCTAGTTTTGGCCAAGGTAATGCAACAAATGCTGTTCGATATTATAAAGGAATCTTGGCAGGTTTAGTACATATCGATCAATTATTGGCTTCGTATGTCATTATGGATGAGGCGGATGCGCCCGTTTGCGCTTTTATAGAAAATATTGTCCAAACACTTTCTATTATTAAGCAAACTAAAGAGTCGCTAAAATTATATAAATCGGAGGATTGGATTTTGCACAATAAGATGGAGGGAAAGACCTTGGATTGGCTTAATTCTGTTGAAGGATTAATGGATGATTATATGGTTAAATTGGCTGAACCTCTTTCAAGAGCAGATGAAACTTGGAGCGAAGATGAATATAAGTTTTACGATAAATATTTAGAAGCTTACGATAAATTTTTGGCAATAGATGATGATTAGATCGCATTTCAATACCTGTTTGCAGAAGAAAATGATTTTACAATTGAGGGTGAGATTGTTATTGGTGAGGATGAGGTAACTGAGATCACACCAGTCATAACGGAAGAGGCTTTGGAAGATAAAGTGGAGTATGAAGAGAATGCATTGGAGTTTGCTAGAGGTGAAGCTGTGGACGGTGAAAAGTATTTTGAAGGTATTCTAGCCGCCGTAGTTTTAGTAGATGCTGATTTGCGAAATAGTATTGTATTGGATGATACGGGTGCTGGTTTAGACGAAATTATGGCGAATATTAAGTCTTGCCTGGTAAATATCGAAACGGCACGGGCATCATTAGCATTATACACCACTAAAACTTGGCCTTTGCGAAGTGAATTTCATGACCTAACGTTAAAATGGCTTAAAAGTGTAGAAGGTTTAATGACCGATTATTTAACTGAATTGGCGGAGCCAATGTCGCGTCCTGATAGCACTTGGTCGCAAGCGGAGTTAGATTTTTACGAAACGTATATTGTTGCATATGATGAATATTTAAAAGTTGATTCCGATTGGGTCGATTATCAATACGTATTTGCTGCAGAAAATGGTTTTGAAATCTCAGGAACGATAGATGTAGATAGTTGGAATGGTTCATCAGAAACCATTAAGTAGGATCCGGATTCTCAAAACGAAAAATAATTACTTGTTTTTCTCTTTACTCGCCTTGTACGCCTTGTAAAATTCCTTCGGCGCAATAAAAATGGTTTTTTCCAGCTTGGCAATTACATCACCTTTGGCCGAGAGTAATTCATTATGTTTAATAATGTCTAGACGTCCATTCTGGGCAACTTCCGCTTTAATATTCGCTATCTCATCCTCCGTAAATTCAAAGGTCACAAAAACGCGGCTGCGCGCAGGCTTTTTATAATCGATAAAGGCAGATTTATCCTGGCTACAATACTATCGCCAAGAATAAGTTTTGTTTCTAATGATTTGATCCACAGCTCTAATCCCTTGTCATATTCTGACTTCATCATATAAATTATGCCAAGATTATTATAACAAAAAGCCATTCCTATACTGTCCTGCAGTTCCAATTTAAGATCCATTGCTTTCTTCTGCAATGGCCAGGGCCTCAAATAAATATTCGGTAGATTTTTCAATGTCAACTACTTGATAAGCTACGCCTAATAATCCTGCAATACGACTCCTTAGGTTCAGGTCTTCAACTTGTTTTGAAAGATGGTAAGATTGTGTTAAGTAAAAAATGGAAGAATCTCTTTGGGTAGAATAATAAAGATCACCAATTTCAAAAAGCATTTGCGTTCTCGTTTTTGGATCTTCCTCTAGAATTAACTTTTCCTTGAGGGAATTTATTGAATTACTTTCTTGTCCGTAGGATACGAATATCCCAAAGAAGAGCATCAATAATATGAGGTTTTTTCTGACCAAAATCAAGGTTAGGTTGCTACCATTCTGAAAATAGTAATATTCTGCTAGCCTGGAAGTGTTTTTTGATTAAAAGCCGTAAAATCAGGAATTTATAGCATGTGATAATACATGTTGAAGTTACATTTAACGTTTATTCCTCTGAGGTCTGAACCGCCATGCAATATTTACAGATAGTAGCTTGTTCGGGTATTAAATTAGCGCAGGATGTGCAATAGTCCATATCAAGTCTGCTAATCTGCCGTCTTGTATACATCAGTGCTCCGGTCTCTGTAGGAGCCAAACCACAACTGTCACAAACGGTAACTTCATCATTAACCACAGCAGTGCAATATCGGCAAAGCATTACATAATTTGAATCAAGCTTTCTTTCATCACGAATTTCGTCACGCATTTCATCCATAAGATCAGTGAATGCTTCAATATCATCCTCTGTGACATCATAAAGAGGTTCTTGTGTTTCGCTCTCATTTGTCAGAAAATCACAAGACACATTCGTGAATGCCATTAAAATAATTGAGAATAGATATACGTTTTTCATGTTACTTTTTTAAAACACCAAACAAAATATAACGCCATTTTTTTGGAGTGATAGGGGAGAGTACACGATCGAATCCAGCTAAAAACTTGCGTTGTTTTTCAGAGCGGCCAAAAAGCCCGAGTACACCAATAGGTTTAGTTATTATTGATTTGTAGGGAGCATTCCAATTAACCATGTCAGAATTGGTAATATATTGCCATCTTTCTCCCCAGCCCACAAATTTTTTACGTAAATATTGATGCAACTTACTTCCTTCTAAATTTTCGGCAAATAAAAAGTAGCCGTCGGGTTTTAGCACTCTAAAAATTTCTTTTAATGCCTTCTCCTGATCTGGTTTATTCCCTAAAGCGCCAATTACAGATTTAAAAACCACCACATTAACCGATTGGTCTGCTAAATCAATTTCCTTCACATCAATTTTTTGATAGGTAATTTTATCTCCAACGCCATTTTCTGCATGCATTACTATAGTAGTGTCGGGCATTGGATTGTAATCTGAGCAAATTACCTCATGACCTTTTAAAGCGAAATATAAACTCATTCCACCTTCGCGTTCACCTAAGGCAAGTACTTTCTGTTTTGGATTGAAATCGGCATGTTTATTCCAAAACGCAAGGCATTTCGACCAGTTTTTAATATCCCATTGGATAATATCTGCAAGTTGATTTTTTGAAAGTGTTTGCTGCATTAAAGTCAGTTTAATTAAACGCAATGGTGTCCAAAAATACTAAATTATCGCCGTGTAATTCAATTGTTACCATTGACTTTAACACAGATCCTTCATGATGATAGTATTGGCCTTTGTTGTTTTTGTAGAGATCCATTATGTGCAAAATGGCTGAAGTATCACTGTCCTTTATTGGTGTGACAAAGTGTTTCGCATAAAACATTTGCTCCGGACTTGGTCTAACATTTGCGAGAATTGCCGCTTCAGGATCACCGTGTTTTGCCATTTCGTAGGCCGAGTTCACCCGATCCATATCCAACATTTCACTCGTGTGGTCATTCAAATAACGTTCGCTCGCCTGATTGGCTTTAAGCACAAATAAAGCGCCAAAAATCACAATAGCCGCCAAGCTTGCAAAGCGGTGAATTCGGGAAGAATAATGATATGAAACCTGCACCAACAAGGCCGCAAAACAAATGAGTAGGGTGCCCGTTTTTAATCCAGAAAAATAGTGTTTCGTATTGAAATCGTAAAACAAGAAACAGTGCAGAAGTATGGGCAGAATCATCAGCACAAGGAGTAATATTCCCCAATTAAAATTTAGGCGAATCGCATGCTGTGAAAACCGTTTTATTCGGCGTAAAATGATAAGTAATACCACAATAATAAAAGCGATAGCAATGTAGTTTTCGGTTGATTTATAATAACTGTTAAAGGTTGATTTGAGCAAGGTGAAACTTTCACCACTATGAATGCTAAAGTTTGGATTAATGCTTTCGTCTTTGGCATGACCGCTGCGCTGCTCATATTTTTCCTCGGACTGTTCTTTTAAAGCTTCCCATCCATCAACTTTGGAATATTGGTAAATTGTTAAACTCAATGCTAAGGCCGAGCTCACCGCAATCGCAAAAAATGGGAGCAAATATTTTTTTTGCTTTTTAACAATTGCAAATCCTAAAAATAAAAGCCCCGTGAAGAAAGCCGAGAATAAACTCAACCATTCGGTATAGGTTCCTAAAAAGAAGGTGATGAATATTAGCAGAAGGATGACTTTTTCGTTATTACAGGAGTTGCGTAAATAGCGGATAGAAAGTAATAATCCTCCTATAAAAAACGGCTGCACCACCATGTCTGAAAAGAAAAGGTTGCCGTGAAACCATAGGTTTCCTTGTGCAAATAAATAAAGGCCAGCTGCAATGATTCCAGCAAAGTTTAGTGCTTTTTTTTCAGGGTCGGGGCGAATTGCACCCATTAGAAAAAACAATAAAATGGCCGAAATTAAATGAATACTTAAGGATGCAAATCGAACACTAAAGACCGTTGGTCCACCTGTTAATTGACTTGAATAGTACAAATAAATAAAAGCA
Source organism: uncultured Crocinitomix sp. (assembly GCA_905478225.1). Taxonomy (GTDB): domain Bacteria; phylum Bacteroidota; class Bacteroidia; order Flavobacteriales_D; family Crocinitomicaceae; genus Crocinitomix. The sequence goes on from CAJQHR010000018.1 coordinate 7,854, forward strand.
AATGGGGGATAGGAGGTATAGTATACGTCTCCATTTTCGGCAGTTACTCCACCCATTAAGCGCCTGTGATAATTGCCAGTACCGTTATAGGTATAAACGGGACTGAAACCGTAGTTCCAAGGGCCGCCATTTTTATCCCAAATCTCTGCAGTGATGAGAGAATGGGCAGTAATCCATTCATGATTTCTACCTAAAGGAGCTTTTAGATTATCTTTGCGTAATTGAAGAGAAATAATAAAAAGAAAACCAATTATGCCAAGCGCAATCAGATCAAATTTATTGCGCTTTACCCAATTCATTTTTCAATGCTTAAACCCGCCGCTGTAATTGTTGAGTTTTCTTGGTACGTTTCATAATCGGTATTGATTTCCCAAAGATTATGGTTTTGATCATTGATAATATTGTCTGCGGCCAAAAGCCCCATTAAGATACTATGATCTTGATTGTTATATTTAAAAGCGCCGTAACGACCAATTACAGATAAGTTGTTAATGCCGCTCAGGTAATTTTCCACTTTTTGCAGTGGAGCTTTATATCCTTTGCCGTAAACAGGATAACATTTTGGAATTTTAATGATGTGCCCGTCGGAAATTTCCAAGTCCTTTATTAGTCCTGTTGAACGCAACTCTTTTTTACCCAATGCAATTAATTCTTCATATGGCATATTCCAAATTTCATCTTCATTGTAAGCCCAATATTCTAAAACCACAATGGTAGATTTCTCCCCTTGGTTGATTTCTGGAACCCAATTGCAAAAGTTCGTAATGCGCCCCATTTGTAAATCATTGGCATGAACATAAAGCCAGTTGTCTGGAAAAACATCTACTCCCTCAACCTTGAGATAAACAAGAAGTGTGTTTCTGAATTTTAAATCTGTTGCCGCACGAACCACATCCGTCGGAACATCTGGTAAGTTTTTTACGAGATGAGTGATTGGCATGGATGAAATGATATGATCAAATGGAATGACTTCACCAGAAACTAATTCAATTGAGGCGTCTCCTTTATCTCTGGCGTCAACTTTTTTAACTGGAGTTGAACACAATACTTTACCGCCATTTTCTTCAATAAAGTGTTGCATTTTATCGTAAACCATTCCTGTGCCTCCAATTGGATAAGCAAATTGATCTACCAATGTTTTGTGTTTGTTTTTTTTGCTCGAATAAAGAGCGTTTTTCACGGCTTCAAATAACGAAAGTTTTTTGATACGCTGTGCTGCAAAGTCTTCGTCTAATTCAGTGCATGGAATTCCCCAAAGCTTTTCGCTATATGTTTTAAAAAATATAGCGTAGAGGCGTGAACCAAACCTTTCAGTCACCCAAGCTTCAAAGGATCCATCTTGTTTTGTTGGACTAATTTTTTCCTTAAGGTAACTCATTATGCAAAGAAAAGCGCGTCCAATTCCTAACTTAAATAGTGCATCAAAAGGTTTGAGTGGGTAATAGTAAAATTTTTTTTTATAATAGATGCGTGTAAGCCGATCGACCATGCGGTAATCTTTTCCAACAACTTCTAACCACAGTTTATTTACTTTCGTATCATTGCTAAAAAATCGGTGAGGACCAAGGTCTACTTTTTGGTTCCAAAGGTCAATAGATTTTGAAAGTCCGCCTACTTTTTCAGACGCCTCATATAAGGTTACTTTATACCCAGCTTTGGTCAATTCGTATGCTGCCGTTATACCAGCAGGACCAGCACCGATAACTGCAATATTCTTCTCTTTCAAAAGACTAGATTTTCATTTCAGGCACTTCATTCGGCACCACCAAATCACCTGCAGTTGCAGCTTTGATTTCTTCAACTGAAACGCCGGGCGCTCTTTCAATTAAATGGAATTGATTGTCTTTGATTTCAAGAACAGCCAAGTTCGTTACTACTCGTGTAACACATCCTACACCCGTTAATGGAAGTGAACATTTTGAAAGCAGTTTAGATTCACCCTTTTTGTTGGTGTGCATCATGGCGACAATAATATTTTCGGCAGAAGCCACTAAATCCATTGCGCCTCCCATTCCTTTCACCATTCTTCCTGGTATTTTCCAATTGGCAATATCTCCGTTTTGTGCTACTTCCATAGCCCCTAAAACAGTTAATTGAACATGTTGCCCTCTAATCATTGCAAAAGATGTGGCAGAATCAAAAATTACTCCACCATCCATAATTGTGACAGTTTGCTTACCCGCGTTAATTAAATCGGCATCTTCTTCCCCGTCAAACGGAAAAGCTCCCATTCCGAGCAATCCATTTTCAGATTGAAATTCAACTTCGATTCCTTCAGGAATATAGTTCGCAACTAATGTTGGAATTCCGATTCCAAGATTTACATACCATTCGTTTTGCAATTCCTGTGCAATTCGTTTTGCTATTCCTATTTTATCTAATGCCATCTTTAATTGTATTGATTTGGAAAATCTCTTTCAAGATGATAAAGATAACACTTTCCATTTCTTATAGAAAAGGATGTTTTATCAATGTTCCAGATGTGAAATTTTAATGTTTTTGCTCCTTCCGGAATCTGATGTATTAATGTGCCTTGTACAAGATTGTTTTCAGTTCCGTCCCAATGTTTACGAATCCAGTCAAGCGGGACATAATCTGAGTATAAAGAAGTTCCATCTACATCATTCACTGTAACGGCCAACCAAGAAATAAAAGGGTTTTCAATGGCTTCAAAAGTTAATTCGGCACCAATGTATAGGGTTTGGCCTTCAAGGCTGTCTACCTCCATTTCCAGGATGTTATGATATTCATCCGAAATAAAACCGTTGGTTACTTTTGCATCTGCAGAAAATACCAGCGGCTTTTTTAGTTTGTTACGGCGCTCAAATAAAGTGAGATTGGTAGCGGGATCACTTATAACGGGATCATAATAATCGAATAGGGTGGAATCGTCTATTTTTCCATCTCGCACAATTTGGAAATCGGCGTCAAAGGCAATGTGAAAATTCGTATGAATTTTGCCTTGTGTACCGCCATTTCTATTGTTTAAATAATACCAACAAAACTCCTGTGTTTTATAGCCACCAACAGAAATGGGAAATTTGAAATCATTTTCTGCATTGGCAATATAATCGTAGATAGGATAGGGTGTTCGCTCTTCTGATGAGAATGTAGATCCAGTTGGAGTGGCATGAAATAGAAAAAGGATTGGAAAATAGAAGAGTGGAATTCCGACGAGCGCAATTTTGGCATTTTTTGAGCTTAGATCATCCAAAATAAATGCCAAACTAGCCATGAACAAGAAAAAGAGGTGAATTGCAATGCGATCTTCTGGAAAATTAACTTCCATTTTATGAAATAGAAACAGGATGCAAGCAATATTGGCAATTAACAATGTTGGGAAAAAACTGGCGTTATCAAGTGTGCTGTAAAGTGTTTTCTTTTGGATGAGTTTTATGAGGACATAGAGGGCAAATCCAATAAGCAATACCGTTAAAACAACAGCAATTGGGGTGTTGTAAAAACCCATAAATACTTGGCTTAGGGATCTGACAGTCACTTCATAAAAGCCGTCGCCAACTCCATAATAAAAAGCCCCACGCTCTTTAAAAGCAAAGGATAATTTCACGAGTATTAGAAAAGGAAGGCCAGTAAAAAAAAGTAAAGCGCCATTTATAAGCAAGACTTTTTTATTGTCAGTGAAATTTTGCTTCAATTGAAACAAGCACATGAATCCAAAAATTAAAACGGCAGGTATAATCAATGTGAGGTTTGCGGCAGTTGCGAGAAAAAGAAACAATGGAACGAGCAACATATGTTTACGCAACCCCGTTTCTTTTAACCGAATAAATTGAAAAATGGCCAATACAAAAAATGCAATTGACATTCCGTAGCCACGACACTCTCCAAAATATTCAAATAAATAATGTGAAGCTACAAGTGCTAATAATAATCCCCACCGGAGGATTTTTTTATTCAATCGCCCCGCAATTTGAAAAACGCCATAAAAGAATAGGGCATAGGTGAGCACGTTAGGCAAACGTAAAGCTAGTGGTGACGAGCCAAAAACATGATAGGAGAAATTAGCCAACATGGAATTGAGTACGTGATTATTCGCATCCCAATGCGCGCCGGGGGGCATATAATTGTCTGATTGTATGTAATAGAAAAAGGTGGCAATTTCGTCGTGTAAAACAGGCACATAAACCGCCCTAACAAATAGAAATCCCCACAGTAAAATAAACAGAAAAAGAATGATTCGTTTTTCAGTTCCGCTATATTGAAGATATTTTTGTGCCAATGAGTTCACTTTATTCTATCTGAATTTTTGGCTCGTATACTTCAAAATATAAATCCTTGACTTGAATTGCTGGACCATATTGCAACCAAACACGCACCGCTATTTCATCTTCCATGGTTCGAATGTCTGGTGTCAAATATTCTTTAGTCAGGTTTACTTCGTCTGTTTCAAATTCCTCAACTGGCGTATTTCTCCAACTGTATGTGCGTTCATGATAAAGCATGCAAATGGAAAGATGCGCTGCAAAGGCGACTTCCTCATAGCGCTCCAATTCTTCGGTGCGTTCAATAGTGGCATAAGCTCTAATCCATAAATGGTCTTTTTCTGAAAAGGAATTGTAGGGTAATTTGACCAACGGTGTTTGTGGGGTTTCCACGTTCAAAAGCATAGGCAATTCAAATTCTGGTCGAATCGTTTGAATTAAATTATAGTCCTCCGGGTTTTTAAATTCGGTCAATTCTCTATTGATCAACAGCAATTCTTTTTGTTCGGGCGTGGGGGGTGTCGTTTGTCCAAATACTGAGAAATAATAAGACTTGGTCATATTGGATTGATGAAGAATAGCATGTCGAATTTGATAGGTTTGAAATAAATTTAAAACCACACATAAACTCACGAACACACCAATGATTATTTTTTTGCAGTTCGCCAACCCCATCAATCCAAACCCAATTATTAAAATGTAGATAGGGTATGAATGCTCAAGTGCACGTTGAGAAAAACTGCCAGCATACCACCAAACAGTCCAACATGAAATGACGTATAAATTAATTAGAGTAAACGCCAAGGTTCCAAAAAATAGCGCTTTTTGTCTTTTATAAACACCGATAAAACCAAGTACCAGCAGAGCCATGACTGGTGTATAAACTAGCCACCCTTTTCTGAAGCTGAAAAGTACTTCCATTATGTGAGGGCGGTTTAAGTCTAGGGCCTCACCATTGTGAACGTATGAGTAAAAGAAGAGCTGACCTGTAGCGTAATTCCAATAAAATAGTTGAATGGTACCCACTAGTATCATGCAAACAATTGCCACCCAATAATAATGTGTTTTAAAGACTTCTAAAAATCTTTCGACTAAGGTCTTCCATGAGGTTACACCATAGATCAACGGTATAAGTGCAGCAACTAATTCCGTTGGACGGATTAGGGCTAGAAAACCAAGACTAAGCCCAATGAGAAACGCGAATTTAATGGATTTGTTATCGTGGAATTTTATGGTGAAGTAAATGAGCGCGGTGTAGAGCGTAAACAAAGAAACATGAGAGAGTCCTGTACACATAGCGTTCATGTGTAAATAGTTGGTGCCTAAAACCAAAATTGCCAACAACAGAATAGTTAATTTTTCACTGAAAAAGTGAAGGCAAATTTTCCGTAAAAACACAAGACCTAAGAAGCTATAAAAGAGGCTCCCGATTATCGCCGAAATTTGATAGGGAGTTGAAAATCCATCTTGAGCGTAGCCCATCCACCCGGCATATAAGTGCCCGAAATAAATAAATGGACCATGAAGAATCGCCCAACCTGATGTATATTTTGTGATATATCCGCCTCCATTTTCTGGACTCAGTGGGATAAACTGATAAAGACTAGTTGTATTCTCATAAGTACCCATAATGCCCTCGTAGAACTGAAGGTCAGGAATGAGTAAATCACCATCTGTGAAAAGTTCGGCTAAATACACATGATAGCCCATGGTGTCCCATGCCAGTGGATTTGGAATACCAAAATCAAATTTTAAATAAATGATATAGGCAAATAACGCCAAAAGCACATACCATGATGCGCTTTTGTAAGGAAATAAGCTGGAAATAAGCTTTTTCATTTCGTTTATAAAATCAAAAACTGATTAATCTTTTTGACGTACGGTGCGTTGTTCAATGCGTTTTTCAAATTTTTCTCCTTTAAAAACACGCTGAACAAAAATACCTGGCGTGTGGATAAAGTTTGGATCTAATTCTCCGGCTAGTACGATTTCTTCAACTTCAGCAATCGTAATTTTACCCGCCATTGCCATCATTGGATTAAAATTTCTTGCGGTAGCTTTAAATATTAAATTTCCCGCAGTATCAGCTTTCCAAGCTTTTACAATGGCAAAATCTGCTTCCAATGCTGATTCTAGAATATGGGGTTTTCCATTAAAATCCTTCACATCTTTTCCTTCAGCTACCTCAGTTCCAAAACCCGCTGGCGTATAAAATGCTGGAATTCCAGCTCCACCCGCTCTGCAGCGCTCAGCTAATGATCCTTGTGGAATCAAATCTACTTCCAATTCACCACTTAACATTTGGCGTTCGAACTCATCATTTTCACCAACATACGAGGAAATCATTTTTTTGATTTGCTTTTTTTGTAAAAGCAATCCTAATCCAAAATCATCTACCCCTGCATTATTTGAAATACAAGTTAAGTTTTTTACCCCTAGTTCAACTAATTTTCCAATGCTGTTTTCTGGAATTCCACATAGTCCAAAACCACCCAACATGATTGTCATGTCATCTGTAATTCCAACTAATGCCTCGTTAACGTCTTTAACTACTTTGTTCATCTTTTCTTCTTATAATTCTGGTCCGCCATCTTCAATTGAGCAATTAAAAATGGTTCGATCATAATTTGGTGGTCCTTCGAAATCCTTTTTTGAAATATCTATCGACGCATCTTTGTAAACGCGCTGCATATAATAACCATAAATTGGCAGTGCCATTCGCGCACCTTGTCCCCAAGGGTAACTTCTAAAGTGAATATCTCTGTCATCCGCTCCAACCCAAACACCCGTAACTAATTCAGGAGTAAGCCCCATAAACCAACCATCAGATGCTCCGTTCGTTGTACCGGTTTTACCTGCTGTTGGATATTTAATTCCTCCCCACGGTCGGCTACTTCTTAAACTACTACTGGTAGCATAAACACGATTGCCTTGATGTACATTTCCAGCGCCATTAACAGCTCCCTTCATCATGTTAATCATAGTGAACGCCAATTCTTCACTCATGGCTTCTCGAATATCATACTCTAAATCTACGATCACACTGCCATTTCTATCTTCAACCCGCATAATATAGATTGGACGAATATATACTCCTTTATTGGCAAAAGTACTTTGGGCACCTACCATATTATAAAGCGAAATATCCATTGGTCCAAGACACATAGAAGGCACAACATCTTCTGTACGCAGGGCGATTCCAACATTTCTTAACACCTTATCTATAGTTGCTGGTCCAGCGGATGCTCCCATGTCTTTCATTATAGCGACAGTAATATTATTTAGGGACCCCGCTAAACCACATTTTGTTGGAATTGGTGCACCCGTATTTTTTGTTCCTGTTGCAGGACACCACGATTTATCACGTGTTGGACTAACAGGGACGTCAATACAATAATTCATGTCAATGTATGTTTTGCATGGCGTAATTGTTCCTAAACTCAATGCAGCCGCATATACAAATGGTTTAATCGTTGAACCTACTTGGCGTCTTGATTGCTTTACGTGGTCAAACGCAAAGTGATTGAAGTCCGGTCCACCAACCCATGCTTTTATAAAGCCCGTTTTTGGATCCATAGACATAACGCCCGCTTGTAAAATTCCTTTGTAGTATTTAATGGAGTCTAAAGGTGAAATGATAGTGTCAAAATCTCCCTTGTAAGAGAAAACTTTCATTTTAATTGGCGAATTAAATGAAGCCTCTATTTCAGCATCAGTGGCTCCATTAGCTGCCATTTTTTTGTAACGATCTGAGTTTTTAGTGGCTTGATTTAGAATTTGGGCAATTCGTTCGTCTTTTACTTCATTGCCAAATGGTGGACGTTTGTTTCGCGCATTATTTTTATCAAATTCATACTGCAACGTAGTTTCCATATGCTCTTGCACCGCTTCTTCAGCATATACTTGCATGCGCGAATCGATTGTCGTATAAATTCGCAATCCATCCTTATATATATTGTAAGGAGCGCCATCTGCTTTTTGATAAACGTATGATCCGTTATCGTTTGTTTCTTTGAATTTTTTGGTGAGTTCTTTTCTTAAAATTTCTCTAAAGTGTGGTGCTAATCCCTCTTTATGATCAACAATTTGGTAATCAACCGCAATAGGTAAAGCACAAAGTGAATCATATTGAGCACGGTTTAACGTTACTGAGAGGGCTTCATTTCCTGCATCACTATTTACTAACCATTGAAAGAGTACTTGATTTCTTCGAGAGTATGCTCTTGTACTATCCAATTCAAATTGTGCAAGGCCTGCTTCATCATCTGAATAATCCTTGTATTGAAATTTTAACGGATTATACATGCCAGGGTTTTTACACATTCCGACAAGCATTGCTGCTTCTTCAATATTTAAACTACCGGGTGTCTTATTGAAATAAACTTGCGACGCGGATGAAATTCCAACTGCATTATATAGGAAGTCAAAATTATTCAAATACATGGTGATAATCTCTTCCTTCGTGTAGTGTTTCTCAAGTCGCACTGCCAAGATGTTTTCACCGAATTTTTGTTCTAATCGGTCCCATTTGTCACGAGCAACTCCTCCTCCGATACTGTCACTAGCGGTGTACAATAATTTAGCCAGCTGCTGTGAAATCGTACTTGCACCTCCACCGTCTTTGCCAAGTGAAGCTAACACAACGGCACGTCCTAGTCCATATCCATCTACTCCGGCATGGTTATAAAAACGTTGATCTTCAGTAGCAATTAAGGCAGAAATAACAAATGGTGAAATCTTATTGTAAGGAACACTTTTACGGTTGACACTCCAAAAACGTCCCATTTCTTGTCCGTCAGAAGTGTAAATAATTGATGCCTGCTTGTCTGGCGGATTCGCAAGGTCTTCATGAGAAGGGATATTAGGTCTTGCTTCGCTGAGCATGTATAATATTCCAAACAATGGCAGAAATGCTCCAATCCAAACAATGATTAGAATTATTCGCCTTGTGCGTTTTGATAGTTTTTTCTTGGCTTCTTGCTCCTTTTTCATAACATATTTCCCAACGGGTAAAATTAAGAAATTTACCCTCAAATGAAAGAAATCGAGACGGATTATCCGTAAAAATTTATTATCCACTTGGGATATGGCGTGGATAAGTTGCGCCTGAACTATTATTCGATTAACGAGAATGATCGTCTAGAATCAGGTTTATTAAGAATTAACTGTGTAAACTGGAAGTTTTTTGGGTGAAAATGCGTTGTTTGTTTCCTTAGTTTTGAGGTTTAATCCTATAGATTATCAAAAAGTTAGAATATGCAAGATTCCCTAAATCCAAGTGTTAATGCACCATTAATTGATGAAGTAATTTCAAATGAGTCTTTAAGTTTTTTTGATAAACTCTATTATGGAAACACAATTGAACAATACCTAATTGCATTTGGAATTATTTTGGCAGCAATTATTGGGGGCAAGATTTTGTATTGGATCTCAAAAAAATTCATCTCTAAATTAACCGCTCGCACAAAGTCTAAACTGGATGACATTATTGCGGATAAACTGGAAGAACCAGTTGTATTTGGAATTGTATTAGGTGTTTCTTGGTGGGCGCTAAGCACAAAGTTAAATTATTCTGATGGTGGCGCCTTTATGGGGCATGTTTTTGGCTTTTTGACAGTGATTAATATTACCTGGATGATTGCACGGTTCTCGGATGCATTGATCGAGGAGTATATTGTGCCATTGACGGAAAAATCAGAGTCGGATTTAGACGATCAACTTTTACCTATTTTTAGGAAAGGATTACGCATTATCATTTGGACATTGGGAATAATTGTTGGTTTAAATAATGCCGGGTATGATGTGGGAGCCGTAATAGCAGGACTAGGAATTGGAGGTTTGGCATTTGCTTTGGCGGCGCAGGATACGATCAAAAATTTCTTTGGTGGTATTATGATTTTTGCCGATAAACCATTTGCCTTAGGTGATCGGATTCAAATTGGTGATATCGACGGGTGGGTGCGTGAAATTGGAATTAGAAGTACCCGTGTTGAAACACTTGCTGGGCGAATTGTGACGGTACCAAATTCCATGTTTTCTGATGATGCTGTTGAAAATGTAGATATTGAACCTACTCGAAAAGTGAAACTTGGTTTGGGTTTAACCTATGATACCACGGCTGATCAAATGGAAGGGGCACTTGCGCTTTTGAAGAAAATCGCTAACGATCATAAGGATATTATTGATGATGATATTTTTATGGGGTTCGATTCTTTTGGAGACTTTGCTTTGGGAATTACGTTCATTTATTTCATTCGAAAAGATGCTGATATTTTTGAAACACAAACGAAAATGAATTTGGCGATCTTACGACAGTTTGGCGAACATAAATTAGATATGGCTTTCCCAACACAAACAGTATATCACCAATCATTAACGGCATAGCCTTTTCGTTGGAGTCAAAAACTTTAAGCCAATAACACAATAGTTTTTACGTTTAAAGCATGACAACAAATCAAGATTATTTAATTTAGCGTCATCATTTAATAATGGTTTGCAAGTGATTAAAAATTATCACATCTTAAAATCGATTAAAATTTGTCTCTCGGCTTTCTGCTTAGTCCTTATTTCATGCGGAACAGAAGTGGATGCTCTTGAGCATTCGCACGTTTATTATAACTGTGATGCGGAGGAAAAAGTACAATTGGAAGATGGGAGTTGGGTTTTTGAAAGTGGTAATCTTCAGTTTAAAACAGCCGAAACGCAAAGTGCGGATTATGCTTTTACTGGTGATTATTCCGTAAAACTTGATTCTGTCCACAAATACGGAATGACATTTGTTTTAACTGATATTAAGCAAGGAGAGTTTTTTAAAGCCTCTGTTTGGCAAAAAGAAACTGAAAACTATGGCGCCTTAGTGTGCTCCGTAACAGGTAATGCAAGTTTCACGCTCAGCTCAATCGAAAATGGTTTTTATGAACGCCAGGACGGATGGATGAAGCATATACTGCAATTTAAGGCCATTACAGATTTAGATTCAGCAACGTTTTTTCTTTTTGCGGGCGCTAATAATGAAGATTCTTATTTTGATGATTTAGAAGTTGAGCGCTATCAAAACCGCCCCAATTTTGCTTCAGACGCGAATAATACACTGTCGATTCAGCTGCCAGATTCAAGTCAAACTACCATTGATGAATATATTGGAAAGGTCATTAAAGAAGAAATTATTCGCGATAAGTATAAAAAATTCGTGGAAGGTAATATTATAGTTGAGGGTGATTCGATTCCGATTGAAATCCGTTTAAAAGGAGATTGGATGGACCATTTGGTGAGTGGAAATGCTTCTTATCGAATAAAAAATGGAAGCGGAACAGCTTTTCAAGGATTGCGAAGTTTTTCAATTCAGCACCCGAAAACGCGGAATTATATGCATGAATGGTTTATGCATAAGTTATGCGACGATCAGGATATTTTGACGACACGTTATTCCTTTTTGTCTGTTAAATTGAACGAGCAATATCAAGGAACCTATGCTTTAGAGGAGCATTTTGACAAACAATTATTAGAGAGCCGTAACAGAAGAGAAGGGCCCATTTTAAAAATAGACGAAACGGCCTTTTGGGCTTTGGCAGTATTAGCCAGGGAGCAAGGTTTGGATCGAATCTCGGCGGCGTATTATGAATCAGCAATTGCCACATGTTTTAAAGTAAGCAGAACCACAAAATCAGAAGCTTTGTCCGGTCAATTTATGAACGGCGCTATTTTATTGAATCACTTTAAAGCAGGTTTTGAACATCCTGAATTAATTTTTGATATGGAGCGCATAGGAACGTATTATGCACTGATGGATTTAGGGAATATCCATCACAGTTTGGCTTGGCATAATCGCCGTTTTTACTATAATCCAATCACTACTAAATTAGAGCATGTTGGCTTTGATATGATTCCTATGGTGGAACCTTACAACCCTTTATTTGCAACCACAGAATTTAATAAAGATCTTGACCAACAATCCGCTGAAGGCGGTTTGAATCATTTCTTATTCTTAAACGAAGACTTCCGGAAAGCGTATATTCAAAAACTAACCGAAATATCGGCTGAAGCTTATCTCGACAGTACTTTTGCAGGATTGGCAACTGAAATTGAAGATAATGAAGCGCTATTAAATGCTGAAGTACCTGGTTATCGTTTCGAACAAGCAGGCTATTATGAAAAAGCGAAAATCATTCGGTCGGAATTAAAAACTTTAGCCAGTCGTTGGGATGAATTTATGGCTGATGAAGCCAAGCAAAACGTTTCTTTTGAGGCTAAGTCTGATCATTATGACATAGGTGATCGTCCATTTTATTTAGAAGAAATCTCCCTGAATGCCTTTCGTTCAAAGATTGATTCGGCTCATTTCCGAATCGATTTAGAGAATTATCATTTTGAAATGGCTGAGGTAATAGGGTATAGCATTAAGCAGAATAAGGACTCGATCATCTATTTCGAATCATCTATTCAACTCGCTGGCTTTAAAGGGGGAAGTTATGTCGATACAGCAAGCATTGAGTTGGGTCAAAAGCCTTCACGTATCTTTTTCAAGCTCAATAACCTTCCTGAAATAATTCAGAAAAAGAAATTCATTAAATGGAAAAAACCAACAGGAGAACATCCGCGAATTACGTTACAAAGAGCGTTTTCTGAATCATCCAATTATTATTCAGTGGTAGATGGATTGGTAACCTTTAAGACAGGAAATTATCAAATTAATGAATTGGTGTACATTCCTAAGGGGTATGGTGTTAACTTCAATTCGGGAACAACCATTGATTTTATTGAAAAAGGTGGATTGATTCTGAATGGCACAACTCGAATGAAGGGTAGTGAAGAGGGGCTTGTGAGGTTTACCTCTTCAGATTCAAGTGGAATGGGAATAACAATTTTGCAAGCAGATTCAGTTGTCCTGCGCCATGTAATTGTTGAAAACATGAATACATTGAACCATGAAGGTTGGGTGTTGAAAGGTGCTCTTAGCATTTATGAATCCGGAGTAGACATAGATGGTTTAACCATTAGTGGAAATAATTGTGAGGATGGCTTAAACGTAATTCGATCTAATTTTAAGATTCAAAATTGTTTAATTGAGTTCACTAAAAGTGACGGATTTGATGCTGATTTCTGTACAGGAGTATTTTCAAATTCTACTTTCCGTAATACTGGAAATGATTGTATCGATTTTTCTGGAAGTGTGGTCACTATTCATGATATTGAAATATATAATTCTGGCGACAAAGGCGTCTCAGCCGGGGAACGATCTACCCTCTTTTTAAAGAATATCTCAATCGACGGTGCGCTAACAGGTCTGGCCTCAAAAGACGATTCTCGTATTGACGGTGAAAACATAACCGTTAAAAACGCCGAGGTAGGCTTGGCCGCTTTTCAAAAGAAACCAGAGTATGCGGGTTCAACAATGCTCTTAACTAATGTGCATTACCAATTCGTTAAAACGTTAGGATTAATAGAAAAGGGGTCTGAAGCACAGGTTGAAAAACAAACCTATAAAGGTTATCAGAAGTTTGACATTGACGCCATGTATGCCCGCTTTGAGAAAAACTAGTGTCGTTTCGTTGTGCTATAATTATAGGTACTTGATCCCGTGAGCAGTTTCTATACCTCCATCTTATTCATTCTTCCCATAAATAAAACCGCATTCGTCTTATTATCTTTGATGAAGTAGTAAAACGGTTTGTCCACTGTTATTTTCAAAATAGGTTGTGGGCGAGTAGAAACGGATGTTGTTCTAACGACTCCAATGACTGTTGCGGTAGCAACTTCAGTTCCTGCTTCGTTCACAATTATTTTAGCTTTATGCAAGGCGGCACCAATTTTAAGGTCGCGTTCTTTGCGAATGTCTGAAAAATTTGCGCCATCTGTGAAAGCCGCAATTAATCCCATTTTTTGCAGGTAGGGCTTTAATTCAAAAGTAGGGGCTTCAAAAGTGAACTTTGGCAAAGCGAGAATCACTTTTTGGTTCACCATATTAGAAGTGAGGTTGCCGAACACATTATTCGAAATTTTATAATTCTTCATTTTGTATGGAAGAATGATTACCATTGAAGTTTTGTCATCATCATAAGGCAATTCAATCCCCTTTTCGTTTCGGCCTTCATACGCCTTGAAACGATCTGATGAATGCATCATATCTACTTCGGTAATTGTCTCGTCTGAATTGGTAAAGTCATCCTTTTTAGTGAGCTCTTTTTCAAATGTTTTTTTCCAGTTTTGCTTAAAATAAATCGCGTTGACAATCGCCAATTTAAAATCAGTCACGGCCTCAGGTGTCAGCATTTTCTTAATCATTCCATTGGTGCTCTCCTCAATCCATTTATTGATTTTTTCTGCACTTTTGGCAGGCTGATTTTGAAAATCGGTGCGATAAGGTTCTGAATCAAAATTTTGCCTCAATTTTTTTACATAACTGGCAAGAATCTCGAATTTATCTTGTAGCCATACGGAATTACTGATTTCTGCAACCTCTTTTAGTTGTTCAATCTCCTTTAAGAAAACCGCATTGTCTTCACTAAAATTAAAGACCTTTTCAAATTCTGCTTGCGTGTTACCTGCCGCCCCTTCATAGGCCATAGCAAATGCAGTTTTAATGCTTGTTGGGGAGAATAAGACGTTGTCTTGCTCTTCAAGTTCACTAAAAAAATCAAATGTAAATTCGTTTTGAGCAAATCCAATTGTCATAAAAAGACTTGCAGTTAAAAACAGCGTTATTTTTTTCATTTTGTCGAATTTCGTATTTCAATTCAGTACAACTGGAGTTTGAAATGCTTCAGCATGTTTGATTACAATAATTATTGCACTAAAGTATGGATGCGCGATCATTGATTTTTCCATAAAAAAAGTGCAAACCTTTAAGATTACCCCACAAAAAAAAACGCCTAATCCACCAAAGGTGGAAAGGCGTTTTTAATTATGTTGTCATAGGATGAGTATCCCGCAATTTTATTTTTTCTTTCCTTTTATGAATTGCTCAATCGCCATTGTCATACTTGGTGCTTGTGGCATTGGAGCATGAATATCTAAACGAAGGTTGTTTTGTTTAACCGCATTGGCCGTTGTTGGTCCAAAGGCAGCAATCATAGTTTTGTTTTGTTTGAATCCTGGGAAATTCTTTAAAAGTGATTCAATTCCAGAAGGACTAAAGAAAACCAAAACATCATACTTCACGTCTTCTAGATCTGAAAGGTCAGAAGCAACTGTTCTATACAAAATCAATTTTGAGAAATTAATGTTGTTTTCTTCTAGCGTATTTGGAATAGTTGCTCTCAAAATGTCTGAACATGGCAATAAGAATTTTTCACCCTTATGCTTTTTCAACACTTCCATCAAATCATTAATGTTAGTTCTCCCGTAAAAGATTTTTCTTTTTCTGTAAACAACGTATTTCTGAAGATAATAAGCAACAGCCTCTGACATACAGAAGTATTTCATAGCATCAGGCACCTTAAATCTAGTCTCTTCGGAGATTCTAAAAAAATGGTCAACTGCAGTTTTACTTGTCAAAATAACTGCTGTTACTTTTGAAAGTTCAACTTTTTGTTCTCTAAATTCACGTGTTGTAAGGCCTTCTACATTTATAAAAGGTCTAAAATCAATCTTTAATTTGTACTTATCGGCCAAATCAAAATATGGGGACTTTTCGGTCTCCGGTTTTGGCTGAGAAACTAATATTGTTTTAACACTCATAAATCCTACCTCTTTTTTAATTCAATACCCCATTATTTAGGATAAATAATCGAATTCCAACGGCTAACGGAAGCAATTCGAGCGTGCAAAGGTACAAAATAATATAGAAAAAGGAAATTTTATATTTTATTGCTCTGGTTAAACTTTGAAATTCCCTGATGATTACAATTAATCCGACTAGAATTAATATGGCAATCAATGTATATTCGTGATAGCCAGCGGGTAGATATTGTGTAAAAATTAAAATAGGGGTTAATATGACACCACCAATTTGAAAAAATAAAAGGTGATTGATGTGGTGATCCTGTAATCCGATTTTTGTACTTGTAAAAAAGATCAATAATTGAATTACAATTAACTTTAGAAGAGCGCCAACGAATAAGGCTCCAACTAAAATTAGGATCAAACTATTTACATTGGCATTCAATGCTTTCCACACTATTATTCCTACTGAAGTGAAGTAGGTCATGTTCAATAAAATGGACGTTAATGTGTTTAAATTCAGGTCGTCGCTAATACTATTTACCAATTGGCGATTACTGAAAGCCGTTTTAAAAAGCATTTTGAGGTAACCAGGACTAAGTGTTCGCACCAAAGCAATAGCAATTAAGTTGAATGCAATTAATGCCCAAAAAATTAAATTAAAATTATCTGTGACAGGAATTGGATCTCCAATAGTGCTTATTTCGTTTAAAAATTCTTGCGGTTCCACACTGCAAAAATAATCGATTTCAGTTTGTTTTAAATTTAAGGGCAGAATAATATAACATATCATTCTATTTCCTGTTAAATTATTTACTTTTGTATTCACTGACAAAAATTAGATAAATGGCGACAGATTTATACACACATCCAGATTATTTTAATATGGATGATTTGCTAACGGAAGAGCACAAGTTAATTCGTGAAGCAACACGTGCTTGGGTAAAGCAAAATGTATCTCCAATAATTGAAGATTATTATGAGAGAGCTGCATTTCCAGCGCATTTAGTGAAGCAATTAGGTGAGATAGGGGCTTTGGGTCCATACATACCTGCAGAATATGGAGGTCCTGGATTAGATCAAATCTCATATGGACTGATTATGCAAGAATTGGAACGTTGCGATTCTGGTTTACGTTCAACTTCATCAGTTCAAAGTTCATTGGTCATGTATCCAATATGGAAATATGGAAATGAAGAACAAAAACAAAAATATCTTCAAAAATTAGCTACAGGTGAATTTTTAGGATGTTTCGGTTTAACAGAACCTGATCATGGATCAAACCCTGGTGGAATGATTTCGAATTTTAAGGATATGGGAGACCATTATTTGCTGAACGGAGCAAAAATGTGGATCTCAAATGCCCCACTAGCTGATGTAGCTGTAGTTTGGGCGAAAAATGAAGAAGGAAGGATTCATGGTCTTATTCTTGAAAAAGGTATGGAAGGATTTTCTGCACCAGAAATGCACGGCAAGCATTCTTTGCGCGCATCTATTACGGGTGAACTTATTTTTGACAATGTGAAAGTTCCTAAAGCAAACCTATTGCCAAATAAAAGTGGTTTAGGAGCACCTCTTGGATGTTTAGATTCTGCAAGATTTGGAATTGCATGGGGTGCATTAGGATCTGCAATGGATTGTTATGATCAAGCTTTGAGATATTCAAAAGAACGAACGCAATTTGGTGTTCCAATTGGCGCTTTCCAATTAACACAAAAGAAATTGGCTGAAATGGTCACTGAAATCACAAAAGCCCAGTTATTAACCTTCCGCCTAGGTCAACTAAGAAACGAAGGTAAAGCTACTTCTGCTCAAATTTCAATGGCCAAACGGAATAATGTCGATATGGCATTGACCGTTGCAAGAGAAGCTCGCCAAATTTTAGGCGCAATGGGAATCACAAATGAGTTTTCGGTAATGCGCCATATGGCAAATCTGGAATCTGTTGTGACCTATGAAGGAACACATGATGTCCACCTATTAATTACCGGTATGGATGTGACAGGGATTCCTGCTTTCGCCCGTGATATGCCAGATTTGAGTAAAATGTAAGAATAATTTTTTTATAAAAAAACGCCTATCCGCCTTTGCTGGATGAGGCGTTTTTCTGTTTTTTCATCCCTTAAATTTACCTTTTAACCAATTCTTGCTTGAATTTCATTTCTACATTCGTAAACTTTGTATGGTGAAACATCTAGTTTTATTCATATCATTTTTAATTGCCGGGGTCACTTTTTCTCAAGAGATAAAGTCAATTGCTGCATTTAAAATAAATGCGGAATCAAATATTGACGGGGTACTTGATGAGAGCTTCTGGGCGTCTTCAGAAATAGCGACTGATTTTATCCAAAACTCGCCCGTTGCAGGAGCACCCTCCATTGAAAATACGGAAATTAAGATTGTCTACGACGATAACGCCATCTATGTCGGAGCTACCATGTATGATGATCGTGATTCTATGACTATGACCCTTTCACAAAGAGATGATTTGGGAAATGCAGATTGGTTCGGAGTAATTTTTGACCCCTATGACGCGGGAACAATTGGATTTGCTTTTATAGTGACCTCTGCCGGAGTTCAGATTGATGAATTACACAATGTTGAAAATGTAGATGCGAATTGGAATGCCGTATGGAAAAGTGCCGTAACAGTCTATGAAGATAAATGGATATTGGAAATGAAAATTCCTTTTTCTGCACTTCGATTTTCTAAGGATAATCAAAACGATTGGGGTGTAAATTTTGCGAGAAATATTAGAAGAAACCGGGAAGAGTCTTATTGGAACCCGAATGATCCCCGAAGAAGAAATTTAATCTCTCAATTGGGTAAATTAAAGAATATTAAAAATATTGACTCACCATTGCGTTTGGCATTTTCACCCTACTTATCTGGATATGTAGAAAAGTTTGAAGGCAATACTTCTTATACGGGAAATGGAGGGATGGACGTAAAGTGGGGAATTAATGAAGCGTTTACACTGGATATGACGTTGGTTCCAGATTTTGGTCAGGTTCAATTTGACAATCAAGTGTTGAACACCTCTCCATTCGAAGTGAGATTCAATGAAAGAAGGCAGTTTTTTACGGAGGGAACTGAGCTGTTTAATAAACCTGGCGGAATTTTTTATTCCAGAAGAATTGGAGGAAGACCAATAAATTCTGCAGCTATTGATGAAGATTTGAATACAAACGAAATTGTTAGACAAGACCCGAGTGCTTCGCAATTGGTGAATGCAACTAAAGTTTCTGGAAGAACTAAAAAAGGGACCGGAATTGGAATTTTTAATGCTGTAACAGCACGAATAGATGCAGTGATTGAAGATACGTTAACAGGTTTAGAGCGCGCATATCGAACTGGACCAATGACCAACTATAATGTTTTAGTAGTCGATCAAAACTTAAAAAACAACTCATCTGTTGCGCTAACCAATACAAATGTATGGAGAGAAGGAGATGCTTATGATGCAAATGTCACTTCGGGGGTGGTTGATATTTATACGAAGGGACAGAAATATAATTTTTGGGCAATTGGAAATGTTTCTCAAATTATCAATAAAGATAGCACAGATTTTGGCCATAACGTACTTGCCGGAATTGAAAAATCAGTAGGAAATTTTACCGGTGGATTGACCTATACGGAAATTGGTAAATCCTATAATCCTAATGATTTAGGATTTAATACCATAACCAATATCAGAACAATAAAGGCGTTCGCAAACTATAACATTTACAAACCATTTTGGCGACTTTATAGATTTTGGTCTTCCGCATCTGTTCAACGTTCAAGTCTAGTAAGACCAAACGTGTTTTCATTTGTAGGCATTGATGCAAATGTGGGTGGAAGTTTTAGAAATTTCTTGGCAGCAGGTTTTGACATGTATGTACAACCATTTAGAAATCATGATTATTTTGAACCAAGAATTGAAGGTCGATTTTATCAGGATGATGCCATGGCATTTTTGGGTGGTTTTATATCTTCAGATTATAGTAAACCTTTCGCTTTGGATGTTAACGCAGGATGGTATCAGTATTTTGAGGTCAATCGAGTAGGGTTTGATTTAAAGGTGAGTCCAAGAATTAGATTTAACGATAAAATTTTCTTGGTCTATCGTTATGAGCAAAATAATGCGTTTAACGAAGAGGGTGTGGCATTAACTAATGATTTTGAAGTACCTTTAATCGGGGATGATCCTATTTTTGCGAAAAGAGACCGAACCACTATCACAAACACGGTTGATTTATCCTACATCTTCAATAACAAAATGGGAGTGACCTTTAGATTAAGACATTATTGGTCAAAATTGGATTATAATGAATTTTTCATCTTAAATGATGATGGCGTAATGACAAAGACCGACTACACTGGTCTTGGTCTTGATAATGAATCAATTCACAACAATAGTTTTAATTCATTTACAATTGATATGGCCTATCGTTGGGTATTCGCTCCAGGTTCGGAAATTAGTCTTGTTTGGAAAAATTCAATTTTTTCTTTTAATGATCAAGTCGAATTAAATTATATTGAAAATGTAGGGAACGTGCTCAACGATTCTGCAACAAACAGCCTTTCACTGAAAGTGCTTTATTATATTGATTATTGGCAATTTCATCAAAAAGTATTCAAAAAGTAGCGACAAGGGAGATTAAGGCATGCTGATTTTAAGCACTGATTTTTTTCCATTTGCAATTCATTGTATTATATAATCCCCGTATTTTCAACTTCAATCATACCGGTTTCTATATCTATGTGATTCACGATCTTTCCTTACAAATCATAAATGACTAAATAATCAAAAATTGAAGTGTTTTGAAAGGTGAAATCAACAATTCGAATCTCAGAATCGCTGGAGTTTGATCCGCCTACCAAAGGATCATAAGTGAGTAAATAAGTTTTGTTCGAAACATATTGATCGGCTTCCATTCCGCGGCAAATCACCCATTCGTTTGAACTAATTTGAGCAATGCCACGCAAATCCATAACGCCGTATGGAGCGCCTTCACCTTGGTTCCAATTCCCGTTCGATCATACCGCATAATTTGATTTAATGGCGGAACACCACCGCTGCCATTATAGGCGACCCCATTATAGTTGTATGAAATGGCAGATCCACCCGCCCAAAAAACGTAATCTCCATAAGTTAAAGCCGCTGCGCGATACAAGGTCGTTGGGCCATCTTCTAAAAGCGTCCACTCAATTTCTGTAGGATTTTCGGACTTATTTCTTTGTTTTCATTTACAACTGGATCGGCAATTTGGTAAACAGAATTTCCGTCATGAACGTAAACGTCATAATCTTCAAGGTTCTTAAATACTTTATTTCTTCCGGAAAATTCACCACCCGTGAGCGAAATTCTTTTGTAAGGGTTTCAACCAACTAAAATTAGGAGTGCGGCTGCTATAATCAATGGGATTTTAATTTTTATAGCTACGTAAAGATATGTAAATTAAGCAATTATAGAGACGTTTGTCGATTTAATATTCAATTGTTACATTATAACCCGTGTGTTTTCTAATATTTAAAACACGATCGTTGTCAAGCAATAGGTATTGTCCTTTAATTCCTTTGAGTACGCCTTCAATTTCAGGTAGCTTATCAAACCCAACGCTTTTTACTTTTTCTGGAAATTGGTTAACTGGATAGTTGATTTCAATGATTTCATCATCCTCTGTCATATACTTCGCCAAATCTGCTGGCAGCAATTCTTCAATTTGCCATTTTTCCTCTTCCAAATCAAAATCTCCAATCTCATTTTTGAGCATTCTGCGCCAATTCGTTTTATCTGAGAAATAACTTTTAAGCGCAACTTCAATATCTCCTGCCAATTTTCGGTAAGGGGTTTCTGCTACTCGAATCGCAAATGTCGCCCCTTGGTCAATCCAACGAGTTGGAATTTGTGTGCTTCTTGTTACGCCAACTTTTATTCCAGAAGCAACAGCCAAATAAACGAAATGGGGCTGAACATGATGATCTTCTTCCCATTTAATGTCTCTTCCTTTGCCCAAGTGCCCTTCGCAAAGTTCGGGGTTAATTATACATGGGCTAGAAGCTGGAGCATTCATAAAGCAATCATAACAAAACCCTTGTGCAAATAGTTTTTTCAGTTTCTGACAAGAAGAACATTTTGTGACCCCATCAAAGGTTAATTTAATCGATTTCCCAATTCGGTCGTTCATTTTGATTTGTTCCGATTCTGAAACAAGTGTGTATTGCACCGTGTTTCCCAATTCTACCTTCATTTTGTTTAAAAACATATGTGTT
The DNA here is from genome assembly GCA_905478225.1 of uncultured Crocinitomix sp. Classification (GTDB taxonomy): domain Bacteria; phylum Bacteroidota; class Bacteroidia; order Flavobacteriales_D; family Crocinitomicaceae; genus Crocinitomix. Next base: position 29,993 of record CAJQHR010000018.1, read on the forward strand.
TTTTATAGCGGATTTTTGATTATTTTGTGAGCGTTAAAAACAGATACAAAGTTAGGAAAATTATGGGTTTTTAGGCCTTCATTTTTTTAACATCAGAATCGTTGCGATAGATGCAAGGATAAGAGCAAAATAATAATTATTTTAGCAGCTTAATGAATCTATTCGAACATATCGGGCGTTATTTTGGAATGCTAAAATCCGTTTTTTCTCGACCTGAAAAGGGAAAAGTGTTTCGAAAGATGTTTTTTTCAGAAGTAGATTCCATTGTAATTAATTCAATTCCATTAGTTGCATTCTTGTCGGTTTTTATGGGAGGAGTAATATCTTTGCAGACTGCCGCAAATATGGGGTCACCTTTATTACCTGAATATACAATCGGTTACATTACACGGTCATCCACAATACTAGAATTTTCTCCCACAATTATTTCATTGATATTGGCCGGTAAAATCGGATCAAATATTGCGTCAGAAGTAGGGACAATGCGCGTGACTGAGCAAATTGATGCCCTTGAAATTATGGGAGTAAATTCAATTGGTTATCTCATGTTTCCAAAGATTTTGGCAACGACATTATTCTTACCATTCGTTGTCATTATTTCAATGACGCTTTGTTTAGTAGGAGGGTGGATAGCCGGAGTTCAGTCTGGCTTGTATTCGACTGAAACGTACCTTATTGGGATAAAAGCATTTTGGTATGAGGATCAATTTTACTTATACTATGCCTTGTGTAAAACCATGATATTTGGGTTCTTAATTACATCAATCCCTGGTTATTTTGGTTATTATACAAAAGGGGGGTCGCTAGAAGTAGGGCGCTCAAGTACATCTGCTGTTGTTGCATCTTCTGTCGCGATTTTGGTAGCTAACTACATTTTAACACAATTAATTCTTGTTTAGTGATTGAGGTAACGGACATATCAAAATCATTCGGTGAAACGCAAATCTTATTCGATATTGATGCGAAATTTACGGAAGGGCAGGTAAACCTAATTATTGGTGCTTCTGGTCAAGGAAAATCAGTGTTAACAAAATGTATTGTTGGACTGCATGAGGTAGATGAAGGAGGAGCTGTTTTGTATGATGGTAGAGATTTTTCGGCCATGAATCGTAGCGAACGCATTGAGATTAGAAAGGAAATTGGAATGCTTTTTCAAGGAAGTGCCTTGTTTGATTCGTTGACCGTTGAGGAGAACGTGGCTTTTCCGTTAAAGATGTTTACCGATATGTCTGATGCAGAAATGCGTGAAAGAGCAAATTTTTGTTTGAATCGGGTTGACATTATTGATAAAAATAGTTTATTGCCGGCTGAATGCAGCGGAGGAATGCAAAAACGAATCGCAATTGCAAGAGCTATCGCAATGAATCCAAAATATTTGTTTTGTGATGAGCCAAATTCAGGGCTAGATCCCAAAACGTCGATATTAATTGATAACTTGATCAAAGAAATCACGTATGAGTATAATATAACAACGGTGGTCATTACGCATGATATGAATTCTGTAATGGAGATTGGCGACCATGTTATTTTTATAAATGAAGGTAGAAAATGGTGGCAAGGAAATAATGAGGAGATCATTAGAACAGACAATAAACAAGTGGTGGAATTTGTTTACGCATCATCATTCATGAAGAATTTAAGAGAGAAATTAATTAACGGTTAAAAACTGAATATTATGAGCGAAGAAGAAGGAAAAACATTTATCGACACATCTGCAAAGGATAGAAAACCTATAAAACCTGCGAATGACGGGAGTGGTAAAAAACGAGATGGAATTTATATCATTATTATTCTTCTTTTGCTATTAGGAGCAGGGTATATGGGTTACATGCTCTCTGAAAATAATAAACAAATTAACGAATGTTCAAACGAAAAAATTGAACTAGAAAACGAAATGGTTTCATTGAATGAAATGATGTATGACCAGGGATTAGACATGGGGAATGATGTTAAGCAAAATTTGCAAAATATGTTAACTATGTATGACAAAATGGGGTCAGACAATAATCAAATGAACGATAGTATTGCGGCACAAAAAGAAAAAATCCAAAATTTGATTTTAGAATTGGATGATGCTAAAGGCGATAAGCAACATTATATGAGTAAGGTGTATAAACTTGAAAAAGAAACCGAAACATTACGTTCAATAATGAAAGATTATATTCGAACAATTGATTCGTTGAATACAATTAACGGGGTATTAACGGAGAATTTAAGTGCCACTATGCAGGATTTGGATAATATGACCGAATCGCGAAATGATTTTCAAAACCAAACGGAAGAGTTATCAGATAAGGTAAATAAAGGATCGAAATTAACCGCGTTTGGATTTACAAGCGAAGGAATTAAAGAAAAAGGTTCAGGTTCATATAAAGAAACAGAGCGTGCTTCAAGATGCACACATGTAAGGTCATGCTTTTCGCTTGGTGAAAACTCAATAGCCTCATCAGGAAATAAAACGGTTTATATGCGGGTCATTACGCCAGGTGGTTCAGTACTGAATTCGAGTAATGCAAACGCCTTAACAACAGAGGGTGGCCAATCCTTACTCTATTCTGATAAAAAAACGGTGAACTACCAAAACAAAGCGGTCGATTTATGTATTTTCCACGAGTTGGCGACTGAGCTTGATGAAGGGGACTATATTGCTGAAATCTACTGTGAAGGTGTTAAAATCGGATCGGATAGTTTTGTGCTTAAATAGTTTGCTATGAACGGTTTCTCAAGAAATAAACTACCAAGTTTTATTGGATTAATAGCACTTATTTTAGTTTCAATAAATGGGCTTTCGCAAAAGTCAGACGCTGAATTAACACAAGAAATAAAGTATTTTCAAATTGATCAGGACGTACATTACACGAACAGGAAAACATCTCCACTGCCGCGAAAGGAAAGGCGAAACTTCCACGGGCATCAATTCTACCCGATAGACTTAAGTTATATTGTTGAAGCACAATTCAATCGAATAGAGGAAGACGACACATTGGAGTTGTTGAGTTCTTCAGGTAGCACTAAGCTTTATCGACCTTATGCTACGCTAAACTTTACCATTAATGGCGTTGCGTGTGAATTAACAGCTTTGCAGAGTATTAAATTGCGCGAAATTGATGAGTACAAAAATTATTTATTTTTACCATTTAGAGATGCTACAAGCGGAAAAAGCTCGTATGGAGGTGGTCGTTATTTAGATTTTGAAATACCAAGTGAGAATACCATTACGTTAAATTTTAACTTGGCTTACAATCCTTATTGCGCCTATACGAGCAATTATAATTGTACCATACCCCCTAAAGAAAACACGCTAACGGTTGCTGTTAGAGCAGGGCTAAAGGCGCCAGCCGATCATAGAATAGGCGGTTGATTATTGGAAGGCTATTTGCATACCAGTTGACAGCACAGAAAGGTTTTAACAAAATAATAACATTCTTTTGGCCCTTTTTTGCGTTCCTTTATAAAGATGGTTTGATTTTTGCCATCTGAAATTGAAAAAACTTTAACAAAGCAGCATATATGAAATTTATATTTTTTATTGTCTTCATGGTTTCTATCGGATCGGCGCAAGCAACTACAACGAACGATGAGTCAGGATTAAAATGGTATATCGATCTTGAAAAGGCACACAACGAAGCGGAAAAAACGAAAAAACCAATTTTCGGATTTTTTACCGGTAGTGATTGGTGTGGTTGGTGTATTAAATTAGAACGAAATGTTTTTGCAAAACAAGCGTTTATTGATTGGGCGAATGAAAAAGTGATCTTATTGGAACTTGATTTTCCGAAAAGAATACCTCAAACACCCGAGTTAAAAACGCAAAACCGAAACTTACAACAAGCATTTGGAGTGCGTGGTTACCCAACCGTTTGGTTGTTTACTTCTAAAAAAACAGATACAGGGGGTTTCAATTTGACTCCGGTCGGTAAATTAGGTTATCCTACAGGTGCTGTAAAAGGAAAAGAAGAAGTGAAATTTTTATCTGACGCAAATAGATTATTGGCAGCAATGCCTAAATAGGCTTTCGCTAATTTCAATTAACACGATTTTTGAATGAAAAAACGCAACTCAGTTGTGTTATAGGATTGTTGTTTTCTGCTTTGATAGGGGAACAAAAGATGCTTATGTTTAGCTGAGTTTATCACTTAATATTCGAATCTCAATAACAGGTGAGATTCGCTCGTAAATGATGTTGTTTACCGCTTCAAGAATTGGCATTTCTACCCCGTATTCCTTATTAATCTCAACTAAACACTTGGTGGCATAATACCCCTCCGCGATCATATCCATTTCCATTTGTGCGATCTTTACAGAATAACCTTTGCCAATCATATAGCCAAAAGTTCTATTTCTTGAAAATTTAGAATAGGCCGTAACTAATAAATCACCCAAATAAGCAGATGAGTTTACGTCTCGGTGAATTGGATGCACTTCATCAATAAAATTCTCAATTTCTTGAATCGCATTGGATATCAAAACCGATTGATAGTTATCTCCATATCCGAGACCCGCACATATTCCACTGGCAATCGCATAAACATTCTTCAAAACCGCCGAGTATTCCGCACCGAAGATATCATCTGATACGGTCGTCTTGATATATCGCGATTGTAAGCGTTCTGCAATGTATTCTGCCATGTCCTCATCCTGCGACGCAATGGTTAAATAAGAAAGGCGCTCTAGTGCAACTTCCTCCGCATGACAGGGTCCGCAAATAATTCCAATATTATCATATGGTACCCCGAGAAACGAGTGGTAAAACTCACCAGGAATTTCATTTACTTCTGGAATAATTCCCTTTACGGCTGAGAATATGAATTTATCCTTCAATTTTTCTTTCGGAAATTTTTCGAATAGTCCGTATAAAAATGCCGAAGGAGTGGCAATAATAATGATTTTTGAAGGCTCAATAATTTCAACCAAATCGTTACTCACATTAATTCGCTCTAGGTCAAATTCAACTGATTGTAAATACTTTGGATTATGGCGGTATTTAATTATGTGGGCGGCTGAAGACTCATTGTTCATCCACCAATTAACCACGTGTTTTTGACTAGTCAAAATTTTGACCAAAGCTGTAGCCCAACTTCCTCCACCAATCACCGCTATTTTATGCTCTACGTTTACCATTCTAAGATAACGTACTTCTGTAAAAACAGTTCTTTAAAACCCGAAATTTACTGCCATACGAATTAAACAAAAATATAAAATTCTGCGAATAAGAGGGCGGATTCTTAACATTAATCTATGTTTGGCAAATAATCACTTTTGAATTAGGCGAATTCGATAGGTAAATAAGGTGATCTAGTGGTCAGAAGGTGAGTTTAATACCAATCCTGTTCAAGTTTGTGAAGTGCTTAACAACCTTTCTTAGTGAATGAAATTATTAGAAAGGGTATAGACGATAAAGTAGTTTTTCTAATTTAGGTTTTAATGGTTAAATAACTAATGCAGCTGAATTTTTACAATTCATCTTAGGAAATCAACATTTCAGTGATATAATAGAGGCAAAGTGGAAATCTCCTAGTACTTTTATTGTCATAAATGATGATCCGAATGAAGAGCATACTTTTTATATTTCTTTTTTTCGCAGCTATGGCCCACGGGCAAGAAATCACGAAAACAATTAGGGGCACTGTTACAGATAAGGAAACCTACGAACCTTTAATTGGTGCAAAAGTAATTTTATTAAATAGCGATCCATTAATTGGAGCCGTCACCGATAATGACGGTAATTTCAGATTAGAAAACGTGCCATTTGGAAGGCAATCTATTCGAATTACGTATATCGGATATGAACAGTACACGCTTCAAAACATTGACTTAACTTCTAAAGGTGTTGTTTTGACGGTGCGGATGGTTGAGGCGGTAAATGTAATGGACAAGGTGGAGGTGAAGGCGACCGAAAAAGGAGAAACCATTAATAAAATGGCAACGGTGAGTGCGCGCTCATTTTCTGTTGAAGAATCGAATAGGTTTGCAGGGAGTAAAAATGACGTAGCTCGAATGGCGCAAAATTTTGCAGGCGTTCAAGGTTCTGATGATTCTAGGAATGATATTGTGATTAGGGGAAATTCACCGTCAGGGGTTTTATTTCGGATGGAAGGAATTGATATTGCAAATCCGAATCACTTTGCCCGTTTTGGAACAACAGGCGGTCCAATTAGTATGTTGAATAATAATGTGATGGCCAATTCTGATTTCTTGACAGGAGCTTTTCCTGCCGAATATGGAAATGCAATTGCTGGTGTGTTTGATTTGAAGATGCGTACTGGAAATAATGAGAAGCACGATTTTATGTTTCAAATTGGATTTAATGGAGCTGAACTTATGGCTGAAGGACCTATTTCTAAAAAGAAAGGTTCGTCTTATTTGCTCAATTACCGCTATTCAACACTGGGATTATTTAAATTAATTGGAATTAATTTTGGATCCACGGCCGTTCCAAACTATCAAGACGGAAGTTTTAAGCTAAACTTTCCTTCAAAAAAAGGGTTGACAACTGTATTTGGAATTGGCGGCTTAAGCTTGATAAATATCATTGCTTCAGAAGCCGATAGTTCAGACCTTTTTGCAATTGACTATAGCAATACATCTTTCCGATCGAATGTGGGTGTAATTGGGGCTTCGCACAGACAAAGAATAGGTGGTAAATCGTACATCAACATTTCTTTAGGACTTCAAACGGCAATAAATCGGGTTTTGAATGATACGGTAGACTTTGAATTTAATAATTCCTTCACAACTTACGTCAGTAATTCAGCAATCTCGAAACAAACTACTGATATATTCTACAATAGAAAATTAAGCGCCAAACATTTAATTAAAATTGGGTTTCATTCTGATTTGTATATTTTGAATTTGAATGATTCACTTTATGATCGCGGTTTGGCTGCGTTTCGAGATTTAAGAGACTTTAATGGAAACACTTTTTTATACCAACCTTATGCGCAATATCAATTCCGCCCAACTGAAAATATTACGCTAAATGCGGGTCTGCATTTGCAAAGCTTAACATTGAATAATCGTTTCGCTACTGAACCACGATTTGGTGCATCATGGAATCTCTCAAAATCTGATAAATTGAGTTTTGGATATGGTTTGCACAGTCAAATGCAGCCCATAGAATTGTATTTTGTTCAAACTTCAATTGACGGTATAGTTAGTCAGCCCAATGAAAAGCTTGATTTTAGCAAAAGCCATCATTTGGTTTTGGGTTATGAACATAGATTTCCATTTGGAATAACAACAAAGCTCGTAGCGTACTATCAATACTTATATGATATTCCAGTTCAAAACACAACTTCTGCTTATTCTATTTTGAACTTTGGGGCAGATTACGTATCCATCATTCCTAGTAATCTAGAGTCATCAGGGACGGGAGAAAATTATGGTGCAGAGTTGACCATTGAAAAGTTTTTGGATAAAGGGTTTTACTTTTTAATCACCACATCAATTTATGAATCCTTCTATACCCCAAGTGATGGTAAAAAATACAATACGGCATTCAATGGCAATTACACCGCAAATGGTCTAGTGGGCTATGAAGTTAGATTTGGAGGCGGTAAATCCGCGTTAACTTTTGATCTGAACCTTACATTGAACGGTGGCAGAAGATATACGCCAATTCTTTTAGACGAAAGCATTCTAGCAGGGGAAGAAGTGAAAGATTTTGATAATGTGTATGGCAGTCAATATGATAAATACATGCGCGCAGATTTTAGAATTGCATTTAAAACAATAGGCGAAAAAGTAACACAAGAATGGGCCATTGATATACAGAATGTGACAAACCGAAGAAATGTGTTTTACACACAATATAGCCCTGCATCAGAAGTGGTAAGAACAACCTATCAAACAGGATTTTTGCCAATAGGACAGTATCGTATCTATTTCTAGATCAATGAATTTTTAATATTTTTTTGGAAACAAAGCGACAAGGCAAACAAATAAATATCTTTGCGCTATGGCAAGAGTTTACACGGCGCATTGGAAAGATTATGAATTAATAGATGCAGGCAATAATCAAAAGTTGGAGCGTTGGGGGGATATAATAACCATTCGCCCTGAGCGAAACGCCTACTTTAAGCCCGTCTTAAATCGAAATGAGTGGCTGAGTAAAGCCCACTTCCAATTTAACGAGACTTCTAAAACAAAAGGGGATTGGGAGCAATTGAAAGTGGATACGCCTACCAATTGGCGTATTGAATGTAAACCTATCGTTTTCAATTTAAAACTAACGCAATTCAAACATACCGGCATTTTTCCTGAACAAAAAACAAATTGGGATTTTATAGAAAATCATTTAAAGTCGGGCGATAAATTTTTAAACCTATTTGGTTATACCGGCGGCGCTTCAATTGCTGCCCGATCTGCAGGTGCAGATGTGTTTCACTGTGATTCGGTAAAACAGGTCAACGCGTGGGCAAAGGAGAATATGGAAAGTTCAAATTTGTCGGATATTAAATGGGTGCATGATGATGCGTTGAAGTTTGCACAGCGCGAATTAAAAAGAGGGAATAAATACGCCGGGATAATTATGGATCCGCCAGCTTTTGGAATAGGAGCAAAGAAAGAAAGATGGAAAATCGAGAATAAATTTCATGAATTACTAGAAGTTACTTTCGGATTGCTTGAGTCCGAAGGGTTTTTGATTGCCAACACTTATTCTCCGCGTTTAAATGCGCAAAAAATAAAAGAAATTGCGCATGAAGTAGTTCAAAACAAAAAAGTTGAAATATCCACCCTTGCGATAAAAAGCACAACTGGAAAAATTTTGGAATACGGCGACTTAACTCGGATTTATTAATTAGTGTCTTGTCGGGAATAGACGAATTTTTACAAATCGTATCTATTTTAAAAATTAGTTTTGTTTTCTCTTTATAGGAGATGCCTAAGCATCATATGAAAAGAAGATTAATTAGAAACAATCACCTTTTCAGAAGTTGTCAATCCGCCGGATAACACTTCAACGATATACACACCATTACTGTATTTATCAATATCTAAAGTAATCCTGATTTCTTGATTCACTTCTGCTTCTTCATGCAGAAATATTTCAACTAATTGACCAGTTGGACTGTAGATACGAACGTCTGCATAATCATCAAAAGGAAGCTTTATAATGATGTTGCCATTTTCATGGAACGGATTTACAATTACTGCAATTGATATGTCGTCTTCAGAAACTTCTTTAACAATTTCCATGGTCTCAGTTGTTGCGCATCCATGATTTTCGGTTACGTTGACCTTGTATAATCCTGGACACAATCCCGTTTTAAATCCTTCAACTGAACCATCTTCCCATTCGTAAGTATAAGGTGCGGTTCCGCCCGTTGGCAATACATTGATGGAAGCCTTGCAAATTTTATTGTTTACTGTAAATGAAGTAAGCGCTAATTCTTCTGGCTGAATGATGGTAACTTCTTGTGTTTGAAAACAACCATTATAATCTACAATATTTACATCATATGTTCCTGCAGCCAAATCACCTCTCACATTGCCATACTCGCCATCAGGCCATATGTATAGATAGGGAGCGGTTCCTCCAATGGCATTTACTATGATTGACCCATCTGCTGCATCAAAGCAAGTTGCAGCAACAGCTTGATTAAGCAATTGGATCATGTCTGGTTCATTTAAAACTAAATCAGACTTCGTTACTTCACAACCTAAGGCATCTGTTACAGTAACCTCATAGAATCCAGCAGGAACTCCTATAACTGATGGCCCAACATCACCTATAGACCAGTTGTACTCATAAGGCGCCATACCATCATCAGCAAATATATAAATTGCTCCGTTTGCAGACCCGACACATGTCGGATCGTAAGAAACAAGCTCGCTAACTACCATGCCAATTTCAGGCTCTTCTACTTCAATGTATTCACTCGTATGGGTGCAACCATTTTGGTCAGTAACTTCAACATTATAAAAGCCAGCAGGAATATCAGTTAATTCACACCCTGTTTCGTCTGAAACAATCCAATCATAAGTGAAATCTGGAGTTCCACCACTAACCATCACTTGAACAGTTCCGTCATTACCATCTTTGCACGTTACTGCTGTAGCTGATAGTTGAACACCTTCTATTTTTGATACTATTTTTTTTGTAACTGGATTTGAGTATATCCATGGTTGAGAGCTCGATTCACGACACCCTCGTCTGTAGATAGTTGTTTCACTAAGAAGACCTGGTTCATAATCAAGTCCATTTGCTCCTGGAATTACAACCCATACTTCTCCGTAGATTTTACGCCCCCATTGAAACACTAAAAATCCTTCAATTTCACCTGAAGGTTCCGTCACATTTTTAATAATGTCTGGAATACTTGGCCCGCAAAGAATTTCGGTTTCTGAAATTGTATCCGCATTATCAATGCCAGGTGTATTATCGTCGTCATCATCATCTTCTGCGCTGACTTGAGGTAGAGCTGGTAATTCAGGCGAAACAAAAAAAGCATTTACATTGCCATATGAAGACATGCTTAACAATACGATAGTTGCTAAGAGAATGGATTTCAGAGTTAATGCGTTACTTTTCATCAGTGTAACTTCTAAAATAACGTTTTTTTTAATTACAGAAATTATAGCTAATGTATTAGTTTTAAATGAGTAATGGCAATTTTTGGAATCGACAGAACTGATAAAGAACCGTATATCATTATGATTCAAAAAAATGACGAGAAAGGAGGACTAATTGTCGTGTTCTCTATGAAAAATCCCAGCCGTATTCTGTTTGAAGTAGCCGCTCTATTAATTGAGTAACCGCCTCGTTTTCAGTGGACCTGATAACTTCTCCAATAAAAGCAGAAACAAGTAGTTTTTTAGCGTTTGCAAGAGAAATTCCGCGAGTTTGTAAATAGAATAATGCAGACTCATCTAATTGTCCCGTTGTTGAACCATGCGAGCATTTAACGTCGTCCGCATAAATTTCAAGTTCCGGCTTTGAATTAATCGAGGCATTATCTGACAATAAAATATTGCCGTTATTCTGATAGGCATTAATTACCTGTGCATCCTTTTGAACAATTACACGGCCATTAAATACACCGTTCGAATGATCGTCCATAACATATTTATAGTTCTCGTTACTATAACAATTTGGAACCTGATGATCTACATAGGTATGATTGTCGACATGTTGTTTCCCTGAAGAAACAATTGCGCCGTTCATATATGTTTCGCAATTTTCACCAGCAACTGCAATGTTTATGTTGTTGCGTATTAAAAGTCCTGTAAGGGTGAAGGTATTGATTTTGAAGGTTGAATTTTTGGCTTGTTTCACTTGTTCGGTAGAAATGCTCAAATTTGACGCGCTTTCGTTTTGAATTTTGTGAATTGTTAAATGTGCGTTTTCTGCCACATTCACCTCAGTAATTGTGTTGTTAAAACAACTGTTTGCACCCTGACTAATAGTTGAAACAACAAGAGCCGCTGCTGAAGATTTTCCCGAATCAATTAGAATTCGATTATTCGCCATAACGCGCTCACCCGTGCTTAGAAAAACCAACTGTAGTGGTTTCTCAATAGTTTGATTTGCGGCAATTTTAATTGTAATTGCTTGGTCGAAAAGTCCTGCGTTAAGTGCTGTAAAGACGTCGTTATCATTTAAGTTAACGAGGTGGTTTACTGCCGTAGCACTTGTATAATTAACTTCAAAGTCATTATTAATTTGGCTGATGTCTGACCGAATTTTACCATTTTCAATGATAATATAATTGTCTGAAATCAAATGGGATTGAACATCAATATCTGCTGAAGTTGTAGACGTATTTGTAAACTTCGTATTTGAAATTTTCCCAACCCGTGTATATTTCCAGTATTCATCCCGAGTCGTTGGAAAATCCATTCCCTTAACGCGTTCAATTACATTAGATTGAATATCATTTGAAGGAACATCAAGTTCACTTAAAAAGGCATCCATTTTTTCTGATAAAACTAAAGTCATTTCTTAAACCGTTTTTTCTTCTGTCAACCAATCGTATCCTTTTTCCTCTAATTCTAAAGCCAAGGATTTGTCTCCCGTTTTCACAATTTTTCCATCTGCAAGAACATGCACAAAATCTGGAATGATATAATCTAACAAACGCTGATAATGCGTAATGATGATGACTGCATTGTTTTCGCTTTTCAGTTTATTTACGCCTGCTGCCACAACACGTAAAGCGTCAATGTCTAATCCGGAATCAGTTTCATCCAAAAAAGCCACTTTCGGGTCAAGCATAGCCATTTGAAAAATCTCATTTCTTTTTTTCTCTCCACCAGAAAAACCTTCGTTCACAGATCGTGATGCTAACTTTGAGTCTAATTCTACCAGTTTCGATTTTTCACGCACTAAAGCCATGAATTCTTTCGCTGACATTGGCTCATCCTTGCGATAATCTCTAATCTCGTTTATGGCCGTTCTTAAAAAGTTAATATTGGACACTCCCGGAATTTCAATTGGATACTGAAAAGCTAAAAATAAACCTTCTTTTGCGCGCTCATCTGGATCTAAATCTAAAAGATCAATGCCGTCCATATTAACAGAGCCGTCGGTCACTTCGTAACCATCTTTCCCTGCCACAACAGATGCTAAAGTCGATTTTCCAGCGCCATTTGGCCCCATAACCGCGTGAATTTCACCCGCTTTTACGGTCAAGTTTAAGCCTTTTAAAATTGCTTTTCCTTCATCCTCAATCTCGGCATGAAGGTTTTTGATATCTAATAATACTTTACTCATTTTTTTCTTGATGTTAGATTGTAGATGTTAGACTTTTGGTCTTGGTTCTTTTTCTAAATCTGTTTTAATTATCGTTTCTCTTTTCGTTAAATAGCGCTTGGTGCTTAAGGTGTAATGAGCTCCTCGAAACTCGCACTCAATACTCAAACCTTTTTACCCAACACTGTTCTCCAATGAAATTGCTAAAAGTTTTTGTGCTTCAACGGCAAATTCCATTGGTAGTTTATTTAATACTTCTTTTACATATCCATTTACAATCAGACCAATTGCACTTTCTTCAGAAAGTCCACGTTGCTGACAGTAAAAAATTTGATCTTCACCAATTTTTGATGTGGTAGCTTCGTGCTCTAACTTGGCTGAATTATTTAAACATTCAATATAAGGGAAGGTATGTGCTCCGCATCTATCTGACATCAATAAACTATCACATTGTGTAAAGTTTCTTGCGTTATGTGCGTTTTTGTTTATTTGAATCAATCCTCTGTATGAATTTTGAGATTGACCGGCTGAAATCCCTTTTGAGATTACGGTACTTTTCGTGTTTTTACCCAGATGGATCATCTTAGTACCAGTATCTGCTTGTTGGTAATTGTTTGTCACAGCAACGGAATAAAATTCTCCAATTGAATTATCTCCTTTCAGGATGCAAGAGGGGTATTTCCAAGTTACGGCCGAACCAGTTTCAACCTGGGTCCAAGAAATTTTTGAATTTGTATGGCAAATACCACGTTTCGTTACAAAATTGAATATTCCACCAACGCCATCCTTGTCGCCAGGGAACCAGTTTTGCACGGTTGAGTATTTTATTTCGGCATCATCCAACGCTATTAATTCAACAACTGCCGCGTGTAACTGATTTTCGTCTCGTTGAGGTGCCGTGCATCCTTCTAAGTATGAAACATAACTACCTTCATCTGCAACAACCAATGTGCGCTCAAATTGTCCCGTTCCAGATTCGTTAATTCTAAAGTAGGTTGATAACTCCATTGGGCACCGCACCCCTTTTGGAATATAACAAAACGATCCATCAGAAAAAACGGCTGAATTTAGTGCGGCGTAAAAATTATCCGTCGTTGGCACAACTGTTCCAAGATGCTTTCTTACTAAATCGGGATGATTTTGAACGGCTTCACTGAAAGATGAAAAGATGATTCCTAATTCACCTAATTTCTCTTTAAAAGAAGTGGCAACTGAAACGGAGTCCATTACAAAATCGACTGCAACGCCCGTTAGTTTTTTCTGCTCATCCATTGAAATTCCCAACTTGTCCATTGTGGCTTTCATTTCTGGATCAACATCATCCCAACTTTCATACTGCTTTTTAGGTGCAGCGAAATATGAAATTTCTTGAAATTCTGGTTTTGTATAATGAACATGCGCCCATTCAGGCTCTTTCATTTCCTGCCAAATTTTAAATGCATTTAAGCGATATTCCAATAGCCATTCAGGCTCATCCTTCTTCGCAGATATCAAACGAATAACGTCCTCGTTTAACCCTACAGGGAATTTCTCTGATTCTATATCAGTTGTAAAACCGAACTTATACTCCTGGTTTTTTAAATCCGCTGCTAATTCTTCTTCTGTATAACTTGCCATTTAGTATCTCGTTGCTGCAGAATTTTGTTTTGCGTTTGAAGTAATTGTTTCTGTGATTAAAGTGAAAAACTTTCTCCGCATCCACAGGTGCGTGATGCATTAGGGTTGGTAAATACAAAACCTTTACCGTTTAACCCTCCGCTGTAGTCAAGTATTGTGCCAGCCAAATACAGCACACTCTTCTTATTCATGACCACTTTTATTCCGTTATCTTCAAACTCTTTATCGTCTTCCTCTATGCTATTGTCAAATTCTAATTGATACATCAAACCTGAGCATCCACCACCTTCAACTCCAACACGAATGAAATGTCCCTCGTTGTTTTCCTCACTCATCATTCTCAGTGCGGTATCTTTCGCTAAATCAGTAACTGTTATCATATCGCTTTTGTTTCGATTTATTCAAATTTATTGTGCCTCATTGTGCAAATAAAGATAAATATTTGTGCAAAAATACCCTTTTTATGGTATCGCAACAAAAAAAACAGCTAATAAATGGATTGGTCTTTTACGAAAATCGCTGTAGATATTGATAATACTGAGTTTTACGCTTATTTTTTATTTAGAATGATTCTAAACAGTTGAGGTCAAATCAGATAAAATTGAATAATTTGTCATTAATTAAAAACAGCATTAATTTTGTAATTTACTATAAGATTTGATAACGTGAAAGCGAACAGAGAACTAAACTCTTATTTAATTGTTTTTAAAGATGTTTGCTATAAATCATTACGGTTATCATAAAATAAATTAGAAACATGAAAACATCAATCGCAAGAAAAGTACTGATGGCACTGTCCGGATTTTTTCTTCTTTTCTTTTTACTACAGCACTTCGTTATTAATTTTTCTTCAGTATTTGGTGACGGTGATGGATTTAATAGCGCTTCTCATTTTATGGGAACAAATTCAATTATTCAATTTGGCCTGCAACCCGTCTTAATTTTCGGTGTTATTTTTCATTTAGCAATGGGGATATATCTGGAATTACAGAATAATAAAGCGCGAAGTGTTAAATATGCTATGAACAAGCCTGGTGCAAATTCTAGTTGGATGTCGCGTAACATGATTTATACGGGTCTAATGGTTATGTTGTTTTTAGGACTGCATTTTTATGATTTTTGGATTCCTGAAATCAAAACAAAATTCATTGTTGGTGACATGACTGGTTTAATGGCAGATGGTGAGACTTTACGCTATTTTCATGAATTGCAATTGAAGTTTCAAGATCCAATTCGGGTGGCTTTATATTGTGTTTCCTTTATCTTCTTATCTCTTCACCTTTTACATGGATTTCAATCGGCTTTCCAATCTGTTGGATTCAATCACAATAGATACACACCAATTATTAAAAAATTAGGTAATTTATATGCTGTTTTAGTTCCATTAGGATTCATATTTATTGCAGTTTACCATTACCTTAATCCCCCTCATTAATATTTAGAAAAGATGTCAGTTTTAGATGCAAAAATACCGGAAGGACCAATTAAAGAAAAATGGACTAATCATAAGAACAACATCAATGTTGTTAATCCTGCAAATAAAAGACTAATTGATGTAATTGTAGTGGGTACTGGCTTGGCTGGTGGATCAGCTGCCGCATCTTTAGCTGAAATGGGATATGCTGTAAAAGCATTCTGTTTTCAAGATTCTCCGCGAAGAGCGCATTCAATTGCTGCGCAAGGAGGAATTAATGCCGCGAAAAATTATCAAAATGATGGTGATTCAGTTTACCGATTGTTTTATGACACGGTAAAAGGTGGAGATTATAGAGGAAGAGAGGCGAATGTTTATCGTTTGGCTGAAGTTTCTGCTAATATTATTGATCAATGTGTGGCGCAGGGTGTTCCGTTTGCTCGTGAATATGGTGGTTTATTAGATAACCGTTCATTTGGCGGTGTACTTGTATCACGTACTTTTTACGCAAAAGGACAAACGGGTCAACAGCTTTTATTAGGGGCTTATTCAGCAATGAATCGTCAGATTGGTAAAGGAAAAATAAAAATGTACAACCGCCACGAAATGCTGGACGTTGTAGTGGTTGGAGGTAAGGCGAGAGGAATTATAGCGCGTAATTTAATTACGGGATCAATTGAGCGTCACTCTGCTCATGCAGTAGTAATTGCTTCTGGGGGATATGGAAATGTATTTTTCCTCTCAACCAATGCAATGGGATCGAATGTAACGGCGGCGTGGAAAATTCACAAAAAAGGTGCTTTCTTCGCTAATCCATGTTATACACAAATTCACCCAACGTGTATTCCACGTTCTGGTGATTATCAATCGAAATTAACCCTAATGTCGGAATCATTAAGAAATGATGGACGTATTTGGGTGCCAAAGAATAAAGAAGATGTTGAAGCCATTCGAAATGGATCTAAAAAACCAGTCGAATTGTCTGAAGAAGAAAGAGATTATTACTTAGAAAGAAGATATCCTGCCTTTGGTAACTTAGTGCCGCGTGATGTGGCTTCAAGAGCAGCGAAAGAAAGATGTGATGCTGGTTATGGTGTAAATCAAACGGGTGAAGCTGTATTCTTAGATTTTGCTTCGGCAATTCAGCGTTATGGAAAAGAAGCAGCAACGGTTAATCACGAGCCAGATGCAAGTAAAGAACGTATTATTGAATTGGGTGCTGAAGTCATCAAAAATAAATACGGAAACCTATTCCAAATGTATGAGAAGATCGTCGATCAAAATCCATACAAAACACCAATGATGATTTACCCTGCGGTGCATTATACAATGGGAGGGATTTGGGTTGATTATAATTTAATGACTACTATACCTGGTTGTTATGCTGCTGGTGAGGCGAATTTCTCGGATCACGGTGCAAACAGATTGGGAGCGTCTGCATTGATGCAAGGTTTGGCTGATGGTTATTTTGTGTTGCCTTATACTATGGGCGATTATTTAGCAGATGAAATTAGAACGGGTCCAATTCCAACAGATTCGCCTGAATTTGATCAAGCTGAAAAAGATGTTCGCGGGATCATTGATACTTTGATGAATGTCAAAGGGACTAAATCTGTGGACCATTTCCATAAAGAATTGGGTATGGTTATGTGGAACAATGCTGGTATGGCGCGCAACGAAACAGATTTAAAGGCTGCAATCGCTAAGATCCGTAAAATTCGAGAAGAATTCTGGAAGGATGTTCGCATTCCTGGAGAAGCAACCGAATTAAATTCAGAACTTGAAAAGGCTATCCGTGTCGCAGATTTCTTAGAATTAGGTGAATTATTTGCTAAAGATGCTCTTGAGAGAAATGAATCATGTGGTGGACACTTTAGAGAAGAGTCTGTAGAGATTGGTGGAGAGCAAGAAGGAGAAGCAAAACGTGATGATGTGAATTTCAAATACGTTTCTGCTTGGGAATGGACCGGTGATCCAGGTGAAGCTAAACTGCACAAAGAAGAATTAGAATTTAAAGATATTGAGTTAAAAACACGTTCATATAAATAATAAAGTTATGTCGGAAACTACAATGAACTTAACATTAAAGATTTGGCGCCAGAAAGATGCTAAATCGAAAGGAAAAATAGTCAGCTATCCAATTTCTGGAATCTCTGGGCACATGTCTTTCTTGGAAATGATGGACGTTTTAAATGAACAGTTGATCAATGAGGGGCAAGAGCCTGTTGCATTTGATCATGATTGTCGCGAAGGAATTTGCGGAAGTTGCTCATTGCATATTAATGGGGAGGCACATGGACCAGATAGAGGCGTTACAACATGTCAATTGCACATGCGTATGTTTAAAGATGGCGATACTATCTTTATTGAGCCGTTTAGAGCAAAAGCATTTCCGGTGATAAAAGATTTAATTGTTGATCGTACATCATTTGATCGTATTCAACATGCAGGCGGATTTATTTCGGTAAATACTTCTGGAAACACCCAGGATGCGAATTCAATACCAATTCCTAAAGCAGATGCGGATAAAGCATTTGATGCTGCAACTTGTATAGGTTGTGGGGCTTGTGTTGCAAGTTGTAAAAATGCATCTGCAATGCTATATGTTTCTGCAAAAGTGGCACAGTTCTCATTGTTACCGCAAGGAAAAGTAGAAGCGAAAGACCGTGTGTTAAATATGGTTGAGCAAATGGATAAAGAAGGTTTTGGTAACTGCACCAACACTGGAGCTTGCGAAGTGGAATGTCCTAAAGGAATTTCTTTAGAAAACATTGCAAGAATGAATAACGAATATTTAAAAGCCTCGATTACTAGAGAAGCTTAGCAAAATAATAAAGAAAATATAATCCCTCCAAGTGCATTTCGAGAACCTCAATGTACCTGGGGGGATTTTTAGTTTAAAAAAACTAAATTGCCCTTTCAAAATACATGAATGATACAGAAGCCTATTGATATTTCCAATAAGACGGTCCTCATTGCTGCTTTAGACTGGGGTATGGGGCACACAACACGGTGCTTTTCAATCATTCGTGTTTTAATGGGGCAAGACAATAAACTTATTTTTGCTGGAGATGTTAATCAAATTCAATTTATTCGAAAAGAGTTTCCTAGCATAAGGATAGAGAAATTGGATGGATACAAAATATTACTTGATTCCAATAAAAACACCTACAGTCAATTGGCGCGCCAACGAAGTAAAGTTCAAAAAGCGATTAGAAAGGAAACGAAATGGTTGAATAGGTATTTGAATGAGAATAAAGTTGATGTGGTTATTTCTGATAATCGTTATGGGTTTTATAGTGTTGAAATCCCTTCAATTCTAATCACACACCAATTGAATCTTCAAGTCCCAAACTTTAAATTTTTCGCAAATTATCTCATTAAAAAATATGTCCAACGATTCAGTGCGGTTTGGGTTCCAGATGACGCCCAGCGAACATTAACCGGTGAGCTTTCCAATCAAAAACTGAATATCCCCATCCACTTTATTGGGGTGTTGAATCGCTTTAAACAGGTAAAGGCTGAAAAAAAATACGACTATTTAGTTATTTTAACCGGTCCTGAACCTGAGCGGACAAATTTTTTAGAATACGCCAAGGAAGAAATGCTGAATTTAGGAGTTACGGCGGCCTTTGTTGGCGCACATGTGGATGGTTTTGATTCTTTTTTCTACCCAACCACGGCGGAATTGGAAACGCTAATTGCGCAGAGTAATTGTGTTTTCTCCAGAGCGGGTTACACCACAATTATGGAGATGGTTGGTCTGGATAAGAAGGCATTTCTTTTTCCAACGAGAGGTCAATATGAACAAGAATATTTAGCGAAGCACATCAAGCATCCGCAGTTACAATTCTTCAACGATTAATTTCGAGACGGCTACATATGCTCAAAAGTTCGTAGTAAAATGCCGCACTAAACAAATAGCATATGTGTATTATCCGTGTCAGCTCGAGCGTAAAAGTCGCCAACGGTAATAATACCATCTAAATCATCAATTAGGTCCTCTTTTTTTAGGTGGAACATATCCACAGCCAATTTACAGCCCCAAAGTTTCACGCCAGAATCTGAAAGGATTTCTAGAAATTCCCCAACAGGTGGTATATCCAATTTTTCCATTTCTTTCTTCATCATTCGTGTAGCCAAAGCCTCCATTTCTGGAAGTCCGCCTAGTAATGTTGGCATGTGCATTGCTGGGTTGCCAACTGTGGCCACATGTAAATGTTCTAATTTCTTTTTCTGAATGGCTTCCAATCCAAAAAAGGTAAAGAATATTTCTGATTCAATGCCTTCCATTCTGGCACCATTGGCCATTATAAATGCGGCGTATACATTTTCAATTGTTGCTTTTGATAAAATAAAAAGCATCTTTTTAGCTGCTGTAGGCATAATTATTTGTTTAAAACGGTTAGATACAACTTTTTGGTTTCGGAATTCCTGCAATCATTGTGGATACTTTTAAGGGACCACCTGGAAATAATGCGTAAAATTCTTTCACATTAAAGACACCACTTTTTTTGATTCCACGAATTGAAAGTGCTTCCTCTTTTTTGTGTTTACCTTGCAGGTAGTCAATAACTTCCCAATGTCTGTCAGTCATTTCAATACCTTTTTCTGTCGCAATTTCATGACCAATAGTTTTGTCCCATTGTGAGAAATCAGTGAGGTATCCCTCTTCATTTACTTTGATCGATTTACTGGCGATTACTTTTTCCATAATTCATTATTTTTTAATCTTTTTTTTCAATTATTTTTCCTTCTGTACTCATTGTTGTGGTTACAAAAGGGATATGTGTTCCTTTTAATAGCATGTTCCAATAAATCCACCTAAAAGCTAATTTTCCCATATGGTTCATTCTAGTTTCTTTCAGCAGCTTTAAGGGGGCGACACCTGGAATTGGAAAAGTTCCTTCAACTGGTTCTTGGGTATAATTAAAATCGATTAAAATTGCTTTCCCGTTTCCAGTTTCAACAAAACAATTCGAATGGCCATCAAATTCTTCTTTTAATGGTTTGCCTGCTATAAATCGCAATATGTCCTCTTCCAATATTTCACCTTCAAAATGCGCTACAGATCCAGCTTTTGATGCGGGTATATTAGAAGCATCTCCAATCACAAATATGTTTTCATGCGCCTTGGATTGAAGAGGCCCTTTATTTGTTGGAACAAAATTCATGTCATCTCCCAAACCAGATCTTTCAATCATTTCGTCTCCTAAGTTTGTGGGTGTGGTAACCAAAAAGGTCATATTCTACCTCTTGGCCTCCATAATCTATAATTTTCTTGTTTTTAAGATCTACTTTTTCAATATTGAAATACGTTACGTCCTTAATTTGTTTTTCCTCCAGTAAATAATCTAAAAGCTCGGTTGCTTTTGGTTTTGTAAAGGCGCCATCCAACGGAGTTACATAGGTGATATCCACCTTGTCTCGCATGTCTTTGTTTTTGAAAAAAGAATCGGCTAAAAAGGCAAATTCAAGTGGTGCAACAGGGCGTTTTATAGGCATTTCAGTAATATGGACAACCAGTTTTCCTCCTTGCCACTCACGCAACTTGTTTCGCAAGGCTTTGGCACCTTCAAACGTATAAAAATCAAAATGCTTTTATGCCATTCCGGTCCTTGCATGCCTTCTGTTTCTTCTGGGGCAATTTTGGTTCCTGTCGCAATAATTAATATATCGGAATTCAAGGTTTCATTCTCTAAAACGACGGTATTCTTCTCGGGAATCACCTTCTCAATTTTTTGAATGATATAATTGACTCCTTTTGGAATAAACTTGCCTCCCTTTTTTTTCACATCTTTTGACTTGTGCATGTCAAACGGAAGAAATAAAAACCCCGGCTGATAGTAATGCGTTCTGAATTGGTCAACAACAGTGATTTTCCAATGATCTTTCGGAAGTTTTTTGATCATATGATTGGCCATCATTGTTCCGCCTGTGCCAGCACCTAAGATCACTAAATTTTTCATCTTACTTTGTATTAGACGTCAAAGTTAAGGCCACTTTATCCGCCGAATACTGACAATCCTCAACTTATAGAATGAGGTTAGACATGTTGGTTGTGTATTCTATAGTTCAGATTAGCTATAAATACTAATCATGTTATTGCGCTTATTAGATGCTTTGTTAGTTTGGATGATTTAATATGCGATATAATAATTTGCTTTCGATTGATAGTCTTCAGATATTCCTTCAAAATTATGCGAGTCCCAGGTAATGTCTAAGTGTAGCCCACTGCGATAATCATTTGAATAATGATAATCTGGGATCCACTGGTCTGTCGGTTGTTCGTTCATTTCGTCCGTTTTAAAAACTTCCCAAGTTGGGTAACGGACATTTGTGAAATGTTCACCCATCAAAAGTGGATTCGGATTTAGGGGGGTTATTAGGTCTTGATATGACCATACACGGTGTTTACTTGTCTCGTGTTGACTTTTATATTCAACAATTAATGCCGGGTAGCTGATCCCGCTCGATTCTACCATCTGTTTAGCTATTACTAAAAGGCAAATTTCATGCTCCAGATCAAAATACCAATAATCGCCTACTTCCAAATTGTAGTTCATAATTAAAGTTGGATTAGGATCCTCATTTCCATTATAAACGAATGATTTTTTTTGTTTGGATCATAACGATAGAGCTTTCCAGTCTTGGACCAATTTATCTCCTTACTCCATTGGTCGTATGTCTCTGTTGTCGAATATTCTTCTTGCTCAAAAACTTTTCCGGATACCTGCCATTTTTTTCAATCGGATAAAAAACAGAACCGTCTATTTCATATCCATCTCTTCGCCTATAATCTAACGTCCAAGAATAATTTGATAGTGTCCCAGAATAATCCCCGCGGACATCACCCACATATTGGATGCCAGTATTCAATTTGATTGTAGTTTTAGCCATATTGGGATCCATGGTTTCCTGAATCAAATTGTTGTCAGTATTAGAATCATCAACTACCTCTTTTTTACATGCCGAGAATAAAAGAAGTGTAGACAATAGGAACAACGATTGAGATAGTTTCATGTTAATAAGTTTATAAGATGAAGGCGATTTTGTTTTGAATATTGTAAGCGGGGTTTAGTAAATTTCTGGTTACATAGTTGTTACAACGTTTAAGGACTTTATAACGGATACTGGATGCGCTTTCTTTTCGATATATGCGCGAGATTGAAAGAGTCGGATAGCAGGAGAATGGATCTCATTGCACTTATTCTCAGAGTCAAAGTGGGCTAGATAGTGTTTCTTATTTTTGATTCAACACGGTTTATCTTCTTAGAACTCCAACTTGAAATCATTGATATAGCCTTATCAGATGCCGCAATCACATCCTACGTCAAATTGAATTTCAACCCAAGATAATTTTTCGCGCCATTCTTTTTGGAATTCTTCGCTATAACTCATTCCGCGCAGATCAAATGATTCGAGTTTTTTAAGATTCACCATAGATTCTGGAATGACAGAAACCGTGTTGAACCAAATGTCAAAAATAACGAGTTCAGTCAAATCTCCAAAACATTCAGGAATTTCTGAGATATGGTTTTTGCCTAAAAATAGCTGCTTTAAACGCGTGTTTTTACAAATAACTTTCGGAATGAATTCAAATTTATTTTTTGTTAAATGAAGTACCTCAAGGTTTTCAAAAATGAAATTATCAGGGAGGTCAGTGAGTTTGTTTTTTGAAAGATCTAATTCCCGTAAGTTTTTAAAATTGAAGATTTCTTGCGGAACTTCTTTTAAAGAACCACGACTCAAGTCAAGTCGATAGACCGAGTCAGGGTGAGCTAGCAAAGCATCTTCTAACGATTCAAATAAATGATTCGTTTGAGCGTAACCAATTAGTTGGAATAAACTAATACAAAATATGGTGACAAGCTTCTTTATCATGTTCTAATTGTTCCTTCAACGCCTCGAGCGATTCAAAGCTCTGCTCTGATCTTATACGATTGTATACAGCTACCGAAAGCTCTTGTCCATAAATCATTTCGTCAAAATCAAAAAGGTTAACCTCAATTCTATGCTCATTTGAATTTTCAACCGTGGGGCGTGTTCCAATATTCATCATGCCGCCATAACTGTTATTCCGGACCTTTACTTTTACCGCATAAACCCCATTTTGCGGAATGACTTGGTTCTCGTTAGTAGGCGCTATGTTTGCCGTAGGGAATCCAATTTTAGTGCCAATTTGATCGCCGTGCATTACCTTGCCTTCAAATTGAAATGGCTCGCCCAAAAATTCATTGGCCTTAATAATATCACCTTCTTTAATTGCATTCCGAATTTTAGTTGAACTAATTTTGATGTCTGATTTGCTATAAGCCGGGATTTCTTGAACCGCAAAATCGTAGGTCACACCCAATTCTTTCAGCAATTCCAAATTGCCTTCTCGGTTCCGTCCAAAATGGTGATTATAGCCAATTGTCATTAATTTAACATTGATTTTATTCACCAAAATATCTCGCACAAATGCTGTAGCAGAAAGTCTTGAAAAATCAACTGAAAAAGGGTAAAGAATCAAATGGTCAATTCCAAAACGTTCTAATTTTTTTATTCGCTCATCAATTGATTGAATCAGCGTCATCCCATGATCAGTTGGGTTTAACACAATTCTTGGATGCGGAAATAGCGTAAATAAAACTGTCTCACCGTCAAGCATTTGAGCGCTTTTTTTTAAAAAATTGATAATTTCTTGGTGACCTAGATGTACGCCGTCAAATGTTCCCAATGTTAGAGCGGCATTTTTTATTTCAGGTACTTCGTCAATTGAATAATAAACTTTCATCTAACTACTTTAGGTCAATTAAGGAAGTTAGTTTAAACACGCTGTGGGTCATCTTTTAGACTGAAAATTTTTGTTTCTTTTCAATTATTCGAATGTGAATAAGTGAGATTGTTAATAATTTTTTATCAAAGTTATGTAAAAAACTTGCATCAAGCCCTTGCTAAAGAATAAAAAGAACTAAATTTGCACCACGAAAATTAAATAATTATTCAAAAAAATAAGGTAATGTCTACTATCAAAGGTAAGATTTCAAGGGTAATAGGTCCGGTAATTGATGTAAGTTTTGAGAACGGGGTTGAACTTCCGGAAATCATGGGTGCATTGGAAGTTGTAAAAGAGGACGGTACAAAAGTCGTTTTAGAGATACAACAGCACATTGGTAACGATTCTGTAAGAAGTATCGCAATGGATTCATCAGATGGATTTACAAGAGGGATGGAAGTTGTTTCAACAGGTTCACCTATTTTGATGCCAAAAGGAGAAGCAGTTAAAGGACGTTTGTTCAATGTAACTGGTGATGCGATTGATGGTATTGGTGAAGTTTCAAAGGAAAACGGTCTGCCAATTCACAGAGAAGCACCAAAATTCGAAGATTTATCAACTGCAACTGAAGTACTTTTTACAGGGATTAAAGTAATTGACCTAATTGAACCTTATGCAAAAGGTGGTAAAATTGGTTTGTTCGGTGGAGCAGGGGTTGGAAAGACGGTACTAATTCAGGAGTTAATTAATAACATTGCGAAAGCATATGCTGGATTATCTGTATTTGCAGGTGTAGGAGAAAGAACAAGAGAAGGGAATGACCTTTTAAGAGAGATGTTAGAGTCGGGAATTATCAACTACGGTGAAGATTTCTTACATGACATGGAAAACGGAGGATGGAGTCTAGACAAAATCGACAAAGAAAAATTAAAAGAATCTAAAGCAACATTCGTTTTCGGACAAATGAACGAGCCTCCAGGAGCAAGAGCACGTGTTGCACTTTCTGGATTGACTTTAGCAGAGTACTATAGAGATGGTGAAGGAGACGGTAAAGGAGCAGATATCCTTTTCTTCGTTGATAACATCTTCCGATTTACACAAGCAGGTTCTGAGGTGTCAGCACTATTAGGACGTATGCCATCTGCAGTAGGTTACCAACCAACGTTGGCGACAGAGATGGGAGCAATGCAAGAGCGTATTACTTCAACTACAAATGGTTCAATTACATCAGTACAAGCGGTATACGTGCCAGCGGATGATTTAACGGATCCGGCTCCAGCAACAACATTTGCTCACTTGGATGCAACAACAGTATTGTCTCGTAAAATTGCAGAGTTAGGAATTTATCCTGCGGTGGATCCATTGGATTCTACATCAAGAATTTTAACTGCTGATATTGTAGGAGCTGAGCACTATGATTGTGCACAACGTGTAAAATTAACATTACAGCGCTATAAAGAATTGCAAGATATTATTGCAATTTTAGGAATGGATGAGCTTTCTGAAGAAGATAAGTTAATCGTTCACAGAGCAAGACGTGTGCAACGTTTCTTATCTCAACCTTTCCATGTAGCTGAGCAGTTTACTGGTTTAAAAGGTGTACTTGTTGATATTAAAGAAACAATTAAAGCGTTTAACATGATTATGGATGGTGAATTTGATCAGTATCCAGAAGCAGCTTTCAACCTTAAAGGAGGAATCCAAGATGTAGTTGAAGCAGGTGAAAAAATGATCGCTGAAAATTAAAACTAGAATAAAATGTTATTAGAGGTAATCACACCAGACGAAACATTATTCAAAGGCAACATTTCACATGTTGTTTTACCAGGCATTGATGGCTCTTTTGGGATTTTAAATGGGCATGCTCCAATGATTTCAGCTTTAGCAAAAGGTTCAGTTAAGGTGGACCAATTAGTTGCTGAAAACGATTCAGAAGAGTTTGAAGGTAAATACAATACTGAATTTAAAGAAAAAGCAAGCTTTGCTTTTGAAATTAACGGTGGCGTTATTGAAGTAAAAGACAATAGCGTGATTGTTCTAGCCGAATAAGATAGAAACGAAAATTTTAAAAGGGGTCCCAACCAACGGTGATCCCTTTTTTGGTATTATAAAGCCTGTGTTGGAAATAAGCGATTTGGCCTGAATATAGGAGCAAGGGCTGTTAAGCTTTGTTAATAAAACAATTTAATACGCATAATCACGTTTAGAATGAGTGGAATTGTGAAAAAAATCATGCAAATTTGTTCTTCTCGATTGAAATGGGCTATAAAGACAAATTAGATAAAGACAATATTCCGGAACATGTTGCTATAATTATGGACGGCAACGGACGCTGGGCAACTGAAAAAGGGCAAATGCGCCTCGTTGGTCATGCAACTGGGGTAGAATCTGTTCGGGAGAGCTTAACAGCCGCAAGTGAAATTAACGTCAAGTTTCTTACTTTATATGCTTTTTCTACTGAAAATTGGAACCGTCCAAAGGAAGAAGTTGATGGCCTAATGGACCTTTTAGTGAATACCATTTCTAACGAAATTGAATCCCTGAATAATAATGATGTTCGCCTTTTAACTATTGGCAATACGCCTGATTTACCAGATAGCTGTAGAAATGAGTTGTTAAATGCCATTAAAAGAACTGAAAAGAATAAAGGAACTGTACTCGTTTTGGCATTGAATTATAGCGCCAAAAATGAGATCAAGCAAGCCATTAAACGAATTGCTGAAGAATATAAATCAGGTGATATTGAGTTAGATGATATTGACGACGAATTAGTTGAGAATCATTTATACACTGCCGGTATTCCTGATCCAGAATTAATGATTAGAACGAGTGGAGAAATTAGAATAAGCAATTTTCTATTGTGGCAATTGGCTTACAGCGAATTACATTTCACATCTGTGTTTTGGCCTGATTTTAAGAAAGAAGATTTTTATAGAGCTATTTACGAATACCAAACACGCGAGCGCCGCTTTGGTTTGATTGGGGAACAGCTGAACGAATTAGACAAGAATGATTAAATATCTCATAGTATTAGTTTCAATAGCCTTTTCTGGTGGACTTTTTGCCCAAATTAAAGGTGACAACATCATTGGTGGTGATAATTCGTTTTTAGAACCTAAAAAGTATACCATAGCATCCACAACTGTCACTGGTGTGGATTATATGGATGCAGACGCTATTCGATTAGTATCTGGTTTAACTGTTGGTAAAGAAATTACAATTCCAGGACAAGATATTTCTAAGGCAATTCAAACCTTATGGGAGCAAGAGTATTTTTCTGATGTCCAAATATTGGCAGATAAAGTAATTGGTGATGATATTTTCTTGGTAATTGCTTTGAAAGGTAGACCTAAATTGGGGGGATATAAATTTGAAGGTGGAATCAGAAAAGGAGAAGAAGACAACCTGAGGGAAATTATTGATCTTGTCCCTAACATTACAATCATTACAGAATCTTTAGTTCAAAACACAAAGAATATCATTAAAGGATATTATAACGAAAAAGGATTCTATCGCGCAAAGGTTGACATTATTCAGGTGCAAGACACTTCAAACTTTAACTCTCGGAACTTCCACATTATTGTAGACAAGAAGGAAAGAATTAAAATACAACACATCAATGTTTATGACAATGAAGTGTTACTTGAAGATGATGACGCTAAAATTTACAATAAAGTCAAAACTAAAGTAAGTTATTCTGATAATGGTATTCGCAGGTCAATGAAGGATACCAAGCAGAAAGGAATCATGCGTATTTTCAAACGTTCAAAATTTAATCAAACAGCTTATGAGCGAGATAAGGCTATTATAATTGAAAAATACAACGCCATTGGTTTACGTGATGCTATTATTGTGAAGGATTCGGTGTATGAAATTGATGAAAAGCACATGGGCATTGATATTTATATTGAAAAAGGCCAAGAGTATTATTTTGGAGACATTAAGTGGGTTGGGAATTCAAAATATAGAGATGGTCAATTGGATACCTTAATGGGGATTGAAAAAGGCGATATTTTTAATAGCGGCTTAATTGAACAGCGTCTCTATGGGAGTCAAGATGGGCGTGACATTACTTCATTGTATATGGATCGTGGGCACTTATTCTTTAATGTAGTTCCAGTTGAAACAAGTATTACAGACGGGAATCAAATTAACTATGAAATGCGAATTAATGAGGGGAAAGAAGCACGTATTCGCAATATCATACTTAAGGGAAATACAAAGACAAATGATCATGTGATCTTAAGAGAGATTAGAACTAAACCTGGTGATTTATTTAATCGTAACGATATCATTAGAACACAGCGTGAATTAGCAAATTTGGGTTATTTTGATCCAGAGCAATTTGGAGTAAATCCAATTCCTAATCCTGTGGACGGAACAGTGGACATTGAATATACAGTTGTGGAAAAATCATCTGATCAAATTGAACTTTCTGGTGGTTTTGGTGGAGGCCGTTTAATTGGCACAGTTGGACTTTCTTTCACGAATTTCTCAACAAAAAATTTCTTTAAAAAAGGTGCGTGGCAGCCATTGCCAGCAGGAGATGGGCAACGCTTAAGTCTTAGAGGGCAAACCTTTGGTCGTGGATATCAATCATATAATTTATCGTTTACTGAGCCTTGGTTAGGTGGAAAAAAGCCAACTTCATTCACTATTTTCAGTTCATACTCTTTATTAACAAATAGTTTAGATAGAGATAATGATGCTTATAGCCAAACTTCAATTACATCAATTGGTGTTGGTTTAGGTTCACGTTTAAAATGGCCTGATGATTATTTCCAAATTTATGGAGAATTCAATTATCAATATTATGATTTAAGAAAATCACAATACTTTATCTTTACAGATGGATATTCGAATAATATTTCTTTAAAAGGCGTATTAACAAGAACGTCAATTGGTGATCCAATTTATCCAAGAACGGGTTCTAAATTTACCTTAACAGCAAAAGCAACACTACCTTATTCTTCGTTTGATGGAATTGAGGATAGTGAATACCCAGGACTTTCTGATCAGGAGCGCTATAAATTTGCTGAGTATTATAAAATAAAATTCACAGGTGAATGGTATGCGCCACTAGATAAAAACAAAAAACTAATTCTACATCCTAAATTCGGTTTTGGTTTCTTAGGCGCGTATAATTCGGCAAAAGGCTATTCACCGTTTGAGCGTTTCTATTTGGGTGGAAGTGGATTAAACGGTACATGGCAATTTGATGGTCGAGAAATTATTTCTTTAAGAGGTTATACAGGCCAAACACCAGTTTCTGCAACTACAGGTGGAACTGTAATCGCCAAGTACTCATTGGAGTTACGTTACCCGTTATCTCTAAATCCAAGTGCAACAATTTATGGATTAATGTTTGCCGAAGCAGGAAATACTTGGGACTCATTCAATAAATTCGATCCTTTTAACGTTAAAAGGTCTGCGGGAGTAGGAGTACGTTTATTCTTACCTATGTTTGGAATGTTAGGAGTTGATTTTGCTTGGGGATTTGATCCTTTAGATGTTGGAGCGTCAGGAGCCGGTAACGGATCTGCCGATCCAGGAGCGAATATTAAAGGTTATACTTTTGGCTTCTTCCCAATCATTGGTATGAATATTGGAGATTTATAATTAAAATATTAAATTTGCCCAATCTTTTTGTCGCCGCACAGAAAGAGATGGCATAAAATAATATAAATGAAAAAAGTAGTTTTAGCATTTTTCCTTTTGGTGGGCATGATGAGTAGCGCATTCGGACAGCGTTATGCATATGTGGATACACAATATATCTTAGATCAGATGCCAGAATATGGAGAAGCTCAAGTTGAATTAGAAAAGGCATCAGAACAATGGCAAAATGAAATCGAAGTATTATTTTTAGATGCGCAGAAAAAAAGAAAAGATTTTGCCGCAGAAGCAATTCTACTTCCCGCTGAGATTAAAAAGCAACGAGAAAAAGAAATTGAAGCGGCTGAAACACGTGCGAAAGGCATGCAGAAAAAACGATTTGGCGTAGGTGGAGATCTTTTTGCTAAACGAGAAGAGCTCATTAAACCAATTCAAGATAAAATTTTTAATGCGATTCAGGAGATTGCTTCAGATCGCAGCTATGCCTTTGTTTTTGACAAGGCAAATCAATCAAATTTATTGTATGCTGATCCTAAATATGACATCAGTGAACAGGTGCTAAGAAAAATGGACATCAAAATTGATAATAAGTAAAACAGAAACAAGGAAACAAATAAAAGATGAAAAAATTAATAATTGCAATAGCAGCCCTTTTTACATTCGGAGCATTTACAGCTTCAGCTCAATCTTTTGGGCATATGAATTATCAAGATGTTATGGATACATTGGATACATACAAAGAAGCTGAGAGGTTAAATGCACAGGAAACAGAGTCATTTGAAACAACATATCTCGCATTAGAAAGTAAATTAGCAAAAGATTACGAAGTTTATATGGCTTCTCAGGACACTATGAATAAGTACATGAGACAGATTGAGGAAAATCGATTAACGACTATGCAGAATGACATGCGTGCATTAGAGCAAGCATATCAGGCAGAAATTCAAGCGATTCAAACAAAATATGTTGGCGCTTTAATAGCTTGGCTTGATGAGGCAGTGGAGATTGTAGGATCTAGACGTAAATTAGATTACATCATGTATTTTGATGCAACGAATCCAACAATGTGGGTAAACCCTCTTAAAGGCGTTGATGTGACAAATGAAGTGATTACAGAAATGTTGATTTTAGAGAAATCGAAACCACTCGTAATACGTAATTAGTATTATTGCCAGTAGATAAAAAATTTACTAGAAACATAAGTTTTTATAAAAGGTCGCCAATGAGCGGCCTTTTTTTATAATTTAGCGTTGTGGAACGACCAATAGGCATATTTGATTCAGGCATAGGAGGCCTGACCGTAGCAAAAGCCATTTCCAGACATTTACCCAATGAACGCTTTATTTATTTTGGAGATACCGCTCATTTACCTTATGGCGACAAATCAAAAGAAGCGATTCAGCGATACGCTAAAGGCATTTCAAAATTTTTACTAGCCAATAATTGTAAAACAATAGTTATTGCGTGCAACACAGCTTCGGCGGTCTCATATGAGTATTTAAGAGATAAATATGCGGGTACAATTCCAATAATCAATGTAATTGATCCTATTATTGAAACCGTGGTCGCCAATGGTACGCATAAAAAAATTGGTCTTATCGCGACAAAAGCCACAATTCAGTCGGGTGTCTATCAAGAAAAAATGAAACGCCGTAACCCAGATATTACCATGAAGGTATTGCGCACCCCTTTGTTGGCTCCAATGATTGAGGAAGGGTTTAGTAAGGATAAAATAAGTAAAACCGTCATTGAAAATTATTTGAGCAATCCTATTTTTGAAGGAATTGATAGCCTTATTTTAGGATGCACGCATTACGTTCTAATTAAGGATGAAATCAATAATTTTTTTGATGGGAAAGTGACATTGTATGATTCGACAGACATTATGGCACACAAAATGATTGAAGTTTTTGAGTCTGAAAATTTACTAAGTTCTAAAAAATCAGGCGACAATCATTTTTATGTATCTGACATAACCGAAGGGTTTCAAGAATCCACTAGCCGATTTTATGGGGACAACATTCGTCTTGAATTATTGAAAATATAAAGGACTCATTTTTCAAATTATCACTTGTGACTAAAACTCGTTTTCAAATTCATTATCAAATCAAATCTGATTTTAATTCTACACTTTTAGAAAGTATTAAGACATTGGTCAAAACAGGTATTAATGGTTTGGTATTAAATCCAGGCAACTATAAAATTACGATAGAGCAGGGGAAGCAAATTGCTCAAATTTGTGGCGAAAATGTAGATCTCATTATTACAGATGACCTTGACTTTGCGAAACAAATAAATGCGAAAACAGTCTTCCTTTCAACCCTTGATGAAACTATGAACAATCTGGCAGATAAATATCCAAACATGAGAATTGGTGGAGGAGCACAAAGGCTGGCAGATTGTAAAAACTGGGAATTATTAGATGCAGCCTATATCGATTTTAATCCCCCACGAGCTAGTTTAGAAGAAGAAAAGAACCCATTTATACTTGGCGCTGAATTATATCAGGCCGTAATTCCAAAAAAAGTAGAATACGGTTGGATGATCCTGAGTTTAAACACCCCCGTTTTTGCATCAAACCTAAAGTCGCTGTCCGATTTGGAAGAATTAATTAATAATACTCAAATTACTGGTGTTGTTATAAATGATGACTTTGAGCCGAAATTGGATTTAGGTAATTCCATTCATAACATTAGGGGAATTGTGAAATAATTCCATTATTGATGATTGATCAAAAACGCCTATCTTAGAACCAAGTGGAATGCAATTTGATTTTTGAGATTTGAATTTTGGACTTATATTCAAAAAAAACGGTGCTAAAAATACTATTCACATATCCAGAGGCCTTGCCTCACTAAACGCTCCTCTTGCAAAACCCAATGTAGGACGAATGGGATTTTCTGCAAGTGTATAAGCCCGATTACTCAAAGGAGGAAATGGTGAATATTTTAGAGCTGATTTCAGATTACCATTACAAAGTGGTTTTACACTCCCACTTTTAACTGATTCATGAGTTTGATTTGGCGGGGATTAACATGACAGCAAAAGTTATGGCGAACCTGTCCTATCCTGACGAGTTTACTTCGGTATGTGATATGAGGGATTTAAGTTTCCGAGATGGACAGATATATGTTAAGGGGCAGCGACCAGATTATTATAATTGGTTTATTGGCTTTGCAATCACCTATTTGGCTGTTGTTGTTGTTGTTGTTGTTGTTGTTGTTGTTGTTGTTGTTGTTTGGATTTTGGCAGATCGTTATGAAGCGCAGGGTTTACCAAAAGGATATAAACAGTTGTTGAAAGGTCAAAATTTAAATAAATAATGACTAATCCCGCACGAAATTCACCATAAACTCGCTAGTGGTATAATGGTGAAGCGAATAGCATACATTGTATTCAATCGATTCCGTTCCCTTGCTCTATGCGCTACGAAGAATTTCTGCAGCCATTTCAGGCGTTAGTGGTTTTTGAAGTATCGCTTTAATACTCCCTATAATTTTTGATTTTTCCTGTAATCGAACCGAATTATCATTCGTCAAAAAGTAGATGATAACTTTACCTGGATCTAAATCAATTAGTTCTTCTAATTCCTCAATGATCTCCAGCCCAGACATACCGGGCATTTGTTGATCTATTACGACTAGGTGTTTTTGCTGGTTTTCTGGATCAAAAAGTGTCTGAGTCAAGGATGTAATGGCCTCGTTGCTGTTGTCAATAATCGATATATTAGCATTCGAATTAGCACCGCGAATTAAATACTCATTAATTATATTTTCTGTTGGGTTGTCATCAATTAAAATTATATTTTTTGACATATGTGGTAGTTTGGAACGTATTTACGGTGATTTTAAATCACGAACATGAAATAGTCCACAAAACGACCATTTAAATCGTTTAACATAATAATTGTTAAAGACAATTCCTTAGTGCAAAATGAGCTTTTCAGTTCTTTGAATGGTATTATTTCTCAGCAGCAAAATGTAAGAACCTTTGCTTAACTCACTAAGGTCAAGTATCATTTTATTATCAGAAGTTACCGCTGAAAGAACGCTCTGACCTACATGGTTTAATACAATTATTTCCAATTGACCAACTGCCTCATACGAATTGCTAATTTCTATGGTTAATTCTCCCTTAGATGGATTCGGATAAATGCTGAATTCGGGAATTGCTGAGTTCTGAATACTTGCTCCTTCAATCAAATAACAAGCGGATGTATCGATACAAAAATCTTTTTCAATAATTACAGCATATTCGCCATCTTCCGTTGGAGTATAAGTGATTTCAGTCTCGCCTGAAATTATTTCAAATGGGTCGCACTTGATCCATTGGTAGCTAGTTGAACCTCCTTCTGGTTCGTTTGAAGTCAAGGCTGGTAATCCAGCATCATTAAGTGTTATATCGATTTCTGTAGTCACATCAACTGTAGTGATCACAGTGCTGTCGCAAACATCATCAAAGATAAAAACATCCGTATAGGTTCCAGATTCAGTATAGATTGATTCTCCAACAACAACGGATTCGCCGGAACAAATATTAAACGATTGTTCCATGACATTGTCTTCCGCTATGTTTAATTCTGTTGTTACAATGCTGTCACAGCCCATTTCACTTGTGAGTGTGTTCATATATGTTCCAGATTCATCATAAGTCATTCCACCGATTTCATAGGTTTCACCAAAGCACAAATCCACCGACTCTGTCATTTCAATCAGTGGGCTAACTGCTAGATTAGTTGTAACAATACTGTCACAGGCATCACTATTTAATAAGGTGTCAACATATATACCGGTTTCGGTATAAACAGAGATCCCAACTTCGAATGATTCACCCGCGCATATTTCAACGTCTTGAGCAAATGCTTCTTCTGTACAGGTTAAACTGCTAAAAAAGTAAGCCGCTCCGGCATCTTCAGTGTAGAGTAATGATGCCGAGTCTAAATCTTGTTGCCAGGCACCAACAAGAATCGTGTGATCTGAAATAGCAACGGCGTCTGCAAATAAATCTAAGCTATCTCTGTCGCTTGCATCTATTTTTTCAATCTCTTCCCAAGTTCCGTCATCATCTTTTTCAAAAATGTATGCGGCTCCTGCATTTCCTAATTCTGCCCCTCCATCTTCATCATAGTTGTGAGCTTCCGCACCAATCACCATATAATCTCCTTCAACGTCCACTTCAATTCCAAAGTGGTCACCCACATCTCTATCGCTTGCGTCAATTTTTTGAACGCCCCACACACCCGCAAGGTCTCTGGTATAGATGTATGCTGATCCTGCATTATGCAGCCATGCACCTTCAAATTCACTTTCATCTTCTGCTTTTGCGCCCACTACCGCCACGTTAGAATCAATTGCCACTGAATAGCCGTAACGATCCCAGCCACCGCGAATTGTTGCAATTACTTTTTGATCGGCACCCCAAACACCTGCATCACGTTTAAATATATACGCAGCTCCGGCTTGACTTATGCCCCAAACACCTTCTACATTATAATCACCATTGTGAGCTCCAACGATCATATAATCGCCGGAAATAGCTATGGAGCAACCAAATAAGTCGCCGTAATCAATGTCTTGATAACCCCAAATATCCAACTCTTCATCACCTCCGCCCGCATCTGCTTGGCGGTCCCATGCCACTACTTTTTGTGTTTCTAACCACACGCCGTCATCTCCACGATCGTAAACATAAACTGAGCCTGATCGAAAAATGAAATCGCCACCAAGTTCATCATGACCTTCTTTATGGGCGCCTACAATTATTGTATTTCCTGAAACGTCAACGGTCCATCCATACTCATCGCTGGTGTCGCGATCTGAAGCAACAATTTTTTGAACCTCATTCCAAACACCCAACTCATCTCTTTCAAAAATATAGGCCGATCCTGCCTTTGATAAACTGGCGCCGTCATCTATATCATGATCTTCGCCATATGCACCCACAACAGCATAATCACCGTCAATCGCTACAGACCATCCAAAACGGTCATAATCGTCTTGGTCTGAATTGTTGATTTTTTGAACAAAAGTCCAATTTTCAATTCCCATTTTCTCAAATACATAGGCTGATCCCATATTCGGATTCAATTCGCCAAAATCATCACCATAAGCACCAACTATTGCATAATCTCCTGATATGTCCACGGCATAGCCCATCCGATCTTCCTCAGCGCGATCAAAAGCGGATGCTTTAATAACTTCAGTAAATGTTTGTGATTGCGATAGAATAGGGAAGGCAATCAATATTGTAGCGATTAATAGTTTCATAGCGGTTGGTTTTTAACTAAAAAAGGAGGTTTATAAACTGTACCATAAACCTCATTTCAATTTCAATTTAGTAACTTAATATTAATATTTACTCAATTTTTCAATAATTTCATTTTCACCATCTGTTAATTTAATTACGTAAACACCGTTCGCGAAATGGCTTAAATCAATGTTTGTTTTAGTTGATTTGATTGTTGTGAAGTATACTATGTCTCCTAATTGATTCGTTATGGTTGCAGTTAGTGCAGCGTTTGTCCAGTTGCCAGCATCAATTGTAAATTGACCATTACTTGGATTTGGGTATATGTTCACTTGTTCTTGAAAATAAGCATCAATTCCAACACCTGTAATATCTAAACAGTCGGTTGTGTCTGAACAGTCACCATCTGTAATGATAAGTGCATAGGAACCATTTTCAGTTGCAGTGTATGTATCATCAGTTGCGCCGTCAATAATTTCAAAAGGATCACATTGAATCCATTGGAAAGTTGTTGTTTCAATATCAGGATCGCCACCTGTTAAGGTCAACACATCAACTATTATGATGCTTACATCAATAACAGGTAAGACTGTTAATGTGGTTAAAACAGTACTATCACAAAATGTTTCAGATACAAAAATATCCGTGTATGACCCAGATTCGTCGTAATTTGAATCTCCCACAGTAAATGTTTCTCCTGCGCAAATGGTAGCTTCTTGCTCCACAATATTTTCTTCTTCTACAAAAAGCTCTGTGGCCACAATACTATCACAACCATCAATTGAGTTTAATGTATCAATGTAGCTTCCGGTTGTACCATATGTGTTGTCACCAATTGTATAGGTTGTTCCAAAACAAATTGAAATTGATTGATCTTCTGAGATTAAAGCATTAACGGTAAGGTTCGTGGTTACAATACTGTCACAGGCATCAATGTTTGACAAAGTGTCAGCGTATGTTCCAGTGGCAGCATAAACGCTTTCTCCAACCTCGAAAGTCTCACCAAAGCAAACGACTATATCTTGTGAAGTTGCTACTTCTTCACATAAAACAGCACTGTAAAAATATCCTGCTCCAGCGTCTTCGCTGTAATCCATACCAACAGAATCTAAATCTTGTTGCCATGCACCTACAAAAATAGTTGTCTCTGAAAGGGAGACAGCTTCACCAAAGTAGTCATCAGCGTTACGATCTGAATTGACAATTTTTTGAATTTCTGACCAAACTCCATCTCCGTCTTTTTCAAATATATAGGCTGCTCCTGCATTAGAAAGTGAATCCCCAGGACTTCCGTCTCCTAAAAATAAATCTTCCTGCTCGGCGCCAATCACAAGGTAGTCTCCATCAATTGCGATATCTCTTCCAAAGTGATCACCAGCTGTTCTGTCACTCGCATCTAATTTTTGAATTTGAGACCAATCACCTCCGCCATCACGTTCAAATATATACGCTCCACCGGCATTCATCAATGACGCTCCTTCTAGTTCACTTTCATCTTCTGAGTATACGCCAATGGCTATTATGCTTGAATCGATATCCACGGCATATCCAAATCTATCATATGGATGCCGGATTGACGGTAATAATTTTTCAACCTCAGTCCATGTTGTACCAGTTCTTTCAAAAATATAGGCCGTACCTGCATTCCATGAATATCCTGTTCCCACACCACCGGCACCATAATCATGCATGTGACAACCAGCAATTAGATAGTCGCCCCATATAGCAATGCTTCCTCCAAATAAATCGGAAAAATCCTCGTCAGATGGGTCAGGCCTTCCACTTGGATAAACGTGATCATCTGATCGGTCAGAGGGAACCAGTTTTTGTATTTCTGTCCAGACATCTCCTATCAGGTCGTAAGTGTAAACAGCACCAGAGTGGTATTCAAAGTCTAGTCCATCTTCATCATAACCCTCATTGTGTGCTCCAATAACAACGGTTGTTTCATAAATATCTACAGACCATCCAAATTCAGCATCAGCAACTCGGTCAGATGCAACGATTTTTTGCATTTCCGTCCAAGTCCCATCAACTCCTCTTTCAAAGATATAAGCCGAGCCTGCTTTTGCCATTGAGTTATCGTCATCAGCATCATGGTCTTCACCATAAGCCCCAACAACAATATACTCGCCATTTATAGCAACTGAATAACCAAATCTGTCATAATCGTCTTGATCTGAATTATTGATTTTTTGAACAAATCCCCAATCTTCAATTCCTGTTTTTTCGAATATATAGGCCGATCCCATATTTGGATCGGTAGCACCAAAATCGTCGCCATAAGCTCCTATGATTGCATAATTTCCGGATATGTTGACTGAATAACCTGCTCGATCTTCTGAATCACGATCGAAAGCTGCAGCTTTAAAAATTTCAGTAAATGTTTGAGAATAAACAATAGCGCAGGTTATCATTAAGAATAATGAAAGTAGCAATTTCATTTTTAATGTGTTAAAAAAAGACCACAAAAGAATCGAATAGGAATCCAATTCTACGGTGAGCCTTAGTTAGTTGTGCCGCAAATATAAGCAAGACCTATCAAAGAAAAAAGGTAATTAATCGATTTAAATGTGGCATTCACCCGATAAATAGGTTTATCTAATGTTTACCTTCTCAATTTTAGTTCCGAGTTCGCTCGTAAGTTTTAAGACGTAGATTCCCGCAGATTGGTTTTCAATTGAAACATGATGGATATTGGAATTGATTGTTCCTTTATAAATAACCGCCCCTAATGCATTGTAAATTTCAACTTGTGTTCCAGCTAATAAACTTCCGTTAATTGTGAAAGAACCATTGCTCGGGTTCGGGAAAATTGAGATGGATTCACCAAATGAAGATTCCTGAAGACTACTCCCAGGATCATCTTCTATCATTACAGTGTAACAATCAGAAGTGTCTGTACATCCCCCATCAGTAACAACTACAGCATATTCTCCACTCTCTTCAGCAATAAATCCTTGAGTAGTTGCTCCGTCAATAATCTCAAATGGATCACAAGTATACCATTGATAGTCAGCGTCATCTAAAACCGCTTCTAACAAGGCTTCGTCTACATCTACATCTGTATCAATTGGGGCTGCAATTTCTATGTATGTGAATACAAGGCTATCGCAACCAGCATCTGATTCGAACTCATCAATATAAGTCCCAGCCTCATCATAATATGAATCACCAACCCAAACAA
Source organism: uncultured Crocinitomix sp. (assembly GCA_905478225.1). Taxonomy (GTDB): domain Bacteria; phylum Bacteroidota; class Bacteroidia; order Flavobacteriales_D; family Crocinitomicaceae; genus Crocinitomix. The sequence continues at coordinate 69,528 of CAJQHR010000018.1, forward strand.
ATTCTCCAGCACAAAGGAAAAATTCTTGTTCTGTTTCTATTTCATCAGCCACGCTTAAAATTGTAGTGACCGTACTATCACAACCTAAATCGGTTATAATAACATCTGTATAAACTCCAGTTTCATCATAAACGCTTCCACCAACTTCAACTTCTTCTCCAGCACAAATGTCAATTTCTTGCGTGTACAATACGTCTTCGCAACCTGGGTCTCCGCCTCCGCCTTCAAGGTTAGTATAAAAGTATGCTGCTCCAGCATCTTCTAGATACGTATCACCGTCAGGATTCTGATCTTGCTGGAATGCACCCGCAATAATTGTGCTTTCTGAAATACCAATACTAATACCTAATTCATCATCTACTTCTCGATCAGATGCATCTAGTTTAATTAATTGATCATAAGTTCCGTCATCCTGCAGTTCAAAAATATAAACCGATCCTGTGTTTTCAAGTTCTGCACCTCCACCTTCATCATGGTTGTCAGAATGTGCGCCAATAGCAATATAATCGCCATCAATTCCTACACTAATTCCAAAATGGTCTCCAGCATCACGATCATCTGGAGATAATTTTTGAAGATAACCCCACGTTCCGCCTGTTCTTGTAAAAACTGCAGCACCTCCAGAATTTAAAATAGACTCTTCTCCGTCCGCATTTAAATCTTCAGTTTGTGCACCAAGTATAATAGTTGTAGAATCAATATCAACTGGAGCCGCTCTGTCTAACCATGAAATGCCTGGGAAGGTTAAAAATGCTACTTCCGTCCAAGTGTCACCAGATCTTTCAAAAGCATATGCTTTTGATGCAAAAGGTCCACCAACTACCAAATAGTCGTTCCAAATAGCAACCGACTCTCCGAAACGGTCATTCCAATCTTCGTGGTCTGGCGCGTATTCTGTTCCGGGGCTTCTGTCAGATGCTACAATTTTTTGAGTTTGTGTCCATGTTCCGTCATCTTCCCGATCAAAAATGTAAGCTGAACCGGCATGATAGAAATAACCCAATCCAAGTGCGTTTTTATCATCATTATGTGCACCGACAATTGCTGTTGTGCCATGGATAGAAACCGACCAACCGAATTCATCATCTGCAGCTCGGTCAAATGGAACTAGTTTTTGAACTTCTTCCCAAACGTCATCATCATTTTTTTCAAAGATGTAAGCAGAACCTGCTCTTGATAAAGAGGCGCCATCATCTGCATCATGGTCTTCGCCATAGGCTCCAACAATAATGAAATCGCCATTAATTTCTACGTCCCAACCAAATCGATCATAATCGTCTTGGTCAGAATTGGATAATTTTTGAATCTGAGTCCATACGCCACCAATTCTTTCATAAACATAGGCAGATCCCATGTTTGGATTTGTTGCGCCGTAGTCATCAGCATATGCACCTACAACGGCAAAGTCCCCATCAATAGAACAGGACCAACCAAGTCGATCTTCTGTGTCACGGTCATCTGCGACAACCATCATTAATTCTTCAAAGTCCTGTGCAAAGGCACCGAATGTAAGTAGGGCGGCGACTATGCAAATTATATTTTTAATCATTGCACGAAAAGTTGTGGTTAAGTAATTTTTTAAGTGTCAAGTGAATGACAATTTTTATTGGAGAATTAAACGATGGGTATAAATCGATTTATCTCCTACAATAGTTAAAACGTAAACTCCTTTTGGAAGGTTGTGTAAATCGAACGAACTATATGTGTTTTTAAGTTTAAATTCATGCACAATAGATCCAAGCGGATTTATAATGACACCTTCGTAAATGAGGTCATGAGGGTTGTCAAAAGTAATGTTAATTAATCCGTTTGTTGGATTTGGGAAAATCTTAAAATATTCCGCAAATTCCAATTCTGGATTCGATAAAATATCGACATAAAGGCATGAAGAAGTGTCAGAACAAGCGCCTTCTGTTACGATTACTGCATATTGTCCAATAGTAGGAGCGATATAGGTTTGATCGGTTGCGCCTGGTATTTCTTCGTACGGACTACATTTAATCCACTGATATGTTGCATCATCTGATCCGGCAGTTAAGATGTTTAAACTTTGACTGATTGAATTGTCTACTGGTAATTGCACGGTTAAATTTGTTGTAATTGTGCAATCACATAATACCCATGATGTTACAACGTCTGTGTAGATTCCCACGGCATCATAGGTGGAGGCGCCAATTGTATAAGTTTCTCCCCAACAGATTGTCACATCTTGTGTTACGGCATTTTCAGGACTCACAGTTAAGATTGTAGTAATCAAACTGTCGCATCCATCATCAGAAGCAACTGCATCAATATAAGTTCCAGATTCTGTATAAGAAGATTCGCCAATATCATACGAATAGCCAAAACAAATAGCAACTTCGTAAGATGCAGATGGTGCTAGTGTAATTGTTAAATTAGTTGTTACAGTGCTATCGCATCCACTTTCAGAAGAAATTAAATCTACATAGGTTCCTGATTCACCATGCGTGAAAGGACCAACCTCAACAACTTGACCTTCGCACAAAGTTAAAGTTTGCGTGCTAGAACTAGGTGTACATTCTTCTTGGCTGTAAAAATAGGCCGCACCAGCATCATTAATATCTGTTTCCCCCGTTTCGTCAAAGTTCTGTTGGTACGCACCAAGAATAATATTCGATCCGGAAATTGCTACACTTGTTCCTAATTCATCATCAATTTGGCGGTCAGACGCATCCATTTTATTTATTTCTATCCAAGTACCCCCGTCATATTCATAACCGTATGCCGCTCCAGCATTGGATAAGGGACTTTCATCATCCTCATCTCCATTCGCTTCAAGCGCCCCGCAGACAAGTGCGTCTCCGTCCAAATAAACATCCCAACCGTATCGGTCTCCTGGGCTTCGATCGCTCGCTACAATTTTTTGCATTTCGCTCCAAGTTCCACCACCATCACGTTCAAATACATATATTGACCCTGCGTTTGCCATAGTTGCGCCACCACCAGCATTCTGATCTTCTGTGTAGGCACCCACGACTGCAAAGTTGCCGTCAATGCTTACTGAAAATCCAAATCGATCTTCTGTGGCACGATCCGAATTGTCTAGTTTTGCCACTTCCGACCAAACGAGACCAGTACGCTCAAAAATATAAGCCGCTCCTGCCTCATTAAGAGCTGCACCATCAAACTCATCAAAATCACTATGATGTGCTCCAACAATTATTCGATCACCTGAAATGGATACCGAACCGCCGAATAAGTCAGAAAGTTCATCACCACCTCCTCCATCTGGAAAATCAATATCTGGAGCACGGCCTGAACCTACAATTTTTTGTGTTTCAGTCCATGTCCCATCACCTTCGCGGTCAAAAATATAGGCTGATCCTGCATTGTAAATATACCCACCACCACCTTCGTCGTGGTCTTCAAAATGTGAACCAACTACTAATGTTGTTCCGGAAATATCAACTGACCATCCAAACTCATCTCCCTCAGCACGATCACTCGCAACAATTTTTTGAACTTCATCCCAAACACCGTCACCACCTCTCTCAAAAACATAAGCGGAACCCGATTTTGACTGATTGTCTGCATCAAATTCATTATGATCTTCGCCGTAGGCGCCCACGACAACATAGTCTCCATCAATCGCAACCGACCATCCAAAACGATCGTAATCGTCTTGATCAGAATTAAATATTTTTTGAACAAATTCCCAGTCAGCAATTCCATCTTTCTCAAAAATATATGCCGACCCCATATTTGGATCCAAGCCTCCAAAATCATCTGCATAAGCACCAACAATGGCATAATTTCCAGAAATGTCAACAGACCATCCAAATCGATCTTGCGATTCACGATCATCCGCAACAACTTTAATTATTTCTGAGAAAATTTGGCCAAAACTTCCAGTTGTTATTAAGAAGGAAATAAGAATTAGTAAATGTTTCATGGTTTAAAAATTCTAGTCTATTGGACAATTATCTTAATAGTTTCAAGCTCATCTGTTCTTAAAATGTAGGCGCCTTTCTTAAGATGCGAAACATTAAATTTTTGCTGGTTAATGCCTTCTAATACCAAGCTTCCTTTTAGATCATATAACACAAAGTCAACTTTTTTATTCAGCATTACTATTTCGTTAGCCGGGTTAGGGTAGGCAGATAGTGGTGTAAGAATAGTGACATCTTCGTTTAATCCTGAAATATCATTATTTGCTAATGGCGTAGGGTAGGTGAAGCTTGAAAATGTTTCACTACCATTTGGATATCTTCCGTATGAATTATCAGTTGGTGTTTCAGGATAGCGCATATAATCCATTTCCTCTCCTTGGGGAGAAATAAGGAATACGGTATCTACTATGTTCGATAGTTTGAATCCAACATGATTTGTACCTTGATAGGTTTCATTGTCATGCCAAAACATAAGATAATGGTTTGCTGGTATGATGAATTCATTTGGTAAGGTCCAATTTATTCCATCTCTGCGCAATTTGCATCCAGATAGATTTACGGGATAAGGGTTTGGATTATAGAGCTCAAGCCAATCATCATTCTGTCCAAAGTTATCTTCAGAATAATTTGCATTTGAAGGCATTAATTCATTTATAAGCACGGATTGGTAGTCTTCATCTACCCCAAATACGGCCGTATAAGTAACCTCAGTTGAAGGAATCCATTCAATTGTGTCGTTCGTCTCGCCAGTTTCTAGCCATTCAATAAAACGGTAACCTGGCAATGGAACGGCAATTAATGGTACTGAAACTGTGTTAATATAAACCCCATTCCAAGGATACATTTCGTCCGTAACACCAGGTAAGTTTCTGTTAATTAAGATGGAGTTGACTTTCACGCGACCCATATTAACATCATTTACATCAATGGTAACAGTAGTCGTGTCATTTGGATAATCCCATTTTTCCATCATATGTTCGCGTACTTTTCTTCCACGGCGTTCTGCAAACAGGTGCAGCAAATCCCAAAGTTCATTCCAACGCTCAATCCCTGGAACTTCGTCGTATCGATCTTCCAAGTTTGAAGCAAAGGAAGGATAACGCCATCTATTTGCATTTTCTAATACCTCTGGTGTTAACATGGTGTACATTGAATCCATTTTATGATCCATTTCTGATTGACTAAACCATGAATTGGCCAAATCATTCATACGGTTAATGTATTTGTGTTTGAATTCATCACTTCCTAACATGCCTCTAAAAAATCTAGAATAAGAAGAGAATTCACCTCCAATTATTGTTGCAGAAGCAAGCGTGTTTACTGTATAAAAGGCATTTGCACAAGAACCACCAAAAGCACCATCTAAATCATAAATTGCCCATCTGAATTTTCCGTCATGCCCTGCAGGTTTCGAAGGATCAAATTCGCCATTTTTTCTCCAAAGATTTACGTTTGAATAAACCCAATCCTCATTGCTTAAAAATATTTCAGAGGCCATGTAGTCAATATAGTTGTCTACATCCATTCGATCTAAAACGTATGCATAATTCGTAGGATCGTTCATGTCATTTACGTCAACAAATCCTTCTAAATTTTTCATTTTGGCACTATCTTCTTCATGTCCATCACCTTGAATGTCATATTCTTGGTCTAACATGGTGATGTCATTGTCATCAATCCCATATAGGTTTTGTATAAAATAATTATCCATTCTTTCCTTGATAGAATGAATGCCCCAATATTCACCGTTAATGAAAACAATCACATGTCTATAATGTTGTTGTTCTACATTTACTCCTTTTGTAAGCATATTACCTAAGTCGTCGCGTGGGAAGCAATCTGGGCGGTGACCACCAGCCTTTAATAATATACGTTTGTATTTGTCAATTTCAGAATCCTCGAAAAAAGGATATCTAAAGTTCTTAACACTATCTGTTTCGCCATAAATTCTGAATGATTTTTTAGGCGCGTGCCGACTTCCTCCTCCATGAATTCGAGTTCTTGAGTCCTGCGAAACAGCAATGTCTCCATTTTCATCAATGTACTCGAAACTCATTATTTTTTCCCAAGCTGCACCTTTTTGCTCATAATTACCATCTTCATGGTCACCGTAAACATATATACCTTCCTCATCAGAAAAAATATTAGTATAATCCATAGCAATTGATACTATTGGCATGGTGTAAAGCCCTGTTCCGCTTGGGTCAATAATAAATGTTTGCGTTACAGTTGGACTTGGCGCAAAACCAGGCTTGAAAGCCTTGTATCGGACTACGTTAGCTTTGTAACTATCAGTATATGGAGGCACCCAACCTCTGCTGCTTGCGCGGCCAGCACTGTATGTACCGAAGGGGTAAGTCAAATTTGGATTTGTTGGGATGATTGAAAAAACATCATCTTCTCCGTCAATATTGTCCAATGTTATTGGTCCCGAATAAAGGATGTCAGAAACACTAGGTACTTCTCCATTTAAGGTATAAAATATGGATACACCAGCCTCAAGGTGCGTTAATTCTAATTCTACCGCACTTGTATATATTCCAGCTTCAATACTAGGAGTTGGTGGTGCAAGTGCCTGTGCCATAAGAGTTAGGTTGGCAGTTATTAAAACGATTGATAGTATATATTTTTTAATCATAATTAGATTAATTCAGATTATTCATAGAAGAAATGCGTTCTTTCCTCAGCAATGATTTAATGTCCAATAAGAAGTCCGTATCTTCTTCGATTCTATTGCCAATTACAACTAAATCGGCACCAGCCCCTATGGCGGCTTCAATGTTTTCAACGGTCTTTATTCCCCCACCAACAATAAGTGGAATGTGTATGTTTTTTCGCACGGCTGCGATCATATCAACGTTTACAGGGTGTTTTGCCCCGCTTCCTGCATCCATGAATAAAACATCTAAACCAAGCATTTCACCCGCAATGGCAGTGTTCACTGCAATGGTTATTTGATCTGCCGGAATTGGTGAGGTTTGACTCACATATGAAACGGCAGATGTTTTACCTCCGTCAATTAGCAAATAGCCCGTTGGAATCACTTCTAAGTCCATTTTTTTAATCAAGTGGGCTGATTCGACTTGGTGTCCAATTAAAAAGTCAGGATTTCTTCCTGATATGAGTGACAAAAATAAAATTCCGTCTGCTTTGTCACTAATCTGCATAGATGAACCTGGAAATAAAATAATAGGAACGTTACTATTTTCCTTGATGACAGAAATACAATTGTCAAAATCAATAGGATCAACAGTGCTTCCACCCACAAAAATCACCGCAGATTCGAGTGCCTCGATTTTTTTAAGAAGCGGATTTAGTTCAGATTGAGTATTTACTTTGTCTGGATCAACAAGAATTGCAATTTTTTTCTCGCTATTTTTCAATATGTCATTCAAAAACGACTGCATTAATTGAAAACGAATTTTTGTGTATTAAATATTTCTCCGTTGCACAATACATTTAAAAAATATATACCTTTTCCAAAATCAGACTTATACAATTGAAGTTTTGAGCCTGTTACGGTAGTTTCCAAAATTGTTTTACCTGCAATGTCAGTAATAACAACTGACAGTTGATTTTGCAATAACGGAGGAGCTTGGGCCGAGATGGTTATAATGTCTGTTGAAGGGTTAGGGTAAAGAGGCATTTGCATTTCTTGCAAGTAAGTTTCTTCGACCGAAACTGTTGGCGCGTAGGCCCAAAAGTCTTTAAAGTTTGTGCCATCTGTGCCTCCTGCCAAATAAGCAATATCATCAATAACAAAGGTTGTAGCATAACGCCTTTTTGCTCCACCGAAATCACCAATTTGCGTCCAAGTATCTGCTGCAAAGTCGTATTCCCAAATATCACGAAAATCATTACCTAAATTATCGTTACCTGTTCCAATATACCCATGTCCATCTATTGCAAAGGCCATAGCGTCTTGTCTAATTGAGCCACCGACACTTGCTTTTGCTGTCCAAGTATTTGTAGCAGGGTCATATTCATAAAAATCACTTAATGCTAGACCAATCATATGCCCTGTTCCAACATAACCTTTTGAACCGTCAGTAAAACTTACTGAGGCGCTACGTGCTGTTCCCGGAAATTCTGCTAGTTCCGTCCAAGAATCTGTTTCGGGGTCGTATGAGAAAAAATCAACACGGTATCCGGCATCAGATTGACCAGTGCCATAATAACCTATTCCGTCAATCGCAAATGCAGTTCCACCGCGTCTTTCAATTGCAGGTAAATCTTCAATAGGGAACCAAGTATTTACCTCAGGAACATATTTCCACCAATCATTGGTGTAGGAATGACTTCCATTTTCACCACATCCTACGTATGCTGTATTTCCAATAGTAAATGCACTGGAATGGTAACGTAAGCCACCACCAAAATCGGCTATTTGTGTCCATGAATTGGTCGCTGGATCATATTCCCAATAGTCTTGATAGGTAACAGCAGTGCCAGAATTAATGTGACCGCCACCATAATAACCTTTGTTTCCAATTGAAAAAGCCGTAGCTCTATGTCTCGCGTCACCGCCAATGTGTGCTTTCTGATACCAGGACCGACTGACTGCATTAGCAACCTCCGGAAGAGAAAAAAAAGCTAAAAATATTATTAAATGTTTAAGTGAAATCATAATCTAAGCGCATTAATAAAAACGTTTGTATTAACAAATGGTTGGCTACGAATTGACTAATTACCAAAGATATGAATTATTTTTAATTTCGGAAGGTCTAACTCTCATAAGCAAAACAGCGCATTTTATACAGTGTCGGTGCAGTATATAAGTATGAAAGTTTCGAAAATGATTCGCGAAAAGGTAAACTCTTTCTTAAATAATCCGAATTGAACCCTTACGCGATTTAATTTTCCAATTTCAAGCACTTCAATGTCTTCTTTAAAGCTTAAGCCTTCTATGTCTAATAGCTTATATACAGCCTCCTTTATGCTCCATAATGTGGTCATATTCTCTTTCCCATTTAAATCAAACCGTTCTTTTTCTATTGGTGACAAAAATTTGTTTTGAACACGACTGATTTTCGGGTTGAAATGCTCAATATCTAAACCAATTGGATGTTGGTTCGAGTAAGAAATGGCAATAGTTCGACCTGAGTGTGAGATACTAATAAATCCATTTTTTATGCATGGCCTTCCTGTTAGAGTATAATTTATTTGTTGATGTACTGTAAAACTTCGCCACAACACTCGCGTGAAATAATACTCGAGCTTCCGCTTTTTAGCACCAAAACTCTCAAACCGCATTCGTTCACTATCACTAAGTCTCTCGAGGTCAAGTGCGTTTATATTGCAGTCTTTGTAATTGAGCACTTTAACGTGTAATTCCTCATTTTTAATTATGTCGTTAATTTCAAAATTCAATGCTTTCTGTTTAGATGGTGCAAATTAGAAACTTGTTTTGTACTTTTGCCCCATCTTTTAAAGAAAAATTTAAAAAAATGAGTAATACACAAGAACAAGTGAAGTTTAAAGTTGCAGACATTAGTCTTGCAGATTGGGGAAGAAAAGAGATTAGATTGGCTGAAAGTGAGATGCCAGGATTGATGTCGTTAAGAGAAGAATTTGGAGAGTCTAAACCACTTGCTGGTGCTAGAATTGCTGGATGTCTTCACATGACAATTCAAACGGCTGTTTTAATAGAAACATTAACGGCTTTAGGTGCTGAGGTAACTTGGTCGTCTTGTAATATCTTTTCAACTCAAGATCAAGCGGCGGCAGCAATTGCTGCTTCAGGAGTACCAGTTTATGCTTGGAAAGGTATGAACGAGGAAGAGTTTGATTGGTGTATAGAGCAAACATTGCATGCATTTGAAGGTGGAAAACCTTTGAATATGATTTTAGATGACGGTGGTGATTTAACCAATATGGTTTTTGACCGTTACCCTGAATTAACAAAAGACATCAAAGGATTGTCTGAAGAAACAACTACTGGTGTTCACCGTTTATACGAAAGAGTTAAAAATGGGACATTAGTAATGCCAGCAATTAACGTAAATGATTCTGTTACTAAATCTAAATTTGATAACAAATACGGATGTAAAGAATCTTTGGTTGATGCAATCAGAAGAGCTACAGACACAATGATGGCTGGAAAAGTTGCACTTGTTGCAGGTTATGGAGATGTTGGAAAAGGTTCTGCTGCTTCACTAAGAGGTGCAGGTGCGCGTGTAATTGTCACTGAGATTGATCCAATTTGCGCGCTTCAAGCGGCAATGGACGGATTTGCTGTAAAGACAATGGAAAATGCGGTAAGCGAAGCTGATATTGTTGTTACAACAACAGGAAATAAAGATATCATTGTTGGACGTCACTTCGAAGCAATGAAGGATAAAGCAATCGTTTGTAATATCGGTCACTTTGATAATGAGATTGATGTAGCTTGGTTAAATGATAACCATGGCTCAACTAAGATTGAGGTGAAGCCACAAGTTGACCTATATAATGTAAATGGAAACGATATCATTTTATTAGCAGAAGGTAGATTAGTGAATTTAGGTTGTGCAACTGGACACCCGTCATTTGTAATGTCAAATTCATTTACAAATCAAACATTGGCTCAATTAGAATTGTGGAATAACACAGATGCTTATGGGAATGATGTTTATATGCTGCCAAAACACTTAGATGAAAAAGTGGCAAAACTACATTTAGCTAAAATTGGTGTTGAGTTAACTGAATTATCTAAAGACCAAGCTGATTATATCGGTGTTAAAGTTGAAGGCCCATACAAACCTGAGCACTACCGTTACTAGTCAATAACGAATATTTATAGATATTAAAAAGCGAGGGTGTGCAAACATTCTCGCTTTTTTTAAACGACTATAACTAGTTATAAATAGTTACTGTATATGCGCCGTCCCAATACGCGTTATAACGCCTCAACCCATATTGCGCTGGACCAACTAATACCACACCGCTTATAATACTGTAGGCCGATCCTGAACAGGTGTCAATTAATTCGAATGGATTGTCGGCGTTAACCTGAACTATGGCGCATTCTTTTTCTGAGTCATAGGTGGAATGCCGATCTAATGCAATAAACTCATCAAAGTTCCTATACACTACAATTCCTCTCGATCCTCCCTCAACGTAAACAGATCCACCTGGGGAATTCAAAGGAGTATAAGAGGGGAGGTCTAAATTTAAACTCACGTTTACGGGGACATTCGGAATAGGATATTCCTCGTCTTTACATGATGTGAGAAATAAACTTGGAAAAAGTAGCCCAAATAAAAAATGTCTTAAATATATTTGTTCCATGGATAAACGATTGTATAAAACTATAACGAAAATACTGATAATTATTGCATCAGTCATTGTAGCTCCCCAAAATGGGTTTTTGCAGGACAGAGGAGCGAAAAGCGTTAAGTCGGGAAATAAGGGGAGTAAGGGCAAACGTGTTAAGAGTGCTTATAAAAAGCAAAAAAGAACACATAAGAAACATTGGAAAAACCAGGATAAAGCAACACGTAAAAGAATAAAGCGTGCTGCGAAAAACGCTAAAAGACGTCAAAAAGGGAAACCAATGAAGAATAATAGACTGGTATAATTTGATTTAAATTGTAATCCATACAACTGTCATTTTCATTATTGTTAGCATAAATTTGTCAATGGGTTTTAGCCTGTTAAATTTTTGTTATTTAATTTTGGCTGTTGAATTATTATATTGCCTATATTTACGGGCTATTGTATTTTAAGATTTTTTAACAAACACGCTTACTTATGCTTAAAAAACTAAAATTATTACTTGCAATATTCTTGCTCTCAGTAAGTTCGGGATTTGCTCAAACAGGTACAGGTTCCATCAAGGGTACTGTCCTTGACAAATCTACGGGAGAACCACTTCCATTTGTGAAGGTGGTTGCATTTCAAGGAGGGCAGCAAAAAGGGTTTGCTGCAACCGATTTTGACGGTAAATTTTTAATTTCATCCTTATCTCCCGGAGAATATGCTGTGGAGGTTCGTTTTGTAGGATATACCTCAATTCGTAAAGAAGGAGTTTTAGTAAACTCTGATAAATTGACAAGTTTACCACTTGAATTAGGTACATCTGATGAAATGTTGGATGTTGTAGAAGTAACTTATTATGAAGTTCCCTTAATCGATAAGGATGGTGGTGCCTCAGGTGCTGTTGTTACACGAGACGATATTTCAAAGATGCCGACACGTTCTGCTGCTGGTATTGCTGCAACTGTTGGAGGTGTTTATAGCGCTGAAGGAAGTGGCGGTTTAAGTATTCGTGGTACCAGATCAGATGCGACTTATTATTATATTGATGGTATTAAGGTTCGTGGTTCATCTTCGTTACCAAAATCCGCAATACAAGAGGTTGCCGTAATTACTGGAGGGGTTCCTGCCAATTATGGTGATTTAACTGGAGGTATCATCTCTATTACAACGCGTGGGCCATCTGCAAAGTATTTTGGTTCATTTGAAGGGGTGACTTCTGGATTCTATTTTAATGGAGCAGATCCAATTGGATATGACGGAAGAGTAATTGGTTTAGATAAATATGCTTACAACTTAGTTGAGGGTATGATCTCTGGTCCAATTTTGATGAAAAAAGATTCAACAGGTAAACCAACTAAACCGCTTTTAGGATTTTTCCTTTCTGCAAACTACACAGATGTTGTTGATGGAAGACCGTTAGCCAACGGTGGTGGTTACCGTGTTAAAAGAGAAGTAAGAGATTCATTGCTTGCAAACCCATTACGTCCAACTGGACAAGAAGGTGGAGGAGCTTATTATAATACAGATTTCTTAAGACATTCGACAGATCCAGCATTGTCTGATTTCGAACAAGTACCTTATAGAATGAATGCTAGAGGGACTTCTTTCTCAGCTGCTGGTAAGATTGATGTAAATGCGGGTCCAAACATTAACTTAACGTTTGGTGGTAATATGGCTTATTCAAAATCTGCTAATTATAACTATGCTGGCTCATTGTTTAATTTTGAAAACTTTGGACAATCAAGATCTATTGATTGGAGAGTTTACGGACGTTTTACTCAACGATTTAATAATAATACGGAAGGTTCATCATCAAAAATTAAGAGTGCATTTTACTCATTGATGGTTGATTATTCTCAAAATCATGGTAGAACATGGGATGCTACTCACGAAGATCGTATCTTTAACTACGGTCACGTTGGTAAATTTGAAACTTTCAGAGAAATAACGTATGAATTCAATCAAAACAATGATAGTTTAATCCATAATGGATTTAAAGATACATTGGTAAGGTTTACACCTTCAACTAATAATGCCGCTTTTGCTTCTATTACTGAGCAATACTTTGATATTTTTGCAGGAAACCCTAGAGGGAATTATGAAAACTTATTCCAAATTGAACAAGGAAATGCACTGAGAAATGGTGATGTTCCGCAAAATGTTTACGGAATATGGAATAATATTGGAACACCATTTAATTCATATGGTTATAATCAAGCTGATCAATTCCGTATTACAGGTTCAGGTACAATTAACCTAAATGATCACGCGATTTCACTTGGTTTCGAATACGAACAAAGATGGGACAGAGCTTATGGAGGTTCTCCACTAGGAATCTGGACAATTGCTCGTCAATATATGAATAGTCATATCAACGAATTAGATAAAAGTAAATCTACTTTTGATTATTTTGGGACATACCCAAGAATCACTTATGAGCGTTTAAACGCTGCTGAAGGTGAGTTTTCTGGTCAAGAAGGTGATGACGCTCAATATTTCTTCGATTATAATGTGAGACAAAAACTAATCGAAAATGGCTGGGATATTTCAACAGACGGAACTGATTTCATTGATATTGACGCTTTGGATCCTGATTTCTTCACGGTTGATATGTTTAGTGCGGATGAATTATTGAATTCTGGTAATTCTTACTTTACTTGGTATGGTTATGATCATACAGGAGAAAAAGTTCGCGGAAATACGGATATCAATAAATACTTCAACGATTTTAATGAAGACAAGAATTACGCGAGAACAATTGGTGCTTTTCAACCAATTTATATGTCTGGATACTTAATGGATAAATTTGCTTTTGATGATATCATCTTCAACGTTGGGTTGAGAGTTGATGTATTTGATGCGAATCAACCAGTTTTAAAAGACAAATACTTATTGTATGAAGCAAAAACTACGCAAGAAGTATCAGCATTTGAGAACGGTACACTAATCGAGCACCCAGAAAATATGGGAGACGATTATATAGTATATGTTAATGACATAGATAATCCAACTGTAATCAACGGTTATAGAAATGGTGATACTTGGTATGATGCCTCAGGTGTTGAGGTTTCTGATCCAACAGTAATTGAAGGAGCTAAAGGTATTGCACCTTGGTTACAAGATAACACATTAACTTCTCCAACTGCAGATGCTTTTGAAGATTACAAACCGCAAATTAATGTTATGCCTAGGGTAGCGTTTTCATTCCCTATCTCTGATGAGGCTTCATTCTTTGCACATTATGATATCTTAACAAAACGACCTACTACTGGAAATAGATTTAATCCAATTCAGTATCAATTTGTTGAAGCTGTTAATAATGTATTCTTAAACAATCCAGACCTAAAACCGGAAAAAACAATTGATTACGAATTAGGTTTCCAACAAGTACTAACGAAAACTTCATCTTTGAAAATTTCAGCTTTCTATAAAGAGCAAAGAGATCAAGTACAGTTAATCAATGTTTTCTCTGCTTATCCAAACACATACCGCTCTTATGGTAATAGAGATTTTGGAACGGTGAAAGGTTTAACTGTTTCTTATGACTTAAGAAGAACAGGTAATATTAGAATGACGGCTGCTTATACACTTCAATTCGCAAACGGTACTGGTTCGGATGCGAATTCAGCAGCAACTTTAGTGAATTCTGGAGAGCCTAATCTAAGAACAATCTTTCCTTACAACTATGATCAAAGACATGGATTCAATATTGTGTTTGATTATAGATATGGTGATGGAAAAGATTATAACGGACCAATGATTGGTGAATTCGGAGTATTAGAAAACACTGGGTTAAACATTGTAACTCAAATTGGTTCAGGAACTCCTTATTCAGGATTTAAGCAAGCTGCTGGTGAAGCATTGTTAGCAGGAGGGTCTTCTCAATTAGATGGTTCATTAAACGGATCGAGAAAGCCTTGGCAATATAGAGTTGATTTACAGTTAGACAGAAACATAAGCTTAGAGTTTGGTGATGATGAAAACAAAAAGAAATCAGCTTACTTGAATGTTTATGTGCGTGTTACAAACATATTCAACATTATAAACGTTCTTAACGTTTATAGAGCAACTGGTAACCCGAGTGATGATGGTTACTTAGCTGCATCTCAATTCCAGGCCTCTATCCAAAACCAATTGGACGAGCAGTCATTTAGAGATTATTATGCGTTGAAAGTGGCAAACCCTTTCAACCTGGGAATTCCGAGAACAATTAGATTGGGAGTTAAATTTGACTTTTAATAGATTTAAAGGGAGAAGATTAATAAAGAAATTATGAAGAAGCTATTATTAAGTATTTTAGTGCTAGGACTTACAAACGTTATGTATGCCTACAAATTGGAAGGACATCTTGGGCCAAGAGTTGATTCTGATACTGAGACACGTGCTGCCGGATGCGCTCCAGCAAACGAGAAGATATTCATGGAGTTCAACAACATTAGAGCGTTGGTTGAAACTGGAGGTTCTCTTTGGCAAGACCGATCTAATGGTCGTTCGTCTTATGAGTATCCAAAAGACAGTAGGAATCACGTCATCTATTCAGGAGCACTTTGGATGGGTGGAGAAGATATTAATGGTCAGTTAAAATTAGCGGCTCACATGTTCCGTCAAGGAAATGATTTCTGGCCTGGACCTTTAGGAGATTTAATTCAAGGAACAGGGAACTACAATCCTTTTGTACCGCAAAATGCAGATGCAACTTTAGTGAGAGATTATGGTGCTGCGGAGATCTTTACAGGTCAATGCACGGAATATGATCAGTTCTATACAATCACAAAAAGTGAAGTGGTACAATTTATTGCTTGGTGGAAATGTCAAGCTGGTGTAAGTGATCCAGAAGATTGTGAAGAAGTGGCTCGCCCAAATGAAGTGATTTTGGATAAAATCAGAAACTGGCCAGCACATGGTGATGAGTCATTAGGACAAGATTTTTATTTAGCGCCATTTTATGATAACGCTAAAGAAGGAGAATCTCCAAATGGAATTTATGATCCAATTAATGACGGTGATTACCCTTGGTATGATATCGAAGAAGAGATTGATTGTAGAAATGATAGACGTGTAACGCTATTTGGTGATGAAACACATTGGTGGGTATTCAATGATAAAGGAAATATTCACACAGAGTCTGGTGGAGATCCAATTGGAATGGAAATTCGTGCACAAGCGTTTTCTTTCGCAACGGATGATGAAATCAATGACATGACATTTTATAACTATGAGTTAATCAATCGAGGAACTCAAACGTTATACGAAACATATTTCGGTCAGTGGTGTGATGCGGATATAGGATACGGATTAAATGATGATGATTATATTGGTTGTGATGTAGCTAGAGGTTTAGGATATTGCTATAACGGTGATTTGAATGACGAAGGTGGAGGAAACCAACCTGGATATGGCGCGAATCCTCCAGCTGTAGGTATTGATTTCTTCGAAGGGCCTTATTTAGATAACGATAACGTTGATAACCCATTGTATAGAGCAGAACCAGAAGGAGATCTTCCTGCTGTACTTCTTCCAGATGTTTTTGCAAATAATGGCATTCCTTACCCAGGCTTAGGAATTGGTTATGGTGATGGTGTTGTGGATAACGAACGTTTTGGTATGCAAAGATTTGTTTATCATGAGCGTGATCCAGGACCATACGGAGATCCAAGTTCAGCTGCAGATTTTTATAACTACTTAAGAGGTATTTGGAAAAATGGATCAAACATGAATTTTGGTGGTAACGGAAATACGACTGGTTCAGGTATACCAACTAAATTTATGTATCCAGATGATTCCGATCCATTAGGATGGGGAACTTATCCAAGTCCACTTCCTTCTACAGATCCATGGTCTGAAGTTAGCGTTGGAAATCCAAAAGGAGATAGACGTTTCTTACAATCAGCTGGTCCTTTTATTCTGCGTCCAGGTGCAGTAAATAATATTACTGTTGGTGTAGTAATTGGTCAAAGTAGTGAGTCTGATCTTGAAGCTCCAATTAGAGCATTAAAGACTGCCGATACAAAAGCACAAGCATTGTTCGATAACTGTTTCGAATTGGTTGAGCCGCCATATGCACCGGTATTGACTATCCAAGAAATGGAAAACGAATTAATCCTTTTCTTATCTGATCCAGCAATTGTTAAGCCTTTAGAAGAGTATACTGAGGAAGATAATATCAATATTATTACTCCAGATGAATTACAAGCATTGGGAATATTCTACGATAACCTTTACCGTTTCGAAGGATTCCAGGTTTATCAGATGGTTGATGATTTAGCTTCAATTACTGATCTTGCAGATCTTTCACAAGCGCGTTTAGTTGCACAATCTGATTTAGAGAATGGAATTGGAAAACTAGTAAACTACTCATACGACGAAGAACTTGATATTTCAATTCCGGCTGTTATGGTAGAGCCCGTTGGTGAATTTGATTTGGATGGTGGTTTACGTCGTTCATTCAGAATAACTGAAGATTTATTTGCAACAGGTGACAGAACATTAGTTAATCATAAGAAATACTATTATTTAGCGGTTTCTTATGCTTACAACCAGTATAAAGAATATGATCCAAATGATCCTACTTTATTAGATGGTCAAAAAGTTCCTTATTTGCGTTCAAGAATTTCAGCAACAGGAGGCGGAATTGAATCAGTAATAGGTATTCCTCACGATCCTTCGCCAGAAGCTGACGGTAGAATATTTACAACCGCTTATGGTTTCCAACCAGAGATTACTCAAATTGAAGGTGAAGGAAACGGAGGAACATTCTTAGAATTAACTACTCAAACTGTAACAGACATTATCGCAAATAACAGTGTTGACCACCCGACTTATCAAAGTGGATCAGGACCAATTGACATTAAAGTTGTTGATCCTTTAAACTTAAAAGGTGGTGAGTATACGTTGGGATTTGTAACGGATTCTAGTGATATTAACGAAACTACATGGTGGCTTGAGAAATTTGCTGACGGTGAAAGAGATACAACTTGGTCTTACGGATCAATTAGTATTGTAAGAGAGCAACTAATCTTAGATTGGGGAATCTCAGTTCAATTGAACCAACAGTATTATCAAAATGCTGGTGTGAATGCTTATACAGAACCGGTCGGTGCTACGATTACATTCGCAGATTCTTCTAAAAGGTGGATGTCGTTTATTGAAGATAATGATGCTTTCTATCCATCAAACTGGATTAGAGTAGGGAATAGCGAAGAAGCGAATAACCATGCTACAGATCCAAATCCGGATTGTGTTGCTGAAAACTGGATTCGCCAGCCATGCCATTATGATGATGGTGGATTAGATGCGGAAGATCAGTATTATGAGCAATTATTAAACGGAGGTATTGCACCATTTAAATTTGTTGCAAAGGCACCTTATGGCAGTCCATTCGGCTTCCCAGGTGAAAATACAAGTACACCTTGGTACGAAACAAATAGTAGCTGGTTTACATCTGCATCTGCGGTTCAGAATCAAATTTCAATGACTGACTTGCATGGTGTTGACATCATTATTACTTCTGATAAAACAAAATGGACAAGATGTCCAGTGTTGGAGATTAATAATATTGAAGCGCAAACTGAACATGGTGATGATGTAATTACTCCGAGAAGCGACCTTTCTGTTGATAAAAACGGATTGTCTGCTGGACAATCTGGATACAACGCAGCTGAAGGTGGAAGTGTTAATGAAACTGGTATGGGTTGGTTCCCTGGTTATGCAATTGATGTAATCACTGGAACTAGATTGAACATGGCATTTTCAGAAAACTCTTGGTTAAAAGGAGATAATGGAGATGATATGGTTTGGAATCCTACATCTAGCTACATAGATAATTCTTTTGCACCGTTATTCGGTGGAATGCACTATATTTATGTGTATGGAGAAGAAGGAGGAACTGCGTACGATCAAGGAGCATGGCTAAGAGACTACTTTAAAGTCAATGGTGCTGGAGTTGGTGACAATAACGATTACCGAAATGCTTGGAAAACTTGTATGTGGGTAATGGAGCCATTATTAACTCCTGGTCAAGAATTATTATCAAGTGATGTGAAAATCAGTGCTCGAGTTAAAAAACCTTACGAAGAACGCGAAGTGAATGGTGAAAATGAGGCATACCCTCTTTACCAATTCAGTTTCGATAACCCTTCTATTGTTGGAGACGGTGATCGTTTAACGTCAGTTCTTGATAATATTAACATTGTTCCTAACCCATACTACGCATACAGCGAATATGAGACTGGTAAACGTGATAATAGAGTTAAAATCACTAACCTTCCTGAAAGATGTGAAGTTACAATCTTCAACATGCAAGGTGCTTTGGTTAGAAATTATATAAAAGATGATCCATTAACGTCGGTTGATTGGGATCTTAAGAATCACCAAGGAATTCCGATTGCAGGTGGATTATATCTCGTACACATTCTGATAGAAATTCCAGATGAAAACGGAAATATCGTCGAAAACGAAAAAATCCTAAAGTGGTATGGCGTTTTAAGACAACCAGACCTGGATAACTTGTAAGATTCTAAAGTTTTAATTTGAAATTCACAGAGGATGAAAATAAATAAATTAATTAAAAACACATTTTTAGTAGGAATGGCATTCGGATTAAGCGGTGCTGCTTTCGCTGGAAATGGTGACAGAGTTGGTTCGGCAGGAGCAACAGAATTGCTAATCAACCCTTGGGCAAGAAGTGCCGCTTGGGGAGACGCAGGAGTTTCTTGTGCAAATGGACTTGACGCCGTATTTACGAATATCGCTGGATTAGCCTTTACGGAGAAGACACAAATTCGCTTCGACAGAACAAATTGGCTTGGCGGTGCTGGAATTAATCTTAATTCAGCAGGATTTGCACAACGTGTTTCTGAAAGCAGTGTAATCTCTGTAACCGTCATGGCAATGACCTTCGGGGACATTGATATTACGACGGTAGATTTACCTGAAGGCGGAATTGGAACGTTTTCACCAACATATTCGAACTTTAATGTCGGATATGCACGTGAATTCTCGAATTCAATCTATGGTGGAATTAACTTCAAAGTAATCACTGAATCAATTGCTGATTTAAGAGGTACTGGTGTAGCTGTTGATGCTGGAATTAGATACGTAACTGGTGAAGAAGATCAAATGAAGTTTGGTATTGCATTAAAAAATATCGGACCAACAATGAGCTTCAATGGTGATGGACTTGGACAACAAGTTGAGTATCCAGGAACTGGAGACCTTGCTACATTGGAGCAAAGATCGGCAACTTTTGAAATGCCTTCTTTACTTTCAATTGGTGGATCTTATGATTTTAACTTTACTGAAACAAACAAGTTAACTGCAGCATTAGCGTTTTCTGCAAACTCTTTTTCAAATGATCAGTTCCGCCTAGGAGCTAATTACGAAATGGAATTAGAAAAAGCAAGATTCAACTTAATGGCTGGATACGTATATGAGTCAGGTGTATTTCAATCTACATTTGGTTACGAGCAACGTGGAACAGCAATGAGCGGTTTAACTGCGGGAGTTTCTGTAGATGCAATTGTTGGAAAAAACAAAAGCATGCTAGGAATTCAGTATACTTTTAGAAATACTAGAAATTTCGACAATGTTCATTCAATTGGATTGTCAATAGAAATTTTGTAATACAATTACTTGTTCTGCCATCCTTACTGATGCGAAAGTAAGGATGGCAAGATAAGATTTAAAATAATAACCACCCCCAATGGTGGTCATTGACCCAAAATGTGCGTTGAGCGCGACCTATGTTAGCAATACGTTAATATATGGTCACAGTTTTACCAGGTGTGTATTCGGCTTTTAATTGAAAGATTAAGAGTAATTCTATTGTTATAAAACATGGAATTCAGTTCAAAAATTGCGAAACTTTCTTCCTATAATCTTCATTTTTAAATACGCTGTAGTGCCCATTTGTGAAATAATTGTGGGCCATGTTGGTATAGTTTATACCCTCTTTATAGATTAGGTGTACGATTCGATTTTTTTATCTATTAACTCAAAATTGAAAGGTTATGAAAAAGTCGATTTTTATTCTTATTGCCGTTTTTTGAGCAAACAGTGTTCTTGTGGATGGTTATGAGGCGATAATGGTGACGATATGATTTGGAATCCATCTTCAAATTTCAGCGACAATGTGGGAGATCCAATTTTCGGTGGAATGCATTATGTTTAAGTGTTCGGAGAAAAAGCCCAGGGAGAAAATTCCCCTGCGTATGATAATGGCAAATGGTTGCGCGAACGATTTGAACCAGATACGACTCAAACTATTCGTAGACAACAATATCGCAAAGCTTGGAAAACTTGCTTTTGGGTAATGGAACCTATGTTGGCTGATAGACAAGAACTGTTAGCAACTGACGTAAAGATTAGCGCTCGAATTAATAAACCTTATGCTGAGGACAATTTAAAAGGAGCTAATGAAGGTTTTCCGCTTTATCAATTTGGGTTTGAAAACCCATCTAATATTGAAGATGCAGACCGCCTAGTTTCTGTTATTGATAATATTAACATAGTGCCAAAACCTTACTATGCATATAGTCAACACGAAACGAATAAAAGAGATAATCGGGTCAAAATCACCAATTTGCCAGAACGTTGTGAAGTCACGATATTCAACATACAGGGGGCATTGGTACGTTCTTATGTGAAAGACGATCCTTTAACGTCAATTGATTGCGATTTACGTAATTATCAAAGTATTCCAATCGCTGGCGGAATGTATATTGTTCATGTGAAAATTGAAGTGCCTAACATGAACGGAAACCGTGTTGAACAAGAAAAAATCTTGAAATGGTTCGGTGCATTGCGAGAACCAGATTTAGATAATTTATAGTAATGTTCGCTTATAATTGCGACTAGTTTTCATGCTAGGATAGATTAAAATAATTTCATATATTTGTTATTCAAGAGAGTCTCAAAATGGACTCTCTTGTTATGTTTAAAAAAGATCGAAGATGTCAGATATAAGCTATTATACGAAAGAGGGATTAGATAAATTGAAAGCTGAATTAAAGCACATGAAAACTGTTCTTCGCCCGAGTATCTCAGAGCAAATAGGGGAGGCAATAGATAAAGGAGATTTATCAGAGAATGCAGAATACGACGCGGCTAAAGAAGCGCAAGGCTTATTGGAAGCTAAAATTAATAAATTAGAAAACGTTGTTTCAAATGCACGGGTTTTAGATGATTCGGATTTGGATACATCCAAGGCGCTCATATTGAGTAATGTAAAGATTAAAAATGTCACAAACGGGATGGAATTAACCTATACGTTAGTGGCTGAAAATGAAGCCGATCTAAAGGCGAAGAAAATTTCTGTAGATTCGCCTATTGGTAAAGGTCTTCTGGGCAAAACTGTTGGCGAAATTGCAGACATAGAAGTTCCAAACGGAATTATGCAGTTTGAAATTTTAGAAATAACCCGATAATGGCATCTATATTTACAAAAATTATTAATCGTGAAATTCCTGCGCATATCGTTGCTGAAAACGATCAATTTTTTGCTTTTCTTGATATTTCACCATTACAGAAAGGACATACCCTCGTCATTCCAAAAAAAGAAGTGGACTATATTTTTGATGTCGAGGATGAATTATTGGGAGAAATGATGGTCTTTTCCAAACAAGTGGCACAGAAAATTAAAAAGGTGTTTCCTTGTGATAGAATTGGCATTACCGTAATTGGGTTGGAAGTTCCTCATGCCCATATTCATTTAGTGCCAATCAGTCAAATGGCAGACATGAATTTCGCAAAAGAAAAAATGACGTTGTCCCAAGAGGAATTAGCAGATATTGCAAAAGCAATAAGAGAAGCAGATTAGAGAGATCTTTCAAAACTAAAAAAGCCCTATTGTAAATTGCACAACAGGGCTTTTTTAGTTAAAGTGTTTTATTACTTCTTCTTTTTCTTCTTTTTATCGTCTTCAGGAGTCGTTTTCGTATCAGATTCTAATTCTCCTTTTTCGATTTTCTTAACCATCAATTTGCTCGTAGCCTTGTCAACATAACCCACATAGATAATGTTGCGGTATTCACAAGAAGCCATTGATTTAACTCTTTTGCTTGAAATGTTTGTTACCGCCCCCCAAACGCCTCTTTTATTGTTCTTAACATATTGTGGCATTTCAGAATCACTTAATGCAGTAAAAAAGTAATACTCAGAAATGTTTAGGTTGTAATTCGCTTTACCTAATACAAATGGAGCTTCTGCATCTGCCGCATCTTCAATCGTTTCCCATTTCTTCTCTTGATCTTCTAACGAAGTAATTACCGGGCCTGTCGCGGTTGAATAAGTTAAATAGGCTTTATTTTCAACAAACTCAAAATCATCAATACGTTCAACATCTTCTATTTTGATTTTTTTAGTCAATGGTTTCCACATATTAACATCTTCAATCAGCTGATCTACTTCTCGAATCATGATGCCCTCAGCATCCATAATTGCCGCGTATAAATCACCACGAAAGTTTGATGCTAATTTATATGATTTAATACCTTCTGAAGGCACTACATCTACATCATACCAAGAATTATCCAATAACGAAAACATTCTGATCATTTCATAATCCTCATCTTCGTACAGGACATACCCCTCTTCTCCAATAACTGAAAAAACTGGATTTTTAATACTTGTGGTCCCAAATTCTTCTTCTCCAACAAATTCCCATTTGTCATCTATCGCTCTTATAACTGACATTTTATCGTCATAATGACAAAAAACATAAGGTACCGCTTTGTAGGCAAAAATATCAAGTGTTTTAAGTTTGAAAATCCCGTCAATTGGGGTTTCATCAAATTCTTGCCATTTCTCTCTATAGTAACGTCTCACTCTTAATTTCCCATCCTCAACAGAGGCCACGTGAATGGATCTACCCACTTCTTCAATGTCAATTTTGTCAAGAACAGCATTGTCCGAAACGTAACCGCCACCATATTCCTCAACGATTTGAGCATTTGCATTTAAAAAGCTAAAGCTTAATGTTAATGCGAATAAAATCTTTTTCATTTCTATTTTTTTTTCGAAGATAATTAAAATACTTAAAATTGAGTTCATCCCAATTTCGTTTTTGTAAGTGTTTGGCTAGAAATTGACTAATTTTTTCCCCCGATAGCTTTCGAGAAGTATTTTAGTTCTTTGAAATTATTTACTCACTCAAACACAACATTCTATTTGCCCTAATTGCAATCGTCATACCAAAATAGTTAAACGTCTGATCTTTTAGTAAATATATTCTCAAAATCAGGCTTTTTATATTTGGATAATTTGCAGCTTAATTCGGTTTCTAACGTAATGGTAAATTTTGACTTAGAGTAGGTTCTTACTCGGTTAATATTCACCAACCAAGATTTATGTGATCGGAAAAAATTATTGTTTTCAACGAGTAACTTTTCAAAATGGTTTAAATTTTTACTCACCATATAACGTTCACCATTTGCAAGATGAATGGTGGAGTGCGCCTCTTTCGCCTCGTACGCTAAAATCGTTGAAATTGGAATTATTTTTTGAGAACCCGCATGGGGGATAATAATTTTTGTCAGCGTTGGACTATTCATATTGTCTTTTAATGCCGTGTATGATTTATGCGAATTGGCTAGCTTCTGTTTTTCCGTAAATTTTTCAACAGCTAGTTTGAGCCGTTCAATCGTTACTGGTTTTAATAAGTAATCAACTGCTGAAACTTCAAATGCCTTAATTGCATATTGATCATAGGCCGTAACAAAAATGATTTCAAAATCAATTTCATCAAAAAATGAGACGATTTCGTGTCCTGCATAATTGGGCATCTCTATGTCAAGAAACACCAAGGCAGGTTTGTTTATTTTTATCGATTCTACAGCTTCAACAAGTCCTTTGCATTTTTCTATAATTCTTATTTGTGGACAATATCTCAAAACTAAGCCGGATAAAATTTCTCGGGCACTTTTTTCGTCGTCAACAATAATAGCGTCGTATGTAGTCATTTGTAATCAATTTATGTCGTGTGTTCTATTCAGTCGAGTGTTTGTATGGCAGACAAATCACAACCGTTGTGCCAGATGCCTCTTGGTTAGTCACTAAGTCGATATAGGTTATCCCTAAATTATCACCATATATTTGGCGGAGTAATTTAAAGCGCCCTTGAATCGAATTTACAGCGAATGACTTGTGATTTTTAATGCGTCTTTCTTGTATCTCTTGGGATGCTTTTCGCCCTATTCCATTGTCGCTAATGGTGCAAATCAGATCGTTTTTCAGCTTAAAACTTACCCGAAGGCGTTTTCCCCCATCTTTATGAAATAAGCCATGTTTAATTGAGTTTTCAATAAATGGTTGAATTAATAAAGGTGGAATCATGATGTCACTTATGTCATTCGTGTCAAATTCAATGCTAAGGCCGCTGTCAAATCTTAATTTTTCTAATTCTAAATACAATTGTAATGATGCAAACTCATCTTCTATTTCAATAAACTCTTGACTGGAATGATTCAGTGTTTTCCGAATAAGATCTGCAAATTTCGCAATATAGCTGTAGGACTTCTCCGTGTTTTCTTTTAAAATTAAATCTTGCATAGAGTTCAGCGCATTAAACGTAAAATGAAGATTCATTTGCGATTTTAAAGAAGTCAATTGGTGCATTGACATTGCTTTTTGTTGACGTTCGTTTTGAATTTTACGGTTTAAGCGATAGCGATTGAAGATTAGAGTAATTATAAAAATAAGGAGTACAAAGGCCGCAACAGTGATGATAATCGCAATGGTTAACAGTTTATTTTGTTCTGCCTCATAGTCCTTTTCAAGGGCCAACGAGTTGATTTGAGAAATTTTCTCATCCACTTTAAATTTAATTTGCATCATCTCCAAACGCGAATCCCTGTCCTTTGCTTGAACTTCAGCGGATAAATCAATATAGCGGGCTTGATAATCCGCCGCTTTTTTGAATTCATTTTTGGCGAAATAAATATTAGTACAAGCCTAATAAATGCCTAACAATCTTAAATTGATATTTTGTTTTAGACCCAGTTCTTCTGCCGATTGATAATAGAATAAGGAAGGATCAAGTTCCCCCATATCATAATAAATTTGACCTTTTCGATAATAGTCAATGCACAATAAATTGGGAGAATTTGTAGTCTTTGCAAGTTCAATTGATTTTTCCGCCGTCACTATGGCTTCACTATATCTTTTTTGGGCCCTATAAACATCAGCAAAATTTAAATAGCAAGAGTTTACAGTCAATTTATAATCGACTTTAGTGCCCAACTCCATACATTGATCTAGATAAATAATGGCATTTTCATAGTCCTTTGCTAGCATGTGTATGTATGCAGTAACTAATATATTGTCTCAGCGCATATAGGCGTATCTGGGGGCATCTTTAAAACGTTCACATATCAAATCGGCTTTTTTTAAATATTCAAGAGCAGTTTTATAATCGCCTAAACCAGCAGTCATACTACCCATGGTCTTATAGCTACGCGCAGCTTCTAATGTGTGATATTTGGAGAAGATGGTTAAGGCCTCCTGAGCCATTTTCATTCCGGCACCTATATTCCCATGATAGACATGAATTGTTGATTCTTGAAACTTAAATTCCCCATGTAAAAACTCATAATTTAGTACTTTGGTTCGGCTTGAACAATAAACGATAAGTTCTATCGCCGCGGGTAAGCTATATTCATTTTCTTCCGACCTGATTGTTTCCTCTATCGATCTGAAAACGTCTCTGTCGTCCGTACTTTGAGCTACTATCAATAAACTATCGTAATTAATAGACTCAGCCAATAAATGTTGACTAAATCCGAACAGAAATATGAAGAATAGATAGCTGCGCATGTATTAACTCTTCTTTAATCTTTTCGGATTATCAGACACGAAGGACTTCCAAGATCCAGATTTAGACTTATTATGTTCGCCAACTCCACCTTGATAGTGGTGACAAACGGCAGCCGCTAACCCATCAGTGGCATCTAAATGTTTAGGGAGTTCTTTGAGGTTAAAAAGGCGCATTAACATAGCTGCTACTTGTTCTTTTGACGCGTTTCCACTGCCTGTAATGGATTGTTTTATTTTTTTAGGGGTATATTCTTCAAAAGGTAAATTTCTGTGTAAAGCTGCCGCTATTGAAACACCTTGCGCTCTGCCAAGTTTCAACATGGATTGAACGTTTTTACCAAAAAATGGTGCCTCAATCGCCATTTCATCTGGTTTGTATTCTAAAATGAGCTGATCCATGCGATCAAAAATCCGCTTGAGCTTATCTGGATGTGTGGCTAGTTTACTCAAATGAATGACTCCAAAAGTGATTAACCGCATTTCCTTATTTCTAACATGAATAATCCCGTAACCCATAATTGAGGTTCCCGGATCTATTCCTAGAATTATTTTATCAACAATAGTTTTTTTCAAAAAGAGTGTACTTTTGGTTCAAGTATTCGCTCAATCGTGCCGGTGTTAGGCCCAATTAAATTCCAATCGTCAAAGTTAAAATTAATTTGCACTAACATTCCGGTAGACATCACGAGTTGATCATTGGCTAAATAGTTGACAAAATCTGATAGACCAAAATTGTGTCCCGTCAATACTACGTTTTTTGAATTTGCTTTTTCAACTAATATTTCCTGAATTTTTTCTCGAGTGGCCAAATAGAGCGAATCATCAAATTCAATGGGTTTTTTCCACAAATAATAATTAAGAATTTCAGCCGTTTCTTGGGTTCTTTGGGCCCCCGAAGCTATTATTTGTTCAACATCAATCCCTTCCTGTTGGAAAATGTAACCGACTTGGTTGGCTTGAGCAGTACCTTTTTTATTTAATTTTCGTTTGAAATCATTTGTCAAACCCCCAGGTTTTACGGCCTTTCCGTGTCTTAATAGATACAAAGTTAACATAAGCTAAAAAAAAAAAAGATTTTCACCAACCCTAAAGTAACAATTCCCGTTATATTAATTGAGAAGTTTATCATAGTTATGGGTTTATTATGATAAAGTGAATCAAACTACTTATTCAGACCAGCTGGAACTTGTTCCGGCTGGTCCTTTTGTCAACAACAGTGAACGGATGATTGACCACAAGATTATTGAAGCCTGCAAGAAGAACGACCGAAGAGCTCAAGAGAAGCTCTACGAGTGGTGTTATGTCAAATTAATGCCTACGTGTATACGGTATCATAGAAATGAGGGAGACGCACGTTCAATCCTGAATCTGGGCTTTGTGAAAATCTGCAAGAACTTGGATAAGTTGAAAGAAGCTACGCCATTTGAGGCGTGGGTCAGAAGAATCGTAATGAATACGATTATTGATGAATTCAGAAAAAACAAAAATTACCTTCAATTAGTAGATTCAAAAGAAACCGATCGTGAATTAGAAATTCATGTCACATCCGTTGAAAACGGCGTGTGGTCAAAACTTGAAATGGATGTATTGATGAGCTTGTTAAAAAGGCTTCCAGATATTTCACGAAAAGTATTTAACCTCTATGTAATTGATGGATATACGCACAAAGAAATAGGGAACCTATTGGATATTTCAGACGGAACATCTAAATGGCACCTTTCCAATGCCCGTAAATTATTACGTGACATGGTCAATAAAATTAGAAAATCAGAAAACCGAGAAATGTGGGCTTAGGGAATGAGTGAGGAGAATAAACATATGGATGATAGCTTCAAAAAGATGAGTGAGGAATTAAATGCGTCCTACGATAAATCTTTTTGGAATGATGCCAAAGCAAGTTTAGAAAATGAAGCGTTGGATAATGCTTTCCGTGATGCTGCTGCTGGAGTAACATCAACCGCTGGTATGGCCTTGACTGCTGAGTCTTTGGGTGATGCTTTAATGGATGATGCGTTTCAGGATGCGGCTGCCCAGGTTAGTGTAACCTATAGCAGTGCTTATTGGGCGGCCTTGCAAGCTGCAGAGCCTGACTTGGTTATGGATGATGCGTTTTTAGATGCTTCCAAAGCAATAAAACCAAGTTATAGCCCTGCTTATTGGGGTGCGGCCAATACAGCGCTTGAAAGTGAAGGATTGCACTATGAGTATAACGCATCTTATTGGGATGAGGCAAAATCTTTGCTTGATAATGCGGATAGAAGATCATTTTATACAAAATGGACGGGTGCTGCAGCACTTTTATTATTGGTTTCTCTGCTGGGTATGTATGTAATTAGTGCAGACGAAGCAATTTCGGGGCAACGTTTATCAAATGAGATTTCGCAAGCTGATAATGATAGAATTGCAATGCTCTTAGCTGTTCAAAAGGATCACAGTGATGCGCTTGTTCAATTACAGGTAGACCAAACGGATGAAAATGACTTAATGAATGATGCGCATTCACACGAGAATGTTTCAAATAACGGTGATCGAAATAATGCTATTGCAGAGAACAACGGATTTGAGCCTAATAATACGGAAAGTCAAATTCCGGTTGAAGCGAATGATGTAAATAATGAAGTCGTACTTCGAGAAGAACAGCATAATGGTAACAATGATAATTTGGAAGAAGAAGTCGCGAATCCTAATGAGATTGAACCGAATCCATTAACGCCGAATAATAATGACACCGAGTTGCCTGATCAAGATCCTGCTAACGGATTCGATAATGCAAATAATCCACTTGATCCTGATAACGAAAGTAACACGCGTGTTTTAGATGCTGAAGTGAACAATTCAAATCAAGAAATTCGTTCATTGGAGCCTGCGTCTAAAAACAATGATATTGATAAGTTAGGTTTACCAAGTGGAATTATAGCATTCAAAGGGTTAGAGTTTTCAGGAACGCAATTAGCACAGATTGAGGCGCCTAAATTGAAAAACACACATACGTTCTCATTGCTTGGTGGAGTGGGTAAAGGAATTGGATATGGTGCAGAAGATTATGTTTGGACAAACAGAATTTACGGAGGAATTGCTTACGATAACCGTGGACATGGCAAGTTTAGAAAATTTGGAATTGGCGGTAGCGTATTATTAAATACTTGCGATCAAGAAGATTTAAGGTTTAGATCCACAATTATTAGATTCCTAGACAACGGAACAACTGAGTCAAATCATTTACATTATAATGTCAGTCGATTGTATTATCTGAATGCAAACGTAAATGCCAGTTATTCGTTTTTGCCAAAACATAAGTTGAATTTTGGAGTAGGAATTTCTAGAGTCATAAGTGCAAACTCAATTGTGTCTTCAAACTTTGCAGGAAAAGAAGAAGACGGTGACTTTATTCGTATAAGTAATATCAGCAATAATAACAATGCTATTCCAGATGAAATAACCAAATATGATTTAACGTTGACATTAGGATATGAATTTGAGATAAATAGAAGGTTGAGTATTCAGATAACAGGTAAATATGGTCTTTTTGATCGTACAAATGAGCGAATTAACGGTTCAGATAAGATTGTGTTGAGTTATGATCCAGTATTTGATAATGAGAGAAGCGTAATGATTGGATTAAAATATAATTTATTCAGAGGGACGAAATGATGAAGATGAAAGTGTGGCATATGATGACTTTAATAGTGGGGCTTGCTTTAACAGCATGTAATAAAACCCCTATTCCAGTATTGCCAGAAGGAAATGACCCCATTTATATGCTTAAAGGGCAAGTAAACGGGGAGGATCTTGACTATAAAGTAGGGCTTGAGAGTGTTGTGATTAATCGTGGAGTTAAAATAGAAAACGGGCTTACTACCTATTATGGTGAAATGGAGTCTGTTACCAATAGTGAGAAAATTAGAGTAGAATTTATTCAACAAGAAACACCGCAAAGTGGAAGTGATGTTCAAGTTTTCGCAAACTTAAATGTTCCGTTTTTGGTTCATGATAGCGCTAAAGTACGTTTTGATTTTGGTGGATTTGGAGGAGGACAAGGTGGATTCTTCTACTTATTAGATGACGGCGGAAACATGATTAAAGGAACCGAGCATACGGTGCATGAATTTGGGTTCCTGCATAAAAAAGCTATTTTCTTAGATGTAAATACAGAACCTTATATTTTTACAATTAAACATGGTTTTGAGAATAATGATTTAATCTCTGAATATGTAGCCGAAGGTGTGGGCGATACGATTCATTTAGCATCAAAAGCGGAATACCCATTAAATGAGTGGTATATAAATGGAATACTTGTTGGAACTGAAGTCGATTATACTGGACCAATCGGAGTTGGAATTCACCGCATAGTCCACCGTATTATGGATGCCAATGGCAATCAAAGTGAAACAGATGGATTCGTCCGGTTTAAAGATGGTAAACAGCTTTGGGATATGAGTATAATCTACGAAGATGAAACAGAATATGAGGCCAATAATTATGGAAGAGTAATTGTTTCAATGTTTAAAAATGGACAATGGTATAGTTCAGATTTTGCACCGCAAAACAGAGGTAAAGAAGCGCTTATTGAAAATGTTCAATCTGTTCCTTTTGAAGCTGGAGAAGAGCCACTTGTTGCTTTTGATATAGATTTTGATGCCGTTTTATACAACGAAAGCAAGACAGAATCTCTGACATTATCTAATATGGATGGAAAATTTATTGTAGGTTTAAGGTAAATTTTATAACATGAAAATCGGGTTATTTTTCGGGGTCTTATTATTGAGTATTCCCCTATTTAGTCAAACTACTATCAATTCTTCAGATTTCCCAACAGGTGGAGACACTGTTTTGGTAAGTATCACAAATGATTTTGAATACGATTTTGAATCAACAGGCGCAGATTACGTTTGGGATTACTCGGCATTGAATATGAACGAGCAAAGAATTGATACCTTTTTTGATATTGATGATGCGAGTTTATTGTATCAAGTAGTGTTTAATAATGGTTGGTTTGATCCCGATTATCAGGCAGATTATTACACCCCACTTCTAAACTTCGCTTTTCCAGAAACAGATGTTGTGCCTATTGGAAATCCAGTTGGATTTACAAAAATAGAATCTGACAAAGTTGAAATTATTGGTGTTGGATTGGAAATTTCTGGAATTAAAATTCCTGTTAAAAATGAGATTATTGATATAGAGTATGAATTGCCAATGAATTTTGAGGACGCCTGGGAATCAAATTCATTTTTCGAAGTGGACCTTAATCCTGCTTTTGATGGAATTTTAAGAAGACATCAAGAACGTGTTTCAGAGGTTGATGGATGGGGTGAAGTCACCACGCCTTTTGGCATCTTTGATGTTTTACGAACAACAGCTAAAATCGATTTTACAGATTCATTGCGAATTACATTTGGAGAATTTACAACTTGGATAGAATTACCAACTCCAAGTCAAGTGGTTTATTCCTGGTGGGCAAAAGATCAGAAAATTCCAGTTTTACAAGTCATTGCGCAAGATGTTGGTGGCTCTGAAACAATTACAAGTGTTGAATATAAAGATCGCGACTTACATGATGTCAGCATAACTGAAAACGGTGCAAATCAAACGAGAATTGAATTGTTTCCTGTGCCTTCGTCTGATTTTATCAATATAATTAGTGAATCAGAAATTCAAAACGTTCAAATTTATTCAGTAAGCGGTGCCCTTAACACCAGTAATATTTGGTCAGCAGAAACGGGGATTTTAAACGTTTCACAATTGGTACCAGGTAGCTATATCGTCTACATTATTAATGCAGACGGTGCTTATGCCGAGCAAATTGTCATAGAATAATTCACGATCTTACCGTACATTTCTAAATCCGCTTATCTTTGTTCTCAATAAACTGTCTTGTCGCCACAACCGCAAGGTTATGGAGGAAAGTCCGGGCAACATAGAGCATCATACTTCCTAACTGGAAGGATTTCACTTGTGAAATACAGCTAGTGCCGCAGAAAATATACCGCCTTGGCCTTGTGCCTAGGTAAGGGTGAAAAGGTGGGGTAAGAGCCCACCGCGCTTAAGGTGACTTAAGTGGCAGGGTAAACCTTATGAGTTGCAACATCATGTAAACCAAGGCTTGAAGCTTGCTCGGCTAAACTTGGAGGGTAGATGGATTGATCCAGTTGGCGACGACTGGGCGAGATAAATGGCAAGAATTTCAGATGCAAATTTGGATTACAGAACCCGGCTTATAGGTTTATTATTTTTTAAGCTCTCTATTGGATGAAGTCCTGCAGAGAGCTTATTTTTTCTTTATAAGCAGCGAACTTATTCTAGAATAGGAAACCAAAAAACACAGCTTTCCGATCCATTAGAAAGTCAAAGTATGTTAAGGCCGTGTATGGCATTCATTCACAAATTGATTTGAGAATAGACCGGGAAGGCTTTAGCTCCGCTAGAAGAACTTTTGGCTTCGTTTTGGTTGGTTGCTGCGCCTATCGAAGTACGAGCAAAAGAACAAGCCCTCTGCTTCAATTGTTAGCTCAGTTATTCCAATAAAGATGATTTAAAAAAACACAGCATTCAAGTTTATGCTAGAATTGGTATCTTTGCAAAATAATTTTAAAGCATGAATAACAAGGAATTGGTAAAAAAGAAAAAAGTGCAGGACTTATTATCTGAGTTAGCAAGCGGCGACACCAAACGACAGGTCAAAGCCGTGCAAGGATTAAAAGTACATGGAAACGAAACCGTAATAGAGCCATTACTGGCAGCATTGGTTAAGAAACCAGCTGATGAACTCTACAGCGTAATCGTTGATCTTTTGAATACGCCAAAGTCAAGTAAAGTTCCGGCAGAAATTGCAAAGGCATTGGTTGATAAACGATTTGTCGATATTCGACATACGTTACTCACGACTATTTGGAATTCGGGCTTGGATTATCGTCCATATTTAAAAGAAATTGTGACCGCCGGAACAGAAGGCGAAATGATGGATGCGTTGGAGTGCATTACAATTATAGAAAATATTGAAGGTGAAATGACAGAGGATCAACTTTTTGAACCATTAATCGTTTTAACCGAATATTTAGGTAGCACCAAAGATGATGGACCAAAATTAGAGTTGTTGAGAGAAGTGACAGCTACCCTTCAGAACATCAATAACATGCTTTAGAATGGCAAAGAATAAACTTAGACGGTTTGCCGATAATGCCACAATGGATTGCGTTTTTCAACCCAATTTAGAAACAGCCTTGGCGAATTCATTTCCGTTAAAAGGTAAATGGCATGCGGATTATTTTAAGAATGATAATCCAATTATTGTTGAATTAGGTTGTGGCAAAGGAGAATATGCGGTCGGATTAGGTAAAATGTATCCGAATCGAAATTACATTGGAGTAGATATAAAAGGCGCAAGAATCTGGGAAGGGGCTAACGAAGTGCGTGAATTAGGGCTTAAGAATATTGGTTTTGTGCGTGCAAGAATTGATTTTGTACACACTTTTTTTGGCGAGAACGAGATTGATGAGATTTGGCTGACCTTTTCAGATCCACAGCCAAATAAGGCAAATAAGCGGTTGAGTTCAAAAATATTTATTGATCGTTACCGCCAATTTTTGAAACAAGGCGGACTCATCCACCTCAAAACGGATAGTGATGTTCTTTTTGAGTCCACGCTTGAACAAATAGAAGAACATGGCTATAGTATGCTCGAACATACCTGGGATCTTTACGGAGAAATGCCAGAAGATTTAGATCAATCAACCCGTGAAATTCTTTCAATTCGCACTCATTACGAAACAATTTTCTCCGCCAAGGGCTTCAAAATAAAGTATTGTAAATTCCGAATCACATAATTTTCTCTCTTTTTTTTCTATTTTTGGCAACTGTAGTAGTGGGTCAAGCGTTATTATACAAAGGAATCAAGAGTAATAGTGGAGCTAAAACGATTTAATATAGAAGAAGAATTGTCTTCCATCCGATTTTCATGTGCGGATGAAGCCATAGGGGAGATCAAAAACTTGTTTTTTCAAGATCAATTGACTGAAGAGCAAATTTTGGTTGAAATCTATAGTCCAAACAATAGCGAAACCACAAAAATCGATATGAATCGATTGAATATCGATCGGGTTTTTTCAAAAAAACATATTACGAATAAGTATTTCTTCAGCAGGTGCAAATTGGTTGATTCAGTCAAGTTCCAAGGCGATTATTCAATCCGCACAATCCTAGAAATTAAAAGTGAACAACGTCGATTAGAAGCTGAGTTTAGAGGCTTCTTTGTAATACTTCCGGGTAATAAACTTTATGCGATTGATTCAGAACCATTATTGTTCGCGCAAGTCGGGCCGCATGCTTATTATTTACTAAACTATTATTTGTTAGAAGAAGATCGCGCCCCACGTTTCAAGTTTAAAAACATATTCAATTGGATCAAAAAAAGGATTTCTTCAAAGACGTCTTCCAAGTCGTAGAGTTAATTCCAGAAGGTCGCGTAACATCTTATGGGGCCATTGCAAAATGTTTGGGTGCTGCCCGCTCAAGCCGATTAGTTGGTTGGGCCTTGAATGCTTCCTTCAAAAGTCCCGTTAATATTCCCGCCCACCGAGTTGTCAATCGCCTAGGTATGTTGTCCGGTGCAACGCACTTTCTTACACCCACAGCAATGGAGGAGCGATTAACCGCCGAAGGACACCAAATCGTTGACAATCAAATTGTCGATTTTAAAGCGGTGTACTGGGATCCGCTGGTAGAGTTGGCGTTGTAGGAAAAAAAGGTAGGCCAAATTGAACGGTTTTCATATTATTGGTCTGGTGATGAGGATCAAGGTGTCTTGTCCTTTTCAGTTTCATCTGTAAAACAGATTTAAAAATGTAGCCGGCTTGTTTAGGTTTGCACTCAGAAGAAATTATCTAGCTTCCAACCCTAAAACAAACACAAAAAAAAGTCCAACACCCAACATCTAATATCCAAAAAAAACCTACCTTTACCTTAGAGTTTTGGTTTCAGCCTATTTATTTAGGATAGAATTAAAATGGGAATCAAGTGCCTTTTTGAAAAAGAAAAGAATTCTTGAACTGTTCCCGCAGCTGTAAGCTCCAAAACGTTGAATAATACCACTGCCGATTAATTGCAGCATTGAGAGATCATTGAGGTTCTCGAAATGTCGAAAAGCAAAGATTAACAGGCGGGAAGGATTTAACGCCAAGGAGTAAGTCAGAAGACCTGCCATTCTCAGATTAAACTAATGCACCATTGTGTGCGGCTTTCGGGATAAAAGCAAAGTTTAGGTGGTGCCTTTCTGCACGCTTATTCTTCGTTTCTATTCTTTTTATTAATTAGGCTAAAACCAAAAACGAGCCAAAAAAATTAAAAGAATGAGAAGATTACTATTGATTGGGGCCATTTTGCTCACATCTTTGACTGTGAAATCTCAGTTTTCACAAAATGATTTAATTTATTATGTAGGGGAAGGTCCGGACACGGCTGTAATTGTGGTTGATTTTTTGGATGCAACTGAGGATACTTGTTATGCTTGGGGATTTCTATTTGACGCTACGGAATCAATTACAGGAGGGGATGCCCTGGACGCTATTGCTCTTAATGAGAATAAACTGGACTACGCGATTGACGGCGGATTTTTATCTGAAATTCATTATAACGCACATAGTGGTATTGGCGGTGATCCAGCTTGGTGGGGAATTTATAGCAAAACGACTGATACGGATTGGGAATCAAATGACGGTTTGTCCGAATTGCTTGCCAACGGTGATTGGTGGGGATGTGCCTATACTGACTTTGATCCAGAAATTCTTCCTGGTGAGCCAATTGCGGCCTATGAATCGGAGAAGTATGATGCGTCAATGATTGAGTATTGGGTGGGAACTGGAGCTGATTCTGCCGTTTTAGTTGTTGATTTTGTGGTCGGCCCATCTGGTGAAGCAATGAGCTACGTCTGGGGATATAGATTCGACGGAACAACAGATGGCGAAACTATGTTGAACGCAATTGCTGCCGCGGATGTGAATTTATCCGTTACTGCTGGACCATTTTTAGATGATATTATTTTCAACGGATTAGAAGGTTTGGCCGCTGATCCTCATTATTGGGGAACTTGGAGTGGCACGAATTTGACAGACTGGACTGAGAATGTTGGAATTGGTACAACAGTAAGTTCTGGGGATTGGTTTGGATGTTCTTATGATGCTTGGCCTGCTCGACGTCCTTTTAATCCAATTTCTGCATTGGATTCAGCTGATGTGGCGTTCACTGATATTGAATTTATGAGTGGTTCTGGAGAGAATAGGGCAGTATTGGTAATTGATTTTAATGAATGGCTACCAGGTCACTCTTATTCTTTTGGTTACGCGTTTGAAACAGAAACAATAACCGCTCAAGAAATTATGGAGGGTTTGCAAGATGAAGGATGGTTTTGGTTAGATTTTAACTTGGACGGTGGTTTTTTAAACGACATTGTTTATGGCGCAGCTGCTGAAGAAGAATTGGCTGGAGCTCCAAATTATTGGAGTACTTGGAGTGCTAAAAATGTGGGCGGTTGGACTGTTAATGCAGGAATAACAACGGAAATGTCTGACGGTGATTGGTTTGCATGTTCCTATACAACTTGGGCTCCGGCAACACCACCTAGTTTGCCAGAATTTGGATACCCAGTTTGGGGAATTGATGAGAATCAAGAAGCAGAGCTAACGCTTTACCCCAACCCCGCTACCACTGAATTTACAATTGATTTAGTTGAGAATTCTTTGGTTGAAATTATAGATGTGCAAGGGAAATTGGTTTACCAACAGTTCGATCAAATGGGTTTGAATACGATTGACGTTTCAGGTTTACATCAAGGAATTTATTTTGTAACGGCATCTGTAAATGGTAAGTCGGCTAGACAAAAATTAATCATTCAATAATCTTAAAAGCAATTTGATATAGCCATTGAAGGATGCATTTAAAAAGGAACATATTTCTTAGTTTTTGCATTCTTTTGGCGTGTCAAACTTTTGGGCAAGACACTTCGCTTTATTTGAAGCCAATTCCCGTTTTCGCAAAACAAGACACCATTCTGAAATTGGCTATGATTACGGCAACCATTCCCCATTATGAATTACAACAAGCAAAGTTGGACGAGTTGGGTGCCGCTGATGTTGGAGATGCATTGAAATACGTGCCAGGTGTTCAATTACGAGATTATGGCGGAATTGGTGGAATTAAAACAGTTTCTTTTCGAAGTTTAGGAGCAGGGCATACAACGGTGCAAATGGATGGGAATCAGATTCCGAACGTGCAAAGCGGTGTCATAAATTTATCTTCTTTTGAGCTTTTTGGTTTGGAAAAAGTGGCGTTTAGTTCGGGTCGAGCTGTTGATCAAAGATCTTCAGCTACGGCTTATTTGCAAGCTAATACGATTGCATTGAATTCTAAATTGGCTAGTCAACCGACCAAGTTTAGATTGGGGTTTTATTCTAATTCTATGTCAATTAACGCTTATGAAAATGGCGGATTGGCACAGGCGAGATTGGGTAAACGATTCTTTATCGGTGGGCAATTTTTGTTACGTCTTGGAAGTGGGACCTATCCTTTTTATCATCCAGAAGAGGACGGAGCAGTGTTACGAACAAGAGCAAATACAGCACTTTTTAATTATAGATGGAGAACATTACTGGGTTATGATCATGGAAAGACAAAAGTAACGACGAGCCTTTCATTTAATGATAATGAGCAAGAATTACCTGGCGCGGCGGTGCTTTTTAATCCGTCGAATGATCAAAAGCTATGGAATAAAGATTGGCGTGCTAATCTAAATCATAGTTTCAAAAAAGGTAAGTGGGTTTGGCAAAATCACATAGACTTTAATCAGAACTATACGCGTTATTTTGATCCTTACAATTTGAGTCTTTTAGGATTTATTGATGTAGATTATCAGCAACGTAACTTAGCAGGTGGATCAATTTTATCAAAATCATTCCGCTTTCCAGCCGAGCGTATTTTTATTGGTTCGGACGTTATTGCGAGTCATTTACTCAGTCAGACAATTAATGGTGCTCCCCAACGCATGCAAAGTAATAGCGTAATTGGTGGAGCAACGCTTTTTGGTAAATTTAAGTTGGATGCGAACTTAACCGCCCAGTTTATTATTGACCGCCTAGGTGAAAGTGTGACTGGTCAAGAAAGGAATTACGGGAAATTGTCGCCTTTTATTTCTTTGGGCTACTCTCCTCTTAAAAAGGCGACGTTGAGACTAAGGACTTTCTTTAAGAATACCTTTCGGATGCCAACATTTAACGATTTGTACTATAATTTTATTGGGAATACGAATCTATTGCCGGAGGATGCGAATTTATTCAATTTGGGAGTGACCTACGGTGTTTATAAAAAAAGATGGACTGCGGAATTTTCTGCGGATGCCTATTATAATCGAGTCACAAATAAGATTATTGCAATTCCAACCAAGGATTTGTTTAATTGGAGTATGCAAAACATTGGAAGTACTGATATTCGTGGTGTTGAGGTTGGTGGACTACTTTCTTTCGCTGTTCGCGAATTTCGAATTACAACAAACACAAATCATTCGTTTAATGAATCAATAGATGTGACAGATCCGTCAAGTGAGAACTATGGAGATCAAATTCCTTATACGCCTTATTATTCTTCAAGTAATGGATTCAATGTTACTTGGAAAGGATACGGATTTAGTTCTAATGTACTAATATCTGGTTTTCGATTTTCACTAAACGAAAACAATTATGCCAATTTATTGCCTGGTTTTGTTGACCTTAACTCAGGATTGTCCAAGAAGTTCAATCTCAAATCCAATGAACTTTTTGTCGATTTAAAAGTGCAAAACCTATTAAATAAAAATTATCAAGTGATCCGGAGTTTTCCAATGCCTGGAAGATATTATCAACTTAGAATTAAATACACTATTAAGAAATGAGAGGAATACAATTCATAGCCGTACTCCTGCTAATTGCTTCGTGCAAGAAACCGGAAGCGCCGAGTATACCCGAAAGGTACGAAAACGGAATTTTGGTCTTGAATGAAGGGCTTTATGAGCAAAACAACGCATCCATGACCTTTTATGATGGTGCGGAATCCTTTCAATTGGTTTTTAAATCAGAAAATGGACGTGGAATAGGGGATACGGCAAATGATTTTGACGCCTATTCTTTGCTTGGAAAGGAATATATCATAGTCGCG
The DNA here is from genome assembly GCA_905478225.1 of uncultured Crocinitomix sp. Taxonomy (GTDB): domain Bacteria; phylum Bacteroidota; class Bacteroidia; order Flavobacteriales_D; family Crocinitomicaceae; genus Crocinitomix. The sequence goes on from CAJQHR010000018.1 coordinate 109,661, forward strand.
GTAAACCTTTCTAGCCAAATTGAAATAATAGAACGAAAAACGTTGAAGGTAGTCGCACAAATCCCACTTTATGATGGAATAAATGCGCGGCAGCCAAGAGATATTGATATTTATGGCACTCGTGCTTACGTTTGCAATTTTGATGGAACAGTGGCAGTGATTGATCTAATATCATATACAATTATTGATTTAATTGAAGTGGGCGCAAATCCAGATGGATTGGTCATAGTGGGAGATTATCTTTATGTTTCGAATTCTGGGGGATTGGATTATCCAGTTTACGATTCTACCATGTCAGTGATCAATTTGTCATCTTTATCCTTGGTAGAAACGTTTGAAACGCGCATAAATTCTACCCAAATGATTGTGGATGAACAAGGTGAAATCTATTTACTTTCAAATGGCAATTACGCGGATGTTTCAGCGGCTTTATTGCGTATTGATCCTACAACGAACACGGTTGTTCAAACCATTGAAATGCCTATTTCATCAATGGCTTACACTTATAATGGGTTTTATTATTATGATGAAGATGAGCAGGCAATTTATTTTTATAATACGGTAACAGAGGACATAAACACAAGCCCATTTTTAAGTGTTGCTGATTATGAAACTTTCCATGGAATAAAATATGACGCCCAGAACGATCGATTGTTATGTGTGGATGCGAATGGATATGTGAATTCATCAACCGTTAATGCTTATAGTTTATCGGGAGAGTTTTTATTTCAATTTCAAGCTGGGTTATTAGCAACGGATATGATTTTTAACAATTGACTTTCTATAAGAGACACCTGCCTCGGCCGGTCAAATTCCATTTAATCAAGACTTCATGCAAAATACTAGAGACTAAATACTAACAACTAAGGACTAAAAAAAATGAAATTACTATTAATCATAAGTCTACTTGCCACTTCAATGGCATTTACCCAATTCGCTCCTTCAGCTGGAGAAGTTGGAACAACGGCAGTTCATAAAGACTCAAGTGCTTTTGTGGACTGGGCTTTTGAAGTTGTTGAGTTTACGCGTGGACCAGAGGATATTGAAAATCCTGACGGACTGCTGGCAAGTTTTGGTGATTCTACTGCAGCATTGGGTCCGGCTGAAGGCACGAGTACGGATGTTGTAAGTTTGGGAGATAAAGGGTCAATCACATTGATATTTAATTTTTCCATTCGCAATGATGATGGCCCTGATTTCGCTGTTTTTGAGAATAGTTTTTCAAGTGATTATTTAGAATTAGCGCATGTTGAGGTGAGTTCAGATGGCGATCGTTTTGTTAGAATTCCTTCCATTTCAAACATACCTACGGATGAACAAATTGAGACTTTTGGTTCAACAGACGCCACGTTGATTCATAACTTGGCAGGGAAATACAGTCAAGGGTACGGTACACCATTTGATTTGGAAGATATTGCGGATTCAACAGGGCTTGATTTAACGGACGTAAACTTTGTGCGAATTATAGATTGTGTCGGAAGCATTAACCCCGCATTTGGAACAAGGGACAGTGAAGGGACGCTAATTAATGATCCGTATAAAACCGATTTTGAGAGTGGTGGATTTGATTTGGACGCGGTTGGTGTGATCCATAGTAACAATCCGAGCCTTTCAATTAATATGGAGGCAGAAAATGTGTTTTCCACCTATCCAAATCCAACAAACGGACAATTAAATATTCAATTTTACGGAGACCTAAAAGAGCTGATGTTATTGGATGGAATGGGGCGGATTATCTACAGAGGAAATCACATTTCATTGGATTTACGTCAAATGGGATTGAACGCCGGAACTTACTTTTTACATGTTGTTGATAAGTTGGACATGGTCCATCAGGAAAGAATAATCTTTTTAGATTAGAAAGTGTTTTGGGTCATTTAGCCTTGTTCTTCTTTATTTCGAGCTACAAAAAATGTATAGGCTAAAAATAATACAACGACCACTCCTAAAATCTTCCATGCAAGGTAGTAAGTGTCCATAAATTGGTTGTTGGTTAATCCTAATGTATTGTTTTTCAGGGATAAAAGCAAGTTTTTAACAGTGATATGTTAATTCTGCTGATAAACTTCCTGTTGTGCATTTTACGTGTTCTTATTTCTTACCTTTAGATTTGCCTCAAAATTTGATAAAAATGACACGATACATCCTAGTTTTCGCATTGTCCCTATTTAACCTTTCATGCTTCAGTCAAGAACAGCGATTTATGGGAGTTATAAAGAATGTTGAATTTAATATTCTATACAGAGGATATGAAAATCAAATGGAAATGATGACCTGTGAAGCCTACGATTTTGTTTATGTTTTTTCGAAAGATGCCGTAATAATTATGAGAGAAAAAGGACAGTTTGTTGTAAAACCAATGCCCGGTTCTCGCAATTTAACTTTACGTGTCAAATGCATTACAGGGAGCGATACGACCGATTTGTAGGGAGAGAGATATCACAAAAATCGCTACCCCAACCCAATATTTAATTGGGCGGAATTGAAGTGGGCAAAACAACATTTATATCTGAGGGCGCAAAACTGACGGATGATTTTAGAAATGCTTTTGTTGAAGCCCGAAAAGGTACAAAAGTGTATTTTGATTATGTCACTATAATTACCCCAGATGGGCTAGCACGAAAAATAAAATTGGATCAAACTTATATTAAAAAAGAAAAGCGCAATGCAGAATATGACTTTGATACAGACCAACAAAAGTGGCTAACCTGAACGGTGTGGCTAATTAAACAACCTCTTGTTGTAGCGCTGCTATTTTCGCTTTCACAGCCTTGCACAAAATGCCGAACTGTTCATACCCAATTTCCTCTACGCCAATTACTATAGCTGAGGTTCCTCTGCCAGCATGGTAAACGAACAAATGATGGTCCAATTTTTCGCAGGTAGTAAAACTATTCCAAGTAAATTCACAGTCCCCAAATCCATGGCTTGATCCAAATTTTTGATCGTTGAAAAATATTTTTTGAACGCCTTTTTCTTTTAATTGAACCATTACAATTTCTAACCGCTTTTGAGCCATTTTTGTAGCCCTATAATAAAGGAAGAGAATATATAAGCCATACATGAAAGCAAAAATCATGAACACCGTGCGACCTTTGTCCTCAATTGTAGCTATGAGATTCAATACTAGCAAAATAATCCCTGAGCATAATGAAATCACTCCCCAGGTTAAATTTCGCTTCCAGTAATGTTTGAGTTGGACTTTAAGTGCTCTCTTTTCACGGGCTGCATTAAATTCAATGTCAAATTCAAAATCTTCCATGGATCGAAATTAGCGAAATGATAAGAATCTAACCGAAGGATTTCCTTAAAAATTGAATTTTAAATCTCGATCATCCATAATGTCAAAGGATACTTTGAATTGGAAATTTTTAGGTTGGTCTTCTTTGGGTAAAGCAAATTGATTGCTCGCGACACTAAATATGCCATAAAGACCAAGCCGCAGGCGCTTCCTCGCAATTTTAAAGATCCGCTCAGCACCGAAAAATGCTTCGGTATAGAAGTAGTTGCTGTGTTCAGGCAAATAGATAAAGCCTCCTCCAAACGTTGTTTTAATTCCTGTTTTTTTCATAAACGGAATCTTATTTATAATGGCACCATTGAAATGATGAATATAATGGCCCTCTAAATAAAGTTCTTTCGTTTGGTAAGAAGAGTCCAAATTTTGATAATTGGTTAAAGGATTCACGAAGAGAAAACGCAGTAAAGTTTTGGTGTCGTTCTTGCGAAAGAATTTACGATCAATTAAGAAGACACTGTCTTGATTGACAAACGATCCTGCTTTTAGTTTGTATTTTGAAAGTCCCATAGTTCCAATTTGGAAACTTTGGTCGACAGTGAAACTGATATAGTCAAAATCTACTACTGATTCGAACGGGCCGTCATACCCTTTTTCCCAAAACACTGTAAATGTTGGCCATTTACTCCCTAAAACAACTTTCCTGTTGGGTTCGCTCATATATTTTTGTCCTGGTGTATAGGACAAGTCAAACGTGGTTCGAAATGCATTGTATGCTTCAAATTGGATAGGTGGTCCATTTTCTAATTGATCATCAAACCATGTCACAAATTTATAATCTAACCTGAAGGGAGATCGCTGATCGAAGCGAGCCATTGTTCCTAAATACAATCCATTTAAAATTTCAATGGAATGCCAGGCAGTGTAGGAGGAATTCATATAGATATTTTGACGATTAGCCATATCCAAAATATTATTATTCCAATTTATCAAACGAGCATCACGGTTATAGGAAAGTAAATACCTGCCAGATCGCTTGGGGTTGTATAAATGAAAGAGCCGCGCCCTACCTCGTAAATCTGCATTGTTAAACCCTACAGTGAAATCACTGTACCAATCTATCCATTGTTCGTTTTTCCATTTTTTGAAGTATTCAAACCCTGGCCCAAATCGAATTCCACCTACATTTAATGGCTCCACCACATCTGCAACTGAGGATAAGTACCATTGCGTTTTCTTTTCTCTATTTCTATGCTGAAAACCAAACCAGAGTGCTTTTAAAGCGGTTATTTTATTGAAATCCGCATCTATTGAATCAAGATATGCTTCTGACGTATAAATGGCTTTTAAACTGTCTTGCACAAACTTGGTGCGCTGTTCTTTCACTGTCAACGTAATAGGTCTTATTTCATCCCAATAGGTAGTGTCTCGCTCGTATGCTTTTTTTGTTGTGATGCCGACCTCATTGGAAAAGTACTTTTTATCGAAAACAGGATTAATGATATAGTTTGAATAAACAACTTGCGTCATTCCTTTTACGGTCTCTTTGCTATATTTAGTTTTGTATTCAAACAGCTGTTTTTCCAATAGCCACAAGGAATCCTTTTTTTTGAAATTTTGAACGATTCTAAAATCATCATATTTTTTCAAGTTTCCTTTATGCATGGACAAGTCAATACCAGTTAAAACCCATTCGCTTTTTAGAATATAGACTTCCCCTTTTAACGTGCTTGTGCCAACAGATCTTGGTGATATTTGAACCGTATAAATGGTGTCATTGTCCAATGTGGTTGTAATCGCCGTTAATTTGTATTTGTAGGATAAAATTCCTGAGGGATGCAAAGGAGAAACAATTGGCGTTAAATGCAGGTCGTCTTTTCGAATTAAACTCTCGTAAAAATTAAAATCTCCGCTGGTAGTGGATTGAAAATAAATTTGATCAGGACGCCCAATTTTTTCATATCCGTTGCGAATTTCTTTAATTTTATTGGGATATTGAAAATGTTTTGTGAGGTTGATTTCAACCATGTTCAAGCGGTTTTCACCCTCTAGTTTTTTAGCAATTTCATCTTTTTGCTCTTGAAAAACATCCTTTTCTCCTTTCGCCTCATCTTCATCCTTCACTTTCTTTTGCTTTTTCTCAAAAGTTTCTACTCCTTTAATGTAAATATCGCAAGAGTATGCGTCCATTTGCCGAATCATGTCTTTTTTATGATCGATTACGTTTTGCACGATCATCCACCCCACGTTTTTACGTTTTGTCTTTACCTCAACTTTGTTTAATTCAGTTTCTTGTTGTTTTAGATAAACGTTCTGTACGGTTGGTTCCAATTTATCTACGGTTACTTTAACGGCTTTATCATCAAACCCAACACATTTATAAATGACTTCATATGTTCCCATATCACAACCAAAAAAGTATTTCCCTTCAATATCAGAAATAGCTCCAGTGGTTGAAAAATTCTTTAAATAAACTTTAGTGAAGGGAAGTGGATTGTTGTCTTCATCAAGAACAAACCCAGTAATACTCTGGTCAAAAGCATGACTAGCAATAAATAAGACAATAAGCGCGACTAAAAAGTTTTTAAACACAAAAATTATTTTCAACGGGTTGGTACTATATGTTAGACAAATTTCGTGCAAAAAAGTTACACATCTTCTTACTTTTTGTTAAAATTTACTACTGTAAGTCAATATTCTCTATTAGTAACACTAGTTTTAAAAAAAAGTTGTGTCATCTGCATCTGATGTTTCGCTCTTCGAATCTCGTTTAATAATGCTATGATCATCTGAAAAGCCAATTAATTCAGATTTAAATTCTGCATGTGTGTCTATTACTGTCCCAATCGTAGCATCTCTAAACACCTGTAAATAATAGTGTGATAGGTGCTTTAAATTTTGGATAAAAGGGCGAAAATGAAGTGGCAGCAAAAAAGAGGGGATTTATACAGATGGAAACTTATGGTTTGAAGCACACTTAATGAACTTCAAAAATGAAAGGTCGATAGAGTTTTATAAGGCGTTTGGTTGATGTATTTCTTTTAGAATAATTGGTTGATAAGGCAATTTCAAGCGAATCGGATAAACGATCTAATCTATCTTGGATATAATCATGTTTTAAGATATATGTCACGGCTTGTTTGTCGGAAAGGTGGGCGGTAATAATACCAATTAAATTGCCTTTTTCATTAAAAAGTGGTGCGCCACTATGTCCTGCATTAGAGGGTAGGGAAACTTCATAATAAACCGAGTCTGATTCAAAGCCCGTCTCCGAACTAACTGCTCCCCGTGTATATACAATGTCTCGTTTTGTATACCCCAAAGTGAAAACAACCTCACCAAGTTCGGGCGCCTCGTCCACTAATTCAAACGGAACAGCTTCAAAGTTTAACGCTGTTTTAATCGAACTATATTAACGATTATTCGCTTGAAGAGGTATTATCGCTTGCAAAATCAACCTTAAACTTGGAGGATACATGCAAAATCGGATTTTTAAATTTGGTTGAGAAAGCTATGGTAACAGCGAGTTAGCATGGTTTAATGGTTCAAATTGCGCAACTCTTTCCTGTAGTTGCGTAATTTGAATACATGAACAGTTTTATTTCACATTTTAAAATGTTAACTTTGTCCTCTTAAAAACTAGACATACTGTATGAAGTTATCAGCGTTCAATTTTGAATTACCAGAGGAATTAATTGCACAGCATCCGAATCGAAATCGTGATGAAGCGCGAATGATGGTTCTCAACCGTGAAAAACAAACGATCGAACATAAACTATTTAAGGATGTGTTGGGATATTTTGAAGAAGGTGATGTAATGATAATGAATAACACGAAAGTGTTTCCTGCACGTCTTTATGGAAACAAAGAGAAAACAGGTGCGAGAATTGAAGTGTTCTTACTAAGAGAATTAAATCGCGAAAGCCTTTTATGGGATGTACTTGTAGATCCTGCAAGAAAAATCAGAATCGGAAATAAGCTTTATTTCACTGATGATGACTCATTAGTTGCTGAGGTAATCGATAATACAACTTCAAGAGGACGTACAATCAGATTCTTATTTGATGGTTCTTACGAAGAATTTAAAGAAAAAATTACTGATTTGGGTGAAACTCCAATTCCTCCATACATTAAAGGAATGCGTGATGTTGTTCCCGAAGATGAAGAAAGATATCAAACGATTTATGCGAAGAAAGAAGGAGCTGTTGCTGCACCAACTGCAGGATTGCACTTTAGCCGTTCATTGTTAAAACGTTTGGAAATTAAAGGGGTTGAATTTGCTGAGGTAACACTTCACGTAGGTTTAGGAACTTTCCGAACAGTTGACGTTGAGGATTTAACAAAACATAAAATGGATTCCGAACAAGCCGAAATTACGCAAGAAGTTGCGGATATGGTGAATAAAGGAAAGAGAAATAAAAAACGTGTTTGCGCCGTTGGAACAACAAGTATGCGCGCAATCGAATCTAGTGTTTCTACGGATGGTTACTTAAAACCATTCGACGGTTGGACAAATAAGTTTATTTTCCCTCCATTCGAATTTTCAATTGCAAACTGTATGATCACGAACTTTCATACACCACAATCAACATTAATGATGATGGTTGCTGCGTTTTCTGATTTAGATTTTGTAAAGAGAGCTTATGAAGAAGCAATCAAAGATAAATATCAATTCTATTCTTACGGTGATGCTATGCTTATCATCTAATAAAGAAGGATTTTAGTTAATTTTAAGCCGCCTAGTTAAGATGATTCATTTGAATTTCTAACTCGGCGGTTTTTTTTATATCCCAAATGATAGAAAGGTCAGTAATTATAAGTGCAGGTGGAATCGGTAAACGAATGGGTGCCGCAATTCCTAAACAGTTTCTGAACTTAGTAAACCGCCCTGTCCTATTTCACACCATTGAAAAATTCTATCAATTCGATCCGGAAATTCAAATCATAGTCGTGCTGCCCGCAAACCAATTAGACTATTGGAAGGCCTTATGCGCAAAGCATGAATTTGGAATTGAATACGCAATTGCTAAAGGTGGTAAAGAGCGTTTCTTTTCGGTAAAAAATGGCTTAGCATTGGCTAAAGGAAATGTAATTGGTGTGCATGATGCAGTAAGACCTTTAGTGTCAACAGAGGTAATTGCGAATTGTTTTTCAAGGGCTAAGGAACATGGCGCTGCTATTCCAGTATTTGATATTAGTGAGTCTATCCGTAAGTTGGACGCAAATGGCTCCAAAGCGGTTGACCGCAATTCCTATAAAATGGTACAAACGCCTCAATGTTTTCAGCGGGACATTATAAAAAAGGCTTATTCCGTTGATTTTTCTAAGGAATTTACGGATGATGCCAGTGTAGTTGAAAAAAACGGAACCTTTATTCATTTGATTGAAGGAAACGAGGCCAATATAAAAATCACCAGACCAATTGATCTTCGCATGGCAGAAACACTCTTGCAAGGTGAATAAGGCGATTTATTTTAAAGGGGAGAACTGCAGTGTTTGCAAAGCTTTATTGCCTAAAATGGAAGCCCACTTTATCGCAAACTTTCCATTGTTAGATTTTGAAATAGTAGAAGTAGAAAAACAGCCTGAAATAACAGCACAGTTCAACGTTTTTACTATTCCTGTAATGGTCATTCTATTTGATGATAAAGAACATTACCGTTTTGTCCGAAATTTTTCAGGCAGCGAAATTGATCAAAAATTGGAGCGGACTTATCAATTGAGATTTCAATAATTTATTGTAATATTAACCAAGATGGCATTAAAAATTAAGTTTGCTTTTTTGGTTTTAGCTTTGCATTTAGGTTCAAATTCCCACAGTCAATTGGTCGCGGGTGGAGGTTATGAATTGGGTTTCATTCAAACTGAAGAGGTTTATAATTTTAACGTTTTAGTGTATAATGACAATGAAACCTTTGATTTTTATTCCGTGCAAAGCGAATTGGGGGCAGTATCACATGGAATCATGGGGCGCAGTTTTGGAGGGCAGTTTTTAAATCCTAAAAAGTTTACTTTAGGTTATTCGCTTGAATTGGGTTATCAATATTTTACAAGTAAAGGCAAGTTTCTTTATCTCGAAAGTTCTACCCATGACGCAGATTCTATTGTCAATTTTTTTGATGGATTTACATTCGAATCAAATCATCACATGGTGCGGTTTGATCATTATTTGGATATGCATTGGAACGCCTCACCAACCGTTAAAATTACAAATTCAATAGGAGTTGGTTTAACAGCTCTAGTGCGGGGCGCTAGTCCTAATTTAGAAATTGACGGAACCATGATTAATACCAATCATCCAATTCTTAAGTTTAAGTATCAACCCCAAATCACCGAAAAATACAACAAGTTTTCCATGACTTTTTTCGCATCTATTGATCTATTTGCAATTGAACTATTTAATAAACCGGGACCAAACGAATCACCCGATTATCGAATTCCATTGACCAAACTGCGCTTCAACACAATTGGCATCCGTTTCATCCCTGATCCTAAAAAGCCAAAAGAAAGACCAACGGAAGAACTTTATTAGGCAATAGACAGAGAGAAAAAAGACTAGAGTAGAATGCCATAGCAACTGTTCAATATTTACCTGCCCATTACAGCAAAACAATGGAACATCTAAGCGGGAAACGATCTAATTTCTATCGTCTAAAGCGCAATAAACCAAACAAACTCACGTTCACCCTACAAACCAAAAAATAGCAGTTATTTCATACGCCTACTTAACCAAAAACAACTAAAATGAAATTCAAAATCCTATGTACTGCTATCTTGTTTGCTGGTATTAGTCAATTTGCAAATGCCCAACTATCTGCTGTTGGAATTCAGCCAAAAATGAATTTTTCAAGACACATGAATATTGAGCAAACCGTTCCATTGAGATTAGCTCGATCTGTTGAAGGTTTTTTGTCCGCCCCGGGTATAGACGCGTTTGTAGATTTTAATTTAGGGGATAAATGGAAATTTCGTGCAAAGGCAGGTTTTGAAACCAAAGGTTTTGTGAGCAGCTATTTCGCTTATGAATTAAATGAGCGCGCACAGAAATATCATTATGTTTCTAATGATTTAAACATAATTCGCAATTGGGGAAAAAACAAAAAAATACAACCGTACAATTATTTAGGAGTAACATCCGGCTACCTTTTTAAGGACAACGCAAAAGTCTTGGCGGAATATCAAGCCAAAATTTTTCCCAACAGCGTGTCTTTAACCTATGACAATTATTCAAAATTTAACCTCGGCTTTAATTTGGGAATTGGGCTGAGTTTTAATAACGTTTTATGGCTAGAACTTGAATATAATCGAGACATTCTGGCGCCAATAAATCAAACTGATATTAAAGTTTTTAATACCGTTTATTCTGTAAATGTTGGCATAAACTTATTGAAGCTTTTTCAAAAGTAAATTACACCACATAAAAATTACATTTCGAGCCCGTTTTATCCGTTCAAATGTATAAATTTGTCATCCTTATAAATCCGATCAAAAATAGCAATAGGATCACAAATATTTGATTAAGATGGCATCACAAGACACAAAGATTATTTATACAATTACAGACGAAGCACCGGCGTTGGCAACGCAATCATTTTTGCCAATCGTTAAAGCCTTTACAAACTCTGCCGGTGTTGCTGTTGAAACAAAAGATATTTCTTTGTCTGCACGTATTTTAGCAACATTTCCTGGTTTTTTAACTGAAGATCAACGGGTAAATGATGACTTGGCAGAATTAGGTGTATTGGCAAAACTGCCAGAAGCTAACATTATTAAATTACCAAATATAAGCGCATCAATTCCGCAATTGCAAGAAGCTATCGCTGAGCTGCAAGCGCATGGTTTTGCCATCCCTGATTATCCGGAGGATGCCGAGACTGAAAGTGAGAAAGAAATTAAGGCGCGTTATAATAAAATCAAAGGGAGTGCCGTAAACCCTGTTTTACGTGAAGGAAATTCTGACCGTAGAGCGCCAAAAGCAGTAAAAAATTACGCTAAGAAAAATCCGCATAGAATGGGAGCGTGGTCGCCTGATTCAAAAACGCATGTATCTACTATGACCGGTGGTGATTTTAGATCAAATGAAAAATCAGTAACCATTGCAAACGCAGGAACAGTTTCAATAGAGCATATGAATGCTGCAGGTGAAACCAATGTTTTAAAATCGCTTCCTGTTTTAGCAGGAGAAATTATTGACGCAACGTATTTGAGCACAAAAGCTTTAACTCAGTTTTTAGATGCACAAGTTGCAGATGCAAGAGACAAAGGGGTGTTGTTTTCAATTCACATGAAAGCGACTATGATGAAAGTCTCAGATCCGATTATTTTTGGATATGCAGTAAAAGCTTATTTCAAGGCAATTTGGGAAAAGCACGGCGCAACCCTTGAAGATTTAGGTGTAGATGTTAGAAATGGTTTTGGTGATTTAATTGCTAAGATTGACGAAGCACCAAACAAGGCAGAAATACTTGAAGATATTCAAGCAGTTTATGACAACGGACCAGATATCGCAATGGTAAATTCTGATAAAGGAATTACGAACTTGCATGTTCCTTCTGATGTTATTATTGATGCTTCTATCCCTGCAATGATCAGAACATCTGGTCAAATGTGGAATAAGGATGGAAATCAACAGGATACCAAAATAATAATTCCAGATTCTTCATACGCACATTTTTATCAAGTTGTGATTGAGTTTTGCCAAAAGAATGGTGCATTTGATCCAACAACAATGGGCACTGTTCCTAACGTTGGTTTAATGGCTCAAAAAGCCGAGGAATATGGATCGCATGACAAAACATTTGAAATTGCAGCTGACGGAGTGGTGAACGTAAAAGATGAAAGCGGAAACGTTTTAATGTCTCATACGGTTGAGCAAGGTGATGTTTGGAGAATGTGTCAAACGAAAGACGCTCCAATTCAGGACTGGGTAAAACTTGCTGTATCTCGAGCACGCGCAACTGGTGTTCCAACTGTTTTTTGGTTGGATGAATCAAGAGGGCATGATGCACAGATCATCAATAAAGTAAATACGTATTTAAAAAATCATGATACAGAAGGATTAGAGGTGAAAGTGATGTCACAAGTTGATGCTTGTAAATTCACACTTGAGCGCATTAAAAGAGGAGAGGATACTGTTGGAGTAACTGGAAATGTAATGCGTGATTACTTAACGGATTTATTCCCGATTTTAGAATTAGGTACAAGTGCAAAAATGCTATCTATTGTTCCTTTAATGAACGGTGGTGGATTGTTTGAAACTGGTGCTGGTGGATCGGCTCCAAAACATGTTGATCAATTCACAAAAGAAGGACATTTAAGATGGGATTCTTTGGGTGAGTTCTTGGCGCTTTCGGTATCGTTGGATCACCTAGGTGAAAAATATTGTAACGGAAAAGCGCAGTTGATGGGAGACGCCTTGGATCAAGCAACCGGTGAATTTTTACTGAATGATAAATCACCATCTCGTAAGGTAGGTGAATTAGATAACAGAGGAAGTCATTACTATTTGGCAACTTATTGGGCTAAAGCTATTGCAAATCAAGATCAGGATGCTGATTTAAAAGCCGAGTTCGCTAGTATCGCACAACAATTGGAAGATAATGAAACACAAATCATTAGCGAATTAAATGGTGCGCAAGGTAAAGCTGAGGATCTAAGAGGATACTATCACACTCCTCAAGACCTCGTGGCAAAAGCAATGCGCCCTAGTGTAACACTAAACGGCATTATTGATTCAATTTAGAATATTTCGAAAATGTATTTTTAAAAACCTTGGCGCTTGTAGTCAAGGTTTTTTGTATTTTGGAGTCTACCTAATGGACTCTAAAAAACTAAAATTCCTATTCATAACTCCCCTGCTATTGATTTTAAGCACTAGTTATGCGAATTGGGATAACAGTCCTGAAGATTCTTTATTGAATGCGCTTCAAAACGTGAAAACTGATCATGAACGGGCAAGCACGCAGCTAGAACTAGCAATATTTCATTTAGAAAAAAGAAAGGCGAATAAGGCGTTGCAGTATGCGGATGATGCCGAAAAAATAGCAAAAAACTTAGATGACCCTGAACTTTTGGCCAATGTTTTGTATCGTAAAGGGGAGGCTTATTGTGGCGTTGATAAGGGATTGGAAGCGATCGATTATTTTAATGAAGCACTTCAAGTTAAAAACGGTTTAGATGCAGTTGGACAGCTGAGTGTTTATAATATGATGGGGATAACTTACCTCGTTTTTGATGAAGGAGCAAAGGGGATTGAATACTTTGATCATGCGCTAACCTTGCAAGATGCAGCCAATGAAATATCTGGAACTACCTACGAATTCATTTATAATAATAAAGGGATTACTTATTCTGCCATGGGCATGCTGGACTCCGCAATGGCGAATCACAATTATTGCCTTAATATTCGGCTTAAGGCAAAAGATTTATACGGCATTGGTCAATCCTATAATAATCTTGGAACAGCGTTTTTTGAAGCTGAAGTTTATGATTCTGCCTTGGTTTACTTTGAATGGGGTTTATTTTATCGCAATCGCATGGAAAGCCCGCCCCTCTAAAGTATTCAAGAAAGTGATATTAACATCTCAAAGGCTTTAATTGAGTTGGGGCGACCAATGGAAGCAAAACCAAAATTGAAACGCATAGAAAATGAACTTTTGACTGTGCCAAATCCGACAATTGAACTGCGGCTTAATGAATTAATGTTACGCTTATATGAAGACCTGAATGATTATAAGAACGCCTTTAAATACAGTACAAAATATTATGAATTAAAGGACAGTATTTTTGGTATAGAGAAACGCGAAGAACTGATCCGAATTAACCTCAGAGGTAAATATGCCGAGCAAAAATTACAGGATAGTTTAATTAATGCGGAGCAAATTAAATTGGAAAAAATTCACGCCGCAAAAGAAAAAGAAATTAACGATCAAAAAGCGCATACATCACGTTTATTAATGATAGGGTTGATTATAGCTTTAGGTTTAATATTAGGTATTATCATTTTAGTTTATCGAAACTACCGCAAGAAAACCGAAAACCATTTAGCACCAAAAATGTTGATGTAGAAAAAGGCGATATGATTTATTCGTTTACAGATGGTTTTCCAGATCAGTTCGGAGGCGAGCGTGGTAAAAAGTATAAATACAAACAGTTAAAGCAGTTCTTACTGAACATTGCCAATGAAAAGGAACAAGATCAAGTCAAGGCATTAGAAAAAGAATTTGAGCAATGGAAAGATGCTTTAGAACAAGTGGATGATGTTTGCATATTGGGCGTGAGAGTGCTTTGATTCATTTTGATAAAATTCCAATACATCAAACAATCAACCGAGTCACTTCGAGTGATTGCGAAGCATGAGCAATTGTATCGAGAAGCATCAACTACGAATTAACCATGTGCTGTGCCACTTGCGGAAAACAATTGTACAAGGCCACTTTTAAATTTTCGGCTAAATCTAATTCTTGGATTGAAGCTTCCATCAAACGCAACCATTCATCTTTCGCCTCATTCGTAATGGCGTGTGGCATATGTCTAAGGCGCATTTTTGGAGGCCCATATTTTTCCATATAGCGTTGCGGTCCACCTAAAAACTGTGTCAAAAAACGGTATTGCTTATCTTTAATGATTTCGGTGTCTGTTTGGTTAAATAAGGGGGACAAAATGGGGTTCACAAAAACCTTGGCATAAAAACTGTTTATAAGTTCTTGTAAACGATTGTCACCAATTAATTCGTAAAGGGTTTTTACTTTTTCCATTTTTTTGTTCAGTGTGAAATTTTGGTTTAAAATATTTTAACAAAAATAGCCTATCTTTACGGCATTATTAAGGGTTTTGAAGAAATTTGTCACCATATCATTTATACTAATTTTTGTTCAAGGGTTTGGGCAAGGATTTAAAATGCATTATTCAAATTCATTTGCAGATTGTTTTGGTTCGGTTGAGGTAACGGATTACAACAACCCTTCAAGGGTGCAATTTCCAGGGAATTTTGGCCTACGGGATGATTTTATTGGGTTTGATCCTGATTTTTATGAGGTGAATTCAGTTTGGCTGCGTTTAGAACCAAATGTAGAAGGTGAATTTGAATTTGAGATTTCTACTGAGAACAATGTTGATTTTAGTTATCATTTATTCCGCGCAACAGATAACTCCTTTTGTGAGCATTTAGAGGCTGACAAAGCCGCGCCAGAAATATCGCAAAGCATTTCATATCACGATAAAGGGGCTATGGATTCGGGTGGCGATAATTTTAAAAGCGCTATTAAAACCAAGGATACGGATGTTTTTTATCTCATGATTCACACCAATTCAACCTATAAAGGGCGCGTAACGGTGAAATATAGGAGAGTGGGTAAGGTGTCTATCACAAAATCTGAAATTCAAGATTATAGAACAGGGACTGCGGATCATTTCATACGTGTTCGAATTCGAGATAAAGAAACAGGAGATCCCGTAGAGGCAAATATGATTATTTCGGGCGTGAAAAAGGATAATTATTTATTCTTAGGAACTGATTTTTATTTTGATGCAACAACAGTGCGCGAAATGCACATTGAATCCAATACTCAGGGTTACTTTCTATTTGTGAAAGATTTTGAATCCATTGGGTCAGCCAATAGTAATATGGAGATTCTGCTAGAATTGGAGCGATTGGCGCCCGGGAAAAAATTAGCCCTTCAGAACATTAAATTCCAGCAAGACGAAGCCGAGTTTTTACCCATTGCTTATCCTGCACTTAAACGATTGTTAGATTTCATGGCGGTAAATGATGAGTTGAAAATTGAAATTCAGGGACATGTAAACGCACCGGGTTATAAAAATAATGGACGAATTAAGACCTTATCTGAAAATAGAGCAAAGGCCGTAAAGAAGTTCTTAAAAGATAATGGTATTGAAGGAAATAGGATGGTAGTGAAAGGGTATGGGAATACCGAAATGCTTTTTGAAGAGCCTATAAATATCCATCAGGAAGAGGCAAACCGAAGAGTTGAAATAAAGATTATTGACTAATAATTATGGGTTTAATTCTTTGTTTAGAAACTGCTACTAAAGTTTGTTCCGTTAGTCTTGCAAAAGACGGCGAAGTCATTGATACAATCGATCATTTTTCAGAAAATTATTCACACGCCGAACGGTTGAATGGACTGTTATTGGATTTATTGAAGCAAACCAATACAAGTTTGAAAGACTTGGATGCAGTTGCAATTAGCGAAGGTCCGGGTTCTTATACAGGATTGCGAATTGGGACTTCTACCGCGAAAGGATTATGCTACGCTTTGGACATTCCTTTAATTGCGATTAATTCGCTCAAGGCTTTGTCCTCTGAAAAAAGAGGGCAGGGGATGTTGATTTGCCCTATGTTTGATGCACGGCGAATGGAGGTTTATTCTGCTATTTTTGATGCAGATATGAATGAGCTGGAGGCAACAAGAGCGGTAGTAATTGATGAAATTTCGTATCAAAATTTTTTAACCGAACAACTTGTTTGTTTTGTAGGACCTGGTGCTGAAAAATGTCAAGAAGCCATCCAGCATAAAAATGCCATTTTCGACTTGTCTGTAAAAGTCTCAGCAAAGGGCATGGTTCATTTTGCCCATGAAAAATTTGTACAGCAAGATTTTGTTGACCTTGCGTATTTTGAACCTTTTTACTTAAAGGATTTTATAGCAGGCACACCCAAGAAAATTTTCTAGTTCACTATCGAAACCCAATATCAACAGGCAGTTGAAATTAATTTAAACTTTCCAAGCATACGAGAATTTTGGTTGGCTATTTTATTTTTGATGAATAGCAACGAACTGATCCGTGTTAAAAAGTGAGGAAGCTCCCTTAAGCGGAGCGGTCCGCCTCAGGCGGAGACCTTTTGCCGGATTCAGGAGAGCAAAGCCATCCAAAATAAGTGCCCGCACGATTAAGTCGTCGACAGCTAGCTTTTTTCTTTCTTTTGTAGCAATCACAAAAGAAAAGGGCTAGTCTTTTAAGGAAATATTGACAGTTAAGAAAAGAGGATAAAACTATTGTTCAACTTAACTCACTAAAGATGCCCCAGTTATTTCAACAGGTTGCTCAATCCCCATCAAACCTAAAATAGTAGGTGCCACATCTCGCAACGTTCCATCTTTAATCGAACTCACATCCCCATCAATTACAATAACTGGAACAGGATTCATTGAATGTGCTGTATTTGGCGTTCCATCTGGATTTATTGCATAATCAGAATTACCATGATCGGCAATAATGATAAACGAATAGCCATTTTCAAGTCCAATATTTACAACTTCTTTAACACAATTATCAACAGTTTCTGCAGCTTGTAAAATAGCAGAATAAACTCCCGTGTGACCAACCATATCCGTATTCGCAAAATTCAAACAAATAAAATCAGGCGCGTTTTCAACCATGTCTTTACAAATAGCATCCTTAATTTTTAAAGCACTCATTTCGGGCTGCAAGTCATAAGTTGCCACACCTGGTGAAGGAATCATTATGCGCGATTCGCCTTCAAATTCATTTTCTCTTCCACCGGAAAAGAAGAAACTGACATGCGGATATTTTTCAGTTTCTGCAATGCGAATTTGGGTTCTTCCTGCTTTGGAAACAACTTCGCCCAAGGTCTTTTCGAGGTTGTCTTTTTCAAATACAATATGAATATTTTCAAAGGATTTATCGTAATTGGTCATGGTACAATAATGCAAATCTAACTTATGCATGTTTTGTTCATGAAAGTGTTTTTGCGTTAAAGCCGTAGTGATTTCGCGACAACGATCAGTTCTAAAATTAAAGCAAATGACAATATCGTCCTCTTCAATTTTTGCAACTGGCACACCGCTTTCCATCATTACTTTTGGTGTAATAAATTCGTCGGTTACGCCATTGTCGTATGAATGTTTAATCGCTTCTATGGCGCTTTCCATTTCTTCTCCTTTGCCATTTACTAAACAATCATAAGCTAGTTTAATCCGTTCCCATCTATTGTCACGGTCCATGGCATAATAACGCCCGGTAATGGAGGCGATTTTACCAACAGAATTTTCTAAATGTTTTTCAAGATTCGTTATTTGACCTAGTCCGCTTGTAGGATTGCAATCACGACCATCCGTAAATGCATGAATGAATACGTTTGATACACCATTGTCCTTTGCCATGTCGCAAAGTGCATGCAGATGTTCTTGTGAAGAATGAACTCCTCCTGTGGAAACAAGGCCCATTAAATGCACAGCTTTTCCAGTTTGTTTGGCATGGTTAAAGGTGTTCAATAATATTTCATTTTTTTGAAATTCTCCGTCGCTTATGGCTTTGTTTATTCGGGTTAATTCTTGATAAACAATTCGCCCTGCTCCAATATTTAAATGCCCCACTTCTGAATTTCCCATTTGACCCGCGGGTAGGCCAACATGTTCGCCATGGGTGAGTAATTCAGCATTCGGGTGTGACTTTTCCAAGTGATCAACAAATGGTGTATTCGCGTTAAAAATGCCGTCTGAAGCAGATTTATCACCGCGCCCCCAACCATCAAGAATTAACAATCCTACCTTTTTTTTCATTTCTTAAATTCTATGGCAACAATCAATCCTTGAGGTTTATTTCCCTTCAATTCAATTCGACCATTGTGTTGTTCAACTAAAAACTTTGTAATGTATAAACCCAATCCGGTTCCTTTCGATTTTCGAGTCATTTCGTTTTCTTCTCTATAAAACTTAGAAAAAACGAGTTCTCTTTTTTCTTTTGGAATCCCAATCCCTTCATCTGTAATTTGAAAAAGTGCACCTTCTGTTTTCTGCGATAAATGAATTTTAATGGTGCTGTTTGACTCACTATATTTTTTGGTATTTTCAATGAGGTTAATCAAAATACTTTCAAATCCTAAAGGATCAATAGCTATGGTCACCTCTTCCAAATACAATTCAATTTTATGGGATTTTAATATGGAATTTTCTAGGAGTGCAATTCTTTCTTCAATAAATGACTTCAGGTTGACTTCCTGTTTATTCAAGAAGTAATTTTCATTTTCAATACTTCTTGCGAGTAGAATGTTATTTACTAAACCATCCAAGCGATTTATTTCGGCTAAAGAGCGTTGGTAGATTTCTATTTTTTTATCGTCAGGAAGTTCTCGTTTTTGCAGGGTTTGCAGAAATAATTTTACAGATGCAATTGGCGTTTTAAGTTCGTGCGTAACAGAGAGTACAAAGTTTTCTTGCTGCAAGGTTAATTCTCGCTCGCGTTTAAAGGCACGCAGAATTATAAATACTCCAATAATCAAAATGATAAAGAAAACAGAGCCTTCGCCAAGTAGCATTAACGTTTTTTTACTGAGTGTATCTTGGTCAGAATAAATTTTGTCGTAAAGCGAAAAGATAAGATAGAGCCACCAACTGAATTGTAGGGTCACATAAAACACCAATAAATAGATTAAAAATATTGGATTTTTTAAGCGTCTCCTGAACATATTACAAAGGTGAGATTATTTTGGGTAAAATAAAAACACCGCCTAAGAAATTTTGACGGTGTTTCGTTTAATATTTTTCATAACTCCTTAATGCCGCACAATAAGTTTTACAGTGCTTTGATTAATAATATCCGTCAATTGAATGAAATAAGCACCCGGCGCCAAGTTTTTCGTCTCAATTTCAATTCCATTATTAATGGTTTGAGAAGTGTAAACCACCTCACCTAACAGGTTGAAAACAACGATTTGTGTAGGTAATTCTAAGTCCATGATATAAACCGATTCTTCTGCCGGATTTGGGTAGATGCTATGCAGCGTTTTATAATCAGGGTCAATGCCAATATTATCTGTAACAACCGTAATTAAAATAGAATCAATATTGCAAGGTCCGTAGGCGGTTAGCCAAGCATCAAAAGTTCCAACTGTTTCATAATGGTGTGTGGGACTGACCTCAGTCGATCCTTCAGAACCGTCTCCAAAGTTCCATGAAACGGAATCAGCATTAATGGAAGTACTATTAAATGAAGCATCCAAACCAAAGGCAATTCCATCACCAACTGCTTTTGTCGAATCTAAAACTACAATAGTTTTCGTGCGTTCTACAGCACAAGTAAAATCAAAATAATCATGTCTTCTGATTGAATCGATTAATGTGACCGTATATGTTCCAGACTCTAAATAGGTATGACAAGGATCTGTGATGGCAGTGTTTTGTAATCCATCTCCCCAAAACCAAGTGATTTTACCTTCAGGCGTATCGTAAAAACGATTGTAATGTGCGTCAGAGAAATTGGTAACTTGCGTATAATCCGTGCAAACAGCACTTACTACATTCGGACAAATTGTGTCGTTATCCATCAAAAAATCATCATGTAAATGGTATTTCACTAATGGGTTCATTAAATAATCAAGATCATAAAGTGGTCCAAAAACCTCAAGCGTTTGGTACCAACCAGTAAAGCTTGGTGCAAATGGATTGTCATAAAGGGTAAATGAAACACCTTCACCACCACCGTCTCCACCTGGATCGTTGGTGATTATTTTCAATGAATCATCCGTATCCGCATAAACAGCAATAATGTAATCCTCAGTAACTACAATTGGTGAATCAAAATAACTGTCTACTTCTAAATCTACTAAAAGCGGCGTGAATTCCGTATGTGTTACCCAAACAGTATCTCTTGCCAGCTCAGCCCCAATTGAATCTAAAGCATCATCCCAATCGTATAAAACAGTAATTGCCATTAAGGAATCCACCAAAGGATTGGTTTCAAAACTATAAAATTGAATGCCACTTATCTCAATTGGTTGGTTCGCATGGAAACGTTGCGCTCTTCCTGCATAAGGTGTGAAGTCTGCTCCACTTCCAGTTCGCATTTCTTCAAAATAGATGTCGGTTGATTTGACCAAGCCAATATAATTGTTGAAATAAGCCCCGCAAGTGTCTACAGCAACTTTTTCAAATGGTCGTGTCCAATCTGGATTTTCGGCTGTTGCATGACTCTGGGGTGCTCCTGGAAGTTCCATTTGAGCAAATGCAGTCCCCCCAGTCATAATTAAAATTAGTAAGTATAAATTTCGCATAATGTTTTTTTTATAAAACGATAAATAGTCCGCTGGTCTAACCCCCTAATTATCGAACAATTTTATTTTGTTCATCAATAGTACGAATTTTTCGTCATAAATTTGTCATTAGCAAGATGCAACAGACGGTTCACTTTGTACTGAAAGTTGATTTAGAGTT
>CAJQHR010000019.1 GCA_905478225.1 uncultured Crocinitomix sp.
TTGCTTTTCTTTAAGAAAAATGGAATCAGATAAATAACTAAAGTGCTGATTTTCAATTGAATTTATTTTGTAACATTTGAATTTTATCAGTTGAAAACGGTTAAATTTGGTAGATGCGACAGAACCTTATTTAAAGGTTAATATAAATATTAAACCTCTATCTTAAACTTAAGACCTAAGTAGTTCACCTTTGGCTGACGTTACACAGGTATAGGCATTGTGTTCATATTGACTGCCGACAATCCCGTTAACATAAATGTGATTTTTCTCAATTAAGATGACTTCCGTGTCACCTCCATAAGCTCCAATAAACAGTCCATTACCTGCGTCATGCATAGTGCAATTTCTTATTGTAATATTTGCTCCTTTTTCAATATAAATTGCGGCCGCATTTGAGGAATACTCTTCCATTTCTTCACCATCATTTTCAAAGAAATAACCAGGTCGGGCTGACTGAATTTCAAGATTTTCGATTAAAATATACTCCGGCAAACCATCTTCTGGGACATTTGAGCCTCCGATTTTTATAATTCCGCGTGATTCATTCCAAAAATTAACATCAGGAACGGTCGTTGCACCATTTCCATCAATCACCGGTTGCTGTCCGTCTGGTCCATTAACACCAATAATTTCTATGAGATTTTCCGCTGTGCCATTACAATTAATTACCCACTTTTCTTTGTATGGAGTTTCACGCCAATGAATATACACCCGATCTCCTGTAATTAATTCTGCCCACGGGGCTTCTCCTATACTAAGCAAAGGTTGCAATGGACCAACGTGATAATCAGTTGCCCATAACCCTTTGTTTCCAGAAACAAAAAGGACAAGGCAAAATAGAAAGGCATTTCGATAGAATTGGATCATTTAATAAAGCTACAAAATTTTATTTAACCCTACAATAATAGTTTAAGACGCGAGTCCTCAAAGGAAATAAATTGCCATTTACCCAATATTTTATGGCGAGAAATTGAACAAAAAAAAGCCCCGACAATAAATGCCGGGGCTTCAAGAAAAAATAAATAAAGGTCTACTCGTAAATGAACTTCTTCACTTCAATTACATTTCCATCTGCATTTAAAATTTTAGCAAAGTAAATGCCTGTTGATGGTAGTTTTTCTAAGTCGATTTGAGCAGTTGTTCCATTCAAATTTTCTACAATTAAACTACGTCCCATTACATCAGTGATTACTACTTGTCCTTCAAATGAATTAGCGAAAGTCAACGTAACACTTGTTGAAGTTGGATTTGGATATAAATTCACATTAGACTGACCGAACTCTTCAACACCCGTATCATCAATTGGTGCACAAGGATATTCGTCCTCTCCATAGATATTATCAATGTAGCATATGTTATCTCCTGTTCTTCCATCTAAATCAAAATCAGGGAAGATTACAATTTGATCGAATGTCATTCCGATATGACTTGAAAAGTCAAAGGTTAATAATTCCCATTCGTCTGTCAATGTATTAGCGATTTTAATTTCGCCTAAAGATGCACCGTCAGGTTGAACTAATTTAATTCCAACATCACTAATTACTGGTTTCCATACCATGATATTAATTAGTTTATTGTCATCATCAATTGTCCATGTTCCAGGTCCTTCATCTCCGTGCATTGATTCATAACCAGCCCAAGGATTACCAGCTTCAAGCGCTGTGAACTTAGCAACCATTTTGGTACAATTCACATCTGTAGAATCTGGATTATCGATAATTTCTAATGCTGGATTAGAATCATTTTCAAATACTGTCCATGTCCAATCTCCACCAATTCCACCTACTTCATGATCAATTGGGAAATTAGGAGCATCTTCGCAAAAGATAGATTCAACTCCCCAAACATTGTCGATATAACAGATATTGTCTCCTGTTCTACCATCTAAATCAAAATCAGGGAAGATTACGATTTGATCGTAAGTCATTCCGCCGATATGATCAGAAAAATCGAACGTCATTAATTCCCATTCATTGATTAGCGTATTCGGTATTTTGATTTCTGGTAAAGCAGCGCCTTCAGAAGTCACTAATTTAATTCCAACATCACTAATTACTGGTTTCCAAACCATGATATTAATTAGTTTATTGTCTTCATCAATTGTAAATGTTCCGATTCCTTCTCCGTGCATTGTTTCAACACCAGCCCATGGCATTCCTGCTTCAAGCGCAGTAAATTGTGCTACCATTGGAGAACAGTTAATTCCACCGCCATCAGGATTTTCAATAATCTCTAAAGGTGGGTTCGTATCATTTTCAAATACCGTCCAAGTCCAATCAGCTCCATATCCATCCGTCTCATAATCAACAGGTGCATTTGCAGTTGGAGGACAAGCAACAGCTGAATCACCCCAAATATTATCGAAGTAACAGATGTTATCCATTGTTCTACCATCTAAATCAAAATCAGGAAAGATTACGATTTGGTCATAAGTCATTCCAACATGAGCAGAAAAATCAAATGTGATCACTTCCCATTCATTCGTTAACGTATTTGGTATTTTAATTTCTGGTAATGCTCCACCGCCTTCTTCAACTAATTTAATTCCAACATCACTAATTACCGGTTTCCAAACCATGATATTAATCAATTTGTTTTCCTCAGTAATTGTAATTGTTCCAAGATCTTCTCCGTGCATAGTTTCACAACCAGCCCAAGGATTACCCGTTTCTAAAGCCGTGAATTGTGCTACAGTTGCAGAACAGTTCACCTCTGATGGGTCTGGATTCTCAATAATCTCTACTGGTGGATTTGTATCGTTTTCAAATACTGTCCAAGTGAAATCTGCTCCATGCCCGTCTTCTTCATAATCAATTGGAATTGCAGGGTCCTCAGCACATAAAATTGCTTCTTCTCCCCAAATATTATCCCAATAACAGATATTATCCATTGTTCTTCCAGCTAAATCAAAATCAGGGAAGATTACTATTTGGTCATAAGTCATTCCAATATGAGCAGTAAAATCAAATGTGATTAACTCCCATTCGTTAATTACCGTATTTGGTATTTTAATTTCTGGTAAAGCTCCACCACCTGGTTCAACTAATTTAATTCCAACATCACTAATTACGGGTTTCCAAACCATGATATTGATCAACTTGTTTTCCTCAGTAATTGTGATTGATCCAAGGTCTTCCGCGTGCATAGTTTCACAACCAGCCCAAGGGTTACCTGTTTGTAATGCAGTGAACTTTGCCACAGTTGGTGAACAGTTAATTCCACCGGCATCTGGATTATCGATAATCTCTACTGGTGGATTCCAATCATTTTCGAATACTGTCCATGTGAAATCTGCTCCATAACCATCTTCTTCATAATCAATTGGAACTGCAGCTTCAGCTTCGCATTCAATTGCTTCTTCTCCCCAAATATTATCCCAATAACAGATATTATCCATTGTTCTACCCGCTAAATCAAAATCTGGAAAGATTACGATTTGGTCGTAAGTCATTCCAATATGAGCAGTAAAGTCAAATGTGATTAATTCCCATTCATTAATTAATGTATTTGGTATTTTAATTTCAGGTAAAGCTCCTCCACCAGGTTCAACTAATTTGATTCCAACATCACTAATTACGGGTTTCCAAACCATAATATTAAGCATGGCATTTTCTGCAGTAATAGTAACTTCTCCTAGATCTTCTCCGTGGTTAGTTTCACAACCGGCCCAAGGGTTTCCTGTTTGTAATGCAATAAATTTTGCAACAGTCGGTGAACAGTTGATTCCTCCAGCATCTGGATTATCAATAATCTCTACTGGTGGGTTGGTATCATTTTCAAATACAGTCCAAGTCCAATCCGCTCCATATCCACCTTCTTCATAATCAACAGGTACGTTTCCGTCTGTTCCGCAACCTTCAATTTCTCCACCATATATATGGTCAAAATAACAAACGTTATCGTCAGTTCTGCCTCCTAAATCAAAGTCAGGAAAAATTACGATTTGATCAAATGTCATTCCAATATGACTCGTAAAATCAAACGTGATCATTTCCCATTCATCCGTAACTGTATTGGCTATTTTAATTTCTGGAAGTGCACCACCACCAGCTTCTACTAGTTTAATACCAACATCACTAATAACAGGTTTCCATACCATTATTGTAATGATTTTGTTTTCCTCTGTTACGGTCCAAGTACCGATATCTGCTCCGTGTTCAGTTTCACAACCAGCCCATGGATTACCGGCCATTAAGGCGGTAAATTTTGCAACTGTTTCCGAACAGTTTACTCCAGTCGGATCTGGATTGTCCACAATTTCTAAAGGTGGATTGGTAAAGTTTTCGAATACGGTCCAGGTCCAAGCTGCGCCTTCACCGCCGGTTTCGAAGTCTACAGGAATGGCTTGACCAAAACCTGTAAGCGTGCAAAAGAAGGTAATAATTACCGTTACAATTGCTTTCGTTTTGTTTTGAATTAACATAATGAATAATTAATATTTTTAGGTATGAGCACGAACAAAATAGTGTGCCAATTTTATACTTATGGTTAAATGCACAATAAGCTTATGGTCAAATATACAATAAGTTATTTATTCCGCAAGTTTTATTTGATAAACATCTTGACAATCAGACCAAAAAAATTGATTTTAAACGAAAAAGAGGATCAAAATTTAATTCGATCCTCTTTAAATCTACTTTTTGAGAAGCTTTATTTATTCAACCATGATCCGCCAACGGAAATCACATTGTCTAAAACTAAAAATTCTTTATAATTCATTTCATTTATGCCACCTGTTGGGCAAAATAATACATTAGGAAATATGGCGCCATAGGTCTTCATTGCGGAAACTCCTCCGAACAAGTTTGCCGGAAAAAACTTAAAATAGTTCCATCCGCATTCCAATCCGCTTATGATTTCACTTGGAGTTGAAACTCCAGGAATAAATGGAATGCCACTATCCTCTAAGGGTTGAATCATTGCAGGAGCCAAACCCGGGCTTACCATAAAATCTACTTTACTATCCACACAAAATTGAACATCTTCAGCACTCACGATTGTTCCCACACCAACTTTAAAATCATCTCCATATCGTTGCTTAAACAATTTAATGGCATCTCTTGATACAGGTGTGCGCAGTGTAATTTCAATACACTTTACATTTTTTGATTTGAGTTTGATATAAATTTTATCGATATCATTTAAATCGTAAATCGTTACCACAGGAATAAGTGGATTTTCTTTTAGAATTTCAAGTATATTATTTTGCATAGTTTATTTTTAAAAAATTCCAGCCCCACTTTCACTATCCGAGAGTAGTTTACGTAGGTTCGAAAATAAAGAACGCCCGTGACTTCCATCTTGATAGATCACTTCTCTTCGCGGTCGACTTTCTAAATCAGGTTGGAGACAAGTTAATGAACCGTTTTTAGCATCCAATAAAATTCGATCTCCGGTTTGAATTTTACCAATTAATCCGCCAGTAGCAGCTTCAGGACTCACATGAATTGCCGCTGGAACTTTACCAGACGCGCCTGACATTCTACCATCCGTAACCAATGCTACATTAAATCCTCTTTTTTGAAGAATGGTTAATGATGGCGTTAAATTATGAAGTTCTGGCATTCCTTTTTGTTGAGGACCTTGAAACGGTAAAACCGCAATAAAATCACGATCTAATTTTCCAGCTTTAAATTGTGAAATCAAATCATCTTGATCATTAAATACAATTGCATCTGCCTCGATTAAATGATATTTTTCGTCAACTGCAGAAGTCTTTATAACTGCAGCACCAATATTACCGCGCAATACTTTTAGTCCACCCGTTACTTGAAATGGATTTGAAGTTGGACGTAAAATAGCTTCGTTTCCAGAATCATTTGGTCCTTCTTCATAGGTAATTTCTCCGCCAATTAATTTAGGTTCTTGCGTATACTTTTCTAAACCGTGCCCCAAGATAGTGTCGACATCTTGGTGTAAAAATCCTTCAGCCAATAACGATTTAATGACATAAGCCATTCCGCCTGCCGCATGAAAATGATTAATGTCCGCAGGTCCATTTGGATAAACACGTGCAACTAAAGGAACAAGGTCTGATAAATCAGAAAAGTCATCCCAAGTAATTACAATACCAGCAGCCTTGGCAATGGCAATAATGTGTAATGTTAAATTGGTAGAACCACCTGTGGCCAAAAGGCCAACCATTCCGTTCACAACGGTTTTTTCGGTTAATAATTTACCTAAAGTACGGTTGACATCATTCGATCGAACATTCTCTAATAAAACCTTAACTCCCTCTTTGTTCAACGCGCGGCGCATTTCAGTGTCGGGATTAACAAAGCTAGAACCCGGTAATTGAAAACCCATGATTTCCATGAGCATTTGATTACTGTTGGCAGTTCCGTAAAAAGTACAAGTTCCTGGAGAATGATAGGAATCAGATTCGCCTTTTAATAATTCGTCTCTTCCAATTTTTCCTTCTGCAAACTCTCTTCTTATTCTCGCTTTTTCGTCATTGGTTATTCCACTTTCCATTGGTCCTCCTGGCAAAAACACCACGGGCAAATGACCAAAACTTATATTTCCAATTAATAATCCGGGAACAATTTTGTCACAAATTCCTAAATTAACCACTCCATCAAACATATCATGCGATAAACCAATTGCCGTTGACATAGCAATAATTTCCCTACTCAACAATGATAAATCCATTCCGGGTTGACCTTGCGTAACGCCATCACACATGGCAGGTGTAGCACCCGCTACTTGAATAGTTGCGTTTAAATCATTGGCATAAGTTCTTAATTCTTTCGGATAATCTTCGTATGGTTTATGTGCTGATAACATATCGTTATAAGCGGTAATAATTCCTAGATTTGGTTGAACCCCTTCTGCAATTAAATCCTTATCCGTAGGGCCACATCCAGCAAAACCATGTGCCAGATTACCGCAACTTAACTTATTTCGTTTTGAAGAGCTGTCGAAATTCCTTTCGATCATTTTTATATAATCGGCTCGAGACTCACGACTGCGTTCAACAATTCTATCTGTAATTTCTTTTATTCTTTCGTGGATCATTTTTCTAAATAATAAATTTGGACATCAGGTCTTTTTTCCAATACAGTGTGAATAGGATATTGGTAATCTCCTTTTAAAACACCAAGTTTTTCTTGTCCAGAAATTAGTAAGTAAATATGACGCGCGTTGCAAATCAAATCCATACTACATGTAATTCGATTTGTTGGCGTTACGGGTGCTTTGGTAGAAAAAATATCAATTTGTCCGTTTGTTATCACCTCATCAGATTCGAGATCGTTTGGGAAAATCGAGGCGGTATGACCGTCATCTCCCATTCCTAATACAATAATATCTGTTCGATTTTTAAACGGTGCGTATGCTTCTCTGACGAGCTTCAAGTTTTCCCATTCATTTTCGGCATCTTTGACCATTCCCTCTATATTATATTCTTCAGCTGGTCTAGAATCAAAGCACTTTTTAATTAATTTTTCATTGCTGTGTTCGTGATTTGTTGGAACAAAACGTTCATCAACCAATCCAATTGTCAATCGTTTGAACGAACCCAGATCTTGATCTAATATTTTATAGATTGGACCCGGAGTACTACCACCAGACAAAAGTAGATTCACTTCGTCCTGCAGCGAATACATCATCTTTATATTCATAATAATTGATTCAGCTGCCGCTATAGTCCAATTTTCAACGTCCTTATAATTTCTTATATCCAATTTCATTTCGTTTGCCATTCGTCATTTCCGTCTAAAACTTGGTCACCAGGTCCCCAACTGCCCGACTCGTATAAATCAAGTGGAATTTGTTTACTCCAATTACTGTTAATAGACTCTATCCATTTCCAAGCCGCTTCTAGTTCGTCATGGCGCATAAAAAGTGTTTGATTCCCTCTTAAAATATCTATAATAAGCCTTTCATAAGCATCAGGCATACGTTCTTTAAAGGTATCCACAAAATCCAATTTCAATGAAATTGGTTTAAAACGATAACCACCTGGACCCGGAATTTTACTTAATTGAACCAATTCAATTCTTTCTTCAGGTTGCAGGCGGATAATTAATTTATTTTTCAAAGGATGTTTTGAATCTTGGAAAATATTGTGTGGCATTGTTTTAAAGTTGATCACAATGTCAGAATACTTCTTCTTCATTCGTTTTCCCGTACGCAAATAAAACGGGGTGTTTTTCCATCTCCAATTATCGATATATGCCTTAATCGCAACAAAAGTTTCGGTTTCAGAATTATATTCCTCGATATCCTCTAAATAAGAATTCACTTTTTCATTCGTCACAGTGCCACGGGTATATTGACCACGCACCACATTACTTTTAATGCTTTCTTTATCAAAAAATCGCAAAGATTCTAACACCTTCAACTTCTCATTTCGAACCGTGTCTGGATCTAAATTAGATGGCGGCTCCATTGCAATTAAGCACAGGATTTGCAATAAATGATTTTGGACCATATCCAATAAGGCCCCCGTTTTGTCATAATAACCAGCGCGTTTTTCAACCCCAAGGCGTTCAGCAACTGTGATTTGAATACTTTCTATATTATCAGCGTTCCAAGCACGTTCAAATAAATGATTTGCAAAGCGCAATACCATAATGTTTTGAACCGTCTCTTTCCCTAAGTAATGATCGATTCTAAAAATTTGTTTTTCTTGAAAAGCATCAGAAATAATTGCATTAATTTCTCTACTTGATTTTAAACTAAAGCCTAAAGGTTTTTCTAATACAACCTTGCTCTTATCATTTAATAGATTTACATCTTTGAGGGTATTACAAATTTCTGAAAATGCCCCAGAAGGAACAGAAAAATAAAAAACCCGTTGCCAATCACTTTCTTTCTCAATTGCTGTTTTAAGTACTTCGAAAGATTCTTGGTTCGTCTTTGGAACTTTCATTAGCTCCAAATGATCCATGAATTCGTCTATCTTTTCTAAAGCAGCTCCCTTTTCTATAGTTTTAGAAATAAATTCTGTGAGGACTTTTTTAAAATCCGCTTCATCATCCAAACTTCGAGAAATGCAAATTATTTGAAATGGCATTTTGAGCTGACCATCTACGAATCTATGATAAAAGGCAGGTATGATTTTCCTTTTAGAAAGATCTCCATCTCCGCCAAAAATTACGGCATGGAACGGTTTTATTACTGTGTCTTTCATCTTATAGTTTTATAGGAGACTTGATATCAGCCACGAATATAAGACCTTTATGTCAAAAGCACACTAAGTAAATTCGATTATTTATTAAAACCCAAAATTATCGAATCCAGTTTCCGCTAATTTCTGATAGTTTTCAAGGTTAAACTGGTAAAAACTAGAGGGTTTATGTGGCACTCCTTTTTGCTTTTCATTTAGTTTTTCAACAATTTCCAGCTTAATCATTTTACGTCTAAAATTTCTTTTATCCAGTTCTTTTCCTGCAATTACCTCGTATAATTTGTGCAATTGAGAAAGGGTGAATTTTTCGGGTAGAAGGTTAAAACCAATAGGTTGAATTTTCAATTTAGAATGCAATTGTTGATGTGCCTTTTGCAGAATTTCAAAATGATCAAATGCCATTGAATTAATATCATCAACCGGTTTCCAGCTCACAGCTTTTGCGAAGTTTGCTGCCATAGGATTAAAGCCATTTAAATTGACCAAAGCATAATAAGCCACAGTGATTACTCTTTCCTCTGGCTGTTCTCGCATTTGTCTCAACCATTCTTTGTCAGCTGGCTTTGATAATCGATTTAAACTGCTAAATGCTTGCAACTGTTCTAAGAAAATATTTTCAAGTCCAGTTAATTCTTTTAAAACTCGCGAGGCGGCTTGATCCAAAGTTTCGTCATCAAAAATAAGATCACCGGGCAAAGAAAACCGAGCCATTGTTCCAGCTTCGTTGGACTCACGCTGAATGACAAGCACTTTTAATTTTTCAAAATCAAACCCAAATATTACGCAGTCGACAGAAATTCCTTTATTAAGATTGTGCTGATAATTATTATCCATGGCCAAATATAAAAAAAGAATTACGTAAATTAGCAAAATGTCATTATGACACTTAGTAAAAAATTAATTATATGTTATTAGTAGCAGAAAGCGGATCAACAAAAGCTGATTGGATGTTAGTCGACAATGGAACGGAGACAATTTTTGTGACAATGGGCTTCAATCCTTACTTTCATAGTAAAGAAGATATCTTGCATGAATTGAATGGGAACTACGATTTAAACGCGATTAAAGATGAGGTGACTGAACTCTATTTTTATGGCGCCGGATGCTCTATTCCTGAGTTAAACGCGATTGTCAAATCCAGTTTATCGACCTATTTTACAAATGCTTTGGTAAAAGTAGATCATGATTTAAAAGCATGTGCATATGCTTGTTATAGTGGAGAGCCTGAAATCGCTTGTATTTTAGGCACAGGGTCCAATTCATGTTATTATGACGGGAAAAATTTATCGGAAGCGATTCCATCCGTAGGTCACATACTTGGTGATGAAGGAAGCGGAAGCTATTTTGGCAAACGCATTCTATCTGATTTTTTATATAAACGCTTACCAAATGCCATGGCCGAAGAGCTTGAAGACCTTGGTTTAAACAAGGAGGTAATCATTGAACACGTATATCGACAACCCAATGCCAACGTTTACATTGCCTCATTTATGCCAATTCTCATCCGTCATAAAAAATTGCAGTATTGCCAAGATGTAATCAAAGAAGGAATTCGGAAATTCATTGATATTCACGTTAAATGTTACGAAAACTATACTTCCACTGAACTTAATTTTGTGGGTTCAATGGCTTTCCTTTTGAAAGAAGAACTATACTCAGTTTGTGCTGAAGAAGGAATAGAGTTGGGAACAATTATCAGGAAACCGTTACAAAATTTAGTGCAATATCACCTTAAGCAGTCTCAAGCATCATAAAAACGACAAATTCAGACAATTTCTTAACATTAATTTAACCCACTTATGGCGCGTAAGTATAAAACTTATTGTAACTTAGTGTCATATTTACACTAAGACTGTTTATGAGAATATTTTGATCGCTCCATAATCATGTGTCAATCTTAATTTACGGCAGAATGCTTGCCGCATATACACTAAGCATTGTTATATTGAACTAATAAACCCATTTGCTGCGAAAAAAAAGTTCGAAGCACGGAATAAAAAAATTATGAAAACTATAAAAATTGGAATAAACGGATTCGGCAGAATTGGCAGAATCGCATTCAGAGCAGCAATAAACAGACCTAATATAGAAGTTGTTGCTATCAACGACTTGCTTGACCTTGACCATTTGGCCTATTTATTAAAATACGACTCAGTACACGGCAAATTTGACGGAACGGTTGAAGTTGAGAACAATCAGCTCATAGTTAATGGGCGTTCAATTCGAATTACGCAAGAACGTGATCCTGAAAATTTAAAATGGGATGCTATTTCAGTAGACGTTGTAGCAGAATGCACCGGTATATTTAAAACAATGGATTCGGCCGCGGCACATTTAAAAGCAGGAGCAAAGAAAGTTGTTATTTCAGCGCCAAGTTCAGACATACCCATGTTTGTAATGGGCGTAAATCATGAAAGTTTAACTGCCGATCATCATATCGTTTCAAACGCCTCGTGTACTACAAACTGTTTAGCACCAGTTGCTAAAGTATTAAATGACAATTTTGGTATTGAAGAAGCATTGATGACCACTATTCATGCGGCAACGTCTACCCAATTAACAGTTGACGGTCCATCAAAGAAAAACTACCGCTTAGGGCGATCTGCTATAAACAATATTATACCATCAACAACCGGAGCGGCAAAAGCTGTCGGCAAAATTATACCAGAACTAGAAGGCAAACTTACGGGAATGGCGTTTAGGGTTCCAACAGCGAATGTTTCAGTTGTTGACCTTACAGTTAGACTAGAGCAGCCCTCAACTTATGATGAGATTAAAGCCGTTTTTAAAAGCGCCTCTGAAGGTCACATGAAAGGAGTTTTAGGTTATACAGAAGATGCTGTTGTTTCACAAGATTTTGTGAGTGATTCTAGAACTAGCATTTTTGACGCATCTGCTGGAATTGAATTGAACTCACGCTTTTACAAAATCGTTTCTTGGTATGATAATGAATTTGGATATTCGAATAAAATGATTGATTTAGCGGAAGCTTTAATGGCGGCCAAATAGATGTTGGATCGCCGCGCTGCTAGAGGTTAGATCACTGCGTTGTTAGATATTGGTCCGCCTTGGGCGGATAGAGGTTGGATTGCTGCGCTGCTAGAGGTTAGATCACTGCGTTGTTAGACTTAAGACAAATGACTTAACACTTAACACTTAACACCGAAGCTGCTATTATAATTGGTCAGTTCTTCTCGTTGCAAGATTTTCTTAAGAAACGTTTCACGGCTTATTTTTCCCAAACTTTTTCGAGTTCTTCCAATGATTTTCCTTTTGTTTCAGGAATAAATTTGTAGGTGAAGAAGATGATGAAAAGGATAAATCCAATAAAGATGAAGTAAGGAAGCGATCCATTCCAAAGTTCATTATTATTCGTTTCGCTTTCAGTTACCATTGGGAATGTTTGTGTCACAAAATAATTTGCAGCCCATTGTGCAGCCACCGCGATTGACATTGCAACGCTTCTAATTTTATTCGGAAACATTTCTGACAACAACACCCAAACTACAGGTCCCATAGACATAGCGAAAGAGGCGATAAAAATAAGTACGCCTATCAAAGATAAAACGCCAACAGCTTGCTGTTGCAAGGTGATTCCGAGCAATAAAAAACCGACTAACATACCAATAGAACCAATATATAATAATGGCTTACGTCCTAACTTGTCTATAGTAAACATGGCAACAAACGTAAAGATGAGGTTTACAAAAGCAAGCAATACCTGCTGAACCAAAATGTCATCTTTTCCAAAGCCCAAGGCTTTTTCGAAAATATCAGAACCATAATATAACACCGCGTTAATTCCTGTAAACTGTTGGAGCATTGAAAAAACAGAACCAATAGCAATAATCACTAAAGCCAATTTAGTGAAGTCACTCATTTTTAATTTACGGTCTTTTCCATCTGAATCTTTTAAAATATTCTCACTTTCCTTTAGTGCATTTTCTTTACCGTGAATCTTTGTCAAAACGGCAAGTGCTTCTTCATTACTGCCTTTTAAAGCCAACCAACGCGGACTCTTTGGCACTGCAAATAGCAAGCCTAAGAAGAGAAAACATGGAATTAACTCAGACCAGAACATGCGACGCCATCCTACGGCAATATTTTCAGCTTCGGTCAAATTACTTCCAATAAAGAATGTAGCTAAAAACACCACAAAGAATCCAATTACGACTGCCATTTGATAGTAAGTCACCAACTTTCCTCGTTTGGCAGCAGGTGCGATTTCAGCAATATACATAGGCGCATTCATAGATGCCATTCCAATTCCCAAACCTCCAATTAAACGAAAGACTACCAATAATGGCACAGTTTCAGGCATAAACCCTGGTAAGCCAGAACCCCATGCTGATATGGTAAATAAGATTGCTGAAATGATTAAAGAATTTTTTCTACCAATTTTTATACTCAAGGGACCAGCAATAATAGCTCCAGCAAAACAACCAATTAAAGCACTACCGACTACAAAACCTTGCATTTGTGGATCAAGATCAAAGTATTTGGTCAAATAAAACTGTGCACCATTTATAACTCCAGTGTCGTATCCAAAAAGTAATCCGCCAATAGCGGAAACGCAAGTAATAAGTATTAAAAACCTTTTTTGATTCATGCTAAAATTTTAAGTTATTAAAATGAATACAGCGCTAAAGCGTGTAATCAAATCTCGCTTCCTCTCCCCATCTCAAAAAATAAATTGAATATCACCGAACATCATTAAGCACAAAGAATCAATTCATAATCGTGCTTAAAAGAGTGTCGATTCTCTGCCAATATACATAATTATTGTATTAAGTACAATAAGTTATTTTTTTTAACTAATTTAATCGAACAAAATCTTCATTACCTTCATCCTACAGGAGTTATAGATTCTTGACGTTGAAGATTATTAAACGCAGATATACTGGCATTTATAAATTGAAACAAGCTTAAAAATAGATTTACAACATGATACGCTCTTTAAAAAAGACCCTTTTACTTCTTCTATTCGCCACACCATTTGTTAGCTCTGGTCAATCCGAAATCAATACACTAAATGCAGAAACAGAACAAAAAATCTCTGCATTAATTTCAGAGATGACTGTAGCCGAAAAAGTTGGACAAACTTGCCAAATCACCTTAGATGTATTTTTAAAGCGAGATGCGAACGGCGCGGTAATTGAACCCATTGAAATTGATTCGGAGAAATGGGAAGAAGCAATAGGCACCTATAAAGTTGGTTCTGTCTTGAATGTTGGATCACATACCTTATCACTAGACCAATGGGCAATGATTATGGATGTAGTGCATGAACCTTTCAAATCAGGAAAAACAAGCATTCCAATCATCTATGGCATTGATGCGATACACGGCGTAAACTACACAATTGGCGGAACCTTATTTCCACAAGAAATTGGTTTAGCAGCAACTTGGAACCCAAAATTAGCCAATGAATTTGGGCATATTACCGCTTATGAAACGAAAGCATCTGGCATTCCATGGAACTTTTCACCCGTTTTAGATGTGGCACGACAACCTCTGTGGTCGCGTTATTTTGAAACTTTAGGTGAAGATCCGTACTTAGCATCAGAAATGGGGAAAGCCATTATTTGCGGATACCAAGGAGATGGAACTGATATGGACAACACACACACTGCTGCCTGTTTAAAACATTTCGTGGGTTATAGTGCTTCATTTTCGGGTAGAGATAGAACGCCAGCATATATTCCAGAAAAATATATGCAAGAACTTTTTTTAGCGCCATTTAAAGTTGGAATTGAAGCAGGTGCAATGACGGTAATGGTAAATAGTGGAGATGTTAATGGCGTTCCCGGTCACATCAATTATCATCTTTTAACGGAAGTGCTAAAAAACGAATGGGGATTCAACGGTTTTGCCGTTTCTGATTGGGAGGATTTTATTATGCTCGAGTCGGTTCACCGTGTAGCAGAAAGTCCGTTAGATGCAGTAGTAAAAGGCTTTAACGCTGGTGTGGATATGAGTATGGTTCCTACAGCCCCACATTATAAAACGTATTGCGATTTAATGAACCAAGCCATCTCAGAAAAACTGATAAGCACGGAACGTTTAGAAGACGCTGTCCGCAGAATCATCCGCGTAAAAATGGCAGTAGGTTTATTTGAAAAAAATAGCGGGCAAGGCGCCCAATACAAAGAATTTGGGTCTGCAGATTACAAGCAAAAAGCATTGAATAGTGCAGTTGAATCAATCACCTTATTAAAAAACAAGGGCCAATTGCTTCCATTAAGTGCGGATAAAAAAGTATTGATTGCAGGACCAACAGCTAACAATTTAGTGTTTCTTAATGGAGCTTGGACGCACACATGGCAAGGATTAGACACTTCGCACAACACTGCAGGTTGTCATACCATTTACGAAGCTTTTGAAAACGAAATAGGTGCAGAAAACTGTTCCTTCGTGGAAGGTGCAAAACTATATATGCAGGACGATTATGAAGCTTGCAAATTAACTAACGTTGATGATTTTAAATCTGAGGCAGCAAAAAACGACGTGATTGTTTTATGTTTAGGTGAACTACCATCTACCGAAAAACCGGGTGATATTCGATCGTTAGATTTACCTAAGGCACAAATGGAACTTGCCCAAATGGCTTATGAAACAGGTAAGCCAGTTATTTTGGTATTAGTTGAAGCGAGACCAAGAACACTTCACGATATTGTGGATGGCGCAACTGCAATCATTCAAACTTATTTACCTGGAGATTATGGTGGAGATGCATTGGTAAAACTGTTGTACGGAAAGGAAAATTTTAGTGGAAAACTGCCTTATACTTATCCAAAATATAGTGGCGTTATCGAATTTTATGATCATCCAAGAAGTGTTGCGCGGTCAAAATCAAATCACTTTAAAGCGTTTGATCCTGAATGGCATTTTGGCTTCGGATTAAGCTACACCAACTTTACTTATTCAGATTTAGAAATTAGTCAATCCAGCATAACAACTACCGACGTATTAAAAATATCCGTTTTGGTCACAAACTCTGGCGATCGTGAAGGTCAAGAAGTTGTTCAACTCTATATCTCTGATGATGTAGCATCTCTTGTTCCGGCAGGAAAGCAACTAAAAGGGTTTGAGAAAATACATTTAAAGTCGAAAGAATCAAAACGTGTGGAGTTTAGTGTTTCCCCAGAAAATCTTAAATTTGCCAATAATTCTGGCAAATGGATTCTTGAACCTGGTAGCTTCACAATAGCGATTGACCAATTAACAGGAACGTTTGAATTAAAATAATAGTGGAATGTACAAAATTGAGTTTGATAATTTCTTCACCTATTCCTTCTCTTCAGATTGTGTTATTTTTGGTTTCAGAGATGGAGAGATAAGTGTTTTATTGATTAAAAGGGCTATGGAACCTTTTAAGGATCAGTGGGCAATTCCTGGTGATCTAATTTACCCTGATGAGGATTTATTGGATGCCTCAAAACGTATTTTATTTGAATTAACTCAATTAACGGATATTGATTTACATCAAGCCGAAACATTTGGAAAACCGAATCGTCACCCACAAGGACGGGTAATTACTTGCGCACATTTTGCTTTGCTGCGCATTGACGACTTTCACGCAGAAGCTTCATCTTGGGCAAAAGAAGTGGCTTGGATACCGATTCATAAAGTGACCGAACTTGCCTTTGACCATAACGTCATTCTAAATTCTACTTATGATTTATTAAAACAAAAACTGGCTATAGAACCTGTTTGTTTTGATATGCTGCCTGAAAAATTTACGCTTAGTGAAATGCAATCGTTGTACGAATATGCATTTGACACGGTTATGGATAAGGCCAATTTTAGAAAAAAGATAAAATCAATTCCGATTAAAAAACTAAGTGAAAAACAGCAGAATGTTAAACATAGACCTGCCCAATTATTTTCATTTGATCAAGATAAATTTAAAGAAATGATCGAAACTGATCATTACAGCTTTAAAATGTATTAAAATTTCACCTTTCATTCTTGAACAATACGCGCTCTGCATTGTTATAGTTAATAAGCGTGCTTATTAAAAATGGATAAGAAATTAATTACTTAACAAGCTGAAAGTCAATTCACACCCTCTGTCCGTCAAAAATACACTAAGTATGCGTGGACTTATTGTAATTTTTACTATATTTATAAAAAATTAAACTTTAAAATATGAAAAAACTATACACTTTAGTTGCTGCAATCTTGCTTTCAAGCACAGCTGCCGTAGCTCAAAACCTTGTTGACGCCAGTGCTTCAGACGCATGGATTGGATATATGAATGTATTCAATTTAGGTGGTGGATACGAGTTTGGATCGGCATGGGAAGTACCTGCTTTACAAACCACTTTAGATGGTGGTGAAAACACTGTAACTTTACAGCCAAACTTCAATACTTACGAAGAGAATCCAGATGATCTGTTTTGGGTGAATGATGATGGAACGGGAAACAAAGACTTAGAAGCCTTAACATTTGTAGAACCAGGACCAACATTCAACGAGGTTGATTTAATCTTTCAAGGTTCTGTTATTTCTCATACTTTAGCGGAGGGTTACAACGCTCAATTTTTCATCAAAGCTTTGAATCCAGATGATGGATATTCGGACGTTTTTGGAGGAGCAAATGTATTTGATTTACCTGCAAGCGGAATATTTTCGATAGAAGTGCCTGGCGGAGATTTAGCACCTGGTTTGATCGTTCAATACGGATTTTTAATTCGTGGAGTAAACGCAAGTCCGCTTGATGAAGACTCTTTAGGAAGTGTTGTAATTGGTTCTGCATACTTATCTACGGATAAATATGAAGTTGAAACTGAATTGTCTGTTTACCCGAATCCTACTGTAGATGCGATTTCATTCTCTAACAGTGCCATAGTTGATTCTTATTCTGTAATGAACATTGCAGGACAAACTGTATTGAACGGAACAAACGAAAACACAGTTGACGTGAGTGCCTTAGAAAATGGCGTTTATTTAATCCAATATACTTATATGGATCGTCAAAAAACACTTAAGTTTATTAAGAAATAAGCCTCTAATTTTTTAAATTTATGAGGGAGAAACATTTTTCTCCCTCTTTTTTTGCTCATGAAAAAACTATTCACAATCCTAGCAATATTAGGTGCTTTCTCGGTACAAGCGCAATACGAATTATTCTGGTCAGACGAATTTGACGGAACCGATCTAGATTTAACCAAATGGACCTATGATTTAGGTGGCCATGGATGGGGTAACGAGGAACCACAATATTACACCGCAAACGAAAGCAATGTAGACGTTGATACAGGGTATTTACGAATAACCGCAATTGAAGAAGATTATGCAGGATCAGATTACACGTCTGCACGAATAAAAACACAAGGATTATTTGAAGTAAAATACGGAAAAGTAGAAGCAAGAATTAAATTACCAAAAGACCAAGGCTTATGGCCGGCATTTTGGATGTTGGGTTCAAACATTACTGAGGTAAGTTGGCCCAAGTGTGGTGAAATTGATATTATGGAACACGTGAATAACTCATTTTACATTCACGGCACAATGCATTATGACAATTGGGGACATACTTATACTGGAGATGATAAAGCCATAGAAGTGGAAGAATTCCAAGTTTATGCCATTGAGTGGGACGATCAAAAAATAAAATGGTATGTAAATGACATACTCTACTTTACAGCAAATATAGAAGGCGGTGTAGGGTCAACAGAAGAGTTTCACGAACCATTTTTCTTAATTTTAAACTTGGCAACTGGTGGACTTTGGCCTGGATATCCTGATGCGAGCACGGAATTTCCTGCTAGCATGTTTGTAGATTATGTGCGTGTATACAAAGAAGTTTTTGCAAGCACAGAGGAGCTTGAAATTGACGCTGAATTAAGTATTTACCCTAACCCAACTACAGAATGGGTTCAAATTAGTGGGGCGGCTTTATCAGATATTTCAGCTTATTCTTTATACAACCTTTCAGGTGAATTGGTAATGAGCGGTTCAGTGGACCATGGCGCCAAAATAGATGTTTCGGTTTTAAATTCGGGTTGTTATATTTTGGCTGTTAATGATTTGCAAGGCGTTGTTAGAAAACGTTTTCGGTTAATGGTTGGTTAGGCCACTCTAGTACTCTGTTCTCGATACTATTTGGTTTGATTTTCGCTTCGCTTAATCAGCACAAATCACTCGAACTGACGTATGCAACTCTTTAGTATTGTGTTGTGTATTGTATGTTGTTGCTGGATAACACAAGTAAACACATTCTAGTAAATTCAACTCAATATTTTATTCTCAACAATTTTTACAATCGTAACAGGGTCGATTTATTATGCTTAGAACATTTTATTGAATAATACGAAAAGACTACATTAGTCAATAGATTTTAAAGTGCTAGATCAAGTTTATTTAGCGGTATTAATAAGTTAATAGTAATAATCCGTCTACTTATCAGGACTGAAATTTTGCCTCTTTACTATTGACTAAAAACTATTGACTAACGACTATTGACTAATTACTAACAACTAATGACTACTTAAAAATAAGCGTTCCCCATTTGGTAGGAGAGGTATTGAAACCTTCACTGAAGGTGCTATTCCATCTTTGTTGTTCCTTTCTAGAATCTCCCTCATTTAAATCAATTGCGATTTCGAAATCAAGTTTAAGACCCGGTGTTAATTCAAGATTATAGAGTGCTGTAAACGGCACCGCCATATTAACGGTATATCCTTTTGCCCATTTTCCAAATTCGCAGGTGATAGCTGCCTGTTTTTTAGATTCTTTCCAATCCCACACATAGGCAGATTCACCACAGTTCACTCCAATGTGTTGATCACTCAGTAATAAAAATTTTCGTTTTTTATTTGCAGTAGTATTTGTTGAATAGGCGATTTCAATAGCGTCACCTTTCCATAAATCACCATTTGCATGTTTGTTCACTCTTGCGCTAGCGTCATTAATTAAAAAAGAGAAAAACAATGAATCTGACGTATACGCCACCGCAAAAGAATGACCTCCTTCAATATTCGTATACATTGTGCTTTTATCAGTAAGGAAATTATCAAAAGACAAAGACTTGCCCAATTGCACCGCCTCAACTTCTTTTTTTAATTTTTTAGAAAATGGAACGAGATGTACTTTTTTAATTTCAATGACTCCTTCAGCAAAAACTTGAATCAATAATTGTTTGACATTTGACAGATCCACGTCATTTTCAACAAAAGGAAAAAGACTTAATGGAATTTGAACTTTAGTCCAATCAGTTGAAATATCTTTTGATTGTAAAAACGATTTATTATAACCTAACCAAGCTTGTTGACCAGAATAATCCTCAATTCCAAAAGCCCAAGGCAAATTCGTAAAAGGTTTACCAGTGGATCTCACCTGCAGCTCAATCGCCAAGGTATCAAATACGTATCCCATATCTTTACCAGACCAACCGTCCCAGCCAAAACCAATACCTACCCAATCACAACCATCTAAATCTTTATTCCATTCTAAGTTTAAAAAAGACTTGTCACCATCCCCTCCCAAACGACTTGACACACAACGCGTATCTTTACTCATCCAAAATTCGTCGGTTAAATCATTTTCAAAAATGGACAATTGTGTAAATCCACGAATGTTATAATCATCCTCAGGCATTTCATCATAAAGTCCCACTTTTTTAAACCCTAACTTTTTAGAATTTATCTCAACACCATCAAGAATAACTGAAGAAGTATCTTCCTGAGAAAAAGAGTTGGCGCCAAGTGTGACGAATACGATTAGAGTTAATAAAATTCGCATGTTATGGAATAAGTGGTCCGTTTTCGGTAAAGATGATATAGTCTAATTTTGATTTAGCGTAACCCGTTACAGGATTCGCCAAATGCAGCATATTAATTTTTAAAATTTTGTCTGAATTATGCGTACCATTTCCTGCTGCAGCAGATGGGACACCATCAACTAAAGCTAAAATATCTGTGTATTTGAAAGAGATCAATTGCCAACCTTCCCAGTTCACAAGTACTTCAAGTGAATACATATCTTCATCCGCACCATTAAAGCTTCCATCTCCATTTTCATCTTCTTCAAACTGAAACAATACAATGCTATTTTGTAAGCCGGGTTCTCCATAAACCATTACATTAAAATAAACATTATCAGGATTACTATTTAATGGAAAATGATCTGCCCCATAGGCATCCGCATTGAAGTTTACTAGGCCAATTAAATAATCCCAATCAACGGTGCCTGCCATATTATAATAGGAATCACCTTCTGCTGCTCCGTCGTCTGTTTTAATCTGAAAATCCATATCTAAACCTGACTGAATAAAAGAGGTCCAACCTGGATTAAAACCTGAATCAAAATCAGCTACGAGAAATCCTGCATTTGTTTTAGCAGCCGTTATTTCAACAGCACCAAACAAGGTATCTTCTTGTCCTGGAAAACTCAATTGCACTGCACAATTCTCGGCTTTAAACATGGGTAAATTCGTTGTACTTCCTTCCCACATATAACTGCTTACATCAATTACTTTGCTGTTGCCTAAAACAATTTTCTCTGCTCCACTGCCTTCACCAACAATTCTCAATTGCCAAGCACTTGTCTTTGACAATTCTGCTGAAAATGTAACGATTTCTCCCGCCGAAAAGTCGACTGACGACTGACTCACCACTAAATCGGTAACAATTGCAAAGGGCGTATTAATTTCCTCTAAGGAAGGTCCTTCAAATGGCTCCTCTTTTCTACAAGAGAAAAAAGCAAGCCCAATCATTATTAAAACTGCGTAATTTTTCATATTCTAAAATTTCATGACATAGTAAATCAAAAACTGATTGTACTGGTAACTTTGATCTGCTATAAACGTGTTTTTATTTGACTCATAAATTCCTGCCAAGTAAATGTCTTCAGAGAAATTAAACTTCAATCCGCCAGAAAGATTTATTTC
Source organism: uncultured Crocinitomix sp. (assembly GCA_905478225.1). GTDB lineage: Bacteria > Bacteroidota > Bacteroidia > Flavobacteriales_D > Crocinitomicaceae > Crocinitomix. Next base: position 22,029 of record CAJQHR010000019.1, read on the forward strand.
CTTTCCGCTGATATCATAGTTGTCAAAATTGATGATTGCTCCATCACCATCTCTTACAGGAACAAGTTCATTCCCGGTTGTGTTAATTACAAACATATTTCCTAAAACAAATAATTTACTCACAACTTCAAGTTCCACACCTGCATTCATGGTTAATGAACTCAAATTAATGTCTTCAAAATCAAACTCGCTATTTCTAGTCGTTTGTTGATAGGCTAAACCAATTTGCATTGTTTCCTTCTTCTTCCACTTTGTCCAGTTAGACAGGTTAAACCTTACATTTCCATTCAAATAACCGAAATTGCGAAGCGCTGTTGTCCCTTGACCTCTTATCTCTTGCAGATAATAATAACGCACATCCGTCTCAATAATTTTACTTGAATCTGCATAATTAACTCCTACATACGCCCCTCTTCTATTAAAAGTAGCAATACCGTATGGCAAAGCATTATTTACAGCCGGGTTATAGGCCATAATACTAGTTACTATTTGGTTTGAATATAAGGCTGGATCATTGTACAGATCATAAGCTGAGATTCCGCGAACCACTTGGTCGTTTGTATAACGTTGGTAAAAATTGTTTTGCGAATTGAAATCTACCCGTTTTGATTGAGCGCCATAACTTCTAAAATCTGGTCCATTATCCATATAAGCAATTTCGAAACTCAAGTCTTTCTTTTTCAATTCAAAATAAGCTCTTCCATGTAAAAAATAATCGCTCAATTTATTCTCTTCAGCTGTTACAATATAGCTAGAAGAAATTCCAGATTCACCATCAACCCCTAATTTATATTTAGGCTTATTTAACCACAAATCATAGGTCAATGAACTCACGTTATTGCGATAAGCATCTTCGTTTGCTGCTGTTCCTTTAATATCGAAAATGCTGATGTGATTCACGCCAATATTAAACAGTTTGTTTCGCTTAAACAAGACATTTCCTCCACCTTGTAAACGCTCTAAGATATTGTCTAGGTTCGTTGGATTCATTCGGGTTATAAATCCGTTAAATTCAATCTCATCTAAAACCTTTGGAAATTCTAATGCAAAATTAACTGAAGCTCCTTGACGTCTCCATGTATTGTCTCCAAAAAAGGATTCGTAATTTAAAACATCCTCTTTAATTTTTGTAGTAGCAAAAGTAGACACCAATAAATCAGCATTGTGATTGTAAAAAGTATAGGGCGTTAATTTATAATCAATATTTCCGATTTGATAACGCAAGAAATTACCTGCAACGCCTTTTAAGTGAACTTGGCGAACACCAAAAGTAACTCCCCCACCCCAGAATCCTCCAAAAGCATTGTTGATACGGAACATTCCTAGAATTTCTGTATTGGCATTTGGATTAATTTTTACACCCAAATCAATAAGCGCATAACCGCCAGTTGATTTAGGAGCAGTGATTGTATCTTCCTGCTCAGAAGTGAAATTTGAATGCGAAATAAGCGATCGCGCTCCTCCAATAAATTGAACCTTTTTACCTTCTTGTGCAAAGGCACCAGAATAAAGGACACTCAAAATGAGTAATAAAACGTATTTCATATTAAAAGAATATTTTTAGTTCAACTGTGGATTCCATTCCACTGTATTTATCTAAGGTAAAATTATAATCTTGGTAGGTCAACCAACGTTGCCGAATGTATAATCCAGTATTTTTAGCCAATTGGAAGTCAAAGCCAATAGCGTAGCTAATTCCTTCTTGATCTTTTGGTTTCAATGAAACCGCATCCAACTCTGTTTGTTCGTTTGCAAAAATTCTATCATATCCAAAATAATTGGAAAACACGATTTTTGGAGTAATGGAATAGTAAAATTCTAATTGATTGCTATATGATTGCAAATAGGCCTTTTGAGAATATTTTGGAAGGGCAGAAAATGATTCCTGAATGCTATGAAAACCTCCTAGGTAAAAGGCCAAGAATTTTCTGCCAGCGATTTTAGTTTCGTATTTATAACTCACCTCAATTGAATTGAACCCCTTGGCGGTAATGGAATCTGTAATTGTAAGTGTTTCATAAACTCCACGGTATACTTTGTTTAAATTGCCATAAGGACCGATATTTGCAGGAAACGCCCATCTCCACATCCGAGACATAGCTAAATTATTAGCGTTATGCCCATAAGTAATACGATTAGAAAACGCTAAGATTTCACTAGCGGCGCTATAACCAAATGTGACTTTATGTTTTCCAAATTTGAGGTCGGTATTTAAAATAATCCCCCTTCTATTATTGGTTAATTGCCCAATACTCACCAGCGAACTTGCGAATGGATTTAATACCGTTTGTCCGCCTGCTACCTGATTTCCTGAAAGATTGGCATTGTACTCTTCGATTGAAGAATTCCAGAAAACCCCGTTATTATTAATCACGTTCGGACTAATTTGGAAATATCTAATTTCAATTGGGAAATGCGTTAATTTTTCAGACAATTGGAACTTAATATCAATTGCTTCGCCCCAAGTATTTGTTGCTGTTGGACTGAAATAATTCCCCATACCCACTTCACCTGCAATGGTTAACTTATCCCATTTCAAGTTGAATTCGCTCGTTATTAGATTAAAGCCAACAGCAAATTCCGCCAAACTATCTGTAAATGTTCTACTGGTAATGGCGTTAACACTAACGAAACTCTGAGCAAAATCTTTTCTAATTTTTCCGGCCGTCATGGTATTAGGTTGCGGCAAATTGCCACCGTTAAATTGAGATTTACCGTGCATTAATGCGAAGGAAAATCGTTTTGGCAAACGCACACCGTCGATAATGATTCCTTGAAAAGCTTGATTACCCCATCTTACATCTTGCGAAAGCGCACCGTTATTATAAAAGTCTTCATAACGTTGTAATGGAGTTCGAGTAATTGGATCCCAAGGGTTTCGTTCAAATAAACTAAAGCGATTATACCCTGTATTTGTAGTAAAGGTAAACGGGCTTAAACTATACCAATGAATTCCACCGGTTTTCACTGTGAATGTTCCAACTTTTGTAGAATGCGAACCAGTCATGTTCACCCCCAATAAAAGTCCTTGAACATAATCCGTTTCACTCCCCGTTAAAGGTGTCCATAAAAATAGATCAGTTGAAAAGGACGTGTTTTTCGTAGGTCGGCCAGAAATATTTAAACTCAGTTGCGGAATATTACTATCATCCCCAATAAAAAGACGGTTGTTAATGTCACCAAATTCAGGATATTGTTCCTTCATTACTGTATAGTTACCAATTGTTCTATAATAACCAGAAACAGAAATATTGCTTAATGCTTTTTTAATCTTTTTAGGATATAAACCAGTTGCGTCAGGTTTAAACAAACTCGAATCTTTTGCAGACTGCGTGAATAGATTTTCACTGAAAATTAATAAAAAGAAAAGACAGATATAAAGGATCTTATTCATTAAACGATTTTAAAGTTTGTTTTTTAAATCTAATTTTTCCTGCAGCTACACTCGGATCATTTTCGACATAAAATGGAATATTCATATACGCTACCTTCTTTTGATCGTTCATAAAAACGAATAGTCGATATCTTCCTTCAGTTAAGGGCGCCTTGAGTTTAATTTCACTCTTTGACGCACCTTTCACTTTTCCATAAATCAAAGGTGGTTTATCCTCCGCATCTCCCCCAGATTTCAGATCAGTACTTTCTTGATAAAGCTCCCACTTATAGGTTAGTTTATCCCCTTCACGATCCGTCGCGAAAATTTCCAAGTCGTATTTTTGACCGGGTACTAATACCAAATTTTTTATTTGTTTCGAATTTTCAAAATGGACTGAATCTAACTTGGGTGCTCGGTTCGCAGGATATTCACCGGACCAGCAAAATTGCAATTCATCAATCGCCTCAGTCGGCATACCGTCATCTGTGAACATGCCATACCAAGTGCTGGTATATTCTTGCTTTTGTCCCCATAAAAACACAAAAGAGCCAATACACTGTTTCTCTTGCGAGGCAATACTTTCTTGATATCGATTTAAATAAGAGGCCGCCTTTTCGGTACTTGTTTGTTCGATAGATGAGGCCCATTTTGTTTTTGGAGATTCCCAATGTCCAGTTGGACCCCATTCCGTAATCATATAAGGTCCTTCAAAGTTTCCTTTTTTCAAAACATCTTTTACATTGCCAATATTACCATAGGTGTTTATGCCATAAATATCAATTGCAGTAAGAACCTCCATAACGTATTTGAGCTTTACATCATTTGTTCCGGCGGTAACTGTACAAGTTGGGTGATTCGGATCCTCTTCCTGCACCATTTCGGCAATATCATTCACGGCTTTCCAAACTTTCGTATTTGCATATTGCAGCTCATATTCGTTCCCTAATCCCCACATTAATAACGCAGGATGATCTTTATATTTTTGCACAGCACGTCTGCAAGATTCGAGTTGACTTTTTACTTTTCCTTCGTCGTTATAATCAAATCCGTGACGTTCATGCTGAATCCAAAAACCGAGCATTACCTTCAGGCCTTTTTCATGTGCTTCGTCTAGCACCTCCTGCGCATTCTCAATCCCCCAAGTCCGTACCGTATTTCCACCAATAGATTTAACTAAATCCATTTCGTCGATTCCGCCAGCACCTCTCACGTAAAAATCTTCACTATTAACCAGTAAAGTCCAACTCCCTTCAGATTCAACAACCTCAACCTTGCTACCTTGCCCAAAAGCAAATGAATTGACCAAAAGACCAAATCCTAAAAGCGCTAAAACGGTGGCATTAAATTTCATAAAAATGTATAAGAACACACAAGGTACAAAACCTTATGGTGAAAAGTACAATAATTTATTCCTTTCTACATAAATGGGTTCTGTCGGTTCTGTCCTTTAGATTAGATCCATGATAATCACTGTGGATATTTTAAGTGAAGTTTAGAATAATTCAAAGTAAGTATAATCATATTATCTTAATAAAAAAGAATGGGGTGAACTATGGTTCTG
>CAJQHR010000020.1 GCA_905478225.1 uncultured Crocinitomix sp.
TAGAAAAAATGTCACCTATTGAGTATGCCAAAATTAATTCTTCTGAGTCTAGTCTCAGAAGAATTAAAAACAATAACTATATTAAAGTTTTAGAAGAATAGATGGTTCTAATTAGGGGAAGCTTACAAACCCACCTGCCGTTTTCTTTTGTTCATATTCTTTTCATGGGAGTTTTCAATTCAACAAAATTAACGTTGAGATTAGTTTCACCCAAGCAAGCTATTAACAAGTCATGTTAGTTTAGCAATTATTGGATGCTGAATTCATGAAGTTGAGCTTAGAAAAAGTTCGAATGTTTTAGTAAATTTTCTTTACAAGATCGACTGACTGGAATCACTTTTTGGCCCAGTCGAATTATATTCTTTTTGAGAATTTAGTAAATTGGGATGACCAATATTTTTTTTAAATATCCTCCGTGAGCGTTTATCGTCATCAATTACAGATACGTTCGGCATTATTTTTCGGGTTTCGTTGGTCATTCAAATAGAAATAAAAAAATCAAACCCATCATTTCACTAGAAATACCCAAAATTGAGTAATTTTCCATTATGAAAAGAATGGTTTCAGCAATCTTATTTGATTTGGGCGGAGTGATTCTGAACTTGGATTATAATAAAACAATTGAAGCCTTTAAGAATCTTGGAAGAGAACGTTTTGATGCGCTTTACTCTCAAGCACAACAAAACGCAATCTTTGATCGAATAGAGACGGGAGAAATTTCTATAAATTACTTTAGAGATTTTCTAATTTCATTTCTCGGAAATGAAGTAAATCATGAAATGGTAGATGAGGCGTGGAATGCTATGCTTTTGGATTTACCAAAAGAACGGATTGATTTTCTACGGACATTAAAAAAGGAGTATAAAATTTACTTGTTCAGCAATACAAACGCGATTCATTTGCGAAAATTTCAAGAAATTATTCAGCAACAATACGCTAACGCGGAATTATTGGAAGATATATTCGACAAAACCTACTATTCTCATATCATTCAAAAAAGAAAACCCAATGCGGCCGCTTTTGAATATATTTTGAAAGATTTAGGATTGAAAGCAGAGGAAGTCATTTTTATCGACGACAGTATTCAGCATGTAGAAGGCGCGAAAAGTATCGGGATAAATGCCTATCATTTAATTGATAATGATGTGATTAACTTATTGAACGAGGTTTTAGAAAAATGACGGTTGTTGAAGATTTAATAGGGCTACAAAAAGCGCTTTTTGATTTTTCAAAACGCAATCCTTTCGTTCATGTGCATGAAAAAAATCTTTGGAATCCTAAGGAATCGAATGATTTAAAATTACCAGAAAAACTATTCAAAAAAGCCAATTATTATTGGAAAGAGTACGGGCTTGAAACAACACTGGAAGTCAACGTTTTTATTAAATGGGCGCCGCCCACTGAAGGATCAATCTCCAATAAAACCTACTACTGTTCTCCTTTATTTTACCGCCCATGTACACTAAAACGTTCTCGAAAAATTGAAACGTCTTATGCTGCTGAAACCATTACCGAGAGCTATGATATAAACCCCGTTTTACGGCACTATTTTAAGTTGTTCTTTGATTATAGCTGGCCTGAAGAAATGACTGATTTGGATGAAGAAACGAGCCGTATCATCAACTTTTTTAATCCATCTGTTGAAGAAAACGAATCTGAGGGCGAGAAAATTAATTTGCTGACAGCTTTTAATGAAGATCAGAATTGGCAAATTATTACCCGGCGGTTAATCGGGAATTTTAATTATAAAAAAAGCGCTCTCGGTGCCGATTATGATGAAATAATTGCGCGGCCAAATAATCAAGTGCAATCCTTGTTTACAGGGGAGTTGAACGCCGAGAAAAAAGGGAATGATGTGTTAAAACAAATTTCCTTTCTTGATCAATCGCAGAAAGAGGTAATTCAAAAAGCCTTGCAGGGAAATACCGTTATTCAGGGGCCACCGGGCACGGGGAAATCACACACGATTGTGGCTATGATTGGTGCTTTTTTGGCGGCAGATAAAAAGGTACTTTTTGTCTCTGAAAAAAGATCGGCATTAGAAGTGGTGAATAACCGATTGGTGAAAATTGGGTTGGGTGATTTAGTCGCCTATTTTGACACAAACAAAGACCAGAAAAAAGCTTTTTATCACGGTTTAAAAAAATCTTGGGAAGCACTTAATGAACATAAATTTAGCAGAGTTGAGGTCAATCGGATGGCGACTGGGGATAATGTATTAAAATTCTACCCCGATAACTTGGCCGAGCATAAAACAGAAGTAGATGGATCATTGCAAGACCTAATCACGGTTTTATTAGCCGCAAATCTTCCAATAACGGAGTTGAAAACCAATGGTAAAGTGCCAAAATATCATGAATGGCAATCCAACAAAGCTTTTTTGAGCAAATTTGAAGTTGATATTGCAAGGGCTTTTGAAGTGGAAACAATTGCGAAATGCAATTTTGTTCGATTAAATTCAGCTGTTTTTTCTGAATCGGAGGTTGTTTTGCCCTTGGAAAAGCGGATTGATAGCATGACGGAGACATTGAATGAAATTCAGTCTGTTCAAACCAACTATAATTTAGACAAATCCTTTGATGATTTTGTGAAACTGGCATTAACAGCCAGCATTTTGAATATGATTGATAAAGTGCAATTGGATTTACTTAATGCGGATTCTAAACACTATAAATCATTCAACACGTGGGCAAAGAAGTACCAATTGTTAAAAACGAAAATCTCTCATGTAGAACTTGGCAACAAGAAATGGACAAAGAAACCGTCCATAGCGGAAATTAAAGAATTATTGGATTTGTTACATACCTCTGAACGAAACCAAAGCAGTTCAATTTTAAAAATCTTAAGAAGAAATCCCGCTAAATTAAAGACCGCCTTCCGAGATTTTCACGACGGTATTTCTATCCATACAAAGGTGGAATTGTTAGAAGCCGTGCAAATGGAATGGCGCCTAAAAGGAGAGTTGGATGAGGTGAAAGTGAAATTACGTCACAACTTGAACATAGCAGATCCGGAAAATGAAATTGACTTAATCTTTAATCTAAGGAACAAATTAGATGCCATCTCTCAAAACGAATACCTGCAAATTCTTGAACATCCACAATCAGTGGAATTGATCAAAAAATTAAGCGATATCCATCCGGATATTTTAAAATTTAGCGCACAAAACAGGTTTCTTTTTTATGACAATAAGATTGATTCTATTCATGAATTTGATGCGAGTTTAGCAAAGCTAAAAGCTAAATTACCATTGATCAATCATTGGCTTCCCGAAATCAAACAGTATTTTGAAATTGCGCCCACTGTCCGCTACTTTTTGCAGCAGAATTCATTTCGGACAGATCGGTTAAGCGCTATGGTAGCCTATCAAAATTTATTAGAAATAACTCGGTTTGAAGGTGATTTTAAATCCTTGTCTGGTTTGGGAATTGTAGCGGCATTGAAACGTGAAGTGCAAAAAGATAAATTAGAGTTTAAGGAAAATATTTCGGGCATAGTTGACTCGGCTAGAGATAAACAAACCGAAGCTGAAATTCTAGTAACAAAAGCTGGTTATAAGCTCAACGATCTACAAAAAATTCAGAAAAAGAGATATAAAGGAGAGAAAAGAATCATTCTACATGAAATTAATAAGCAGCAACGACACCTTTCTGTCAAAGCGTTTTTTGAAGCAACGCAACATCACATCTTAAAAATGCAGCCAGTTTGGGTGATGAATCCACTTACGGTATCTGAGAATTTACCCTGTGTAGCGGATCTTTTTGATGTTATTATTTTTGATGAATCCAGCCAAATTCCTTTGGAAGATGCAATACCTGCAATCCACCGTTCTAAGCAAGTAATTATTGTAGGAGATTCTAAACAAATGCCACCGTCAGCTTTTTTTACCTCACGCGAGGATACGAAAACAATTTTGGATCAAGGGGAACAAGTGTTTGCCAATAAAATGTTAAAGTGGCATTATCGCAGCCATCATCCGGATTTAATCCGTTTTTCAAATCTTGAATTTTACAATGGAGATTTACTAACACTGCCTCCTAAATCTGCCGAGAATCCAATTGAGGTAAAATACGTAAAAGGGAATTATGCGGCTGGTAAAAATGAATTGGAGGCAATTGAAGTGGCAAAATACTGCAAAAGTCTTCAATCGGTTGGGCAAAAAACAATTCTAATTATTGCTTTTTCACAAGAACATGAGAAAGAAATTCAGCGGCAATTAAAACGCCAAGAAGTGCAAAACGATCAGAATATCATAACACGAAATTTAGAAAATGCGCAAGGAATTGAAGCGGAACTTGTAATAGTTTCAATTGGGTATGGTAAAAATGAAGCGGGGGATTTTAGGTTGAATTTTGGACCGGTGAATCAGATGAACGGCGCAAATCGTTTGAACGTTTTATTTACAAGAGCCATTGAGAAATTGGTTCTTTTCACCTCGGTTAAATCAAGTGATTTTGGACTTTCTGAAAACAAAGGTGTTCAGGTATTAAAGGGCTATTTATTCTATGCGGAGCAATTGATTACTCTGAAACCACCTACAATTGCTATGCCTTTGGCACATCAATTAATTCACGATTTACTTTTGAAAAACAAAATTGAATGTGCCTATTATCCAGCAATTAATGGTATCGGGTTGAGTTCGTTCATTCAGCATGATAAAAATCGAATTCTTCTGGTCGATCCGGGAATGGGTGACGGCGAAGTTTCTGATGTCGCGAGTGTTCTTGCTGTATTAATGGCTCAATATGAAGCGCTTAAGGTAGTTTTGAGTATGGATTTATGGTTAAATCATGATCGAGTAGAGGAAGACCTCATCAAATTTTTTGCGGTTTGATTTATTTCTGAGGACTATTATCAGAACCGCCGATTGAGCTTTACGCAAAATCAATGATTCATAACACCTCAGCAGTTTTCGGAATTACTTTTAAAGAAGGAGAAACTAAATTGGAAATAAACATCACACTTTCAGATGAAATAGAATTTCAAATTGTTGGTTTAATTTACTGCCCTCCAATTATTTCACGTGATCCGTACGAAATTGGAAAAACAAAAATTTACGGAGAAGATATTCGCTGGTAGAAGAGAGTTTGTCAATTAGCAATGCGCTGCTATATCATCAATTTTCAATCAATTCACCAACTGATCTAATGCTTCTCTTACCAATTCATTCTCATATCCTTTAGATTGTATATAACGTTGTAGTTTTGCAAGCCGATCCCATTTGTTTTTTGCAGTGATCAACCTGTTTTTGGTTTCAAGCAAATCATGTAAATTTTGTAAATACTCTTCTTCATCAATCTCTTTAAGTCCCATATTGATGGAGTAATCAGAGATGTTTTTTTGCTTTAAATGTTGGCGAATTTTAATCCGTCCCCATCTTTTAATTCGGAATTTACCACTCACAAAAGCACTTGCAAAGCGCTCTTCATTGAGAAAATTATTTTGAATCAAATCAGAAATTAAAATGTCCACATCATCACCGTATAATCCCCAAGATTTTATTTTTTTTCGAATTTCTTGGTCGCAACGTTCTTGGTAAGCACAAAATGCTTCAATTTTTTGTTTGGCCTCCAATAAGCTGTGTTTCTGCTCCATGAAAATTGTTTTGTCTATCTGTTCAAACAGCGTTTGCTCCTGAATTGATTTCGTATTATTCAAAATTAGTAAAAATGACAGTTTTAATTCTGAAAAGGAGTCTTTTTAATCTTTAAAAAGAAGGTTCTGTCGCATCTGACTATTTTGTTGCTTTTCTTTATGAAAAATGGCATCAGATAAATAACTAAAGTGCTGATTTTCAATTGAATTTATTTCGTGACATTTATATTTTTTTAGGTGAAATCAGTTAAAATTGATTAATGCGACAGAACCTGATGATACAATATAAGAATACCACCAAAAAAACAGCCAAAATATCCCCCAAAACTTTTCCCAATCCAACACGCCATTTTTTAATTAATTCACCTTAAATTTGTGACATGACGGTGGATGAATTCAAGCAGAGCTATCAAAATTCTGAAAAGGTAGTTGCCATTGCCTCCTTATTGCAAGAAGATGCAGTGAAACTTAACCTAAATGGTTTGGTAGCTTCATCTGCTGCAGTGGTGGCAAATGCTGTAATTCAAAACCGCACAGGATTTCATCTTTTTGTGCTTTCAGACAAGGAAGAGGCGGCGTTTTTCCTCAACGACTTGGAGAACCTCAATAAAACTGCTTCGAATATTTTATTTTTTCCGCACAGTTATAAAAGGCCCTATCAATTAGAAGAAATTGACAATGCGAATGTGGTGTCTCGTGCGGAGGTTTTGGAGCGGATTAATAGAGGGAACACTTCTATTGTTGTAACTTATCCTGAAGCCTTATTTGAAAAAATAATAACCAAAAAGCAGTTTGCCAAAAACATTTTAGAGATTCGAAAAGGGACAGAATATTCTGTTGATTTTATCAATGAATTATTGATCGAATACGAATTTGACAAAGTTGACTTTGTCTACGCCCCGGGACAATTCGCCGTACGTGGGGGTATCATTGATATTTTTTCTTTTTCGAACGACATTCCTTACCGAGTTGAGTTTTATGGTGATGAGGTGGATTCTATCCGAACTTTTGATCCTGTTAATCAACTTTCGATTAAGTCCATGAGTCGCTTAACGGTGGTGCCAAATATTCAGAGTTATGCGTCTGAAGAAGTGCGGGAAGATATTCTGCAATTCATACCAAATCAAACAAATATTTGGATCAAAGACTATCAACTCACAGGATCTACTTTAGAAAAAGAATATAAAAAAGCGCTTAAAATCTATAATGAATTACCAGAATCGCCGGTGAAACATAGTCCGCCGACGGATTTGTTTTATTCTAAAATTGGTTTTGATAAAAGCATCCAAAATTTTAACGTCATTGAATTTGGAAATCGTCCCTTTTTTAAAGGAGAGGAATTCCGTTTTAATATAAGCGTTCAACCAAGTTTCAATAAAAACTTTGAACTCTTAATAGAAGATTTACGAAAAAATGAAACGGCTGGGTTCAAGAATATGATTGTATCGAGCCAAGCCAAACAAGTAGAACGATTATACGCCATTTTTGAAGATTTAAACTCGAGCGTACAATTCACCACATTATCCTTCGCATTACACGAAGGATTTATAGACAACGACCTTAAATTCACCTGTTATACCGATCATCAGATATTTGAGCGGTATCACAGGTTTCGGCTCAAAGAAGGATTTAGAAAAAATCAACAAGCCCTTACACTAAAAGAGATTTACAACCTCCAAAAGGGCGACTACGTAACACATATCGACCATGGTATTGGTAAGTTTTCTGGATTAGAGATTATAGATGTTAATGGAAAACCACAAGAGGCCATTCGATTACTCTATCGAGACAATGATGTACTTTACGTTTCGATCCATTCCTTGCACCGCATTTCAAAATACTCAAGCAAAGAAGGTACGCAACCCAAAATGAACAAAATTGGGACGCAAACTTGGAGCAATACCAAGAAAAAAACAAAATCTAAGATTAAAGAAATTGCGTATGACCTCATAAAGTTATACGCCAAACGTAAACAAGAATCTGGCTTCTCTTTTTCACCCGACACCTATTTGCAAAATGAACTAGAAGCATCTTTCATATACGAGGATACGCCCGATCAAGAAAAAACAACCGCTGCAGTTAAGGCAGACATGGAGGCAGATTCTCCAATGGACCGCCTAGTCTGTGGTGACGTAGGGTTTGGTAAAACAGAAATTGCTATAAGAGCTGCTTTTAAAGCCGTTGCCGACAGCAAACAAGTCGCCATTTTAGTGCCAACAACAATACTTGCACTGCAACATTATAAGACGTTTAAAGAACGGATGGAAAACATGCCTTGCACGGTGGATTATGTAAATCGTTTTAAGTCAACCAAACAAATAAACGATACATTGAAGCGTTTAGAGGAAGGAAAAATTGACATTATAATTGGTACACATGCACTAGTTGGCAAAAAAGTAAAATTCAAAGATTTAGGCCTAATCATCATTGATGAAGAACAAAAATTTGGTGTAAGCGTTAAGGATAAACTCAAGCTTTTTAGGGTATCAGTTGACACCTTAACATTAACCGCAACACCAATTCCAAGAACGTTACAATTTTCATTAATGGGTGCTCGCGATTTATCGATTATTAATACACCACCTCCCAACCGCCAGCCGGTTGATACAGAATTGGTAACTTTTAACGAAGAATTGATTCGAGATGTTGTGACTTACGAAACACAACGCGGCGGTCAAGTCTTTTTTGTGCACAACCGTGTGCAAAACATACACGAGGTTGGAGGAATGATTCAACGCTTGTGCCCTGGTATTCGAGTTGCCATTGGCCATGGACAAATGGACGGCAAAAAGCTAGAAAATTTAATGTCAGACTTTGTCAATCATGAATATGATGTATTGGTGGCGACAACGATTATTGAATCAGGAATTGACGTTGCGAATGCCAATACGATTTTGATCAATAATGCGCAAAATTTTGGTTTAAGCGACCTGCATCAAATGCGTGGACGCGTTGGGCGATCGAATAAGAAAGCCTTTTGCTATTTAATTGCTCCACCCATGCATACCTTGCCTTCAGATTCTCGAAAACGATTAGAGGCAGTGGCCCATTTTTCAGATTTAGGATCAGGTTTTAACATAGCCATGCGCGATTTAGACATCCGAGGCGCGGGTAACTTATTGGGCGGCGAACAATCAGGCTTTATTGCAGATATTGGCTTTGAAATGTATCAGAAAATATTGAACGAAGCCATGCAAGAATTGCGGCAAAATGAGTTCAAGGATTTGTTTACTGAAGACAAGTCGGTTGATGAAATGGAATTCGTGACCGACTGTATATTAGAAACCGATTTAGAGTTATTGATTCCGGATACGTATGTAAATAACGTGGCGGAACGATTAATGATTTATCAAAGCTTAGACAATTCCAAAAACGCGACAGATTTAGACATCTTCCGCAGTAATATGGAGGATCGCTTTGGACCTATCCCGGCGGTGGTGCATGAGTTAATCAAGTCCATTGAATTACGTTGGATGGCGAAGGATATTGGATTTAAAAAACTGGTAATAAAAGCCAATAAAATGATTGGATATTTTGTGGCACAGCAAGATTCACCGTATTACCAATCGAGCCATTTCACAAAAGTGTTGAGTTTTATTCAAACCAATCCGCAAGACGCCAAAATGAACGAGCGGAATAATAAATTGAGGTTGATTTTTGACGACGTGAAATCAATTTCAAAGTCAATCGCGAATTTGGATCGGATTTAGTGAATTAGTGAATTAGTCGTTAGTCGTGAGTATCTCGTCATTAGTAGTTATTTGAGTGAGGTTACTCAATACGATTTTCTGCAAAAATCACTCGAGATGTTTTGATGCAAAGGTTATTTCATAGCGAGTTACATTCCAATAACTATTAGAACTTCACAACCGCAGCGTTAATTGAAGTAGATTTGCGGAACCTTAAAACACCGAGTCCATAGCAAATGAAGGTTAACGCCAACAATACGTGACTGACGTGATTTCGGTCCGGGAAGGAAAAACACATGGATTATATAGTCTAGATATCAAAAATGACAAAACAACATTTTTGAAAGAATTACGCACTTCATATATGTTCAGCACTGGAGACTAAAGTCACGATTCCAATAAAATCATGTTTAATCTTGATGAAATTTCCTGGAAAGATTCCGTTGCAAATGAAGTTTATGTTCGACGGAATGTGATCATGTTAAATGAAAACGGCACCAATCCGCGGATTTTAGATTTGCCCTTATGAATGACGCGCATCCGTTTTATTTAGCCCCCAAATGAGTTTGATCCCTCATTCTCAGTACTAAGGTGAAATAGGTTTTAAATTAATCTCTCCTTGTTAGCCACAAATTGAATGCTGGAATATTCCTTGGAAATAGTTTCAATTAATGACTCCTCAACTTTCGTTGAAACGAAGTTTTCATCTATAATTGTCGAATAAAACTGCGCAAGATCAACTCCGCTCGCTATTTTTTTAAAATAATTTTTATACTATTTCAATTATTGCAGCACTAATTTCTCTTGATATTCAAACTCATCATTAGACAGCTTCACATAATAAACGCCCGTTGCTAGACCTGAAAGATCAAGTGTTAGATTTTCTATTTGGTTTTGATATTCTTGACTAAACACCAATTTACCGTCAGTTGTATACACTTCAATTTTATCCAGATCCGTTAATTCACCCAATTGAATTTGAACAATTCCTTTAGATGGATTTGGATGGATTTCAAAATTAGTTTGTGCCCGTTCATCCACACCTATTTGTCCATCAATCGTCACAGTTACCTCAGCACTTACCATACAATCATCATCATTCGTTATGCTGCAGGTATAAGTTGTTGTTTCAGTCGGATTTGCATCCGTAATTGCCGCATCAGGATCGCTCAAACCTGTTGTAGGTGACCATGAATACGTTATTCCGCCAGTGGCTTCCAGTGTAGTTGTTTCGCCTGATGCAATTGTTACATTATCACTTATGGTAACCGGGAATCCAGCTTCAACAGTCGCTGTAACTATAACTCTAGGACTTAAACAATCTGGTTCTCTAATTTTCCAATCAAAAAAGAAATAGTAAAAATCTAACGGTGTATCCGCAACATTAGAACCTGTTAAGGCTACAATGCCGGGAATTTCATACGGGTATTCTGGTGAACCGTCATTGATTCTAAACAAATCAACCAAACCGCCGGTAATCTTCATATAATAACCTGAATAAACATCAATTGGAAGGTTAAGGTCAACAACACTTTCTCCATTTGGAATATCTACAACCACAGAGTGAATAACTGCTCCACCATCTCCATCTAGAATTTGAATATTTCGATCACCACCACCATCAGCATAAACCCGAACGGACTCTAAAATAAATGGTGAATAGGCATTAAAAAATAAACCTCTTAAATCATTTGCTCCAAAAAAACTACCACTGCCAAAAGTATTATCAGGTGGACCAACAGACAACACATCATTAGGCACAGATTCCTCTACCCAATAGTCCTTGGTTTCAGTAACGTACTCTGTATAATCAGTTCCAGCATCCAATAAAGTTCCACCTTCTTCGGCATCATACCAATTTAAAACACCTGCTCCACTGCCAACAGCAGACACCACAACATCACCCTCACCACAAATTTCATCTCCTGTTCCAACAGGCGCTTCTGGACGATCAACAACAATGTATGCCGTTTCTACTGAAATATCATCACCCGCCTCGTTTGTCACAGTTAATGCCACCGTATAAGTGCCATTTGAGGCATAAAAATAGGTTGGATTTGGTTCATCAGAAGTTCCGCCATCACCAAAAATCCATGACCATTCAGTAGGTGTAAATGCAGAATTATCTGTAAAAACAACTTCACCAGTGCAAGTTTCAGTTACGTTTGCTTCAAAAGCAGCAATTGGAGGAAAAACAACTGGTTCATCCGAACTCACTATCAGATCAGAAACCAATATTCCACCGTTACCAGAATCATTAAACAGGAATCGGATATAAGACACATTCGTTAAATCTATTCCTGCAAAATCCTCAACAGGAATGCTAACTGTATTATGCATTGTTCGAGGTAATGTTGTTCCAAAATCTCCAGGAGGGAAGTATAACGCCTCACTATAATCTTCAACAGCAACAACAGATGAAGCTCCTGTATTATCTGTCAATTCAACAGTGAAATTCAAATCAACATCAGGTGTTGACGTATCAAAATTAACAGATGCTCTAAATTGAACGGCGTCAAAATTGGTAAAATCTTCCATGAAACTTGGGATGTCATTTCTGTACCAATCATCCGCAGAATTCCATTCAATTTCTAATTGAGAAAGACCTAAAACAGCTACACCTCCATTTTTATTATGCGGCTCTTGTGCGCTTCCTGCACCAGCACCAATACAATATTGTTCACCAAAATCATCTCCACAAATATCATATATCACCAATCCATTTTCACTTGCAGCTTCGCCTAATGTATTGGTATCTTCCGTATCCTCGCTATCTGTGCGATTAACATCAACACGTTTATCGTTTCCAGGATGGTAAGACATAAAAATCTCAGAGCCATCTAATGTTGATGAAACTGGTGGTGTCACATCCTCCACTTTCAAAATCGGATCAAATTCAGTTTCACCTCCGATATACACACGAAAGAATGCACTGCCATAAGCTAATAATGAGTTCCGTTGCGTCTCGGCATCAAACCTTCCGTTATCAGGACTTGAGGTGCCGCAATGTTCGTCAGACTGCGTTCCATCAACGAAACGCCAATCATCTGCTGTACCCGCAGGAAATTCTCCAGGAGTCCATACTGTATTGAAAAAATTATGATTAGCGCCCAACATCATTAAGTTGTGTTTTGGCGTTGTATCGCTATCATCTATATAACGTGCGTCATCATAAAAATGAACGCCTTGCAAATCGGACACGTCTCCATCACAATAAGGAGCGATATTCATGATTGGAATGTTATTCAAGATTGGTCGATTAAAATCAACAGGAGCTAAAGTTAGCACGGCATTAATCCCATAAGGACTTCCTAATTCACGATTATAAAGGGCATGCTCAATCACACCTTCTCCTCCGCGTGAATGCCCCATGGTACCAATATTATCCATATCCAATTTACCAACGAAAAGATCTCCAAATGGATCACCGCCTACGTCATTCCAATCATTCCATAAATCAAGGTGGTGTTGCAAAAGTTCTCCTCTGGCACGCATTCCATAATCAGGTGTTGAATTGTCTGTTGAACTAATACTATTCGCAGAAACCGAGATTACGATATAACCATGACTCGCCAATTGCTCTGCCAAATAATTATATCCTCTATAACTTGGAATTGCACTAAATGATCCTGTACAAGGCCATGCAATGCTGGTACCTCCGCCTCCATTATAACAAGTTGAATGTCTTCCATGTAAGATTAATATAACTGGAAAAGGACCATCAGTAAGATCGGTAGGATAATGAACAGAGCCTGTCACTTCAACTAAATCTGGAAAGGTTGGTGGACCAAATGCTTCGTCACCAAAATCATATTCGTCACTCGACACGGCATAAACACCTGGTTCTCCTGGGTCTGGAGTTTGCGCAAAACTGGCACCACTTAACAAGAGGATACCGATAAATTGAATTAAACGTAATTTCATAGTCATGTTTTTGAGTCTTTTATTTTGAGGTCAATGTTTGTTTGGTGAACTTTCCTAAGCTCCAATGTTTTCCAAGAAAGTCGGATGATTGATCGCCTTCGCCATCTTTTAAGGTATTGTCATGGTAAAATCCGTACACCAATATAATTCTACTTTGATCTTTTAAGGTTTCATAATCGCTCAGAGGAACAAAGAATACAATTTCACTTAAACTACCTTCCGGATGTTCGTTCATTAAAAAATGACGGCCACCGATATGAAGCACGTAGCGATTGGCACCCACAATGAATGATTCACTTGTTTTGATTGAGACCCGAACAGTTTCCTGATCGTCATCCAACGTGATTAAGGATACTGCCACTGCATTTGCAGATTGCGCAAATACCGCACTTGTCAAAAAGAAAAACAGAAATAGTAATCCTGCGTTTTTGAGTTTTTTATTCATTAACAATATATTGTGACACGGCAAAATTTACCGGAACTGCTAAAGATAAGAAATTTCGAAATATAAAAACGAACCTCCGACTTAAAAATGGAGCTTTGAATTTATTTATGATAGATTTTTAATGGATGTTAAGGCGCTTCTAAAGTGAAAGAAAAAGTAGAACCAATTCCTTCCGTACTTCTAACAGTTAAGGTTTGTTTATGCGCCTCAATAACATGTTTAACAATGGCCAAACCCAAGCCAGAACCACCAATGTTTCTTTCTCGGCTTTTGCCCACACGATAAAACCGCTCAAACAAACGCGGAATATGCTCTTGAGCCATCCCCACTCCATTGTCCGAAGCTTCAACCAGAATCTTTGTTTTTTCGAGGATTTTAATGGCAATTTTTGTTTCACCTCCAACAATTCCATATGAAATAGAATTGGACACAAGATTTACGAGTACTTGCGTGATTCGATTGACATCAGCTAATACAATTGTAGGCTCGTAATGTTTATCAAAAGTCAGTTTAATGTTTTTGTGATTGGCTTTTGTTTCGAGCTCTTGAAAAACTTCTTTTACCACCTTAACAATATCAAACTTGACCATATTAAATTTAAAACGGTCCGTTTCTAATTTAGAAATTTCATCTAAATCTTCCAATAGATTTGAAATACGGTCCACACCGCTCAACGCGCGTTCTAAAAAATCGCGATTCACGCGTTCATCTTCCAAACCACCTTCTAAAAGTGTGAGGACATACCCTTGAATACTAAAAACGGGTGTTTTTAATTCATGTGCCAAGTTCCCTAAAAACTCCTTCCGGAAAACAGCTTGTTTCTGCAATTCTGAAATTTGTTTCTGCTGCACGGAAGCATACTCGGCAGAATCCTCTGTTAATTTTCCAAGTACGTCATCCGAAAAACTTACAGTTGGAACCTCTGAAACCTGTTCATTTGTGATAATGCCGTAGATCACTTTAATTTTTTCACTGACAAAGCGCCGCACCAGAAAGGTGAAAATCAAAAAAGACAATATTGCCGTGCAAAGCGGAACAAAAACGTATACTGCCGCAGAAATTTGAATTGTTGTTAAATTACCAATTAACGCTAAAAAAAGCCCCATTAACAGTCCTAGAATAAGACTCCCAACAAATGCGATATAAATTGGCTTTGATAGGTTCATTTCATTATTTCAAGCGTTATTGCCAATGAATGGTTTCCAAAATGTTATCAATGTCCTCCGTGATGTATTCTAAACTTGTTCGAACACTATCGTAATTTGGTTTAACATTGAAATAAAGTGCACCCCGCAAAAAATGATTCGTGCTGTCCGTTACATAAAATTGATAAGGAGAAGCCGCATTTCCTTTAATATTATATTTCAAGCCATAAGCTCTACGCCGAGGATCAATTAAAGGAATTTCATCAATAGCATCCGCTTTAATACTGTGGTCATAAACCAATTTTCGGGAGTATTCAACGTTCATAAAAAGGTTTGAATCTAGCGGAATATAGGTCAAAAACATTGTGGTATTAAAACGATCCATTACAATGTCTTTATTACAGTTTGCCTTATCAACAATTGAAAAATATTCTGGAATTTCAAATTGATATGGGCAGCTATCCGGGTTAAATATTTCGTAAGAACGTTCGGGGAAATCGAGGCGCATATAGCCTCTTGGTTTTGGATAATAATCTTCAGCCTCGCTTTCACAGCTGACAAGCATTAAAAGAAAGACAATTCCTATAGAAATACTAATCTTCATCTGGTTCATTTTTAACGGGCAAAATCGTAATTTTAATTCGTTTCACCTTACGACTATCTGCCGCCTCTACTGTAAACGTATAATTTTCAAAAGTTACACGTTCGTTCTTCTTTAAAATTTTACCAGCTTGCTCAATTGCAAAGCCGGCAATGGTATCAGACTCTGATTTTGCCTCTTCGAAGATTTCTCCATCAATGTCCAAAACCTTATACATATCAATCAATGCTGTTTTCCCTTCGAAGACATAATTAAATTCATCTAGTTTTGAGTAGACTAAATCTTCATCAATATCATCAGAAATATCACCTACGATTTCTTCTAAAACATCATCCAGCGTAACAATTCCTGATGTCCCTCCATATTCATCAACAACAACAGCCATGTGCATTTTACGCTCTTGAAAACTGATCAGCAAATCATCAATTTTTTTATTTTCAGGGACAAAGTAAGGCTCGCGAATTAACCCTTGCCAACTAAAATCCTGTGCTTCACCCAAATAAGGTAAAAGGTCTTTCACAAAAAGAATTCCTTCAATACTATCGAATGATTCACGATAAACCGGGATACGCGAATGATGCGTCATTTTACCATCACCATTTAAAAGTGCTAGAATTTCACCATAAGTCTTATCGAATTCAAAGGCGTCTACATCTAACCGTGAACGCATAATTTGCTTCACGTCTTTTTTGCCAAACTCTATTATACCTTGGTAAATATCAAGATCGCTTTTGTCTTCATATCCTTCTATTGCCAGTTCAATTGCATCAGACAAATCGTCTTGAGAAAGTTCTTTTACTCGTTTTTTAATTCGTCTATTAATAACATCTGTTCCTTGAACCAATCCTTTTTTCATTAAATTGAAGGGGAATGTTTTCCCAATTATTCTTAAAGGCACAGCCATTAAAAGCGCTACTTTTTTTCCGTTTTTGGCCGCATAAACTTTAGGAATCACTTCACCAAACAGCAATAAGATAAAGGTTATTGCGATCACATCAACAAAAAACTTCGTTCTATCATCCATTCCCTCAAGAAGGGTTGTCGACAATTGAGAAGAAAGTAGAATGATCGCTACATTGATAAAATTATTCGCAATTAATATGGTGGCCAACAAACCTTTTGGAGTTGACAATAAAGCCAGTGTTGTTTCAGCCGATTTGCTCGTGTCTTCACCAATAGATTCCTTATCAGAAGGTGTAAGTGAAAAAAATGCAACTTCAGCACCCGAAATAAGTGCAGAGCAAGCCAATAAAATCAGTAAAATCCCTAATGAGATTGAGAATGGTACCCAATTAATGTCAGCAAGAACGAGTGAAAAGGTCTGTTCCAAACTATTCGTTTTCGTTCAAATTAAAATGGTAAATCATCTTCTGGTTCTTTGTTCAGTTTAGTATCCATGGGTTGCACGGGCCTGTTCTCTACCGTTTTTGGATAATTCTGTTGATTGGTGCTTTGTTCAGCTCGAGACAACATGGTCATATTATCTGCAACAACCTCTGTAGTATACCGAGTTTGCTTATTTTCATCTTGCCAAGATCGTGTTTTGAGTTTACCTTCAATATAAACTTTCATGCCCTTTTTCAAGTAGGTCTCTGCTATTTTAGCCAAGCCTCTCCAAAGCACAATGTTATGCCAATCTGTAATTTCACGTTTTTCACCCGTATTCTTGTCTGTGAATGTTTCAGATGTGGCAATAGAAAAGTTTGCAACACCAGTTCCATTTTCCAAATATCTGACTTCTGGATCTCTTCCAAGATTTCCGATTAGAATTACTTTATTTACGCTTCCTGCCATATTGGTTCCTTGATTTAAACAAATATAGCTAATCTGCACCGAATAAGCGCGACTCCTTAATATATCTTATTAACAGTTGTGGCAAAGGGTAGTCTTCTATTTGGTGGATTGGAATTTCAATCTGATTATCAACTAATTTAACCTGCTCAACTTGGACTTGCCAGAACGTGGCTAATATTTTTTGGTGAGACAAGATATGTTTGAAAGTTCCGTCAAATGTAAAGTCGCTAAATGTGAATGATTCCAGATCCTTTTTTGTAAGTTCCTCACCTTCTTTTTTTTCGACCATTGGAAAATCATAAAGCCCTTCCCAAATGCCTTTACCAGTGCGTTTTTTCAATGCCGTATTTTGCCCATCAGTAAATACCAAATAATGGATGTAACGGTTAACAACTTTTGTTTTTTTGGATTTAACAGGGAAGTTGAGCTGTGACTTTTTTTGCAAAGCAACGCAAGAATTAGAAAGTGGACACTCGGAACATTTTGGTTTTTTTGGTAAACAAATCAACGCGCCAATCTCCATTAAAGACTGATTATGGTCTCCTGGATTTTTATGATCTAGAAATGCACTGGCTACTTCGGCGAATTCTTTTTTACCTTGTTTACTATCAATGGGCGTTGCAATTGCCAAATAACGACTTAAAACCCGATAAACATTTCCATCTACCACAGCATGAGGCAAGCCATAAGCAATAGATGTTATTGCAGCAGCTGTATATTCTCCAACTCCTTTTAATGAAATCACACCTTTATAGGTCGTTGGAAAAACACCATTCAACTCATTGGCCACTAATTTTGCAGAAAAATGCATATTTCTTGCACGGCTATAATACCCCAAGCCTTGCCATAAATTCAAAACCTCATCCTCTTCAGCATTTGCCAAATGGTTTATTGTGGGGAATGCTTTTATAAATTTTAGATAATAAGCGGTGCCTTGATCAACTCTAGTTTGTTGCAAAATCACCTCAGAAAGCCAAATTTTATACGGATCAGAAATACCCCTCCATGGAAGAACTCTTCTGTTTTGTCTATACCAAGCGTTAATTAATGTCGAAAAATCAGCCATTTAAATAAAAAATGTAAAGTTCTTGCATTTTTTGTAAATAGTTCAAAGAATTAGAATTATTTTTGTCCCCGAATTACAAAAGATTAAAAATTAAGAAGTTATGACCAAAGCAGATATCGTTTCGAAAATCTCAGATCAAACAGGTATTGAGAAAATTTCAGTTCAGGCAACTGTCGAAGCATTTATGGATTCAGTAAAATTATCCCTAACAGAAGGTAACAATGTATACCTTAGAGGTTTCGGATCTTTTATTGTAAAAGAGAGAGCAGAAAAAACAGGCAGAAACATTTCAAAAAATGAGTCTATCATTATTCCGGCGCACAACATCCCGGCATTTAAGCCAGCTAAAACATTTATCGAGGACGTAAAGGATAACGTATCGGTTAAGTAACATTGTTACTTAATTGGAAATTTTGCTATCTTTGCCCCCGAATAAAGGATGAATTTTATAAAAACTTCCTGAGTATCAGGAAGTTTTTCTACATATTAGAGTTAAAAAAGTATTAATTGATTTAAAAATCTTTGTTATGCCAAGTGGTAAAAAAAGAAAAAGACATAAAATGTCTACTCATAAGAGAAAGAAAAGACTAAGAAAAAACAGACACAAAAAGAAAAAATAGATTTTAAAAATCTATTCAGATCATTTGATTGTCAATTCATTAGAAACTTAACGGCTAAGGCGTTTAAGTTTTCTTAGTTTATTATTTAATTTACAGATTAGTGAGTTTTGAACTTATAGTTAATTCAAAACCCAGCGGAGAAATTTCTATGGCTCTTATGCGTGACTCAACGCTTGTTGAGTTGCATGAAGAGAAGATAGACACGGATTTTGCCGTGGGTGATATTTATTTGGGTAAGGTGCGCAAAGTCGTAGCTAGCCTAAATGCGTCTTTCGTCAATGTTGGGTACGAAAAAGACGCGTTTTTACATTATTTAGATCTTGGGCCCCAGTTTAAATCATTGGATAAATGGACACAAGATACTCTGAGAGGTAAACAAAACGTTGCAGATTTACTTTATTTTAAGTCTGAACCGGACATTGAGAAGGATGGGAAAATCACGGATACTGTTTCCAGTTCTCGCGAAATCTTAGTGCAAGTAGCAAAAGAACCAATTTCATCTAAAGGACCTCGTTTGAGCTCAGAAATTACATTGGCTGGACGTTTTTTAGTGCTTGTACCATTTTCTAATAAAATATCTATTTCTCAACAGATTAAGGACGTTGAAGAAAAAAAGCGCTTAAAGGATATTGTAAAGAGTGTTTTACCAAAGAACTTTGGTGTAATTATTCGAACAGTGGCCAACAACAAGAAACTAGCAGAGATTGATAGCGATTTAAAAGATTTATTAGATCGTTGGAGAAAAATGCATTCGAATTTGAAAAAAGCCAAGTCGCCTAAACGCGTTTTGGGTGAATTAAATCGGGCTTCTTCCTTATTACGCGACACGCTGAATGCCAATTACAATAAAATTCATGTAAATGATCCTGTTCTTTTAGCAGAAATGAAGGATTATGTACAATCTATTGCGCCTGAAAAGGTGAGCATATTGAAAGAATACAAAGGCAAGCTTGATATTTTTGAGCAATTCGGAGTCAATAAAGAAATTAAAGTTTTATTCGGTAAGAAAGTTCCGCTTAAAAGTGGCGGATACCTGATCATTGAACACACAGAAGCTATGCACGTTGTTGACGTCAATAGTGGAAACAGAAGTGCAAAAAATGATACGCAGGAAAACAATGCGATTACCGTAAATATGGAAGCGGCTGAGGAGCTCGCTCGTGTATTGCGTTTAAGAGATATGGGCGGCATTATTTGTGTTGACTTTATTGATATGCACAAACGTGACAACAATAAAATGTTGTACAATAAGTTGCGTGAGTTGTTAAAGCAGGACAAAGCTAAACACAGTATTATTCCGCCAAGTAAATTTGGTGTTGTTGAGATTACGCGTCAGCGTGTGAGACCAGTAACGGATATTGAAACTTCTGAAGGTTGCCCTACTTGTAATGGTACGGGTAAAATTCAAGCTTCAATTATGTTTGCGGATGAAATTGAAAATAAGCTGAAGTATTTATTGGAAGAGAAAAAGGAGAAAAAACTCACGTTGATCGTGCATCCTTATTTAGAATCTTACTTTAAAAAAGGGCTTGTTTCAAGGCAATGGAAATGGTATTTCCAATTCAAAAAATGGGTTTCAATTCAACCCAATAATTCTAATCATATATTGGAATATAAATTTTTGGATAGCACTGGGAAAAAAATTAAGGTCTAGGCAAGAAATTGCTTTTCATTTAACTCCTACCTCGTTTTCTTAATTGGCTCTATAAATGCGGCTAGTGATATCGTCCTGAAGGCTTGAATTTAAAACTGGTGTGATACCTTCATCAAAAGCAAAGTAAATGCCTTTAACCAAGTTCTCTTGTTCCTCATCCGGATAACGCGCTAACAGAGAAAATAGTTTGTCGAGTTGTTGCTTGCGAATGGCCGGTTCATTTATGTTTTTTGTTGAGAATATTTCGGCACTCATTCCCCAGCCAATTCCTTGCACAAGATCTTCTTTATTGCGATCAGAAGCCATTACAAATCCATACAGTTTCTCTGGATGATGTCCATATTTGAATGTAAGCGCCCAACCTCCAGCCTTATCTGCATTTACAGGATACGGTTCTTGAAAGAAAAGAATACTTGAACCGTAAATTCCAACCGCTAAAAACATAGTATTCCATAACATACTTACTTTCAACGTAGAAAGTCCGACGAGCGTCACCAAAGCAATTAAAGGTAGCACTGTGGTACTTCAGCTAAAATGGAACTGAATTCTTATTTTTCTAAGTGATATTTCAAGGCCTGACAGGGTGTTTTTCCTTTAAAAGCTCCATGAGGTCTGCCGAAGTTATAAAATTCTTCCCATTGCT
>CAJQHR010000021.1 GCA_905478225.1 uncultured Crocinitomix sp.
AAATTTATTTGGATAATTAATGGGTC
Organism: uncultured Crocinitomix sp.; assembly: GCA_905478225.1. GTDB lineage: Bacteria > Bacteroidota > Bacteroidia > Flavobacteriales_D > Crocinitomicaceae > Crocinitomix. The sequence goes on from CAJQHR010000021.1 coordinate 27, forward strand.
GTTCTTCTCTAACTCAGAAAATTACGAGATGCTATTTAGCTTATGCGGCTTAAATCTCTGCAATAGTTGCTGCGGTCAGCGGCTTTGGAATCACTTTCTTAACACTTGTTAACATGCCTGCCTTCATTCGCATTAACTCGCTGGATTTTTTGGATAAAAAGTACACCTCAACACCCGACGTTTCTCCAATATTCATTTTCTCAACATATTCCATCATACCCATGCCTTCTAGATAAGGCATGAACTCATCCAAAAAAACAGCGCTTTCCGTTTTCCTATGCTCCGCTCCTGAAAACTCTCTTTTAAAATAATTTAAACCCTCTTAGCTATTATCAATAATTGAAACATCAATATCATTATTCCAATTCCTGATTAACTCTTCGTTAAGAACATTATTTGATTGATTGTCGTCGATTAAAATAACTTGGTAATCCATTCTGCCTTCTCTCTTTTTTTATTAAAGATAAGCTGAAGTTCTTGCAGTTACAGCGGTTATCTACAAAACGACATTTATTATTGTTGAACCGCCTATTTGCAGCTCAAAACGCTTAGATTTCTTTTGCTAATCGTGGTAAACACCTTATTTGTTTATCACTTAATTTACCCTTACCTGTGATGAGCACAAATTTTGACTTTGTTTCGACAATGCCAATTATTTTTCTCACTTTACCTTTTTTCTTGATCCCGAAAACTGACACTTTTCTGTATCCATTATCTTCTACCAACAATTTTGAATATTTAACTTTTGCAGGTCTGATAATTAGCCGCTACTCTTTCTAATTAAGTTGCTTTTTTGGAGCATAAAAAAATTAATTTATGGAAAATAAGTTAAAACACCCCGAGTTAAACGTATGAAAAACAGAAAATTATAACGAAAATAAAAAACTAACTTTTTTTTAAGTTTTTTTGTTAAATTATTTCACGACTTGCGCATTTCCCATGAATAAATCACGCAAACGTTCTAATTTCGAGTCATGTTTTTCGGCAAAAACGATATGCTGACATTTTTGAATACTTTCAGAAATTCGATCAATATCTGTATGAAAACTTGATCCAACTAAAAATTCGGCATCCTCTACAATAATCATTTGAAGCTCCATGAGGTTGATTCCATTGAGAAAATAGAGTTTACTCAACCGATTTGGTGTAGCAATAACGATATCAGCACCTCTATAAATCTCATCCTTCTGATGATTGATGATTCGTTCTTCATAGACCATGCGTACGCGCAAAGAGGAGAACTCTGTGTATCTTTTAAACCTTTCTTCCAAAGCTACCACAGCGGCTTTGTCTTTTGCATAAATCAAAGCCACAGGGTTATCGCCTTTCGGTTTCATTTGTAATTTTTGCAATACGCTAATAATTAAGGCTTCCGTTTTCCCAGATCCTTTCTCACCAACTGCAAATATATTGGCCCCACTTTTAATTTTCGGAATCAATTCTTTCTGCAAAGGAGTTGGTTCTTCCAAACCTAATTCGGCTATCTTATCTAATAAAAACTGATTTAATTTTTTGAAAGGCATAATATGAAGTTTGCTATTTGCGCTTGGCAAAGTTAGTAATCGAATTCAAGTGTACAAGCTTAAGGTACTAATTTGGAATGCCCTTCATAGAAGCTCTTAATTTTCTTTTTATCTCTGTTAAACCTGCTCACAAGCGGTTGCCAGCCAGATTTACCATCTGTTCCATTCACAAGTACTCCACTCCCCCACCAAGTTGAATAGATTTTGAATTGTTCTATATCGTTGATTGCACAGCAAATGGTTTCAGGAATTTCTTTTTTTACTTTTTTGAGCATAAATGCTTCAAATTCCGCCTTGCTCAGCCCAGTCCTATTGATTAATTCATGCACGACAATTGCAACGGGCTTGCCTTTAAATAAAAACGTTGGTTCTACGGTTTTACCTTTACGCGTTTTTCGAATATCCTCTGTTGTGTTTACTGGAACGAAGAAAAAGTAATTTTGCGTGCCAATAAAAATGCCTTGCAAAGATGAAGACAAGGATTTTTCACCTAAATGGCGTGTATTTTCTGCTATGACGTAATCGTATTCTTCTTTCATGGCGCCGAATTAAGATCAATCATTTTGCCAAAATCAGGCGTATAAAAGGTTTCAAATTCGTCATATTCGTTGATGAAAATGAAATAAACATCCAAGTCAAGTTGTGGATTTGCATCTATAAACGCAATTGATTCTTCAGGTCCCATGACCATAAAAGCAGTTGCTATTGCGTCTGCCATTGCGCATGACTCAGTGACGACGGTAGCGCTCAATAGTGAGTGCGTAACTGGATATCCGGTTAACGGATCAAGCGTGTGCGAATATTTAATGCCGTTTTTTTCGTAGAACTTTCGGTAAGAACCTGAAGTGGCAATACTTTTATTTTCAACGTTGACAATTTCTTGTAATTCACGTGTGCCTTCGTTAGAATTTTCAACTGGTTTATCAATTCCAATTCGCCAAGGAACGCCATCAGCGTTATTTCCACTTACTCTTATTTCACCTCCAATTTCAACGAAATAATTTTTAGCTCCACGAATTTCTAACTCTTCTGCCAAAATATCCACAGCCAAACCTTGTGCAATGGCGTTAAAATCTAACTTGGCGTTAGGTGTGTTTTTTACAATGGAGAATGTTTTCAATGAGTCGTCAGATATTTCACCCGAAAAATTAAAATGATATCCGTTCTGAAACCCTAATAAAGTGCGTAAAGAATCTACTATCACAGAATCCGGAACAATTTCTAAATCTTTCATAAAACCCCAGCCATCCACAAGTGGATATACGCTTGGATCGAACGCCCCTTTTGTGATTTTATGCACAGATAGGGCCATTTCATAACACCGATTAAAATAATTATAAGTGTCTTGATAAACGAAGGTTCCTGCTCCAAAATTATTCAACTTTGTTAAGATTGAATTTGGAATATAACTACTAAGCGCAACATCAAAATTTGAGAGTATCAGATTCACTTCTTCCATTGTTATGGAAATAGAGTCATTGCAAATAATTGCGAATGTTGTGCCTTGTGTGCTTCCGTAAAGTTCAACCGGTTCAGCTAAAACAGTGTTATTAATTTCACTTTCAGAATTGGAGGATTCACCACCGCAGCTCAATAAAATAAATGGTATTAAAAAAAGTAAATAATGCTTCATAAAAAAATTAGATTGGAGCAAAGTTATTTCTTTTTTTGAGTAGCAAGTGCTTAATGACGAACTAAGTCGCCAGCATCTGATTTATCGTCCCATTCGTACTCGGAAATTCCATGACCGTTGCAAGAATACGAAATGGTGCCGAATTTAGTTTGTACTTTTTCATATACATTGCCTTCTCCGTTGATGACGACAATACGTCTTACTACAAATGATACCATAAGTCCATCTTCATCATTAATCGTATAAACTTCTTCCGTCATTCCTTCAGGGAATTGATCACCTAAATCATTCTTTGTCTGCTGATCAATTTTAGTAATGTCAATATCTCTTAAAGATTCAACGTATTCCTCCGATACAATTCGATCCTCTTCACTATCTACAGCCAATTCGTTTTCCTCTTCTTTCATGCCTTCCACCATTTCGGAAGTGTCGTCAATATTTTTGTCAGCTGTTTCATCAGAATTTTTCAGAGCCTCATCCTGATCGTTTTTATTCCCTTCTAAATAATCAAACGTTTTATGGCTTTCATCAAGATTTTCGGCAGCTTTGTTGTCCAAGTAATTTTCTTCGTCCAACTTCATGCTGTCCAAAACTACTTCATAGCCTTCACGATTTTTATCATCCTCTACCGCATTCTCAACTCGTTCAATTTCTAACTTCTCCAATTCCACGTCAGAATCGAAAAGAATGTTATTTTGATCAACCATTAACTCATCTGATTTTTCAGAGTTTTCAATCCATTGTACTTCTACAAAATCTTCCATCTGTTCTCTCGGAAGATCGTTATTCAGATTCTCGATTTCAATTTCGTTCTTGATATTTTCAGTGTATATTTTTTGATCGACAGTAACATCATACTGATCATCTCGTCTGTCTGAATTAATTTCAACACGCGCCACAAAGCCATCTTCAACTATTAATTCATGTTCTTCTCTCGGTATGTCTGCTTCCAATTCATTGGCACGAATTTCATCTATTATAAATTCAGTCTCATCTTTAGTTTCCATCACAACATCTTCCTGATCCCAGGAACTTGTATTCGATTTATTAATTAAATCAATGTTATGGTCTTCGACATGAATCTCTGTATTTATTCTTGGAATATCTCTTTTTGGATCTATTTCAATTCGATTCTCTTTATATTGCTCTACATATGCCTTTTGATCGTATGTAACGTTTGTTTGTGCTAAATCCTCCAATTCATTTTCCAAAATTATTTCCGCTCGAATTTTGTCAACGTCTAATAAATACCCAACTCTTGGTAAATCACTCTCGTTATCAATTTCTTCTATTTCAGAAACAATATTATTCACCCTCTGGTTTTGCAATTGGATATCGTTGTCATTCATCTCATTGCGATCACGATCAACCACTGCTTGTTTGTCCGCCATTACCTCAACCGAATCAGTTGCAGCACGACGTTGTAAAGTTGGGGCAATAACAGATTCATCTATGTCTTTATTGATAGTTACCACTTTTTCACGTGTAGTGTAGTTTTCCTCTTCCTGCGCTGCCTTATTTTCATTATTTGCAGCTTCAGCATCTAAGCCTTGTTGCTCCGTTCTGATGGTGGTCAAATTCTTTCGTTCTACCTCTGCGTTCGCCAACATTTTTGCCACATCAACGGAATTGGTTGAGCGATTTGGCTGACCGTAATTGGTCAAATGCGTCTTCGTCTTAATCGCGACTTGCGGATTCAAGATTTGCTCAATTTCCTTTAATTGATCTTTTGGATACTGGTCTTTTGATTTAAGACCGACTGCTCTCAAATAATATTCTTTTGCCTTATCATACTCCGCCGAATTGAAGTAGCCGTCTGCCTTCTTAATAATCTTATTGTAACTTTTGTTAACCGTAGCATCTGTTTGCGCCTGCATATTCTCGGTACACAACTTAATGCGATCCTCAGGCCAAGGTCTATTAAAGAGATTATATGCTTTCACATAAGTCTCTTTTGCGACCGACCAATCTCCTTTTTCAAATTGGTTATCTGCTTCTAGGATAAGGGCTTCATAGTCTTTCTCTAATTTATCAGCATTACCAGCTTTTAATTGAATTTGTTTAATCTCATCAATTCTTGCTTGTGGAAGAGGGTCAGTCGGTTTAGCAGATAGTGCTTGTTGATACAACATTAAAGCGGCATCATATTCTTTTGCATCATATTTATCTTGCGCCTCGGCCAGTAATTTTTGATATGCTTCTTCATCTTTATCGGAAGCAGCTTGTTTTAGCATGCTCTCAGCACTTGCAATTTTATCTAACGGATACTTTTCACCCGGTTTCATTTTAAGCGCCTCATTATACGTCACAATTGAGTTTTGATAATCAGCATTATTAAATTCTTGATCGGCTCTTGATAGCATTGCTAAATACTCCGCCTCCTTTTTTTTGGCTAAGTCAGCGTCATCCATTTTGCTTTTAATTTCAGCAATTTTATTTAGCGGGTATGATTCGCCCGGTTTCAATACTAACGAGGCGTTAAATTTGTCCAAGGCTTCTTGCCATTGAGCTCCTGTCATTGCAGATTCACCATCTTTTATCAAGGCATCATATTTTGCATTTAATTCTTTCTCATCAGCTAATGCCTTTTCACGATCAACATTAATTTGTTCAATTTTATCTATTTGAGCTTTCGCATAGGTGTCGGTAGGTTTAAAACCTAAAGCGCGTTCATACAAACCTTTCGAGTCATTCAAATCATCAGATGCAAAAAGTACATCCGCTTTATCAATTATTTTTTGATATTGACGCTCAGTCTCTTCCAAAGATTCTGCCTTCATTCTTTTCTCAATCTCCGCAATTTGGGCATCTGGATACGTTTCAGCGGGTTTAATTGCACTAGCGTCATCATATAATGCTCTTGCGCCATCCCAATTTTCATCATCAAATGCAGCATCTGCTTCTCCAATTTTTTTATCGTACTGGGCTTGTTTATCTGCATTTTGATTTTCTTCTTCTAACTTCAAAGCCACCTCTTTAATTTTATCAGAAATCTTTGGGTCTGGCTTCACTTTAAGTGCTTCTTTATATTTATCCAACGCCTTGGCGTAATCATTCGCTGTATAAGCAGCATCCCCTTCAGCGACTAAATCTTCAAATTGTTTATTCAGTGCATTAGCTTCTTCATTTAATCTCAGCTTTTCTTCTAATTCAAGAATTTTCCCTTTTGGATAAGGATCATCTTTAATTGAAACTGCCGCTTTATATTTGTCCATAGCCTTGGCTAAATCATCTGCCTTTTCGGCTTCCTCGGCCTCTTTAATTGCGGAATCATATTTTGCCTTTGTCTCGGCTTCACTTTGATTTTTCGCTATTAACTCATCTATCTCTTTAATTTTCGCTCGCACATCAGCATCTTCTTTAATGCCTAGCGCATTATTATAGTTTAGCTTTGCGTCATCATAGTCACCCGCGTTAAATGATCGACTTCCGTCTGCGACAAAACCGTCAAATTTCGCTTGATCCTCCGCCAATTTTTTGGCATCTGCAATCACTTTATTTGCTTCATCAATTTTTGACTGCGCAGTTGCATCACCCGGTTTCGCAACCAATGCTTTGTTATATCGATCAATTGCTTCTAAATAATCCTTTCTTCCGTTTGCTGCATCACCCTCAGCCATCATATTCTTATACTGCTCTTCTTTCTGAGCAGCGTCTGCTTGATCGGCCAATAAGGCCTCTATTTTCGCAATTTCATCTATGGGCGCCTGCTCCTTGGGTTTAACACTAGATGCCGCGCTATATTTATTTTTGGCTTCGTTGTGTTTTTTTTGATCGAATAAGGACTTGGCTTCCTTCATATGCGCATTATACTCCGCATTCATTTTGGCTTCTCCGGCTTCCTTTTCTTTTTCTTTGGCAATCAAATCAATTTGAGCAAGAGCTTCTGAATCGCCCGGTTTTAACCTAAGCGCTTCTTCGTGTTTTGATTTTGCATCATCCCACGAACGTTGGTTAATTTTGCCTTTCCCTTCTTCCATCAGGCGATTATAGTCTGCCTCTAATTTCTCATTGGCAGCCTTTTCATCTGCTTTTTTCTTTAAAATATCTGCTATTGCAGCTAATTGACTTGTCGGTCGAGCTTCACCCGGCTTTAATTTCAGTGCTTCCTCATAATTCTTCTTTGCTTCATCATAACTCTCTTTATCGAATGCACCATCAGCGGAAGCAATGAGTTGATTATATTTATCTTGATTGGCTTTATCTTCAGCAAGTGCAGCTTCTTTGTCCGCTTTTTTCTTTTTAGCTGCATCTAATTTCGCTTTAACGTCAGCATCTTGCTTTAAAACTAATGCGGCTTGATATTTTGATATTCCTTCGTCAAAATTTTCGCTTCCAACGGCATTATCACCCTCGGCTACTAACTTATTGAAGGCGGCCTCATTATTCTTTTGATCGGCTAATTCTTTTTCTATTTCAGCAATATACTTTATCGGTAATTGTTCGCTAGGTTTTAAACTTGAAGCTTCTCTGTATAAGCCCAATGCCTTTTCAAGTTCATCAGCTGAGCGTGCAGTTTTACCTGCAGTCATTTTTTCTGCAAACTCTTTTTCCAATGCCTCATTTGCTCTTAGTTCTTCGAGCCTAATTTTTGCATCCTGAATTTTATCTTTGGTGGGTTGATGTGTAGGTTTTAAGCCCAATGCCAATTCGTATTGACCAATTGCTTTTTCATATTCCGTTTTTTTCACGAAAGCATCACCCGCTTCAACATAAGCCATGAAGTCAGCTTCTTTCTTCTCATTTTCCTTCGCTTCTTTTTCCAACTCTTCTTTATCCGGTGGATTCTTGTTTCGAAGTGCTTCAATTTTCTTCTTCATGACTTTGATCTTTTGCTGATCAAAAGTGATAACCCCATCTGGTTGAATGGCCATTTCAACCATTGGTTCGCGCTCTAAAAACGAAAAGTCAATATCAGGTACACTTTCAAAAATTGTCACTTCAAATCTTTGTTCAACCACACCGGGAGGAAGTTCTTTAGGATAATTTGCATGGCCATCCATAATTGCCGTTTTTGTAACGAATCCGGACTTTTTAACAAAAACTTTATAGGTACAGCCGATACAAACAGGCAATTCAATTGCCGGAACCTTTCCATTAGATCCTGAGCTTTCTTTCGCCACTAGAGAGCCATTTTTATACACCTCAATTGTTGCGCCGTTCACAGGTTTACCAGTGTCGTCATTTCTAACCACTGGCTTTAATTCAATCACAGTTTTTTGGCCATAGGTATAGCCTGCAGTCAAAATTATTAACGCTAAAATGATTATTCTCATCATTGCTTTATACCCTTAATTCGCAAAAAGGTTCATTTCCTCCTCACGCCACATCTTATAATGTATCAATTCCTAAAAAGTAACTCCTTTTATTCGTTCAACACAAAGCTGTTTGCAACTTGTCATTCAACCCATTTAGACAACCGTCACTTTTTCTTAATTTTATGAGGCTGTACAATTTAACAAATATCCGAAAAAAAAGCGATCTATGCTAGGTTTAAACCCACATAATTACCGCCATGCTTAAATTAAATGCACTCAGTTATTGGGAAAAAGAAACCTACATAAATCATACCGATTTTCTCATAATCGGATCCGGAATTGTTGGTCTATCAACCGCAATTCATCTTAAACAAGGCAATCCAAGTAAAAAAGTAACAATTTTAGAACGTGGTTATCTGCCAAGCGGCGCTAGTACTAAAAATGCCGGATTCGCTTGTGTTGGGAGTCCATCAGAAATATTAGCAGACCTTGAGACGAAAACAGAAAAAGAAGTTTTCCAAATCCTAAAAAAAAGATGGGATGGCTTGAACTATTTACGCGAATTATTGGGAGATGAAACAATCGATTATCTATCACTAGGATCGTACGAATTATTTACAAAAGATCAAGCGGAAAAATACGAGAACTGTATAAATCGATTAGATTATCTGAACATAAAATTGACGGATATTACTGGAATCGATACCGTTTTCAAAGTAGATAATGGAATTTGTAGCATAGCTGGATTTAAAAATTTTAAGTCCGCCATTCGTCACGCGGCAGAAGGACAAATAGACACAGGCAAAATGCTTAACGGTCTTCTGCGACTTGCTCAATCTAAAGGTATAATTGTATTAAACGGAATTGAAGCTGAAAAAGTAAACAAACATGAATTAGAAACAACTGCCGGAACTTTTAAATTCGGCAAGCTAGCCATTTGTACGAATGGATTTGCAAAAACGCTATTACCACAAGAAGATGTTGCGCCGGCACGGGCCCAAGTTTTGGTGACGAGTCCAATTAAGAATTTAGCCTTTAAAGGAATCTATCATTTTGATGAGGGTTATTATTATTTTAGAAATATTGGCGATCGTGTTTTGTTTGGCGGAGGTAGAAATTTAGATTTTAAAGGAGAGACGACAACAAAAATGGAGACGACGAAACTAATCACTTCGCAACTTGAAGCAATTCTCAGAAAAAACATACTACCAGGGGTCGATTTTAAAGTAGAACATAAGTGGGCAGGAACTATGGGTGTTGGAAAGTCAAAGTCCCCAATTGTAAAAAAAATATCGGACACCGTTTATTGCGGTGTTCGTTTGGGAGGAATGGGCGTAGCAATTGGAGCATTAGTTGGTAAGGAAGTTGCAATGCTAATGAATGACTAGTGTTCTTAAAGAAGAAATAAAAAATTGCACCCTTCGATAAAATTCGGGCGGCGCATTGATAATAGGATATAATGAAAGAAGATCGAATAACGGAAAGCAGATCCAATCATAATGATTTGGAAAAAATGAGTATGCATCAATTGCTGACAAACATAAATCTGGAGGATCAGACTGTACCACAGGCGGTTGAAAAAAGCATTCCACAAATTGAAGCTTTTGTGACTGCCGCCTTGAAAAAAATGAAAGTGGGTGGACGACTTTTTTACATTGGCGCTGGCACTAGCGGTCGCCTAGGAATTGTCGACGCATCTGAATGCCCACCTACTTTTGGAGTTGACTATGGCTTGGTGGTTGGAATAATTGCCGGGGGCGACTCGGCCATTCGAAAAGCAGTAGAATTTGCAGAGGATGACACGGAGCAGGGCTGGAAAGATCTTATGGAATTTGACATTAACGAGAATGACAGTTTAGTTGGAATCGCAGCATCTGGAAGTACACCATATGTCATTGGCGCCCTCCAAAAAGCAAACAAAAATGCTATTCTCACTGCAGGGATTACCTCAAACCGGAATAGTGCGCTAGCGGAAACAGCTCAATATCCAATCACCCCAATTGTTGGACCCGAATTTGTGACTGGCAGCACAAGAATGAAATCTGGAACAGCGCAAAAATTAGTGTTGAACATGATTTCGACAAGCTTGATGATAGGACTTGGCCGAGTTAAAGGAAATAAAATGGTAGACATGCAACTTAGCAATAATAAGCTGGTGGATCGAGGAACGAATATGGTAATGGATACCTTAGGAATCAGTTATGACGAAGCGAATAAACTTTTAACAACGCATGGAAGTGTTCGCATGGCAATAGAGGCTTACTCAAAAAAGTAGTTATTCCGAGAATAAAACATGCCTCTTAATCAAAGAAATTCAAACCCGACTGACTTTAAATAGACTTCCTGAAATTAGAAAAAATCACAATTATGCAACTGAAGAGTCAATGATTTTATCTAATCTTGTGAAGCTATTGCCTCATTAACACGAAACCCCAACATATAATGAAGAACATGAATCTACGACTCACTTTGATAATTTTCATCATCTCTACCCTCAGTTTTGGACAAGAAATAGTAGGAAATATTCCAAATGCACAAATACACGAAACCACTGATGGGTATTTTGTCTATGGGATTCATAAAGGCTTGTTCTCTGGTGATTTTTACACAAAAGATTTTGAAAAATCTGGAAGCATCAGTCAAGTAACCAATAAAAAGTCAAGGTATGTTGTGCTTAGTGAGTATGAAAACGACCTTATCCACTTGAGCACACGGCACAATAAAATGGTTGTGAATTCCAAAACAGCTACAATTGAATCATTTGAACCTTTTGATGCAAAAAACGAAGCTTATGGTCCTTCAAACATGAACAATTATATTCCTTATCCCACCGTCGGTATGATCTGGGGGATGAAAAATAGTATCAATCATCACGGCAATTATTTTGAATTATTCAAAATAGTTCGGGTGGAGCTATGAAACAAGATAGAGGAGTTGCTGAAGTGGTTGAAATGAAACAAACGTATAATGGTGGAGCTCAAATTAGGTCATTTACAAAGAATTAAGATTCTCCAGGCACGTATAAGTTGAAATGGAAAAACCTTTTAAACCATGGCCAAATCATTGATATGGAATGGTACAATCTAGGCGAAGGTACACTTTTTTTTCAGATTTCTGAATTTGTAGAATCCGAATACCTGACTTATATCTATTGGATTGACGAAGATGATGGGGAAATCTTATTGAAGTATGATTTAAAGCTCGATTATGAAGCCACAACCTATTTATCCAAATTAATTATTGACAAAAATGACCACTTGTTTGTCATAGGAAATTCATTGGATGAAAATGGAGGCACAGGCTTATTCACCCAGAAAATCGACTTATTAGAAGGCAAAATTCAAGAGAAATTTCATCCTATTACAAACGATTTTTAATGGGGACCAAGTAATAGGGAACGCCTTGATCAATTTTCAGTCTTGCTCGTTTAATTCAAAGGGAAATTTGGAATTAATTGGTCAAAACGTACGATTTTTCCTACAACACACATCTAGCCAGCAAGGAAGTGTAACATGGAAGATCTGGCAACCATACGGATATTCATTTTATGAATTGAATACTGATTTGGAAATAATAAAAAGTGATTATGAGGAAGCTTTTTACACGAACAGAACAGTCAGGGATGGACATAGATCAATATTGAGCCAGAGTAGTGTTAAAATGCACCATCCTGATATTTACAGCCTGGTAAGGAACCCCGAATCCTTTCGCCCTAGCTTAACATCTATTACAAAAAGTCGATCTCAAGGAACTCAGCGTGACATCATCTACAAACAATTAGAAAATTCTGCAGTTGAATACAATTATTACTATTTCGTGCTTTCTGGAAATGAAAAGGGTAAAAAAGTGCTGTTATCAAAAGCAATAGACGATCCGAAAAATCAAATGTGACATTTTTTTAAAAACGCGCACGAGGTTATCGCGTTTAAACCGAGCTCTAAATCTTATTCAATTCTTACCATTAAAGTTTAATTGAAACTAGCGCACAGTCAATTGAAGAACTAAACATCACAATGCTCGCAATATTTTGCCTTGGGATTGTGTTCGAAAGAAAAATCTTCTTGATAGAGTTGCTCTAAACTTAAACGCAATTCCTCTTCAAAGGCATCTAAAATTTCATGTGATAAAATTTCCGAATCTCCTTTTTTTGGAACCACATTCTGCAACCAATCATCAATATTAATCATAGAAATAATTCCAGCAGAGAAATTCTCAAACTTTGGATATGTAGCCCTAAACATTAAGGCGTACATTAGCAATTGTCGTCCATAGCCTTTTGTATCATGCGCCATAAACTTCTGCATTTTTCCATCCGCCAAAATGTCTTTCCCCATTGTTATTTTCTTATCATCACACTTACCTGATTTATAATCAATAATGCGGTAATGGGAACCAAATTGTTCAATTCTATCAGCGTTTCCTTCAATTTTAATGGTTTTCAATTCTCCATTAATTTTCCATTGATAAGTGGCAGAAAGTTGTTTTTCTAAATCAATGAGAAAGATTGGGCTTTCGGTTTTTTTAATCTCGGCGATTTGTTTAACCAAAAATCGATCTACAAAACCTAAAGAAACGTCAAACGACAGTTTATTTTGTCCGTATTTGATATCGTTTTCACTAAAATCCTCCATGTAGGCCGCTTTTAAATAACCGGCTACATTCTTACACTCCTTTTCAAGTACTTGAGCATCCAGCTTCGTTTTAGTATCCAGGAAATTCCGCTTAAAAATATCTTCTAAAACATTGTGTATTTTCGTTCCAAAGGTAGAAGATTCTATATTCTCTTCAACACTCACATTTTCCTTCATCCCTAGCACATAGCGATAATAAAAATCAAGCGGACAGCCGACTAACTTATTTAAAGCCGAGGGCGATAAACCATTTGCAAGGCGGTCATCTAACTTCAATTGAACAGCAGACGTACTTTGATATTTTATATCAGAAATTCCAGCAGCTCGGTCATCAGATGTGTATGTATAGAACTTCATTTTATGCCCCATCTCCACTTGCAATTCATTTTCTAACTGTGTAATGAATCGACTTTTTTCACTTGCTCCAATGCCATCAGTAGTTGAGTTATAGGTGAAATAAATATTTTTAGAACGGTGCAATAATCGATAAAAATGATGGGCAAAAATTGCTTGTCTATCTTCTTCAACTGGCAATCCATGATTTAGTTTTAAATCTCTTGGAACAAATGAATTTACAATATTCGTTTTTGGAAGATTTCCTTCATTCATTCCTAAAATAATCAAGTTTTCAAAATCCAACGTACGTGTTTCAAGAATCCCCATTACTTGCAATCCTTCAATTGGATTCCCTAAAAAAGAGAGCGATTCTGATTGCCAAAATTGATAAAAAATCACTTTAAATGATTTCAAATTGAGTTGATGCGGATACTGTAAAGCAATGGTTTCAAATTTCTTAAATCCCCGCGCAAAATGGTAAACAATTTCAAGATCAATTTGCCGATCCGTTCCAGCATTTTTCAAGGCTTCATATAAAGCCCGAGTCAAATCATTAAAAGCCGAAAAACCGTCGCGTAAAGGAGTTTTCCACACTTGAAATAAATTATCAATTACTTTTAATTCAGGAAAACTGTGCAATAATTCTTCCTGATTAATAAATATTTTATTCTTAGCAAAAATCTCATTTTCAAAGGCATTCAAGCGGTCTAAATCACCAATTATCTCAACCAAATAAGGATGGTCCAAATAATTCAACAATGATTTATGATAAATGCGGGTGGAGTTAAACTTTTGAAAATTAAACTGCAAGCCGAAAACAATATCAATGAGCCCTTTTAAATGCGAAAACTTAAGCGGATAACCCATGGTTATGTTCGCTTTATCAATTGTTTCAGGCAAAGACCTCGTTAAAGGAATAAGTAACGATTCATCTGCCAAAACAATTGCTGTTTGGTCCATATTCGCCTTTTCCGCCACTAAATTTTCGACAATACTTCCAGCAATTTTGGTTTGAGCAATTTGCTGCGCAGTTTCAATGACCTCAATATTTTTTGGATCTGAATTAAAATGGTTACCAAGCTCCTTTTTAATCCCCCAATTCTTAATGGTCTTGCGATAAAAATGCCCCGCTTCATGCTCCCTGTTTTCAAAATAACTTTCGTCAATATCGAAAAACACATCTGCCAATTTTTCTCTTCGCAAGTAATTAATTATCCCCTCCTCACTTTTAGACAACGCATTAAAGCCGATAAAATAATAGTGAGCCGCTAACTGAATTTCAGATTCAGGATTCACCAATTGATCATAAAAATTTTTATAAGCAGCACCTTGATAAGTTACTTTTCTTTGGCCTAACTCGGCATTTAACTTCTGGTAATAATCAGGTAACTTATCCCAAAGTGTCAAATACTTTTCCTGTCCTCCAGATAACTCCTCTTCTAAAAAACTCCAATTTTCTATTTCTTTGATGTTTCGTAAATCACGAAAAATCAACCTTGGCGGAATTAGGTACCGATCTATTTCATCAAAGTCTGATAAAATAATTCTGCCCCATTTAATAAAAGTATTAAAATCTTCAGCATCTTCTTTTTCGATTTCACAATGCACAGTATAAAGAATGAATAATAACTCTATTTGAGAGATTATTTTTTCTTCAGTATGCCCATCCACCCATTCGTTAATCGTTAAAATTTCGGGAGAAAATTGTGCGGTACCTTTTTCTTCGGCCAAGTAGTTTTGTATATAGACTGCGGCCCGTTTATTCGGAATAATAATGGAAACATCCTTTAAATTCTGCGGATGTGACTGATAAATGCGTTCAATTTTCTCCTTTAGAAAGGTTTCCATTTAAATTTTGACTTTTTTATTTTACGTGATTAAACTATAAAAACTAATTCACGCTTAAAGCTAGCAATTTCGGTTGAATTAGACGAATTAAATTCGATATCCTACCGATTTTTTTTAAAATAATTCCGAAAAAACAAGCATTGATAGAACTATTTTGATTAGTTTTGTGTCGAACAATGATTAATTATTCGTCCATGACAAGTTTAAAAGTAGGAGGCAAAGCCCCCTCATTCAATGGTAGAGATGAGAATGGCAATCCAATCAGTTTAAGTGATTACGCAGGAAAGCGGCTAATCATGTATTTCTACCCCAAAGACATGACACCAGGATGCACGACAGAATCTTGCAATTTACGCGACAATTATGAGGCTTTATTAGAAAAAGGGTTTGAAATATTAGGCGTTAGTGCAGACGATGAAAAGCGACACTTAAAATTTATTGACAAACATGACTTACCATTTCACTTGTTAGCTGATGTTGACAAAAAAGTAATCAACGCTTATAATGTTTGGGGACCAAAAAAATTTATGGGTAGAGAATTTGACGGCATTCACCGCACTACATTCGTAATTGATGGAAATGGATTAATTGAAGCAGTTTTCAAGAAAGTGAAGACAAAAGCACATACGGAGCAAATTTTGGAAGAATTAGAAAATAATTAAAAAAACAAGGAGAACGTAAATAGATTACGTTCTGGTAGAATTTCTTTGTATTAAAATTATTAGTTATGGCAGAAGTAAAAAAAGAAAAGTTAAAGGCGTTACAATTAACCCTTGACAAGTTAGAAAAAACGTACGGAAAGGGTACGGTAATGAAATTAGGAGATACAGCGATTGAAGATATCGACGTTATTTCATCTGGTTCATTAACACTGGATATTGCACTTGGCGTAAAAGGTTTCCCAAAAGGTAGAGTTGTGGAAATTTACGGGCCTGAGTCATCTGGAAAAACGACATT
The DNA here is from genome assembly GCA_905478225.1 of uncultured Crocinitomix sp. Classification (GTDB taxonomy): domain Bacteria; phylum Bacteroidota; class Bacteroidia; order Flavobacteriales_D; family Crocinitomicaceae; genus Crocinitomix. The sequence goes on from CAJQHR010000021.1 coordinate 16,213, forward strand.
AACATTGCATGCAATTGCTGAATGTCAAAAAGCTGGTGGAATTGCAGCCTTTATAGATGCAGAACACGCCTTTGACAGATATTATGCAGAATCTTTAGGAATCGATACAGAAAATTTATTAGTTTCTCAGCCAGACAATGGAGAACAAGCCCTAGAAATCGCGGACAACTTGATTCGTTCAGGCGCAATTGACATTATTGTTGTTGACTCTGTTGCAGCATTAACGCCTCGCGCAGAAATTGAAGGTGAAATGGGCGATTCTCAAATGGGACTACAAGCCCGTTTGATGTCAAAAGCATTAAGAAAATTAACAAGCTCAATTAATAAGGCAAATACCTGTTGTATTTTCATTAACCAGTTGAGAGAAAAAATTGGTGTAATGTTCGGAAATCCTGAGACAACAACGGGTGGTAACGCGCTTAAATTTTACTCATCTATTCGAGTAGATATTCGACGATCAAGTCAAATAAAAGACGGAGATGAAGTAATTGGAAACAGAACACGTGTGAAAATTGTAAAGAATAAAGTAGCTCCTCCATTTAAAAAGGCAGAGTTTGACATCATGTACGGAAAAGGAATCTCAAAGGTAGGAGAGATTTTAGACCTAGGTGTTGATCACGGCATTGTAAAGAAAAGTGGTTCATGGTTTAGTTACGGCGACACCAAACTAGGGCAAGGAAGAGATGCGGTAAAAGCTTTGATAAAAGACAACCCAGAGCTGATGGAAGAGTTGGAGGCTAAGATAATTGCACAAATTGAAGGCACTGCTGTTGTTGAAGAACCAGTTGCAGCCGAATAACGCTTTACTTCTACCAAAGGCGAAAGGGGTCGTTCATCTGCAGATGAATGGCCCCTTTCAGTTTTGTTAATATCTTCAAGTTTAGCTGCCGTCACCAATCAGACAGAAACATTAATTCTATACTTAAACTTTTGGTTAAGCAAACAATTATCCTTATAAATAAGCACATTGTGAAAAGAAAAAACATTTACTTTCGTCTAAGCGTTTAACAAACCTGATTAACCATGCCGGATCAATTAGAAAATAACAAATCAAACGCTATTGCATTTTACAAAATGGCTTATGAAGGCGAACCTAAAAAAGCCGTGGAACTTTATGTTGGCGGAAAATACATTCAACATAATCCCCTAGTTGGAAATGGCAAAGAACCATTTATCCTTTACTTTGAAAGAATCCAAAATGAATATCCTGAAAAGAGCATTGAGTTCGTGATGCGGAATTGCACAAGGTGATTTAGTCGCTTTACACACCCACCAAATATAGCCAGGAAATCAAGAATATGTTACAATGGATTTTTTCAGGTTTGATCCCAACAGCAAAATAGTAGAGCATTGGGACGCCATGCAAGAAATTCCCGAAGGAACGCTGAACGGCAATACTATGTGCTAGTCAATAGTCAATAGTCAATAGTCAATAGTCAATAGTCAATAGTCAAAGAATAAAAAACGTGGTAAATTAACCATACCAAAACAGAAGTGACATGGGACAATCAGGAAACAAATAAAAATATCGCTTGGGCTTTTTATTACCTTTCTTAACTTGGTTTATCTCGATTGACTATCGAGTCATTTACGGGCCGTATGTTTGATATTGCTACTACCAGGCATGGCCAAACAAAAGAATAATTCATCACTTATTTTGAGGGGTTGAATACTAATTATCTCGCCAAATCTCTTGTATTTAATAGCATTTTTACCAGCAAAAATCGAGTATCAATGCAAACCAGTCAAACTTGGACGACAGAAAAAAAATACGTTGCAATGAACTTTTCTAAATTCAATAATGATGCAAAAATTATTGCCTATTGGGATAAAAGATCCGAACTTGCAACATAAAAGAAAATAAAATGGCATTAGTAGAATCAAACCCCTTTGAAATTGGGACCTCAGCTCCAGCGTTTTCGTTATTAAATGTGGTAACAGGACAAACTGATCATTTAACTGAACTAAAAGGAGTAAACGGCACAGTAATCATGTTCATCTGCAACCATTGCCCGTTTGTGATTCATGTGAACGAGGAACTTATAAAACTTGCAAACGACTATCACTCAAAAGGAATTAATTTCATTGCAATTAGTAGCAATGACTTGGTGAACTACCCGCAAGACGGACCTGCACAAATGAAAACAAATGCGTTAAGTCTTCGATATCCATTCCCCTACCTCTATGATGAAACTCAAGAAATTGCAAAAGCATATAACGCTGCATGCACTCCTGATTTTTATATTTTTAATCCGGAATTAAAATCTACTTACCACGGGCAATTGGATGACTCTCGCCCAGGAAATAACACACCTGTTACTGGTATAGATATTCGCAACACCATTGACGCTTTGCTATACGACATAACTATTGAAGCTTTTCAAAAACCAAGTATTGGTTGTAGTATCAAATGGAAATAAGAATCGAGTAAATGTTTTAGAAAACCTTATCTTAGGTGGAGAAATCAAATCTGTAAAATATAAAATTAGGCGCATTTTCATTTAGTTTAAGCGTGAAAGACCTTAAAGCCTCACAAGATTTTTACGAAAAATTAGGGTTCACCACTTTTGCAGGAGGTCTAAAAATGAACTATCTCATTATGTAAAACGGAGATACGCTCATTGGTCTTTTTCAAGGGATGTTTGAAAACAATATTCTTACCTTTAATCCCGGATGCGATCAAGATGCGAAAAACTTAAAATCATTTAAAGATGTAAGAGAAATTCAAGCTTAATTGAAAGAAAAGAGCATAAATCCAAAACGGGAAGTTGATTCCGAAACAACGGGTCCAGGAAGCATCACTGTAATTGACCCTGATGGCAATGCGATCTTAATTGACCAACACAGATAATTTATTTTGAAACTATGAAAACTTTGCCTGAAATTAATACGGCGCAACTTATGCTAAGGCGCATGGAGCTGAAAGACCTACTCTCTTTGGTTAAATATGCAAATAACGAAAAAATTGCAGCCAACATTTTCAATATCTCCTATCCATACACGGAAAATGATGAAGTAAGAGTTATTGCCAACGGGCTTAGTTTGACCGAGTACTACACCGTCCAAAACAGCTCAGGAGACACAATCATTGATGCAACAAATATTACCAGTTCTAATTTAACAGTATACCATGCTACTTTGTAGGTTTAGAAAGCACTATTATTAACCAGAACGTAAAAGTTTATCCAAACCCAACAAGAAATATTGTAACAATCGATTCACCAAATGGAATTAATCAAATTTCTATTTATAATACAATTGGTGAGTTAATATTTAACAATTTATTTGTTGAATCAAAAACTGATCTAGATGTATCGTACTTCAATAAAGGTGTTTATGAAATTGTGTTGACTGATAATAAGAACAGAACAACAGTTGAAAAGTTAATTATTCATTAAGTAATTTACGAAACAAGTTATCAGCTTAATATTGACATATATTAAGTATTTTAGGTGAAAATCAAATCAATGAAAAGAATTCTTCTACTATTTCTGATTTTACCCTCAATTGTTTTTGCTCAATACACTGAAATTCTAGATCAAAACTTCGAAAAAGTCTTAATAGAACTTGGTTATGATAGTAAGATTGACGGAAGGGTAGAAACAAACAAAATTAGCCATGTAGAGTCATTAAATTTAAATGTTTATGTATCAGAAATAACTGATTTAACTGGATTACAAGGTTTCACATCTTTAATTGAACTTCACGTACTTGGAGATCACGATATGGGAAGTAATCTTACTGTTTTAGATGTAACTAAGAATATAGCTCTTAAAGAATTTTATTATGATTACCATTACGATGGGTTAATTGAGAGTTTAGATCTAACAATGAATGTTGACCTAATACTTTTATCATGTGATTTTAGTTCTTTAAAAAGTTTAGACATTTCCAATAATATTAATTTACAAGATCTATATATCCCAGGAAATAACCTTACGACACTAGATGTTAGTCAAAATACTTCGCTCATAGACTTACACTGTGGATCAAATCATAATTTAAAAAAACTTGATGTTACAAAAAATACGTTATTAACAGATCTAAATTTTAACTACAATAAAATCAGCAGCATCGATATAGGTAAAAACAAAAAATTAATTCATTTACATGCACATTCTAATAGAATCAAAAATTTAGACATTAGCAACAACACTGCCCTAAATACTATAGAATGCGGAGATAACAATATTAAAAGTATAGATTTAACTAGGCTTACACAATTAACTAATTTATCGTGTTCTAAGAATAAACTTAAAAATTTAAATGTCAGTCAGAATACTGCCTTAGAAGAATTAAGTTGCTCTGATAATAAAATCAGCCACATAGATTTAAGTAAAAATACTTCTCTAAAACGGTTATACTGCAGAAACAATAAGCTGACATCTTTAGATTTAACAAATAATAAAATTTTAAAATACCCTAGTTACAAAGGGAATAATATTGACAAGGTGATGAAGTGAATTTATTGAATATTATAAAATAGAAGGAGAAAATAAAAGTGCGGCTCAATATCGTTTAACCCAAGCCGATTATAAAGCACTCAAACCTTAACGTAGAATATAATCCTTAAATTAGGGCAAGACTTCTAAATCTGGTCACATATGAACATTTATGAAACAAATTCATCTTTATTTTTTATCTCTTTTTCTAATTCTAGGGAATTTTGGTTTTGCACAAACTGATGCTAACGCTCCTATCCACGGCATAACAATTTATATTGACTATCCAGATGCGCCAGCAATGGTAACAGGCGACCAATTAGATAGTTTAATAAACGGAATCACTTATACTGAAGCTGGAGTGCAACGAACTTTTCGCGCTTATTGGCACGAACAGTCCATAAGAAACATAGATATTACTCATGATGTATTTTTCTACACCGCTCCAGAACCCGTTGCTTACTATGAGGCACTGCCTTGGTATGAAGGAATAGTATTGTGGCAAGATGCGCTCGAACATATTATCACAACGCATCCAGATTATAACTGGGATGCGTTAACCGATCATGAAGAAGGAGATCCTGGTCCAATTGGGGCGCTGCGATCCGTCATGATTATCAGCAGCGCATGGGGACCTACAGGTGTTGGCGCGTCACATGGTCCAAACTGGACATTATCCAACGGACAGCGCGTCGGTCGAATTTATGGCTCTGTATTACAAGCACCTTGGGATATTGACAACAATATCTTTATGACGCTTCACGAAGCAGGTCATGGTGTCTTCGGCTTGCCGGACACTTATGATACCGAGTATGATTCTGGAGGAACCTCTTTTTATACATTAATGTCTGGCGGTAAACCAGATATTGAGCCAATTGGCGGTCCTTTTTTAGCTGAGCAAAATTGGGGTCATTTATTAGAGCCTTCTACTGGCACGACAACAACAATTACTTTACGCGCTGATAGTGATAGCATTGTAGTGATTCGAAATCCTCATGATCTCTTAGAGTTTTACACACTTGAAGTGCGGAATAGCTCGCGCATTGGAAATTCTCTCTTTCCTGTTCCGCTTGGATTATTGATTTGGCATACGGACACGAAAGTAAATTCCTCCAATAGAAATGAGGACATGACTGAACTCTTGCACTATAGGCATTCTATTGAACAAGCAGATGGTTTATTTGAGCTAGAAGGAGGATTAGATCCTGGGGGAAACGCAGGCGATATTTATTTGGCGGGCGATTCATTCACACCAACATCAGTTCCCAATACAAACTGGTGGTCGGGAGAATTTTCTGGAGTTGAAATAACAGCCATTGAATTAATTGGAACAAACAAAATACGATTCACCGTTACTATACCTGAAATACATGAGGACCATTATCCAGAGATTTCTCAAGATGACTGGACACTAATTAGTGCAGACGCACCACAAATAGGTTATGAAGGAGACAAATCTTTTGATGGAGATTTATCCACTTATTATCATGTTCCATGGGGAAATACAGAACCGCGATCTCATGATCTTGTGATTGATTTAAACGAGGATTATACCGTCAATGAATTTTACTATACCGCTAATTCGAACATGTCTCCCCCATGGGAAGGAAGAATTGAAAATTATGAGTTATATATTAGTTCGGATGGAGTTGATTGGGGAGCGCCTATTGCGGAGGGAACATTATTCAGAACAGGAATCAGACAGTATGTTCTATTTCCGGAAGCAAACGGAAGGTATTTGAAATTTTCGGCAGTCAATGCTTTTGATGATGATGTTCGCACCTCGGTTGTTGAAATTAATTTAAGGGGATTTCCAACGGCAGAAGCCAATTTGGCGGAAAAAACTCCATCAGAAATCAAGATTTATCCAAATCCAGCGAATAACCAATTGTTCGTTCAAGCAAACACCATTGAGCCGATAGAAATTCAAGTCTTTACACTGAATGGTCAATTACTCCTGACTGAATCAGCAATAACGGATCACAAAATTGATGTTTCAAATTTAAGTTCAGGGGTATATTTAATAAGAATAGGTACTGCCAAAAAAACAGAAATTTTGAAATTCACGAAACTTTAAATCACAGTGAAAAGCCTACTTCTATTGCGATCATTCTCGTTTCAGCCTTGATTGGCTGCAAAAAGAATGAACCCATGACGAATTTAGATCCTGGATTAATCGAAAATCAAACATTTGACAGAACTGTTTTAATCGACGGTCATGAATATGATGGCACAATTATAAAAAACAGTGTATTTGAAAACATTAGTGGTGACGGTTTACAAATTCGAGATGTCAATGATCTTTGTATTGAAAACTGCACGTTTAAAAATATCTCAGAAAACGCCATTCGATTTAGAAATAGCGGCGGTTCAGATGGCGTAAAAATTCTCAATAATAACATTTCTGAAATTGATCACAATGGAATTTTAGCCGCCGAGAATCATATTAACTCCACAATAAAAGGCAATACCATTTACAACGTGCTTTAGAAAACACAAACAGTATTGCTGGACATCCGCACCACGGAATATACTTTCAAGGCTTTAATGTTACAATTACCGAAAACATCATCCATGACATTTCCAATTCACAAGGAAACTGCGTAAGTATTCGAACTTATGGCGTGGTTTCAAAAAACATTCTTTACAATGCTACCGATCACGGAATCCGTTACTTTTCGGATCATCCGGGAGACGATAAATTATTATTAATTGAGAATAACTTCATGTACGACAAGGGTAAACGCGGAGTAATTTAGCGAGCAATGGGACAAGCGCTAACCATATTGGCGAAGCACTAGTGCGGTTCAATACCATCATTTCATTAGACAAATCTCCATAAGCACAAATGATGAATTGACTGGAGTCGACCTAAATTTCCTGGGGAACATACTCATTCGAACAGACGGTGGAACTGAATTTATTTTCAGCGGCTTAGCCTATACAGATTGGTATAATTTATCGGGCAATGGCGATATCGGGTTTGTAAATTTTGCAAGTCGAGATTTACATTTAACAATAGCATCTGAAGCCATAGGTTTTGCAGTTGGGATTGAGAATTATCCCGAGGCTGACATTGACGGTGACCTAAGAGATGCTATACTGGATGCTGGAGCAGATCAAAATTAATAGTCAAATAAAATAATACCCTACTGCTAAAAAAGCTACTTCAACTTATCGTTTTCAAGATGACGTGTATTATCACGTTTGGTTTTCTTGTCGAGATTCTTTTTGAGCGCTTCTTCCAAATCAATTCCTGTTTGATTCGCCAAACAAATGAGTACCCAAAGCACATCCGCCATCTCATCTCCAAGGTCCTTGTTTTTATCAGACTCTTTTTCAGATTGTTCGCCATATCGCCGTGAAATAATGCGAGCCACTTCCCCAACCTCTTCGGTCAATTGCGCCATATTGGTCAATTCGTTAAAATAACGAACGCCATAGGTTTTAATCCAATTATCCACTAAATCTTGCGCTTCCTTTATTGTCATTTCTTTAATTTATTAATCAAACCTGTGGTTGAAAAACCATCTACTAAATCAATTGTTTTTACCTCACCATTATTCGCTAGAACAACTTCGCGACCAACAATGTATTGCTTCGAATTTTTATCTTCTTCCGCTGGATTGTAATCCCCTCCTTTGACCAAAACATCCGGTTTTAGCCTCGTAATCATATCAAGTGGCGTGTCAGCATCAAATTCAATCACATAGTCCACAAATCCTAACCCGGCAATAATCGTTGACCTCGCATCAAATTTATTTATTGGACGATCCTCTCCCTTTCCTTGGAGTTTAACAGAATCATCACTATTGAGTGCCAAAACGAGCACATCACCACAATCTGCAGCAGCAGCCAAATACGAAACGTGACCTTTGTGCAAGATATCAAAACAGCCGTTTGTGAAAACCACTTTTTTACCTGCCACTTTGCACGCTTCTAATTCAATTATAAGTTGAGATTCGTTAAGAATTTTCTGATTCAGTTTCTGTAAGTGGCTCATTCTTGTCAAATTTAACATTTTTGCCATTAAGTGCCAACGAAATCAGACCGAGCACAATCATTAATAAGGTTTGTGAGGTCCAATTTATCCAACCAATTGCTAGTGCATCTGGTAAGATTCCACTATAATCAGCATCAGCCATGTAAATGGTTAAGATTAAACCTACAAAAGCAGGATAAACGCCAATTCCACCTTGAACCAAAATCATTCCTAATGTACCCGCTATGAAACCAGCTAGAATGGCATCCCAGCCTAGATTCGCGGTTGAATCTAGTGCATATAAACAAACCGTGAAGTTGGCGATATACATGATCCAAACAAAAAATGTGTGACCTATGAAAGGTAATTTTTGCTTTGTTTTAAAAATAGAAAAAATTCCCTCAAACAATCCTTTAACGAAACTTACGATTTTCGCTCGAAATGATTTTTTGAGAATCGTTAACACTACAGCTCCGACAACTCCAGCAATGATGGCGTATTTCACTATCATTCCTAAAACGGTGAATACCGCCCCGTTACCACATGCAGACATTCCTTCATTAAACGTTGCAATTTTTTGCTGGAACAATTCTATTTTATCGAATTGCAACGCCAAGGCAATTAAAGAAACAATTCCTAACATCACCACGTCAACAGCACGCTCGGCTACTATGGTTCCAAATCCTTTCTGAAAAGGGACATTTTCTGTTTTTGAAAGCACTCCTGCTCTACTTGCCTCTCCAGCACGTGGAAAAATGATGTTAACGATATAGCCTATCATCAAGGCGTGATATGCATTCCAGAATTTAATGTTAAAACCCATTGGTTTTAGCAAGTATCGCCAACGATACGCGCGACTTACGTGACTTAGAAAGGCAAAAATTAAAGCTATAAATACCCAGAAATAATTTGCTTTTCCAAATGCGGCGAATAAATCTTTCTTTTGATCTTCGCAAAGTGCATCATAGAATAGCCAAATTAAAAACACGCCAAATCCGAGTGGTGAAATGATTTTGAGGGCTGAAATAATTTTTGACTTCATTCAGTGGTTTTTGGAAGACATGCAAATTTGCATTAACGTCAAATCATTGGACTAATTGTATTAATTCAATTTATTAGTTTCTGTATTAGGAAAAATTAACGCAGGTTTAAATGTTTTCGCTTCTTCGAAATCCATAAACCCGTATCCAATAATGATAATGATATCACCAACCGCCACGCGCCGCGCAGCAGGTCCGTTCAAACAAATCCCGCCTTCACCGCGCTGTCCTGCTATGGCATAGGTTTCAATTCGTTCACCATTATTAATGTTGACAATTTGTACTTTTTCGCCTTCAATTATATTGGCGGCTTCCAAAAGATCGGGATCTGTTGTTATACTTCCAATATAATTCAAATCCGCCTCGGTAACCTTTACCCGGTGAATTTTCGACTTTAATGCTTGTATTAACATATGCTAAAAATGTGGTGCAAATTTACGTTTTTTAGATAAACAATTGTCAAATGCCTCATTTAGTTCATGAAACTATTGAACTTTTTGTTAAGCCCACATGATTACTTAAGCAACAATCACGCCGAATTTTTGTATTAACGAAAAAATTAATATTATTGCTTTAAGACATAATCTAAAGCGGGTTAGCGAGAGTATGAAAATCGAGGACTTGAATAAGCTCCTCCAACCAAACATGATTATGAATTACTCATTAAAAATGCCTTCAAGAATTCATCAATTTCACCATTCATAACACCGTCCACATTAGATGTTTCATATCCCGTTCGGACATCTTTCACCAATTTATATGGCTGCATAACGTAGTTACGTATTTGAGATCCCCACTCAATTTTCATTTTTCCGGCTTCAATCGCATTTTGTTTTTCCATGCGTTTACGCAATTCTAATTCATACAATTGTGACTTTAACAATTGCATGGCTTTTTCCTTATTCGCTAATTGTGAGCGAGATTCAGAATTTTCAATAATAATACCCGAAGAGGCATGTCTTAATCGCACTGCAGTTTCTACTTTATTTACATTTTGACCACCTGCCCCACCTGCTCTAAAAGTTTCATAAGTTATTTCAGCAGGATTTACATGAATTTCAATAGAATCATCCACTAGAGGATAAACATAAACAGATGCAAAAGAAGTGTGACGCTTAGCATTAGAATCGAAAGGAGAAATTCGAACAAGGCGGTGAACCCCATTTTCGCCTTTTAAATAACCGAAAGCAAAATCGCCATCAAATTCTAATGTAACCGTTTTAATTCCGGCCACATCACCAGCTTGATAATTTATTTCTTTCAGCTTCATTCCGTTTCTTTCGCCCCACATCATATACATACGCATTAACATATTTGCCCAGTCGCAACTTTCCGTACCACCAGCCCCAGCTGTGATTTGGAGCACGGCTTTAAAATTATCTTCCTCTGCCTTTAGCATATTCTTAAGTTCCAATGCTTCCAAATTATCGGTTGACGAATCATAATGCTTCACGACTTCACTCTCCTCCACCTCATCCATTTCATAGAACTCGATCAATACTTTCAAATCTTCTAATTCCGTATTTACTCCTTCATAAGAATCTATCCAGTATTTTTTGTTTCGCATTTTCTTTAAAATCAACTCGGCTGCTTTAGGGTCATCCCAAAATGTTGGATCTTGAGATTTCAATTCGTCCTCGCGCACATCAATCCGTTTGTCCTCAATTTTGAGGTACCCGTATAATTCATTGACACGTCTTTCGAAATCTTTAAGTTGATCTGATGTTACCATATTACAAAAATTAGATTTTTTTTTGTTTTGATCCGTACAATCGGAAAAATAATTAATAGAAATAAACTATTTATAAAAATTCAACGGGGCACTTTACTAAATAAAGGATTCGAATTTGCCCTTCTAAATCCATTTTAAAGTCAATATTTTTGGGAAGGTTTGACACTTTTGCACTTAAAATTTACCAAAGTTTTGCGAAGTAGATCAATTATTACAATATTATTCTAAATTTGTGATACACTTTTTAAAGAAAGAAGAACATGAATGTACCAGCGGATTTAAAATACACCAAAGACCACGAATGGATCAAGATTGACGGTGACACAGCGATAATTGGAGTAACTGATTTTGCACAGAGTGAACTTGGTGATATTGTATTCGTTGAAGTTGAAACTGAAGGCGATACTTTAGACAAAGAAGAAGTTTTCGGATCAATTGAAGCGGTAAAAACAGTTTCAGATTTATTTATGCCTGTTAGTGGAGAAATCACGGCTTTCAATGAAGAGTTAGAAGCAAATCCAGAAGTAGTTAATTCAGATCCTTACGGAGAAGGTTGGATGGTTAAAGTTGCTTTTTCTGATCAAGAAGAAGTTGACAGTCTTTTATCTGCAAGTGAATACGAAGCATTAATTGGTTAAGAGGTTTCTTTACCATACCCCTTGGATAATATGGCTGATCATTATTTTGATCCTAAGTCTGCTTCCAGGAGACCAGCTTCCAGACTTTAAAACAGACTGGATTTCGATAGATTCGGCGACACATTTCACAATGTATTTTGTTCTGAGTGGCCTATTTTTACTTGGTTTTTTAACTTTTGAAAAAAAAATCAATGAAAAAGTGAACCTTTCTAATATACGGTTGTACGGAGTGGTGATATTGGCTGGCATATTGATCGGATATGCCATAGAGCTGATACAAGGGAATTTTATCTTTCGGCGGTACTTTGACGTAGCTGATATTGTAATGAATAGCTTTGGTACAATTTTTGGTGTGTTCATGTACAGTTTGACTGGTAGAAAATTAACATAAATTTAAACCGCTCTTAAGACAGATTTTTGTAATTTAGCGTTGTTCAAAATTTTGAAAATGGAACTAAAAAAATCAAAAGAAGCAAACTTAGAAACAAAAAAGAACGGTTTTCGACTTGTAGGTCTGGTTATGATCTGTGCAGTTGTGGGGATGGCGTTTGAGTACACTGGGTTTACGGCTGACGAAGGAGAAGAAATTCTCGTAGACAATTCAATGGAGGAAGATTTCTTATTCGACCAAATTGACGAAGATGAGCCGCCACCGCCAGAAGAAGAAGCTCCACCACCACCGCCTGTTATTGAGGAGCCGGAAATTGTGGAAGATGATGAAGAAGTAGAAGATATCGATTTATCAGTTATAGAAGAGGTTGTAGAAGACATTCCAGAAGAAGAACCGGCAGCTCCAGTTGCGGAAAAAGTGTTTGACTTCGTAGAGGTTGATCCTAGTTTCCCTGGCGGTCAAGCAGCAATGAATCAATGGATTGTTGACGAAGTTGACTACCCAGAACTATCTCGTGAGATGGGTGAACAAGGAATCGTTTATGTAAAGTTTGTTGTGAACAGTAAAGGAAATATCGAAAAGGTTTCAATCCGTAAAGGAATTTCTGATGCCTTGGATGCTGAAGCAAAACGAGTAGTGAAAAAGATGCCAAGATGGATTCCAGGAGAACAAGCTGGAAAACCGGTAAGCGTTAACTTTACACTCCCGATCCACTTTAGACTCGGTTAGAAAATAAAAATAATATTATGAACCGTCTTGGTTGAACCGAGACGGATTTTTTTGTTTATATATCTGAAGATGTTCGAATCTCGAATCAAGAACAAAAATTGTTGGAAACATTTCAACCGAACCATAGATCTATTTCATCAACGAGAATATTCAATTCCTATTCTTGACCTTAACTCTCTTCATATCCTAACATAACCACGGATAATGCGGAGCCCAAAGACCAAACCACTCCTAACGAACTCACTGTTAGCGTTCCATAAACAATTTCAGCTACAAAACAAACCACTTTGGTACAATTCTTGGTAAACATTACTATAGTTAATCAACAATAATTTTAATATTCATCTTTAACACATTTGAGATCTAACTTTTTCAGAAGTGTTGACCCCAAAATTCAAAAAAATGGAACTAAAAAAATCAACAAAAGCGAACTTAGAAAGCAAAAAACATGGTTTTCGTCTAATGGGCCTTGTGATGGTCTCAGCAATGGTTGGAATGGCCTTTGAGCACAATGAATTTACACCAATTGATGACGAAATTGTGATATGCGAAACCGTATTGGGTCCAGAGCCAATTTTCGACCCAACAGTAGATGAACCTCCAGTAGAGGAGGAAGTTATAACACCTCCAGTTCCAATTATACCAGACGAACCAGATTTGGTAGATGATGATCAAGACGTAGACGATTTTGATTTTTCAGATATGGATAAAGATATAGATGAAGTTCCAATAATAGTTCCACCAACGATAATACCTGAGGACCCTTTTGACTTCCCAGACGTTGATCCTAGTTTCGTAGGTGGTGCAGCAGCAATGTCCCAATGGATTTTGGACAATGTAGATTACCCTGAAATATCTCGTGAAATGGGTGAGCAAGGAAAAGTTTATGTGAAGTTTGTTGTCGACAAAAAAGGAAATATAAGCAAAGTCTCTATTCGTCAAGGAGTTTCTGATGCCTTGGATGCTGAAGCGAAACGTGTCGTAAAAAAGATGCCGAAATGGGTGCCTGGTGAAGTAAATGGTAAGCCAGTTAGGGTTAATTTTACACTTCCAATCCATTTTAGACTTGGGTAGAAAATAAAAACATTATATTGATCCGTCTTGGTGAAACCAAGGCGGATTTTTTATGTAATAATATGCGCTCATTAAACGAAATATTGAACCAACCGATTGAGGTTAACACCGATTTAGTTCTTGACTTAATCTCTTATATCGACCTAACAACACTTAGTGACACAGATACCGATCAATCGGTTTTACAATTGGTTGACAAGGCGAATCGTGGATTTAACGGGGTGCACCCAGCGGCAATATGTACCTATTCAAAATTTGGAAATCTTGTTCGAAAAAACCTGAATTCATCTATGCGAACGGTGATTGTTGGAATAGGTTTTCCGAGTGGAGCAACACCAACCCAAGAAAAAATTCAACACGCAATAGAAATTGGAGCTTCGGGAGCAGAGGAGCTAGACATTGTGTTAAATCACAGCGATTTTTTCCATTTAAGCTATAAACAAATAACAAAAGAAATTAGCGGAGTCAAATCCGCCCTGCAAAATAAACACCTCAAAGTTATTTTAGAAACGGGTGAATTGGGCAGCAACGAAAACATTAAAACCGCTAGCGAAATAGCTTGCAAGGCCGGAACTGACTTTATAAAAACATCAACTGGTAAAACATCAACAGGAGCAAAACCGGCCGCCGTGTACGAAATGTGCCTTGTCATTGCCGAATATTACAAGCAAACTGGACGCAAAGTGGGAATTAAACCTTCTGGCGGAATTCGAACTTTTGAAGATGCAGCTTCACTGCATTTAATCGTGAAAGAAACACTTGGGAAAGATTGGTTAAACCCAAGTTTATTTAGAATTGGCGCCAGTAGTTTATATGATCACCTTATTGAAAAATTTAATCAGTTATGAGCACAGCTGTTATAAATAACGAATGGATTCAAGCCGCAGTAGCTGGAGCAAAAGAAGCTTCGGCAGCCATTATTGAGATTTATAATGAAGGATTTGAAGTTGACATAAAAGCGGACAGATCTCCCGTGACAATTGCCGATAAAACATCCAGCAAAATTCTATCCAAACACTTGAGTAAAACTGGCATACTAATTATGTCAGAAGAAGAGGAAATGGCGTCATATGCAGACCGGAAAAAGCAGGATTATGTTTGGATTGTTGATCCTTTAGACGGCACAAAAGAGTTTATTGCAAAAAATGGAGAATTCTGTATTTGTATTGCGCTTGTAAAAAACGGGAAAGCTATATTCGGTTTAATTGCTGCACCAATTGGGCAAACTATGTTATTAGGCGGACAAGACATGGGGGCTTATTATTTTAATTACGAAGTGACTGACTTTTTAAACCAAACGTACAAGGTTCCTCCATTGACCATAAATGCGAAAAAGACAGTTGCACATTCAAGGTATCACGGTTCCGTCCGTGCGCAATTAATCATTAGTTCAATTACCGAAAAATACGGTGCACCTGATTTCATAAAAAAAGGCAGTGCTTTAAAATTTATCGATCTTACCTTAGGAAAAGCCGACTTCTACCCAAGACTTGCGCCTACCATGGAATGGGATATTGCCGCAGGGCAAGCAATTTACGAATCAGTTGGCGGGGAAGTATTGGATTTTACTAACTTTGAACCATTAGCATACAATAAAGAAAATTTATACAATCCTTATTTCATTGCAAAGAATAAGGAATTAAACATTTGAGAACAAGATGAGCAAAGTTGCTTTAGTAACAGGAATCACTGGTCAAGACGGCGCGTATTTGGCAGAGCTTCTTTTATCAAAGGGCTATATTGTCCACGGAATTAAACGAAGATCTTCTCTTTTTAATACGGATAGAATTGATCATCTATATCAAGATAAACACGAAGCTGGGGTCCGTCTATTTTTACATTATGGCGATTTAACAGACGCAACTAACCTCATTCGGTTGGTACAAGAAATTGAGCCAGATGAAATTTACAATTTGGCAGCCATGTCACACGTAAAAGTGTCTTTTGACACACCAGAATACACTGCAAATACAGATGCACTAGGAACATTACGTTTGTTAGAAGCTATTCGTATTTTAAAAATGGAAAAAACCGTTAAGCTTTATCAAGCATCAACCTCTGAACTTTATGGTAAAGTAGTTGAAACGCCTCAAAGCGAATCTACGCCATTCTATCCAAGAAGTCCATACGCCGTTGCAAAGCTATATGCATATTGGATCATAAAAAATTACCGTGAGGCTTATGGAATATACGCTTGTAATGGTATTCTATTCAACCATGAGAGTCCATATAGAGGAGAAACTTTTGTAACTCGAAAAATTACAAGAGCAGTTGCAAAAATCAAACTTGGCTTACAGAAAAAAATGTATCTGGGTAATTTAGATGCTCAGCGAGATTGGGGACACGCCAAAGATTATGTTTATGGCATGTGGCAAATGATGCAGCAGGAAGTTGCGGACGATTATGTCCTAGCAACAGGCGAAACACACCCGGTGCGAGAATTTGTTGAAAAATCATTCAACCACGCAGGAATTGAAGTGCGTTGGGAAGGAGAAGGTGTGGACGAGAAAGGATTTAATAAAGCCAACAACGAAATCATTGTAGAGGTAGATGAAAAATATTTCAGACCTACAGAGGTTGAACTTTTATTAGGAGATCCTACAAAAGCGAAAACCGAATTGGGATGGGAAACGACCTATACTTTTGATGGTTTAGTAAAAGAAATGGTTGACTCAGATATCGCTTTATTTAAGCGCGACAAATACCTCATGGAAGGTGGTCATAAAATTTATCATCAAAACGAGTAAACAACGTGGATAAAGCATCAAAAATTTACATTGCAGGTCACAACGGTATGGTGGGGTCTGCTATTCTAAGGTTATTGCAGAAAAAAGGCTATTCCAACCTCATTCATAGAAATTCAGCTGATCTCGATTTACGCGATCAAGCAGCCGTGAATCAATTTTTCGCCGAAGAAAAACCTGCATTTGTATTTTTAGCTGCAGCAAAAGTTGGTGGAATTTTAGCCAATAACAGCTATCGGGGAGAATTTCTTTATGACAACCTGATGATCACCGCAAACATTATTCAAGCCGCACATAATAATAACGTTGAGAAATTACTTTTTTTAGGATCGTCATGCATCTATCCAAAATTAGCACCTCAACCTTTAAAAGAAGATTACCTTTTAACTGGAGCACTGGAAGAAACTAACGAACCATACGCCATTGCGAAAATTGCAGGAATTAAAATGTGTGAAACCTATCGCGATCAATATGGGGATAATTTTATTTCTGCCATGCCTACTAATCTATATGGCCCTAATGATAATTATGACTTGAATAATTCGCATGTTTTACCAGCGCTGATCAAAAAATTTCATTTAGCGAAAGTAAACAATCAACCAAGTGTTGAAATATGGGGGACAGGCAGTCCTCAACGCGAATTTCTACATGTAGAAGATTTGGCGGAAGCCTGCTTGTTCTTAATGGAAACTTATAATGAAAAACAATTCGTAAACATTGGAACTGGAGAAGATGTCTCCATCAAAGATTTGGCCATTAAAGTAAAAGAAATTGTAGGATATGCTGGTGATTTAATTTTTGACACCACCAAGCCAGACGGAACGCCGCGAAAATTAATGGATGTTTCATTTATTCACAATAAAGGATGGAAACATGCCATAGCCTTGCAAGAAGGTATTAGCAGCACCTATCAACATGCTTTAAAAAGTGGAAAGCTGGACAGTTAAATCTCCAACGCTTTTTTGAAACTATATTCACCAAAACACGTACCTTTCATTGGTAATGCGTAAACTAATAAATACTTTCATTCTATTATTGCTCACGGCAATTTCTAGTTCTGCGCAGCTCTATTTGCCTCACAACAACTATTATCAAACAGAAGCAGAGCGTTTACTTATCCACAATAAAAACGATACTACTTTTTACCATAACCATGTGAGTTTACGCCCAATGTTGGATACCCGCACCAATCGCGATTCCATATTTGAAATAAGCGACAAGAAGTATTATTGGGTGACCGAAAAGCTGTTTAAAGAGAACTTAATCATCTTTAAAGGTCCAGATTTTTGGTGTAGTATTGATCCTATTTTAGATTTAGAATTGGGCGGTGATTTATCGGCAGATTCATTAGAGAGGTTGTACTGGAACACGAGGGGTATTCGTGTACAAGGGCGCTTTTTTGACAATGTGGGATTCACAACATCCTTTTATGAAAATCAAGCCTTACTTCCAGGCTATATGAATGCCTATGCAGATGCCCATGGTGAATTTTTTCCAAATAGCATTAACACAAACTATATACAAAACAACGCCGTTATTCCAGGATATGCGCGCACGAAAGTATTTAAAACTACTGGGTATGATTTTGCATTTGCACAAGGAAATATTTCATATGTTCCAAATCAATATATAAATGCTCAAATCGGAAATGGCAATCATTTTGTAGGAAATGGGTATCGTTCATTATTGCTGTCTGATTTTACGGCAAATTATCCTTTTGCAAAAGTAGAAGCCAACTTCTTAAAAGGTCGAATTCAATACAACGTCATTTACGCCTTGCATCAAAATTTATATCGTTTGCATGTTTACACTACTCCCGAAGCAACGTATGAGAAGAAGATAGGTACTTATCAATATTTGGACATTTCACTGTCTGAAAACGTTCAAATCGGAATATTTGAAGGGAAGTTATGGCGGCGAGTGGATTCATTAGGGAGTCACAAACCAGATTATGGATTTTTAAACCCATTAATCTTTACGACACCACGCGCAAAACAACTGGAAAATGGTGGATTCAATTCAATACTCGGGTTAAATGTGTCCATCAATTTTGGAAACAACAGAATTTATGGTCAAGCGGTGGTTGACGCAGGAATATTGGGCGCTTTTCAAATCGGATATAAATTCTTTAATTTAAAAGGACATAAATTAGACGGAGGTGTAGAATTCAATCACGCCAATCTCAATACTTATTTATCCACAGACAAACGGTACAATTATTCCCACTATAACTTACCACTTGCCCACCCCTATGTTAATGGATTTAATGAACTAATTCTATATGTTTCCTATCAACACAATCGTTTCTTTTTCCGCAATCGCATTAACTATTCTCAGCGCACGCAAAACGATTCAACAGCCATTGGAAATGATATTTTATTGCCCCTGTATAACGGAACGCCAACCACAGCTAACCGATTAGATTATATTGCTTACAATCAATTTGAAATGGGCTACCGATTTAATAAGTCCAATAATTTTCAAGCATTTTTCGGACTATTAACACGAAGTGAGCTTGACGCAGTTAACAACCCTCTTACAAATTACCCGTATATAGGAGTTAGAACAAGATTAAAGAATAAATACCTTGATTATTAAGAGATGGATTATCACATTACATTAGCCTTTATTACCGCTTTCAGCGTTGTACTGCTTGCTACACCTTCTTTAATTAAGGTGGCAAAACTCAAACATTTAGTGGATGAGCCGGTTGAAGCGCGTAAAAAACATGCCATGAGCATTCCAACCATTGGTGGCGTTATCATTTTTAGCGCCTTCATTTTTTCAAGCTTCCTCTGGTTACCAGTGCATGAACCGAGTGTGATTGAAGGTATGAGCCAATTCATGTTTTTAATGGCGAGCCTTGTTTTACTTTTCTTTGTGGGTGTTAAGGACGATATAATAGGAATGTCCCCCATGAAAAAACTAATTGCCCATGTAATGGTTGGTTTTATTTTAGTGGTCATGGGTGGTATAAAAATCACAAGTTTTCACGGACTCTTGGGTATGGACATTATCTTACCAGATTACGCCAGTATATTACTTTCAATCTTCATTTATATTGTCATTGTAAATTCAATTAACCTTATTGACGGAGTTGATGGACTTGCCTCAGGTGTAGGCCTCATTTCTACCTTAGCATTTGGTTTTTGGTTCTCCTATTTGGGCGATATTCATTGGGCACTAATTTCATTTTCATTATCAGGCGCCTTGTTAGGATTTTTAGTGTTTAATTTTAATCCCGCTAAGATCTTTATGGGCGATTCAGGATCCTTAATTATTGGCGCAGTAATAAGTGTATTAGCCATTCAACTCATTGAATCACCCACGGAGAAATTAGCGATTTTGGGATATGAACATGTCTCAACCCCTGTATTAGCCATGTCTATTTTGGCCTATCCCCTTTTGGATACATTACGCGTTTTTATTATTCGAACGCTAAAAGGTAAATCACCATTGAGTGCTGATAGAAATCACTTACATCACAAATTACAATACCGTAAAATGGGACATAGAAAAACGGTAGTTATCATTTACCTTTTTAGTTTGATCATGATTCTTCAAGCATTTTTTATTCAGTTTGAAAATCCAAACATCAGTTTCTTTATTAGTTTCGGAACAGCCATGTTGTTTACGTTGATTGTATTTATCGGTGCAAAAAAAAATAAGAATGCGACAGATTAAATTACTGTCCATATTGTTTTTGCTGATTAGCACGGCTGGATACAGTCAGCTTACCTTTAAAAACATGCATTATCGGGATCGGTTGGAAAAATCCGGTCCTTATTTCAAGCCCAATAAAAAAACGCATACCACTATTTTTCCAATTCTTGAATCAGGTGTTTACAGTGAGAAATCGGACTCTTCAAAAAATGATAGAGGATATATAGCATTCTCTAACGCTAATAATGAAGATGGCAAGCGCAAATATTCGCTAAAAGCATACCCTTTAATTGCTTTAGGCGCTGGACTTGAGGGACAGACTGCAGCAGGAATAGACTTTCAACTCACCACTGGACTAGGAGCGGCAGTAGACTTTACCGCTGGTAAATTCTTGATCAGTGGGAAATTTCTCCCCTACGCTTCTCGAGGTAGATTTTTACGCGATTCTATTTATAATGCGGTAAATTACGATCCAGGTGCAGGCAGAGCAATCTTTGAAAATGGTTTTCAAAAAAGTGAATTATTGGTGGCTTATCGACCAAATCGTTTCTTCACCTTTATCGGCGGACACGGGCGGAACACCTTTGGAGAAGGATATCGTTCCTTAATTCTTTCTGACAACGCCATGCCGAATCCGTTTTTCAAGATTGAGACTACATTCGCCAATGTGAAATATGTCAACCTCTATCAAATGTGGAAAGACAATTCCATTGATCCAACGGATAAAAGTTTGGACAAAAAGAAATTTGCAGCCATGCACTATATTAGTTGGAATATTACGAAAGAACTTAATCTAAGTGTGTTTGAAACGGTAATCTGGCAAGCAAATGACACGTTAATTAATCGCGGATTTGATCCAAACTATATTAATCCAATCGTTTTTTATCGCCCTGTGGAATATGGGAATGGATCTGCAGACAACGTGCTATTGGGGACTAACTTAAGTTATAAGTTTGACCAGAATCAATCCGTTTATACCCAGATTGTTTTTGACGATTTTTTACTAAAAGAGCTTCGAGCGAGATCACGTTGGTGGGCCAATAAATATGGTTTTCAAATAGGATATAAGTCACGCGAATTCTTAGATTATGATAACCTCTATTTTCAAACCGAATTTAACGTAGTACGCCCATTTACCTTTTCACACAAGCATTCAGGGCAAAGTTATGGAAACATGAACGCCTCAGTTACCCACCCCATTGGTGCTAACTTTTTTGAAGTTCTTAATGTCGTTTCATCCCAACCAAAAAAGATTCGATACACGAATAAATTGACTTACTCGGCATACGGAGTAGATAGTTCTGGCGTCAGTTACGGTCAAAATATTTTCGTTTCGTACAGCAATCGGGTTGGTCAATATAACCACTTAGTGATGCAAGGTTTCCGAAAAAATGTATTAAACGAAACCTTTATTGCAGAAATTCCGCTCCTTCCTAAAATTGATCTTTATGCCAACTTCACTTACAATTGGAGAATGGAAATTTCAGAGGTGGGCACACAACACAATCATTCGATAATGTTCGGTATTCGTTCGAGAATATGGAATACTTATACTGATTTTTAATTCATTCGTAGAATAAGGAGACTTTTTAGAATCATTCTATCTATAAATGGCTCCTTTATTAATTGATTTTTGTTAAATTTGCAGCCAAATTACCAGACGTAATGGTTGCAGAAGAATCGGCTATAGTGAAAACACAGACTCCATCAAAAATGAAAGATTATGCGCTTTTACTAAAATTGCGTTTGGCATTTTTGGTCGTACTTTCAGCTATTTCTGGCTATCTCTTTGCTGGCGGAGGATTCGGAGTTGATTTTTGGTTCTTAATTATTGGCGGTTTTTTAATTACAGGCGCTTCTAACGGATTCAATCAAATTATTGAACGCGATATTGATAAAAAGATGTCCCGTACAGCAAATCGACCCTTACCAACAGGCCGAATGTCGGTTAATGAGGCTTTGATAATATCTTCTCTATCGGCGGTAATTGGTGCATTCTTGCTTTTCCAAATAAATTATTTTGCTGGTGTTCTGGGAATATTGGCTTTAGTGCTTTACGCGCTTATTTACACCCCAATGAAGCGACTTACGCCGTGGTCGGTATTTGTTGGAGCATTTCCAGGTGCTATTCCTCCAATGTTGGGCGTTATTGCGGTGACAGGTAAATTTGATGCGAATGCGGGAATGGTAGCAGGTTTACTATTTTTCATACAATTCATTTGGCAATTTCCACATTTTTGGGCCATTGCCTGGGTTTTAGATGAGGACTATACAAAAGGTGGTTTTTCTTTGCTTCCTAGTAAGACGAGAAAATCTAAACGCTCAGCTTTTATTATCCTGTTGTACACGCTTTTTATGATTCCTGTAAGTTTAATTCCATGGGTATTAGAATTAACAGGAGACTTGACCTTAATTATTGGCGCCATTGCAGGCACTTGGTTCTTTTTATACGCCTATAAATTATACATGAATTTAGATGATAAATCGGCTAAAAAGCTCATGTTTGCTTCATTCATTTATTTGCCAATTATACAATTTTTATACGTTCTTAATAAACTCTAGCAACTGTGAAGACATATGACAACGGGAATCAAATTAATCCCGAGCTTAACAAGAAAATAAAGAAAACCCTGATGTGGTTTTTCATATTTGCTGTTATCATGATTTTCGCTGGATTAACGAGTGGGTATGTCGTTTCGCAAGGCGGTGCTTTCTGGGTAAACATTAAAATGCCTGATGCTTTTAAGATCAGTACAATTGCCATAATCATAAGTAGTATTTGTCTTTTCGTTGCACAGCGATCAATCAAACAAGGGAAACAACCACTAGTAAAAGCAAGTTTAGGACTTGCATTTGTATTCGGACTTACTTTTGGCATTTATCAATTCATTGGTTGGGGTAAACTTTATGAAGGTGGTAACGCCGTTTCTTCAAGTATAATGAACACACAAGGAATGTATGGGAAATATTTCTCACTTTCTTATCAGGGCAAGGAGATCACATATAACAATGCGGTATTCACGTATAAAGGCGCAGAAATTTCAGAAGAATTAATGGCAGAAATGAAAGCCTTTTCAACTGATTTATATGACGGTTCTAAAACAGATGATAAAGTATACAGCCTGCAAGATTATGGATCAAAATTCTCACTGTACCACCGCGGTAAATTAATGACTTTTGTGAATGGAAAATTCATGACAGATGGACTTTTATTGGCTGAAACACAGCATAGACGTCTAGAAAGGTTTGCAGAAAACATTGTAAATGACCGTGGCGATTTTATCATGAAGGGTAAATACAGAGAAGATTTCGTTATTTATTATGGAGGAGATGCCCTAGAATACTCAAATCGCAAATTTTACCGCAATGGAGCGGAAATTTCTGCTTTATTATTAGACAAATTAATGAACCAAGGCAACACGGCAAGTTCATACATATACGCTTTTAGCGGAGTTCACTTCCTTCATTGGATCGGTGGAATCATTGCGCTATTAGTAATGTTTATCAAGGGGTTACAATTAAGATATAGTGAATCGGATTATTTAGGTATTACGATCGGTTCAGTTTATTGGCATTTTTTAGGCATATTGTGGCTTTATTTATATACTTTTTTAATTTTTATTCATTAAACTTGCACAAACAATTTTTGATTTATGTCAGCAGCAACGCAAGAAATCGATCAGTCTAAAGCTTGGGATGGGAAAGAATCTCCGTTTAGAGTGAGTTACGGAAAACTAATGATGTGGTTTTTCTTAGTTTCAGATGGTTTAACTTTTGGTGGTTTATTAACTGCTTTAGGCTATGCAAAATTCTCAAATGTTGAATCATTAACTGGGGCTTGGCCTTCAGGAGAGGATGTGTTTTTTCACTTCCCCTTCACACATGCAGAGCTTCCGCTGCTTTATGTAGCGTTCATGACGTTTATTCTAATCGTTTCTTCAGTCACTATGGTATTAGCCGTAGAGGCAGGACACCGAATGGATAAAAAAGGAGTCATCAAATGGTTACTTTGGACTGTAATTGGGGGTTTAATATTCTTAGGTTCTCAAGTTTGGGAGTGGGCAACATTCATTGCGGGTCCTGACGGAGACATCACAACTTGGGTGGACAATGCCACGCTGACCTATAATCCATACGGACCAACATTATACGCTGATTTTTTCTTCTTTATTACTGGTTTCCACGGATTCCACGTATTTACTGGAGTACTATTCAACAGTTTAGTTTTAAGAAACGTAATACGGGGTGTCTACCATAAACGTGGACATTATGAAATGGTTGAAAAAGTAGGACTATACTGGCACTTTGTTGATTTAGTATGGGTTTTTGTATTCACCTTCTATTATTTGGTATAATTCCATTCAAACTGATTTAAAAGAATTGATTAAAACAAAAAAAAATGGTTAGAGACGATATTATAGAATATTCATTACACGAGCATCATTCAGAAGAAGAAGGAAAAAAGATTCGTAAAAAAATCTGGAAAGTAACTATAATACTTTCCGTTATAACAATTTTAGAAGTACTTGTAGGGGCATTTTTCCCGAAGGATTCATTTGCAGAGGGAAGTATTGCTTGGGAACTCATTAAATACGGTTATATTGTATTAACAGTAATTAAAGCAGGATATATTGTATTAGTGTTTATGCACTTAGGAGATGAGGCCAAATCGCTGAAGTATATGATTCTTGTTCCTTATACAATTTTCATATTATACTTACTCTTTATTGTATTCACTGAAGCCGCTTACATTGGCGACGGTTGGATGAACATGCACTAGGCATCAATCACGCACTCATTTCACAACTGTAAACAGACATTGTTATGGCCAAGACAAAACGCATATTCCTTGTTTTGCTCATTTTGTTGGGGCCAGGCTCGATAATTTATTTCATTTCAAGAACGGTAAGTAATCACTTTATTAAAATGCCGTATATCGGTTTTGAGTATACGTTAGACTCTAATGGAAACAAGATAGACTCTGTCGCATACTCAGTTCCTGACATTCACTTAACCACCTTTGATGGCACACCAATTACGAGAGATTCTATTGATGGAAAATTTATTGTATTAACTACATTGCAGAACGAATGCCCTGACATGAGTCAATGCGGAATGGGTATTTACCACTTCAATGAGATTTTCTTTAAAAGATTAGTCAAGAATCAAAAGAACTACAGCAACGTTCGCGTACTTTCCATCTTAACTGATGCAGACGGAAAACCAATAAACGAACCTTCTCAAAAATTGAGAGATGAAATGTTGCAATACGACTCGACCGGACTTTGGTGGATGACCACTGGAGATGTTACTCCATTTTACAATTTCAATTATTATGGCGACAAATTCATCAATCACCCCGCCTCATCCAAGGATGGCGAAATTGGATTAAAAGCCCATACCAATAGTATTGTACTTATTGACGATAAAGGGTGTATACGTGGTGTATCGGGCGCTAAAACGGATTCACATATCCGTAATTTCTTTGACATGCTTAAATTGTTGAAAAAAGAAGATTTTGACCGAAAAAGAGCCGAGAAAGAAGCGAACGAAGCTTAACCCATTTCCTCCTTCAAGATTTAACAAAATTGATTAAAAGTTTCAACGAACACACGATTTCAATCAACTTAAAACGATCAAAAATACTTATCTTTGTGCCGTAATAAGAATTATTTTACAATGAAAAAAATCACACTATTCTTAGCCATTCCGTTCCTATTAATCGCTTGTAGCGGTGACGCTGAAAATGACACAACCGAAACTCCATCAGGATCAGGGTTACCCTATCTTGGATTTCATGACTACGGAAAAGTAATGAAAGACGGCAACGAAGTAATGGACACTATTTACCATTCGGTGCCAGAATTCTTTTTAACAGCGCAAGACAGCTCCGACTTTACGAAGGAAAATGTGGAAGGCAAAGTACACGTGGTGAACTTTTTCTTTACCAGTTGTCCATCTATCTGCCCAGCAATGATTGCACAAATGAAACGCTTACAAGGCAACACGGCAGATATTGACGAATTGTTGTTCCTGTCTCACACAATTGATCCGCGACGAGATACAATTCCCAAGCTAAACGCTTATATCAAGAAGAAAGAATTGGATACCCGTAATTGGTACTTTTTGTACGGAGAGAAAGAATATGTGCACGACCTAGGCATTAACGGATATATGATTAATGCTATGGAAGACGAGGCGGCTGAAGGTGGATTCTTACATTCAGAACATTTTATATTGGTTGACCGTGAAGGACATATAAGAGGTTTATATGAAGGAACAGATACAGACCGTGTTGATCAACTTGAAAAGGATATTCGTAAACTAATTAAAACCGAATATGGCGAATAATAAAATTGAACATCCGGAATATGACATGGCTTTAGAGAAGAAGTATCGTCCGCTAGTAATTATCCTTTCAATTGTAGTTCCACTTGTGGTTGCATTGTTATTTGGAATGCCCAAAGTTAAAGGCGTTGATTTTAGTTTTCTCCCGCCTATTTACGCTTCAATTAACGGATTTACTGCAATACTTCTTGTACTGGCGGTTATTCAAATTAAAAAAGGGAATAGAAAAAGACATCAGCAATTCATTACTCTCGCGGTCATCTGCTCTTTACTGTTTTTAGTTGGGTATATTGCCTATCATTTAACTTCAGATTCCACCGAGTTTGGTGGTTCAGGAATTGGCGCTGGAATCTACTATTTCATTCTAATTTCTCACATTATTTTGAGCATAGCTGTTATCCCATTGGTAATGCTGACTTATTTAAAAGGTTGGGCCGGCAATGTGGTTGCACATAAAAAATGGGCAAGGTTCACCTTTCCAATTTGGTTGTATGTAGCTGTTTCTGGAGTTGTCGTATATTTGATGATTAGTCCGTATTACGTCTAATTCATTAAAAACAAAATGGCTTTTTTAGTTGGCTTGCTTCTTCTTTTTACGCCTTATTATCAAAAAGAGATTCAATCACGCTTAAGCGCTAATCAATGGCGCTTATATAAAACGGTAGAAGTCCTTAAAAACAACCAACGAACAGATACTATAGTTGACCAGGACACTACGATTATTAAAATTGGCTACAAACAATTTACCAGTAACTTTCGAGGAGGAAATCTGGATCTAAATCCTGATTCAACTGGGCGAATCAACTATTACAACATAATTTGGTGTCCAATAGGAAACAATCAACTTGTTGTGCAACATGATTCAAGTGGAAACTATCGTCACAATGATTTTTTCAGAGGAACTTTTAATGTGACAAAACTCACTGATTCGTCAGCTATTTTAGAAAAAATAATTGCTACTAACGGAAATTGGATACGTACTTTTCACCTTAAAAAAACGGGCAGATTAAAGCGTATGATTGAAATCGCAAATATCCCTTTTAAAAGGTTTAAAGGTAAGCATGACGCCATAAAAAGAATACCAATCCTTATTATTGGGATTGCCACGATTCATTCCATTCGTCCCCTCTAAGCTTCTATTCGCCAAATCAGCAGCCAATGGCCCATTTTCTGCTCGTAGCATGTCTGCATCCACGTAAACGCCTGAAACATCATCTAAATAGTCCGTAAAGGTTTTACGAATCCCATATTCAAAGGACACCGCAACGCGCTTTGCCAAATTCATTTTTATTCCAACCCCTAATGGAATGGTAAATTGGTTAAGCGAATAATTCCTTTTGGTAGATGCGCTTGTCCCCTGTCCCTCTGTACCTAATACCTGTAAAGCAATGTCATTACCATTATACGTTGTCATTGGATTGATGCGCGTGTATGCCATTTGATAAAAGAAATATGGACTAATGGGATAGCGCATATCTTTAATGCGGTATTTAAACAAGTTAATCTCATAACCAACCGCCAATTCCATTATACTTGATTTGAAATTCAAATTTCGATTGACTTGTGCCTCCGTTTTACCTTCTGCATCATCTCCATAAACATTCCCATAAAACGCTGTTGCTCTAACAGAATGACGCGTAGAAAGATTATAACGATATACCAAGCCAAAACCTGGTTCGCTATTCACAAAATGTTTATTCGGATTTAAATCTCCAATATAATAAGAGCCTCCTCCGTAAACACCAATTTCAGTAGATGTTTTATAGGCTTGTCCCCAAGAGAAAGTTGAAATTATTGTAAACAAAGTGAATACAATGGTTTGCTTCAACCAATTGCTATTATTTCCCATTTGCTGCACGTTCATCAGGTCTATAAACGTGATAGAATGTGTATTATTGTCGAATACCGCAGTAAATTGACTCAAGGTTAAAAGTTGTGATTATTAGCCGATAATTCTTAAAATCAAACATTTCAATTACTCGTCACCTAATTATGGCTTTGGATTCGAACTTTTTGCTCGTAAGTCGACATGCTCAACAGCCAACCAAAAGTACCAAAAAAGGCTTCTCGGCACATTCTCAAATCAATTTCAGACTGAATGCCATTCAAGGTTATAACAAACTCACACCTTCGAATGGAGTTTAGAGTTGTGCTTTATTCTCTTTTATTGAAAGACACAATCATCTCTATAATGAAATGTACCCTATGAAGATTTTGAAACTTGGAATTAAGCTGAGATGAATTATCGCCAGCCACGCATTTCGCAAATATCTTTTTTAAATGGCTTAAAGGTTAACATGACGCCATAAAATGAATACCAATCCTTACTTAATGATGTTCCACGGTTTAAGCCAGCTTTACTTCCGGAAGATAAACTTCTGTCTGATAATTGCGCAGAAAGGGGACCGTTTAATCCTGTTGCCACATCACTGTCTAAATAATTCCCTGAAACGTCATCAATATAATCAGTAAATGTTTTACGTATTCCATATTCAATTGACATGGCTACGCGTTTTTTTAGATTAAATTTTAAACCTATCCCCAATGGAACTGTAAATTGATTCAAACTGTATCTATTCGTTTTTGTACCCGGCAGCCCTGACCCCTGCCCTTCTGTTGCCAATGGCTGCAAAGCATAATCAATTCCGTTAAATTCAGCTTTTGGATTAATTCGTGTGTAGGCAAATTGATAAAAGAAATAAGGACTGATGGGATATTTCATATCATTAATACGATACTTAAATAGATCAATTTCAAATCCGAAGGCAAATTCAAGCACTTGTGTTTTGAAACTTAAATTACGGTCAATATGTCTAGGGTCTGCACTCTTTTCATCCTGCCCATAAACGTTTCCATAGGTTACATTAAAGCGCAATGAATGTCGAGTAGATAGGTTATATCTGAAAATGCCTCCATAGGCCAACTTGCTATGAATAAAATGTTTTCCAGGATTAATATCTCCAATATAATAAGATCCGCCACCAAAAAAACCAGCCTCCGCCGAAGTTTTAAATCCTTGCGAAAAACCTGTTGAACTTAATGTAGCGCAAAACAATGCGACTAATAAAACGCGCATATTGCTTTAGAATTTAGGTATGAACGTTTGTCCTTTGATGAATCGATAGTGAATAGAAAAATCCCGAACATATACGCATCATTCCATCTTGGGTCGCCGCGTTGCAAATAATTATTTCTTCCATCTGGATATTCTATTACGCCATTTAGCGCAGGATTTATAGATCTATCTGAGAGTGTTGCAGCAACTGCACCTGTGCTTGCTATTTCACTTGGCAAATAATAAGATGTACTTACATCATCTATATAATCTGACATAGTATATCTTAAGCTCAATTCAAAACTCAACGCAAGCTGTTTATCAATGTGATATTTTACTCCTGCACCAATTGGGAAAGATATGGTTACTCTTTTGTATTTATCAGGGCGGCCAGCTAAACCTTGTCCCTCTATTGCTAATGGTTGCAAAGCAACCCAACTTCCATTATAATTGGCTTTAGGATTGAAAAGTTTTAAGCCTATCCCAGTAAAAAAATACGGAGATAATGAAAATGCTTTATTTCCTCGAACTCCTTTTAGTTTATAACGTGGATAAACTTTATCGGCGTATGGGGAATATTCAATATAACTGGCAACTTCGCCAATATTAGATCGAAAACTTAAATTACGATTATTTCTGATGTCATTTTTTGTAACGGCATCATCACCGTTCAATAAGCTCCAAATCAAGCTTCCCTTTACAGAAAAATATTGATTCAACATGTATTTGTAACCCAACATTACAATTGGTCGTGTCATTCGCAGTTTTAAGTCCTTAATCCCATGCGTACCAATTCCTTTTGCTCCACCCAAATCTCCTAAAAATTTTGAGGCACCTACTCCAAAATAAACTTCATGACGCACTGTTTTCCATGCTTGCGCAAATCCGCTTATGCAAAAGAATAGTAGGAGTATAGTGATGAACTGTTTTTTCATTTAACCTTATATACGGTATTAAGATACAAATTGGTTACTAACAACGATATAAAAATATCGCTAAAGTTCAATATTGGTAGTCTTTTCAGCATTCGCAAATAGATTTGTAAGCATCACAAATTCTTGTACTGATAATGATTCTGGTCTTCGAGCAAATAATTCAGCATACTCTTGATATGGAAAATCATACTCATTAATCATTGCTTTCAGGGAGTTTCTAAGTGTTTTACGGCGTTGATTAAAGGCCATTTTTACCACGCGTTTAAAAAGCCCCTCATCACAATCTAACTTTTTAGTTTGGTTCCGTTTTAGAATGATGATGCCCGAATCAACTTTTGGTGGTGGTGTAAACACCTCAGGTGGAACAGTAAAGAGGTAATCAATATCGTAATAAGCCTGAAGGAGAACACTGGTAATTCCATGTTTTTTAGAACCCGGTGGTTCAGCAATTCGCACAGCAACTTCTTTTTGAAACATCCCGACAACAAGGGGGATTTGATCCTTATTTTCAAGTACTTTAAAAAGAATTTGGGTAGAAATATTATACGGAAAGTTACCTGCAACAGCGAAGGAATCAGTGCCCATTATATCGGTTAAGTCCGAATGCAAAAAATCCTTTTCATATATGCGATCACCCAAGGCTGGAAAATTTGCTTTCAGATAAACCACCGATTCCGAATCAATTTCAACTACATGTGTTACAAATTCCTTTGATTCGAGCAGTGGTTCAGTAAGCGCACCCATTCCTGGTCCTACTTCTAACACCGACTTAAATTCATAACCAGTACCTTCCAAAGCTTCCGTCATGCGCGTACACACCGTTTTATCGTTTAAAAAGTGTTGTCCGAGGTGTTTTTTTGGTTTAACAATCATTTTCTAAAAGCTCTGGTGAACGCGTAGGATAGTTCTAAAAGCAGCAGTCTTTGTTCCAAAAAGTTTGGTATGATGTTCTTGTAATGCTGGTGCCGCCTCAGTCTGATACTGCTCGTAAGTCGCCATGTTTTCACAGAGGTATTGAACTGCAAAGGTTTTACCGCCTTCTTCATGCCCGATTACTTTTGAAATCTTCGATTCTATAAAAAAACCTGAATTCATTACATCTGGAATATGAACTTCTTTCATCCAAGCCAGCCATTCTTCGCTTTTCTCAACATCAACGGAAATGGTGACATTGTAAATAATTTGCATTTTTTCTTCTGACATAATTAATTGGTTGATACCACTATTTCGAAGAGAAACAGTTTAATTAAACTCGGCTACAATATTACGATATTTTTCCCGAGCCTCTGCCGTATATAGGCTTCCACTAAATTCGAAGAGAATCATTTTATAATATTCAGCCGCTTTTTCGCGATTATCTAATCTTGTTTCGTAGATTCTTGCTAGGCGCATTGCCGCATCATCTCCTAGAATATCGTGGGCATAAGATTCAACTACCACCACATATAATTCAACCGCCTGAGTCCATTTTTGCTGCCCTTCATAAATTTCTGCTTTCTTAAAAAGCACTTCATCTACCATACTGTGAAAAGGGTAGCCACGTTCCAAACTATCCAATATGGCTATGGCTTCGTCGAACTTGTTTTGCGTCAATAATAAATCTGCATTTGCGTATAATTGAACCGGAGCCTTAGCGGTGTCTACACTTAAATTATCCTGTAAAAGCAGTGATAACTGCATGGCATCATTGGCAATTAATTTACTTGTAGAAGCTTTTAAAACATCCAATTGTGCTTTGGCATAATCGAACTCACCATCATAATAAAATACTTTGGCATTTTTAAACTTGGCCTCATGCCCTATAATATCTTCGCTATTTGCCTTTTCAACCTGCATGTAAAGCAGTGAGGCTTCCCAAATGTCATTTGAAACAACGTAAATATCGCCTTTTATTATTTTAAGCCGAGCCACATCTGATTTATTTACTGGCAATTCCAGGCTTTCGTTCACCAAATTCATGGCTTTATCAGTATCATTCAAATGAAATGCATAAATTCTCGCCAATTGCTCCATTACGCCTAAACTGCGGGGACTTTTACCCATATCAACCAAAGCGGCCTCAAAATCTTGCGCTACTTCTGCAATTTCTTCATTTGTAAATGATTTGCGTTGGGTGAGTTCTTCAAATTCAGCCGATAATTTACTTTGCACGGCTATATGATAATTCGGGTATTTACTACCCAAATCAATTACATACTGATATGCTTTCATGGCTTGACGGTAAGCTCCATTTGCTTGGCAAACATGGCCAATTTCTAAGACACGCCTTCCGTTTTCATCTTTTTTCTTATCCAATGCTTTGGCCTGAATCACGGCGCCAGTAAATTCTTTTTTCTGCAAATAATACCATATAAACATTTCGTTGTACACTTCTTGGTCTGGATTTTTTTGAACCTTAAGTAAAATCTCTTCGCGCAACATTTCAACCAATTCAGTATCGGTTTCAAAATCAACTACGCGCGATAAATAAGTTTGGACTGTTCTGACATAAACTGGACTATAATCCAAGAGGTTTAAATACTCCTCAATCATATCAGAAGGACGATTCAAAAGAGAATATAAGGAGGCCAATTCCAATTGGAACCCATACCCCTTTTTCATTATTTTACGTCCTCTTAGAAAAGTTTGCAAGGCGTAATCGTACATGCCTTTATTTTGAAAAGTTTCTCCTAATTTATCTACACGTGATTGAATGGGTTTTACATCTTGAATTAATTCTTCGTAAATTTTATCGGCTTCAACCTCCCGATCGGTCTCTTTATAGACATCTGCCAATTTAAACTGATTCCCTATTGTGTAAGGATCTCGTTTGATACGCTTCAAAACTAATTTTTCTGCTTCGCTAAATTTTTCTTGATAAAAAAGGCAAAGAAAATATCTGTCGAAATACAATTGAGAATCATATTTCTTAAATGACTTCTCATAATAGATTTCAGCTTTTTCAAATTGTCCTTTCGTGAAATAATGTCCCGCTAACTTCGTATCATTATCTCGAGGTTGACCATAAGCTGGCTGAATTAATGCAAGCATTAATCCGAATATAAATAATCTGATATATCTAGTCCAATTGGTCATTTGTCATTTTCAAGCCTTCAATAAATTCATCTACTTTAGGTACAACAACTTGGTAACGATAACGTTCAGCAGAAACCATTGCATAAAAGGTGCCAAAAGACAAACTCACCTTATCCAAAGCCGCTTTTTCAACGGCAAGATATTCAGTCAATTGTTCTTTATTCAATACGCCATTTTTAACATCTGTTTGCAAGTCAATAAGCTGATGCTTAATTGCATTCAACTCATCCCCGTAGAGCGATTGATCCTTCCCTATGTTGCCCAAATTTTTACGGATGGCCTTACAATCATTCATTTGACGTCCGAATTCTTCATTCAACGTATCAGGCGTATACATGCGCTTAATTTCCGCTTCATTTCGTTTTACATGCTCCACCATCAACTTTAGACTATCAAAATCTATTCCATCTAAAATATTTTCCAAACTATCGATTTCAGCCAAATGCTGATCGATTTCACTTATTTCTGTTTTAAACTCCTTTTCAGGGTCACAAGAAACAGCCATTATTGGTATTACAATAAGTAAAAAAACAAACTTCGTTACGCGATTCAATCCTCTCATTCTACAAACATTATATCTTATCAAAACCAGTATAAGGCACCAACACTTCTGGAATATTAATGCCAGTTGACGTTTGATTATTTTCTAATAAAGCCGCCATAATTCGCGGCAACGCCAATGCACTTCCGTTTAACGTATGCGCTAAGCTTTTCTTTTTATCAGCACCCTTAAATCTCAACTTTAAACGATTAGCCTGGTAAGTTTCAAAATTCGAAATTGAGCTCACCTCCAACCATTTGTCTTGAGCAGCAGAATACACCTCCAAATCAAAGGTCAAAGCTGAAGTAAAGCCTAAATCACCGCCGCACAATCTTAAAGTTCTATAAGGTAAGCCTAATTTAGTCAATAAGCCTTGCACATATGCGACCATTTGATCCAACACTGCATATGATTGATTAGGATGTTCCACACGGACAATTTCTACCTTATCAAATTGGTGCAATCGGTTTAAACCTCTCACATCACTCCCGTATGATCCAGCTTCTCTTCTGAAGCAGGGTGTGTATGCGGTTGTTTTAAGCGGTAAATCAGCTTCCGCCAACATTACATTTCTATACATATTGGTTAATGGCACCTCTGCAGTCGGAATCAAGTACAAATCACCCTGCGCATCATGATACATTTGCCCTTCTTTATCTGGCAATTGTCCCGTGCCATATCCAGAAGCCTCGTTCACTAGAAAAGGAGGAATTACTTCCTTATAACCAGCGTCTCTTGCTTCGTCTAAAAAGAAATTAATTAATGCACGTTGCAATCTGGCACCCTTGCCCATATAAAATGGAAAACCAGCACCCGTTACTTTTACGCCCATATCAAAATCAATGAGATCATATTTTTTAGCCAATTCCCAATGGGGAATCCAATCTGCACCAACTGTTGGAATTTCGCCAGCTTCAGATATTTTCACATTGTCCTCGTCTGAATTCCCTAAAGGCACAGATGAGTGTGGAACATTTGGAATTTCATAGAGTAAACTTTGTAGCTCATCTGCCAATTTACCCACTACTTCATCCAGCTTTTTTTCTTCGTCGCGAATTTCTCCACCACGTTTTTTTGCTTCCTCGGCTTCTTCTCGTTTCCCCAGCTTAAACAATTGACCAATTTCTTTGGCTAGTGCATTTGACTCCGCCAATAAAGAATCTTGCTTTTGCTTATTTGAACGCCAATCAGCATCAACTGCAATTATTTTTTCAATTTGCGCGGCTGCATCCATATTACGAAGCTTCAATAGCTCAATAATTTCCGTTTTATTCTCTCTGATTCTTGTTATTTCTAACATTGGTTTTGTTTTTGTGTAAAAATATAAAATGTCATTAGGATTTTGGTCATACCTGACAATAAAAAACTCCTTTCAGCAAAATACCAAAAGGAGTTCCAACCTATCTTTCAATAGGTATTATTTTTGAGCAAACTTATTTAGCTTTTCCGCCGTCTAAGTTATCTTGCAATTCTTTCAATTCATCCCACTTACCTTCAGTAGCTAATTTTGCTTGCTGTGGCCAAGTATCTGGAGAAAATCTAGCATAGTTTCCTTCAGCTTCGTCAAGTATCTTTTGGATATCAGCAACAGATGCCGCTGCAACAGCTGCAAACGTAGCTAATCCACCGTCAACTAAAACAGATGCTAATTTCGGCCCAACACCTTCAATTTTATTTAATTTATCTGGTTTGTCCGTAGCTTTTGTTTTTGGAGCTGCTTTCTTTTCAGCTTTTGGAGCTTTTACTTCTGGAGCAGTAGTTTCTTTTACTGCCTCTTCAGTTTTTGGAGCTTCAGAAACCGGTGCCGCTTTCGGCGCTTTTTTAGCAGGTGCTTTCTTTGCTTCTAACACTACATCCTCTTCAAAAGGGATAATAGATACAAAAGATCTGTTGTTTGCTTTTTTCTTGAATGCAACTAACCCATCAGTTAACGCATATAATGTATGGTCTTTTCCAATTCCAACATTATCACCTGGGTGATGTTTCGTTCCTCTTTGTCTGATAATGATGTTTCCTGCGATAGCAGCTTGTCCACCAAAAATCTTAACCCCAAGACGTTTCGATTCTGATTCTCTACCATTCTTCGAACTACCGACTCCTTTCTTATGTGCCATAATATTAAATATTATTGTTCTGTAAACAGAACTTTAGTTTTTTATCCTTTAATGTTTTCAATCTTGATCTCAGTCAAATACTGTCTGTGACCATTTTTCTTTTTGTAACCTTTACGTCTTTTCTTCTTAAAAACGATTACTTTATCTCCTTTAAGGTGTCTTACCACCGAAGCTGATACTTTAGCTCCTTCGATAGCTGGGGCGCCTACATTCACTTTTCCGTCGTTGTCGATTAAAAGAACATTATCGAAGTCCATTTTGGCTCCTTCATTACCTTCTAATCTGTGGACGAAAATCTGCTGGTCTTTTTCAACTTTAAACTGTTGGCCTGCTATTTCTACAATTGCGTACATAACAAATTTTCTATTTATTTAACTTATTTTCGGACGACAAAATTAGGGATTTAATTTAGAAAACAAGGGCTTAAACAGTTTTATTTGCAACTGAGGCCCTTTTTTTATTCATAAGGTAAACTCCAATCAAAATTACAGCCACCCAAATGAGGTTGTAAAGATCAAATTTTTCACCTGTAAATTGTCCAATAAAAACGGCCACAACAGGAATAAGATAAGTAACTCCTGTGGCAAAAATATGACTTGAAATAGACACTAATTTTGTAAAGATAAAAACTGCAAAAGCTGTACCTAAAACACTTAATACGATCAAATAACCCAAGGACGTTAATCCATCTGGATGATTCATGATTGGTGTAAAAGCGTCAGTATATAGTCCAATGGCCAAAGCAGGAAATGTAATAATGAAGAAAGATAACGAAGTGATAACCACTGGCGACACCGTATTCAATTTAAACTTAATCGTAGTTAAACCTACCCCATAACAAAACGTAGCAACCAACACAAAACTTGCATATAACAGGGTGCCACTCTCAAAGTCGAGTTGGACTTTTAATATTTGATACAGGCCAAATGCCCCCATGATTAAACCCGCTAACTGCGCCCTACTCGGTTTGCTCTTATAAATAACCACACCGATTAATACCACAAAAAAGGAGGTTCCCATATTCAAAACACCCGCTAAAGACGAGTTAATCTTGGTTTCGGCTAAGGTAAATAAGAGCGCCGGAATTAAATTTCCA
Organism: uncultured Crocinitomix sp.; assembly: GCA_905478225.1. Taxonomy (GTDB): domain Bacteria; phylum Bacteroidota; class Bacteroidia; order Flavobacteriales_D; family Crocinitomicaceae; genus Crocinitomix. The sequence continues at coordinate 53,812 of CAJQHR010000021.1, forward strand.
GCCGTACCAACAAGCAACAACCACCAAAACACCTCTGTTTTTAAGTACTTTAAATGACGCAAAGCGATTGGCATTAAGACGAGACCTGCAAAAAAAATGCGCAAAGAACCTACCTGATATGGCCCCATGACAGTTTCATCACCAACAGGCACCATGCTTTTCTTCATTAAAATAAAAGAGCTCCCCCAAATTAGAGAGAGCAAAATTAGAAGGATCCATGAACGTTTTTCGTTTGTCATTGCGCTGCGAATTTAAGGGCAATTATCCATTCTAATTTTTTTTTTCAAAAGAATTAATTTTGGTCTGACTTAAATGAATATTATTTCTACTTTTATAATTCTGAATTTAAAACCAATAATATGCATATAGCGGTAGCAGGAAATATCGGATCCGGAAAAACTACTCTCACACAGTTACTAGCGAAACATTACGGCTGGGATACACATTATGAAGATGTGGAACAAAACCCTTACCTGAATGATTTCTATGAAGACATGCAACGTTGGTCTTTTAATTTACAGATTTATTATTTGAATAGCCGTTTTACGCAAATTCAAGAAATAAAAACAACGTCTGAAAATGTGATTCAGGATCGTACGATTTATGAAGACGCTTATATTTTTGCACCGAACTTGCATTCAATGGGCTTAATGACGACACGTGATTTTGAAAATTACTTTTCATTATTCAACTTGTTGGAATCATTTATCTCGGCGCCAGATGTGTTGATATACTTAAAGGCAAGCGTTCCAACTTTGGTGAACCAAATTCAAAAAAGAGGACGAGATTATGAAGAAAGCATTCGATTGGATTATTTAAAGCGTTTGAACGAGCGCTATGATGCATGGATTTCTACTTACGATAAAGGGAAATTGATTGTAATTGATGTGGATGGAAATAACTTCCATGAAAACGCGGATGATTTAGGTAAGATCATTCATTCAATTGACGCGGAGATTAACGGGTTATTTTAGGTCGGGCATTTCGAGGTTTTGAATGTCCTTACGCTTTGGTTGTGAATATTAGATCGCTTCGCTCTTAGTTGTTCGTTCTTGATACTAGATAAAAAATGATTTATTGACCTTAAACACTCCTATGATGGATGTTGCTTGTTTTTTTCTGATTTTAAGGGATGGATTGTGGAATTAACATCATATGCTTAGACTCGCACTTATAATAACCTTTGGATTTTCAATCATAACGAATGGCTTTGGACAAACTTCAGATAAGGATTCTGTTTTTCTAAAAAGAACCGTTGGTGATGGCGAATTTGAAATAGACACGCTTTTTATTCAGGCGGGGCAAAGTTCTGATCAAGTGCTCGCAGGAACAACCTTCCTTCCTTATTCAAACAAAATGATTAGTCTATTGAATAAAGGCTTGGAGCCCATAAGTCTTGAAATAATCTAGGACTGTAATAACACCACCCATCAAAGTACTTTTGTGGAATATCCAAAATTCATTGAAGTTAAAAGAGACTCAGACACACTCACAATTGACGTACAAGTGATTGCAAATTGTTGCCACAACTTTTTAGGTGAAGCAGAGGTTGTTGGAAATGACACCTTAAATCTTGTTTATACTTCATACGGTGGGTTTTGCTCCTGCGCATGCATGTTCTCGTTACGTTATAAATTTGACACCACTTTTGAAGCCGACTACCATATTCTGAATCGTGTCACGATTAATAGGAGTGAAATAACAGGCGTGATTCCGAAAAAAGACTAATTCCGCCCGTTTTTCATTAATTCCATTTAGTTTTGTAAAAAATTGAATTGTGAGAATTAAGCAAGCAGAATTTGTCATCAGTAATACTGATCTTCGTTTATGTCCTGAACCGAATATGCCTGAATATGCATTTATTGGAAGATCGAACGTTGGTAAATCATCATTGATCAATGTGTTGACCAACAACAAGAGCCTTGCAAAAATTTCAAGTAAGCCAGGGAAAACTCGGCTGATCAATCACTTTTTAATTAATAAAGAATGGTATTTGGTGGATTTACCAGGATACGGTTATGCCAAAGTCAATCACAATGCACGTGAACAGTTTCAAAAATTCATTTCACGCTACATGACCACACGTGAAAATTTGACCAATGTTTTTGTTTTGGTGGATAGCCGTCATAAACCGCAAGAGATTGATTTAGATTTTATGATTTGGCTAGGTGAGCATGGCGTCCCATTCTCTATGATTTTCACCAAGTTTGATAAGCTGAAAAAAAGCGAACAGAAAAAGTCCATTAAATTATATGAGACGGAGATGTTGAAAGTATGGGAAGAAATGCCGCCTTATTTCATCACTTCATCTGTAAGTTCTGAAGGAAAAGAAGAACTATTGGCGTATATCGACGAGATCAACCAGACGGTTGATTATTCAGTGAAATAGTTACGTTTTTTTAGGCAAAGGATTACACGTCGAAAATAATCAGGAGCTGCTCAACGGATTTGATTGCATAATTGTTTTTTCTCTTACAATTTCTCGAAATGATAATAGGTGAAAACCTTACCTTTCGGTGGATCATCATCTATAAAATCTGCATCTGCTGGCCAGTCATTATTTGACCTTAGTTTCCCGTAAAATCTTATGCGACCTGAATACGGAATCTCTTTCATTCCAGGGATGCCCGGTTCAATATAATATCCATATTGATCCAAATCGAATACACCCTGCCCTCTTTCCCCTCGGTAATATGCCTCATAATCATGCTCGATCACCCATTTCTGGCAGTCACAAGCATAAGCCACATACATTAACTCCAAAGTATCCAACACCTCAGAAATAACGGCATCTTTTTCAAGCTGCTTATCGCTTTCTGTTATTCCACATGAAATAATGATGAACAAAATCAGTACACAATTCCCAGTAGTTTTATAGTTATTCTTCGGTAGAACGGGATTATGAACTCTGTGAGCAGGATTATTCTTCTATAATAACCCGAACCTGATCAGGTACTCAACAGAAGTTGCTTAACTCAAAGGAGGCAAAATCCCCATCTTGTCCGCAAAATGATGACAATAATCTCTTAAGTCTTCAGACATGTTTTTCTCGCCTGTTGCACGTTCAAATGAATCGGCTAAGGTCAATAAAGTTTGATGCATGAACTTTTTCATATCATCTGTATTAAACTCTTTATTCCACAGGTCAATACGCATTGCGGCGTTTTGTTTTTTATCCCAAAGGGCCAAGAACATTGCTTCTGCTGTAGCTTCTTCTACTCCACCTTCTTTTGCGGACCATTTGATTTTTTCAGGTAAATTATTTTCGTTCGTCAATACCTCAATATTGATATTTGACTTTTTTAGATTACTCATTCTCTTTTGGTTTGTATGCTTTTAAAATTTTTGTTTCGTTTGTTTCATTCAATAAATCTTCAACGGTAACTTCTTCGTTCGCTTTCATATAAGAGCGCACCATTTGCCATCCCATAAACTGACCTGTTCTTCCTGGAGAATCATCAATTCCAACGGTAGTTGGTGCTTCCTCAAAAAAGCGCAGTTGCACTTTCATATCTACTGAATAAAGCCAATCCATGTCAATTAAATATTGCCAAATGCTGTATTCACTTGCCATGGCATAATCATACTCTTCTGCCGTATATCGTGCAATTAAATGTTTGTCTGCGTCCGGCATCATGGCTTCCATAATATACATCAATTTTCCAAAATAAATCATGCTTGAAAGGAACGTTTCACCACGATCATCTCCTACCACATTTGCTGTCAACCAACTTTGAGCGACATCAACGGGCAAGTATTCTCGGCGCATTTTTTCTTTCATATACACTGGAAATCGAATTTCTTTAACAATTCGGTTTTCTGGCCCTAAAAACATCTCTAAACCAAGTCCAATCACAGAATCTGTTGAAATAACACCATAACTATAGGCTGAATTATAAGTAATTATTTTATTAGGAACGGGTTCATTTGGTAAATGGTAGTTTAGGTGTTTAAAAGCAGCTGTCAATTGATCCTCTACACCCGTAAAGTCATTGAATTCGACTTCTAAATCAGAATTCACCATTTGCATCATGCTATCACTGACAAAATACCATAAGTAATGCCCTATTGAATCATCATAAACAGATCCTGAACGGAGCATATCATAAACATAGAACTCATACAATTCACCACCGCGTTCAATCAAGTCCGCATTAATCTCCGTCATTTGCTCCGGAGATTCACCCTCGAACATAGTTTTCTCGAATCGATCGAATTTCAAATCAAGTTCAATAGCGGAGACATCAACATCCAACTTATCGGTAGAACATGACGCCCCGACTAAAGACAAGAAGATAATTGCAGCTATTTTATTCTTCATTGGTGATAATTTCTTATTATTGTTACAAAATTGTAAAATAATAATTGCAAAATTATGAAAAAGTTACTTCCCTTGATATTAATTGCAGGATTTGCTTTTGGAGCAAACGCACAAGATAAGAAATTTCAAATTGGATTAGTGCTAGGACCAACATTTAATTGGACTAAAATTCAAACGACGAAAATTGAAAGAAATGGTATTGGAAACGGCTTTACTATTGGAGTTGGCGGAAACTATATGTTTAATGAAAATATAGGTCTTGCTAGTGGGATTCAATTTGATTTAGAATTATTTACATTGAATTACGGTGACAATACAAATACAGTTTTAGGTGATGTATTTTATGCATACTCGGATACTGACATTCAAAAATATGAATCGAATGATGATGGCACTGGAGCGGTGAAGGATTTCAGCGATCCGACTGCATTTCTTTTACAAGAAAGAAAATTTCGTGCAAAATATGTGACGATTCCACTTTTCTTGAAATTCCAAACAAATATGATTGGACAATTCAAGTACTACGGGAAGTTTGGTTTAAGAACTAGTATTTTAGCGGGCGTTAGAATGGATGACACAGGTTACAACGCGGATTATGATCCGGTGGATGGTTCATTTACAGCGATTGAGCCGTTAACATCTAGAACACAAGAAAATATGAAACCAGTAACATTGAAAAAAGGATTGGCTCAAGTAAGAATGGGAATTGGTATTTATGGTGGAGCTGAGTGGAATTTTACTGGAAGTACTTTCTTATACAGTGAAATTGGATTCAACTATGGAATTACACCTTCTTTATATCAAAACTCAAGTCATCTAGTTGACAAAGTTGAAAACGCATCAGCTCCTGGTACTTATGAATATTCAAACTTAGACATCAAAAATAATCCGCAGCATATTATTGAAATCAAATTTGGATTATTGTTCTAAGAAAAAATTAGATGGATTACGAAAAAGTAATTAATCACATTACTGCCTGGTTGAAAGACTACGCGGTGAATGCAAGATCAAAGGGATTTATTATTGGAATTAGTGGCGGAATTGATTCCGCCGTTACTTCTTTTTTATGCGCCAAAACTGGCTTAGAGGTGATTTGTGTTGAAATGAACATTCACCAAAACCAAAACGAAGTGAACCGTGGATTGGAGCACATTCAATTTTTAGAAAGCCAATTTGACAATGTGCGCCACTACTCCATTAATCTCACTGACACCTTTGAAACATTAAAAGAAGTATTGCCTAGCGAATCAAATTCGCACGGGCTTTCAATGGCGAACACACGTGCACGCTTGCGCATGACCACGCTTTATGCTGTAGGACAAGCAAACGGTGTTCTAGTAGCCGGAACAGGAAACAAAGTAGAAGATTTTGGGGTAGGCTTTTACACAAAATACGGTGACGGTGGAGTGGATTTGAGTCCGATTGCCGATTTAAACAAAACGGAAGTGTTTTCGCTTGCAAAAATACTCGGCGTTGTTAGCTCAATTCAAGAAGCACAGCCCACAGATGGATTGTGGAAAGATGAGCGTACAGATGAAGGGCAAATTGGCGCTACCTATCCTGAATTAGAATGGGCAATGCAATTTAACGCCAACTCAAATGCAACGGAAGAACATTTAGGCGAACGCGAGCGTGAAGTATTAAAGATTTACAGAAGCTTTAATCGTGCTAACGAACATAAAATGGTACCTATACCTGTTTGTCTTATTCCAGAAGATTTAAAGTAGATTAACGCAAGACTGTCACATGTCCAGAAATGGTATGTTTTTTATCACTGCTTAGGTCACCGAATTGAATTTTCCAACCGTACACACCGTCATTTACAACACCACGACCTCCATAATTACCGTCCCAACCTGTTGCTACATCAAAGGATTCAAACATCACCTCGCCCCAACGATTGTAAACAACCATATAGTAATCATAAATATCTAAATTTGCCGCAAAGACTGGTAAAAACACATCATTAAAACTATCACCATCTGGCGTGAATGTATTCGGAATATAATAAATGTTAACCCCAGCAACAAGTACATAACCATAAGTGGTATCCACACAACCAAACGCCGAAGTCGCTAATAACACAACCTCATAATAACCACCGTATTCAAAAGGATACGTATGCGTTGGATTTGTGGCGATAATACCCGTAGTTCCGTCTCCCATATCCCATTCATAACTCACCGCTCCAGTGGTATGGTTATTCATATTAGTGACTGCCTGATAGGAAAGTAAATTATCTGGTTCTGGTGTAAAGTCTGCCTCTGGAAAAGGGGTAACATCAAACGGATAAGTGATGGAGTTGTCAGACATATCTTCATCTTCATATCCATCAGGAAATTCTAACTCAATCGTCATCACATACGACCCTAAAGGCAATGAGAAACTTGGTAGAGAAAACGTACCCTCTTCCCCTTCTAAAATTAAGCCAGTCCAGACAAACGTCTCTGTTAACACACCGTCCAAATAGACATTACCAGTAAAAAAAGTCATGCTTTCATTTCCATTATTAATCACCGACATTTCACCAAAAAATGGGCTATTCTCGCATGTGGCTGTTAACGAACCTCCAGTTACTTGAATGTCCATCACCTGTAAATCACAACTTTCAAGACAATCAGCTGCAATGATGTTATTTCGCATATAAGTACCTGGTTGTAACCCAAAACCAAAGCCTAAATTAATTCCTACGCCAGTTAAATGACAATAACTCATGACTGTTCCACCAAGTGGTGGAAGCGTGCCTACACAACCTTCGTCAAAACCAGCATCTGGTCCGCAACCGTCAATAGCTGTGCCATCACCATTCCAAAAACAAGCATGTGTATGTGGCGAGCCCATATTATGACCCATTTCATGCGAAATTACCTCAACCGACCAAGAATAAATAGGCACTGCTGCAAAAGTTGGTGAGATACCGCTTACTGCTTTTCGAATGGCTTGATTTGGATTACAATAAACATTTACCCAAGCTAATCCTCCGCCTGCAGAAATGGTGACTAAATGTCCTAAATCACCCTCCCAAATTGTCGTGGTTGACCCAAATAAATCCAATAATATTCCAGTATCACCTTCTAAATAATAAGGACTTATTTCATCCCAAACTTTCATCTCAGAAATATAAATGGTCATATCATCCAATTCAAATAAGAATTGTATTTCATTAAAAAGTGCCATCATATAATCAGCAGATTCTGTTACGCCACCTTTGTTTAAAAAAATATCGTAGTCTACTTCAAAATATATGCTTGAACAATCTTCTACTACAGTTCTATCTCCGGATGGTTTGAGGTTTGGAGATTCTTCATAAAAATCAGTTGTTGCGCATTCGAAAGAGTTTTGACCGTCTATCGCTGGCTCGGCATACAATATATAATATTCGTGATCGGGAAGTTTACCTAAATTAATATCTCCAATTCCAGGAATAGATCCTACGCCAATAATTTCGTTATTCAGCACACTAAATGCAAAATGAGAGTTCTCATACCCAACGGCTACTCCTTGATAAAAAATACTTTTTGATTCAGAAACATAATCATATTCAAGTCCTGATGCAGTTTTCACTCTAAAATCAGGTCTAAATAAATCAGCCTCATTTAATATAAAAACAAGAATCTCGTCTTTAAATGGAATGGATAATGAAATACTACTTGGATGATCATTGAGTACATTATTCCACTTCAGGTCATCAACATTGAGCAGCGCGTAATCATCAATTAGGCCTAAGTCCAACTCCTCCTTGATCGATTCATCAACTGGAGAAAATAAAGAAATATCCTCTTGTGCAAACACCGTTTGCGAGAAGATTATGAATGCTAAAATTTGTACGAGTAATTTCATTTTTATTAAATCATATTATCCTACATTTAAAGAACGTTTGAGATTGAAGATAGTTGCTAAAAATGTCATATTTTATTGACAGGTTTGAGTAAAGTGTTAATATCATTTATTCTGTGGTTATATTCTAATCGCCAAAGATATAATTCAGACCTAAGGAAAAGATTCCGCACTCTGATTTAGAATAAGTACGATCGGGGAATAGAGTCGCTTCTGGCTTGTTTATGCCATAAGTGTATGCCATTTTCGCAGCAAGCACTTTACCCGCAAAAGGAAATTGTAAACCCCCTTCAATTTAAGGCCCAAAGATATTAACATTCCCAAAACCTGGAATTCCTGAGTAGGCATAGGCAGCTCCTAATCCCACTAAAACCATCAAAATAATCAATATCACCATAAAAGAATTCAACTAACAAAGGTATTTCATAAACAAGCTTTTTTGCATCAATTAAATTCGCAAATAAACCGACAAAAGGATACGAGGCCAATATAATATGCAAGTGTCTCGTTTTACTTACATAGCTTGACAAACTTGCCTTATAAGTTAAGCCAGGGATAACGGTCAAAGAAACCGGATTGCATGAACCTGTAAGATCTGTATAAGAGTCTTTAAACGAAAAAAGTCGAATTGAATACCAGCACCATGCTTAAAAAATTGGGCCTGTGCAGAAGTTGATAGGCTTGTAATGAAACATAAAATGAATACTGATTTGATAAGATTTTTCATGTTGACGTATTTAGGCAACTTAAAGCTATAAAAATAACTCTTGAAAACGATAAATTAATTCAAAATAAAACAGATTCGATTTATAATCAATGCCTCAGTCCACAGTCTCTGTTCTATTTAAACCAGGCTAGGTGATTCCCTTTTATATTGCAAATCCCTCATCAACATCAGTTAAAGACAATACTTACCACGAATAAAATTTTGGGTATTAATTCCCTTCAGGCGCTAACCTCAATACAATTCCATCAATCTCATCAGCAATATGAATTTGACATCCTAAACGACTGTTGTCCTCGACAAAAAATGCTTCATCCAACATATCTAATTCAGAATCCGACTGCTCCGGTAATTCAGTCTCCGACTCCAAATAACATTGACAGGTGGCGCACATTGCCATTCCTCCACAACGCCCTTCAACTGGCAATTCATATGCACGGCAAACCTCCATAATATTCATATTCATATCAGTAGGTGCTTCTAGATCATGGGTTACGCCTTCTCTATCAACAATATGTACAGTTATCATGTTATCAGCCATGGAGCAGATGTTTTAATTTTTGGCAAAGATAAGGTTTCTTGGGAATCATAAAAAGAAGATGCGGCCGGAAAGTAATAATTTTCCTCGTTACACCTTAAAAGGTTACAAGGCATCCGTTATGATAGAAAAAGAATCCAATGTTTTTAACTACGACTGATATTACAATGAACCTTTCATAAAAACGACTATTTTTATTGCTGTGCGGACTCTCATCATTCTTCTTCTATTTTTTTCTAACCCCTGTCCTGCACAAGATAAGTTAACCATCTATTTTGATGTAGACAAATCGAAAATAAAAGATCATTTCAAAACAAATTTAAATGATTTATTCATTGACTACGACTATTTGTCCGTTGACTCCATCCAATATATTGGTTTTTCAGACACAACAGGAAATGTAAAAAGTAATATGTGATTGTCAGAAAGGCGTGCAAGAACCGTGGAGAAATATTGCAGAAAACTATTTCCAGAAGAGGTTTACACTGCGACCTATGCGAAAGGAGAAGGCACCAAACTAAATGATGCAGAAAATCGGAAGGTTGAAATGATTATTCATCAAAAACCTCAAAAAAAAGCCCAAATCAGAAGTGATTCAGAATATTGACCCCAACTGTTTTAGCATTTAAGAAAACGTGCTCTCGCACTACAATTATCGTACAATTACAAAGCGAAAAAAAGAAATTATATATACATTGAATCAGAGCATAATGAAAAATGGGATTTTGACTATGACAATCTCTATTACGTAGTCGCCCAAAAAGATGGAAAAGCTACAATTCGCCGCGTGAGATGGAAACGCAAACGTACCGGAAAATTATGGTGGGAAAAAGAACGATTCACAGCAACAGTTCCTAAACGATATTTTGATCTATTTAAATTATTCAGTATTCAACCTGCACCTTGCGACGGTTGTTCCGAAGAGTTGTTGAGGAAAGACAGCATTTTTTTTACGCAAGTCGTTAATTACGAGGATTACTTTTTATTAAATA
>CAJQHR010000022.1 GCA_905478225.1 uncultured Crocinitomix sp.
AAAAAGTTAAAGCAATGGGAAGAATTTTATAACTTCGGCAGACCTCATGGAGCTTTTAAAGGAAAAACACCCTATGAGGCCTTGGAATACCAAGCGAAGTAAAAATAAGAATTCAGTTCCATTTTAGCTGAAGTACCACACATGCCACTAAATTCGCATCTCGATCGTGGATTGATTCACCAAGTGATTTAAGAATTTCATGATAGAGTTCTTCATGATGATGCATGCCAATTTTATTCATTTCTGTTGTAAAAGATTCGTACGCTTCTTCGTAAGTAGCCATAAGTTAGGTTTTGATTGCTTTACTCATGGTTATCAGAGCGCTTTGCTCATAGATATTAGTCATAAGATGAAAGACAATAGGTTCAACTTTTGAAGTTAGATAATTAATTTGAAAGATTGTGAAGCCCGGTGAAAAAAATCTAATGTCCTAGGCAAAAAACCAATAATCCTTAACAGGCACTTTCCCCCAGCGGTCCAAATCTTTTTGAATTTCAATTTTACCATCTGGAGATGAAACCACAATCATTATTTGTGGATTTTCTAACTGTGGAACGGCGTCAAAGTGTTCCATAATCACACCATAAATGTCCTTACCAATTTTCCGGCCATTATCACAAACCCAATGAAATTGATCATTGTTGGACTGAATTAACTTTGCCATGTCTTTCCCATTTCTGCCAGCCCCCCAAAGCACCAACGGGCGCTTTTTTTCGCGGTCTAGTTCATAAAAAAATCGCAGTTTCATGTCGAAATACCGATTGTCTTTATATTCCTCCCAAGTCCGAGAAATTCGATCAGATCTATCCCGCCAATGGTGCAACAGTTTGTCAATTCCAATAATGGTTAATCCTTTCGCATACATCCGAAAACATAAATCATAATCCTCTGGATAAATAATTGGATCAAAGGCTTGAACGGAGTCAAAATCATCCTTATGCATTAACCAGCAATGCGAAGGAATGGCGCACTCTTTATAGATTTGCTGATAATGTGAACTTGTTCGAGCCACCTCATTCAGCCATCTTTCATATTTCAAAAATCCATCTCCCACTACTCCTTCGTCCACAAAATGCTCCGTGCCGCCTGCAATAACATGTCCTTTCCCATAACTCATCCATTCATCCACCAATACCTGAATTTTATAATCGGGCATTCTGTCATCTGAATCCATTCGATTGATCAATTCACCCTTCACCTCAGCATAACCAACTTGCAATGTTGGAATCAATTTTGGTCGATCGCTATTCAAAAAACGAATGCGTACATCTTTTTCAGCATAGGCCCGTAAAATTTCCGGAGTAGCATCAGATGAATGATCATTAACTGCTATTAATTCCCAATTTTCGTAAGTCTGATTCAAAATTGAATCCAAGCATTCTTCTATGTATGGGGCAGTGTCTTTTGCCGCCATAACAATTGAAACTAGCGGTTGTTTTTCCATGAAGCTGGTAAGTTTTTTTCTATTTCTATTTTGGGAGTCGGCATATTGAGTTCTCTCACCGCCTTTGCATTTTTATTTGGCTTTACTAATTGTTTTGCCAATTCTATGCCCTTCTTTTTATCCTGCTTTACCCAAGTGCCCATTTTAGCCAAACCAACGTCTAGTTTCACACCTTCCTCTGGATTGAACACTTTTTTGAATTTATCATGACTCGCATAGGCATGTAATGCTTCATTTCTTTCTTCCAAATAGTTCACTTCAACCTCAGCATCCATAGCGCGTATTACTTCTTTGGTCAACTGATTTACAGTAAAAGGAATTCCACCTCCAATATTAAAAATTTCATTTTCGGCACCCTTTAAATGAACGGACTCTGCAATGTATGGCGCCACATCATCAATAAAAGAAAAAGCCCTGCTCTGTTCCCCGTCTCCAAAAACAGTGAGCGGTTCATCAGCAAGAATTTGCTTCATAAATATGCCAACCACATTGCGGTATTTATCGGCTATATTTTGATTTGGACCATAGACATTATGTGGTCTAAAAATCGTATAATTCAAACCAAACATTTCATGTGCGCTGCGTAAATCCATTTCCACGGCGTATTTTGCAATTCCATAGGGATCTTCTGGGTTCGGCACTTGCGATTCAATAAGCGGTAAATAATTGGTTCCATATACGGCGATCGACGAAGTAAAAACAAACCGTTTCACTCCATTATTCACAGCTGCATTAATCAAATTTATGCTTCCAACGAGGTTATTTTGATAATTGAATTTACGCACAAAGTGACTTAAACCCTCCGCGGCATAGGCGGCTAAATGATAAACATAATCGAATTGATATTCTTCAAATAACCCATTGACTAGAAAAGTATCTGAAATACTGCCTTTGCAAAACTCGGCGTTTGGGTGAATATTTTCTATAAATCCACCTGATAGGTCATCTAAAACGATAACGTGGTGTCCCATTTCAATGAGGTGATTAACCACATGTGAGCCTATGAAGCCTGCTCCGCCAGTTACTAATGAATTTGTTTGCATGAGGCAAAACTAATTAAACTAAACTTGATTCAAAAGATAAAAAGCCAATCCGTTTGCGGTTTTTTGATAACTGTACTTTGGTACAATCGAATTCGTATTCTTTTTGTAAAACGCCTTTAAGGTGGCAGATGCTACAAATTCGACTTCACATTTTTTATATAACTGAATTAATCCTTCAATTTTAAACGTAATTACGGAAGCAGCAAACCGTCCTTTTGTGCCACGTTTAATTATTCCTATGCGGTCAAATTCACCTTGATCGAATAAATCATGAAGTGTACTTTGAAGCGCTTTAACTTCATTCGAATCAAGATGATCTTTCAATTCTACCTTTTTGAAATTAGCTGATAAATCCGTTATGTTATCACCCTGTTTTTCAAGTGCGCTGAAGATCGCTGTGCTTCCTTCTAAAGATATTCCTAAAACGTTCATTTTGTTTGATGCTTTTGATGATTTGATGGTTTGTTGGTTTTGATGATTTGATGGTTTTGATGGTTTGATGGTTTTGATGGTTTGATGGTTTTGATGGTTTGATGGTTTTTATTATTCAGCAAACATTAAATCATAATTGTTACTTAACTATTGACTAATAAGTATTTTCACCATCTCTCTTTTTTCCATAAGTGTTGCTCTGGTTTTGGTAAAAAAGTCCACGCTAAAATTCGACTTGTTTTATTTCCTTGGCCCATAGAAATTGTTTCAGTTCTGAAGGCTCCAACCTCTTCTAAGATATTATAAAAAGTTTTTAAATTGGATTGTTTCGAAACTAAACTGGTGAACCAGAACGAATTCTCAGCGTATTTTTTACTTTCTCGAATCATGGTTCCAACGAAGCGCTTCTCACCACCTTCATACCACAATTCATTATGCTTTCCACCAAAATTAAGAACTCCCTTTTTTTGATTTAAGTTTTTCAATTTTCTGGTTGTGCCTTTTTGAGCTTCTTGGGCGGACGCATGAAAAGGAGGATTACAGATTGTAATATCTACTAATTCATCTTTCATAAGAATGCCATAAAAAAAGTCTTTCGGACTCTTTTGCAGTCGACATTCAACCTTCCCTTTTAAATTAGAATTTTTTGATACGATATTGTTAGCTGATTTAATCGCTACCGGATCAATATCTGAACCAATAAAGGACCAACCATATTCAGTCACACCAATTAGCGGATAAATACAATTTGCACCGACCCCAATATCTAAACATTTAATATTTTCTCCACGTGGAATTTTACCAAAATTTGTGGTGGCTAAAAGATCGGCTACATAATGAATATAATCTGCCCTACCCGGAATTGGAGGCGATAAAAAATCAGTAGGAATTTCCCAATATCCAACGCGGTAATGGTATTTTAAAATGGCTTGATTTAAAGCTTTCACCGCCTCAGGATCTGCAAAGTCGATCGATAAATCATCATAAGCATTTGGGCGAACGAATGGTTTGAGTGCTTCACAATTTGCTTGCAATTTCTCAAAATCATACCGCATTCTATTCTTATTACGAGGATGTAAATGCGACTTCTCTTTGGGATGTGTTTTTTTATCTGACATTAATTGGCTTTTATTATTCGTACAAACTTACGCTTTTGCGCGGTCTTCATGTCTCAATTCAAACGAAGATGATCAAACTTTGAACTATTCATTCAGCAGCCAATCATAATCCAACGATTTGGTTTTCGTTTTCTTCGTGATTTTTACTTCAGAGTATTTATTGATAAAATCTGTGACAGAAACACCGTTAGACGTGAAATAGCATTTAAACCAAGTAAATATTTTCGACAATTCAGCACATTTTTTTGTGATCTTATTCTTCACAGGATTATTAATAAAATAGCGCGCCTGATCATCTAATTGGGCATCAATTTCACTCCCAAAAAACGCTTCATTTCTCAAACGCGGACAAGAAATAGATGCACAATTTACCGCAAAGTGAATTCTCGGTTCTTCAAACTGCTTTCGAATAATGCCGTGTTCAATATTATTTAAATCATATTCCAGATCGCCAATTTTAATAAACTTAATGTCCCAAGGTGTATTTACCTTATAAATAGAACCACCCAACTCCTTAATCGACTTGACAGGATAATTTTTAACGATCAATTTTACTGTAAACGCATTGTAGGTATTAATCCAAAAAGCAAGAATATCATCCTTCTCCCAAGAATCTTGCGGATGATTTTCACTTAACACCGTCAAATAAGCATCCAATGCCGTTTCATCCTCTTTAAACCCGGCATAATTTGCATGTTCTTCCACATCCACATACTTCGTTAACAAAGCCGTCCACGTTTCATGTTTCAAATGTTCCTGGGCAGTTGAAGAGAAAACAATCCCAATGAAAAGAATTGTCGTAAGTATATTAATTGGCTTCTGCATTTTTGTTAAATTTAATGTCTCTTAAAGTGAATATAACTATACCAACTCTCAATGAGTCTCAAGTACTTGGACGATTACTTGAGCGATTACTTACCGTTAAAAATCAACGCATTGAAATAATTGTTGTTGATAAAGGTAGCAAGGACAATACAATTGAGCTGGTAAATGGCTTTGGTGTAAAAGTCATTAATTGTGCCAGTTCTCGCGCTAAACAAATGAACGAAGGCGCAAAAATCGCACAACATGAGGTGCTGTATTTTGTACATGCAGATACCTTACCCCCAAAAGACTTTTATGAAGATGGCAAAACCTATTTAGAAAAAGGTTATGATGCCGTTTGTTATAAAAGCAAGTTCGAAAATGGCCCATTCCTATTAAAACTCAATGCGTTTTTTTCACAATTCTACTGGTTAGTTTCACGCGGCGGAGATCAATTCCTTTTTATTCGCAAAAGCGTTTTTGAAGAAATGGGCATGTATAACAAGGAGATGGTTGTGATGGAAGAATATCCGCTCATAGAAAAACTCATGAAAACCAAACAATTGGCAGTGATTAATAAACCCATATTGATTTGCACGCGGAAGTATACTGGGCGGTCTTGGTTACGTGTTAGCCGTGCGAATTACTCGGCCTTTAAGCTGTATCAAAAAGGAGTAAAATCGGAGGTGATTAAGGCAAGGTATTTAGAGATATTGGGGTGAATTTGATAGGGTTGATGAATTGAATATTTGATTTGGCAATTCAATTCATCTGTATTTATTAAAATGGAAGCTTTTCATCTCTTTCCGAAAATTCTAATAATTCATTTGTGTCATACAGGCTATTCGAGAAAAATTTAAACATCTTCGAACTGTTGTACTTGTAAAATCAAATGACTTATCACAAGTAGCAGTTTGCGAATTTGATACAGTTAGATATGATTCAGATTTGTACGAATTTATATGGAATAAAAATGGAAACTTGGAAGGTTATGAGAAAGGAGCCGTACACAAAAGTGTGAACAAACGTTTTACTTGGCAACCTCACGGTTCTCAATTTACAATAACTGAAATTGTACCTGAAAAAACTTTAATACTAAAAATAAAACAACCCGAAAAACTTGATAATGCGAAAATTCTTGATGCAATAGGGTTTGATAAAACTTGGCTAATAATAGAGCGGAAATAAAAACTGGGCACAACACCGTATATAATTAATGGCTAGTTTTAGCTTACTCACGAAAATTCTTGCAAATTTTATATTCGGTTTTTATTTGCTAAATTAGGTAATGAAACACGCCACTAATCATATACAAACACGTTATATGCAAGTCCACGAATAACCGAGAGCTAAATACTTTTCTTGATTACTAAAACTTTTAGCTATTTAATCATTTATTATATATATTAATGATTAAATACATTTTCATTTTATAGCATTAAATTTGCGATATACACCACTTATAATTAATAGATAAATTTAAAAATGAATAAATTAGAGTATATAGAAAATGAGATTTCTGAATTAAGAAATGAATTGAAAAATCATAAACTTTATGAAAATTTACGTAACATAAATGACGTGAAAATTTTTATGGAAAATCACATATTTGCAGTATGGGATTTTATGTCTCTTTTAAAAAATCTTCAAATAAATCTCACTAAAGTTCAAACACCTTGGACACCACCAAAAAACCCAAAACTATCAAGATTTATAAATGAAATTGTTCACGGAGAGGAAAGTGACATTAATGAATTGGGAGAACCAAAGAGTCATTTTGAGATGTATTTAGATGCAATGTTCCAAGTAAATGGAAATACGAATGAAATCAATGATTTTATTAAGCTTATTGAATTGGGAAATTCAGTTGACTATTGTTTTAGTCAAGTTAAAGTCGATAACAGAGTAGCTGATTTTGTTAAATTCACATTTTCGATTATTGAAACAAATAAACCACACCTCGTAGCTTCTGCATTTACGTTTGGGCGAGAAGACGTTATTCCAGATATGTTTATCGAAATTCTTAAAAATTCAGATTCTGAAAACAAATTATATAGCAAAATAAATTACTATCTCGAACGACATATTGAACTTGATGGGGATGAACACGGTCCTCTATCTCTTGAGCTGATTTCTGAATTATGTAAAGATGATGAGCAAAAATGGAATGAAACACTAACTGTAGCGAGACAATCATTAGAAAAACGAATTGAACTTTGGAATGCTATATCTGATTTAATACAGAATAAAAAGCCTGCATATAACACCGTGTATAATTAATTAATTAATTGATTGGTCACTGCCGACTTACGGACATTCCTGCGGAATATTCTATCTGTGATTTATTTGAGCGTAAAATCTGCAGGAGATTCAAAAGTTGTTCATTCGAAGTACTAAGAGAATACCCAACCGCGCCTTCAAGGCTGAAGCAATAGATTTGCCTTAGTTGGTTTGATTAAAACTCCTTACTCAACTTCTCAAAATAAGGTTTCATCTTTAACATCCTTGAACCATACCATGAAAACAATTCGCCGTCAACTAAATGCGTTTTTCCATTGGTGATTTTAGCAAATTCCTTTTGATGCTCCGTCTTGAAAGGGAATGGTTCTGAACTTAAAAATATGTGATCAGGATTGAGGTTTGTGATTTCCTCGGCGGTGATTTCTTGATAGCGGACCTCTTGGTTTGAAATTAGATTTGTAAGTCCTAAACGCTGGATGATATGACCAATAAATGTATTTGGCCCAACAACCATGTAAGGCTTTGACCAAATAAAATAAAGCACCGTTCCGCTCAAACGTGGTAGGTTCTTAAAATCTACCTCAACTTTCAAAGCCAATTCTTTTGCCTTCATTTCTTGCCCAACCAATTTCCCAACATCCATTATCATATTGCAGGCATCTTCAACGTTAAAAATATCGCTCATATAAACATTATGGTCCCGCATTAATTGGTCAATATCTTCCTTGGCGTTTTCCTCTTTATTGGCAATGATTAAGTCTGGTTTTAACTCTGTCAACTTATCAAAGTTCACATTTTTAGTGCCCCCTACTCTAGCCTTATTTCGAAACCAATGATTTGGATGGATGCAAAACTTTGTAATGCCAACAACCTGTTCGTCGCAGTCTAAAAAATAGAGTAATTCAGTTTGGGAAGGGACCAAAGAAACAATCCGCTTTGGAGGTTGCTCCAAGCGGATTGTTCGATTCATTTGATCTATAATTTCAATCATTTACGCTATTGCGTTAATTAAGTCATGTCTTGTTACAATGTGATGTGCGCCATTACCCATATCAATTAATACAGCTGGCACTCGTTTGTTCACATTTTTTGAAATTTCTTCGATTGTTGCATTGGCTTGCAAAACAGGTAATGGTGCTTTCATTACTTGGCTTAATGGTGCATCCATGATAGCCGCATCTTCAATTATTGATTGGTACAAAGCCGAATCATCTACATAGCCTGCAATTAAACCATCCTTTGTTACGGGGATTTGTGAGATGTTGTAGGCTTTCATTTTTGCAACGGCGTGAGAAACTAATTCCTCAGAACCACACAATACTAATTTTTTATCGCCGTGTTGACCAACTAAGTCGGATGCATTTTTAAATCCTTCATCCAAAAATCCGCGTTCACGCATCCAATCATCATTAAACATTTTACCGACATAACGACTTCCATGGTCATGGAATAAAACCACAACAATATCATCTTCAGTAAACATATCTTCCATTTGCAATATTCCTGAAATGGCAGATCCTGCAGAGTTTCCAACAAAAATTCCTTCCTCTCTTGCAATTCTCCGGGTCATAACCGCAGCATCTTTATCCGTCACTTTTTCAAAATGATCGATAATAGAAAAATCGACATTCTTCGGTAAGATATCCTCTCCAATTCCTTCAGTAATGTATGAATAGATTTCGTTCTCATCAAAAATTCCAGTTTCGTGATATTTTTTGAAAACAGAACCATAAGTATCAATTCCTAATATTTTAACATCCGGATTTTGCTCTTTCAAGTATTTTCCAACACCAGAAATAGTACCACCTGTACCTACACCAACAACAAAATGAGTTATTTTCCCTTCTGTTTGATCCCAAATTTCAGGACCTGTTTGTTCATAATGCGCGATAGCATTAGACGGGTTATCGTATTGATTCACATACCAAGAGTTAGGCGTTTCAGCCGCTAATCTTTTTGACACTGAATAATACGATCTTGGATCATCCGGTTCAACATCCGTAGGGCAAACAACAACCTCTGCACCAACGGCGCGAAGAATGTCCATTTTCTCCTTACTTTGTTTATCACTTAAAACACAAACTAATTTATATCCATATTCAATACAAGCCAACGCTAAGCCCATTCCAGTATTACCAGAAGTTCCTTCAATAATTGTTCCGGCGGGCTTAATTAAACCTTGTGCTTCAGCATCTTTAACCATTTTCAAGGCCATTCTATCTTTCACTGAATTCCCAGGGTTAGTGGTCTCAACTTTCGCTAAAAACGTCCCCTTAAGGTTTTTTGTTAGTTTATTCAATTTCACAAGTGGCGTATTACCAATTGTCTCCAGAATATTATTGTAATATTTCATCCTTATAATTTATGCGTGCAAATTTAATCAATCTCAAGCACTCTATCAGGTGATTCCAAAAAAAAGAGGTTTGCAAATGCGCAAACCTCTCCAAGTTCAATTTTTAAAGCCTAGAAACATGCATAATTAGCCCTTCTTTGAATCTATTTTAATTCATTAATTTTCTATATCGCACACGTTTCGGTTCAGAATCACCCAATCGTTTTCTTCGATTTTCTTCATATTCAGAATAGCTTCCTTCAAACCAATAAACGCTCGAATCATTTTCAAACGCAAGAATATGTGTACAAATTCTATCCAAGAACCATCTATCGTGAGAGATGACCACGGCGCATCCTGCAAAGCTTTCAATCCCTTCTTCTAAGGCTCGAATAGTGTTCACATCCAAATCATTGGTAGGCTCATCCAATAATAAAACATTGGCCTCCGTTTTTAAAGTCATGGCTAAATGCAGGCGGTTTCTTTCTCCACCAGAGAGAACACCAACTTTTTTACCTTGATTGGCACCATTGAAATTAAAACGACTTAAATAAGCGCGTGAATTAATTTTCTGGTTCCCAATTTCAATGTTTTCTGTACCGCCAGTAACGACTTCAAAAATAGTTTTTTCTGGATCCATGTCTTTATGGTCTTGATCAACGTATCCAATTTCCACCGTTTCTCCAACTTTGAATTCACCAGCATCTGGTTGAAGTTCATCCATTATCATTTTGAAAATGGTTGTTTTACCCGCACCATTAGGCCCGATAATTCCAACAATACCAGCTGGTGGTAAATGGAAGTTTAAATCATCATACAATAATTTGGTGTCAAAGCTTTTAGAAACTCCAACTGCCTCAATTACATTTGTTCCTAAGCGCGGTCCGTTTGGAATTGGTAATTCTAAGTTCTCGTCACGCGTATTGGTGTCTTCACTTAGCATTTTATCATAATTACTTAAACGGGCTTTGCTCTTCGCATGCCTGCCTTTTGGATTCATGCGCACCCATTCTAACTCCCGCTCTAATACTTTTCTACGTTTGCTGGCTTGTTTTTCTTCACCCGCCATTTTCTTAGTTTTTTGATCTAACCAAGATGAGTAATTTCCTTTCCATGGAATTCCTGAACCACGATCCAATTCTAAAATCCAACCGGCAACATTATCTAAAAAGTAACGGTCGTGAGTAATTGCAATTACAGTTCCGGCATATTGTTTTAAATGTTGCTCTAACCAATCAACAGATTGCGCATCCAAGTGGTTGGTAGGCTCATCCAATAATAAGATATCTGGGTTTTTGAGTAAAAGTCTACACAATGCCACTCTTCTTTTTTCTCCTCCAGACAATGTTCCAATTTTTTGATCTTCAGGTGGGCAACGCAATGCATCCATGGCGCGCTCTAATTTGCTGTCCAAATCCCATGCGTCTAATTGATCAATTTTTTCTTGTACAGTTCCTTGGCGCTCGATTAAAGCATTCATTTTATCAGGATCATTCATTACCGCCTCATCCATGAATCCGGCATTGATCTCTTCGTATTCTTTTAACACATCCACGGTTTCTTGTACCCCTTCTTGCACAATTTCTTTCACTGTTTTTTCAGAATCGATAATTGGTTCCTGCGCTAAATATCCGATTGAGTATTCACTGTTGAAAACAACATCACCTTGATAAGCTTTGTCTAATCCTGCAATGATTTTAAGTACGGTTGATTTACCCGAACCATTCATCCCTATAATACCAATTTTGGCACCGTAGTAAAAGGATAAATAAATGTTTTTAATAATTGGTTTTCCTTGAGGTGTGGCTTTTGAAACCCCCACCATTGAAAATATAATTTTCTTATCGTCTGACATATTCTATAATTCTTTAATTGAGTTGGTAATTCTTTTCATATCGGATATATGGTCATCTTTAAAGTTACTCATTGTCCAATTTGAAACGTAATAATAGGCTGTTTTACTTTTGTAAAATTTTATTAAATAATAGATTCCTAGCCCGTTTTCTGGCACGATCCCATCAACCTCATAGGTAATAGTTTGCATCCCATTTTGAACTTCGATTCCATTACTAACTTGACTAATTATTGCATTAGTTACGGTTTGCTCAATGCCTGAAATATACATATCAGAATAGGATTCAATATTCGTAATTCCCTTTACTTCTAAATTTTTAGGGTTTTCTTTAAGAATGGCGATATACAGTTCTTCATTCGAATTTCCATATTGCAATAAAGCTTCAGGAATCCCTAAATCCAATTCATCCATATATGAGGGAAGCGCTATTGAAATCTGATCACCAATGTTTTTTTCTTCAAACGCAACACTGCAAGAAACAACAAGAAGGGAAATAAGAAAAATTCCAATTGGATTTTTTAGGTTCATTTAAACTGGTTATTAAATTGCGGTTATTGGGTGATCAAAAATACGAATTATGCTTTTAACTCGCCTCTTACTTCTCTTTAAAAGAATTGATGATTTTCTCCATTTCATATTCAAAATCCTGGCGTTGTGAATCAATACACCAAGTTAAGATTTGATAGAAGGCGTTTTCACCTTCAACTATTGCCAATTGATAATACAAAAGAATTTCTCCATTATTCCCATAAATAGTTCGAGACAGTTCATTTCGCACACAATCTAAATCATGCAGTTGCTCAATTTCAGGTTCTGGAGTTAAGTTTTGAAAGCCGTTCCCTTCACCCAAGAGCGCATTCATAGCGTCATTTCGGTAAGACATGGCATCAATTTCTCGTTGAACTGGATATCCTTCTATTGCAGATTTAAGTTCCATTAATACAATGAGGTAGTGTTCTTTAACAATTGATGAAAGTGAATCGATTGCAATTTCTTCTACATAACCATATTGCGCAATTGCCGTAGGATTTAATTCATCCATTTCCTGCATTGGCGCTGGCACTGCAATTTCAAAAAAGTTTCGCCAATCGCTTGAGTCTAGCGGATTGGGCTCATTTAAACCATTCATTAACGCATTCATTTCATCCAACTCATTGGTTCCAGATTGGTCATTTTTCATTTCAGAATCTGCAGTGCAACTAAGAATTAAAAGGGGAAAGAAAAGGATTGAAAGGATAAAACGAAATTTCATTATTTGAATAAATTAAATGTCTGGTTTACTCAGAAGCTATCTTGATTTTAATTTTAGAAAGCCTCTTACAAATCTACTGAAAAGAGTGAACAAAATGCCTGTTCAATAAAAGCTTTTTTCATTTCATGTGTAACGAATTCTAGTTTCTTTTACTCATTACATTAAATGTTATGGTGGTACACAATTGAATCATCATTAAAATTCTTACTTTCGCAGAAACTTTTTAAATGAATATCGCACTATTCGGGTACGGGAAAATGGGTAAAGAGATTGAGGCTTTCGCTACTGAAAGTGGTCATCAAATATCCGCTCGTGTTGACAGTTCGAATTCAAAAGAATCGTTTGATTATAGCAACATTGATGTTATTATTGAATTTTCGAAGCCAGAATTTGCTGCCGAGAACATTCGATTCGCCATTGATCATGCGATTCCAATTGCGATTGGAACCACTGGATGGTATGACCAATTGGAAGATTTAACGACTTACTGCAATGCAAACAAAGGTTGTATGCTGCACGCCACCAATTTTAGTTTAGGTGTGAATGCTTTTTTTGCGGTAAATCGTTATTTAGCCAAAATAATGAATGAGTTGAATGATTATAAAGCGGAAGTTGTTGAAATTCATCATACCGAAAAGTTAGATGCGCCAAGTGGAACAGGAATTAGCTTAGCCGAACAAATTATAGAAGAACACCAACATTATAACAATTGGGAAAACAATAAACCGTCCGCCTTGCAAAATAAGGATGCACTTGCCATAGAATCGCAACGTTTGCCAAAGATGCCCGGAACACACGAAATAAAATACACGTCAGAAATTGACAGCATTGAAATTAAACATACCGCACACAACCGCAAAGGGTTTGCGCAGGGTAGCGTTTTAGCCGCCCAGTGGTTAGTGGGCAAAAAAGGCGTTTTTACAATGCAAGACATTTTAAAATTTTAATATGGAATATTTAAGTTTAATAATAGGATATTTAATCATTTTACTTACCCCAGTATTTGGACTTTGGTTCAAGTTTTTGCCAAGAATAGATGCACCAGCTTGGACGGCATACATTCCTTTCTACAATTATTTTGTAGTGCTTCGTGCTTGTAAACAACCATGGTACTGGGTGGTCTTCTTGTTAATGCCGGGGATTCAGTTCATCATGTGGGCTTCCATTAACGTAACTGTGATTCGTAAATTTGGTGTTTATGGCGCGAAAGAAACTGTTTTAGGAATTCTTTTTCCCTTCCCTATTTTTTGGAAAATTGCCAATAAAGAAGAAGAATATCCAGTAGCAAAAGAAACAAATTGGGACATTCCTAAGCAAGTAGATGCCCGTGCACCTGGCGATCATGTCGCGCTATTCTTTGCACTACCAATTATTGGACACGCGATTGCTTATCCAATTTCAAAGCTTGGCTTTAGTAGAAAATCTGGTAAAAAATCCATTTTTAAAGAATGGGGAGATGCTATATTATTTGCATTAATTGCAGCCAGTGCTATTCGAACTTATGTGTTTGAGCCGTATACGATTCCAACAGGATCAATGGAAAAAACATTAATGGTAGGAGATTATTTATTTGTCGAAAAACTGACATTTGGCCCACGTGTGCCCATGACACCATTTTCATATCCAGTAGTTCACAATGCCTTTCCTTATTTGAATGTTAAATCTTACGTTGAGATTCAAAAAATTCCATATTCGCGTCTACCGGGGTTTAGATTTGTGGAACGTAATGATGTGACCGTGTTCAACTTTCCTGCGGGAGATAGTGCATTAAATGATCCAAGAATGCCATATGGTTTGATAGGGCATACCTATGAACAAATATTGATGGATGAGGCCTATAAACTAGCTGGAGATATAAACTTAGAAGCCTTTGAAGCTAACAGAGATTATTATATTGATAAAGCCCGTGAGAATTTCAACAGCGGAATAGTAAAATCTAGAGCCCCTTATCCAGAAGATAAAGCACGAGGTTATACTGAAATCAACGGAATTTTAGAACGACCAGTAGATAAAAGAGAAAATTATATTAAACGTTGTGTTGCAATTTATGGAGATGAAATTGAAGTAAAAAACAAGGAGTTATACATAAATGGAGAATTAGCATGGCAAGCACCGCACATGCAATACAAATACTCTCTGAGAGATCATAAAGCCAAAGAACAATGGACCTTAGCAGACGATAATTATTTCAAAGTAAATTTCGGATGCAGTGCTTTTGAATTAGACTATGATGAGTTCGGAGATGTCACCATTCCAATGTCGAAGGCGAAGTATGCCGAAGTAAAACCTAAATACCCGAATTTAGTGCCTTATATAAAACCAAAAGGATATTACGAAAAGGCTTTACGTGACGGCAGGTCTGGCGCCTATTATCCGATTTTCCCAAACAACAATCAATACGATTGGTCGGAAGATAATTTTGGTCCTTTAAAGATTCCACAAAAAGGTGAAGTCGTTGAATTGAATCATTTTACATTGCCAATCTACAGAAGAATTATTACGGCGTATGAACACCACACCTTGTCAGAAAAAGCAGATGGAATTTATATTGATGGTAAAAAGGTAAGCACTTACACTATTGAAATGAACTACTATTGGTTAATGGGAGATAATAGAAATAGCTCAGCGGATTCTAGATTCTGGGGCTTTGTTCCGGAAGACCATATTGTTGGACGTGCCGCATTCATTTGGATGTCTAGAGGAAGTGACGGCGTGCGTTGGGAAAGAATATTTTCTGGGATTGATTAAGCCGTAACACATGTTTACCGCTTATCTTCTACTCTGTTCGGATGGGACTTACCATTCGGGAGTAACCAAAAACTTGGAAGCACGTTTGGCTTATCATGAGCAAGGAAAAAACCCAGATGTTTATACCTTTGTGCGCCGACCTTTAAAACTCGTTTTTCAAAAATCATTTAATGAGATTCGCGCGGCAATTGCTTTTGAAGGCGAATTGCAACACAAATCCACCGCAGAAATTGAGCAAATCGTAAATGGAGAGTTGCAGCTAGAAGTTGAAACCAAATCTGAAGTACAAGAATCGTCAGAAGATGATTCTGTCATTATAATTCCTTCCAGTTATTTAGGAAACTTGCAATATTTCTCAAATTTAATTGAGCATAATGAGTTGATCTTGGATATCAACGAACGCTTTCAAAAACAAAGCTATCGCAGTCGCTGTTCAATTTACTCGGCTAATGGTGTACAGAATTTAATTGTTCCGGTAATTCGCCCAAATGGTAAAGAAAGTTTAATGTCAGCAATTCGAATTAGTTATGCCGAAGATTGGCAAAAAGATCATATTAAAGCCATTGAAAGCGCTTATAGACGAGCGCCTTTTTATGAGTTTTACGCGGAGGAGCTTTTTGCAATCATTCAAAAAAAACATGAGCGTTTGGTGGATTTGAATAAAGAATTGACGGTTTATTTATTGAACTGTTTTGGGATTAAATCTGCGATTAGTTTTAGTGACACGGATGAAGAAAGTTCCATTCCGTTGAAGAATGTGATGAATCCGAAATTAAGAAGTGAGTTTAAAGTGAGTGCTTATCAGCAAGCATTGAATACGGATGATTTTGAAGATAATTTGAGTTTGATTGATTTACTTTTTAATGTGGGGAAAGAAGGGGTTTCTAGATTGTAACGTTTGGAAGGCGCAATCGTGCACCAGCGAACCAAGAAAAATTAAAACCCTATAATTCAAAGCCATCCTCCTTCTCAATAAACGAGCGACTGTTGAACAACATAAAACCGTAACTCACTCCAAAACTATGTCCTCGAAATCCTTCAAATTTTGACTTTTTTACGAGGTTGTAGCCGTAGCTCAAATAAATATCCCAAATTCTTAAACCCACAGAAGGTAAAAAACCAACCCCCGTTGTTCCGCCATAGTTGGTAACAATAGACGGACTCAGCCTTACTTCAATCCAGCCAGCAGGATTTAAGGTGAAATCAAGAAAATATTCACCATAGGTATTATTTAAAAAGTAGTGATTATAACCAAGACCCGCGCTAATCTCTGTTGTCCAAATCCGATTAATTCTTGTAACCGTTGCAGGATTAAAACCTAAACCGAAGCCAAGCTCCCCATTTCTACTCGCTGCATTAAAACGAAGGATGGATCCAAATTTTTCTTTTTTGAGAACGTCATATACTCGCGGACTTTTCATCAACTCTTCCTCATTGCGATTAAAAACTGATTCAAAAGGAACCAATTCATCCTTTACATAAGAACGGTTCCAATAATAGTCTTCTAAAATTCGATTTTGCCAAGCCTTCGTCAATAATACAACTTCTTCTTCCTTTTCATATTCCAACACCTCTGTTAAGGCATCAATGGCTTGGTAATAGTACTTTGTTCTTAATTCAATATTCTTCTCCAGTCTCCATTCACCATATCTTTCTATTCCAACAATAACATAATAATCATTCTGATCTAGAATGAATTTATTCGCGAATTCAGCATTACGATCTATCCAATTTCCACGGCTCTCCAACTTTTTAATTTCAATCTGATTCAATTCATATTGGTCTAAGTACATTTGCAATTTCTCATTCTCGCCAATCAAACCTTTATCCTTTAATCGGACCAATTCATCCCAAATGTATTTCGGGAATTCGTCATCATATTCTTCACCATTAAACCGTTCGTATGAAACTGCATATGCCTGGTTAATAAGCCATGCTTTATAATGGTGATATTGTGGTTCTCTCGGATTTTCATCAATCAATTGATCACAGATTATTAGTGCGCTATCAATCGTATAAAACTCTAATACAAAATGCATTTGCTGAACCTGATTAATAACCTCCGAAGTATTTGATGTATCCATTGGAAAACGAGCGGGACAAGGATAATAAGGACGTGGATCGCAGGCACAATCCTCATTTAAATAATAACGATAGTTTGAAGTTAGGCGACTTATTGTAGGCAAACCATAAGTCACCTTCATATCCCCTTCATATTGCATGCGCGTATCTTCTATGGCGAATGATTCGGAAAATGAGAATAGCGACACTCGATCTCCAAGGGGATTGATGAAATAATAATACTCTCCATCTTCAGAAACAGCCGCAACCGGATTATCAAATTGTGTGACTTGATATTTATAATACGTTTTCCATTTAAGAGGAGTAATTTCTATGCCATGTTCATCTATCAAGCCATACATCTTCACACCAAAGATATTTTTACCGCTATAAAATTCAGCCTTCTGACCGAAACTAGTCGAAACCAATAATAGCGCTATGACGGAAAATACAACTCTCAATTTAATCAACTTTCCAATCCGGACGGTTTGGTGTATAAGGCACACCAGCAATGTTCATCATCTTTTCAAGTTCGCCAACGCGCATTAACAACTCATTCACTTGAGTGCGAATTTGAGCATATTCTACTTTAGCTATTGCAAACTGGTCTTTTTGAGTTTCAGTTGCATTTGAAGTTGAATACCAAGATTGATAAACAATTGTTTCTAGCCTACCACCAGCGCTTGGTAATGTCTCCACATCTCTGTTTGATTTATGGTAATCTCCCCATAAGCTGATATTGATGTCATGTGTTAGTTTTTCAAGTGCTTTCACCTCTTCCATCCATTTGATGTTTGCATCTGGATATTGCTGAATGGCTGCTTTAATATGACTTAAAGTATTCTCAGTTTCTGTCAATTGATTTGACGTTCCTCTAATTCTTCGTCTCAATTCAGATAATTCAGTTTTAAACGCTAGGTTTTCTTCTGATTGTCTTGCCAGTGAAGAATTTTCGAGCGCTTTTACTTCAAATGACTCAGCGTCTGCAACTTTAGCAAGTACACCGTTATCACTTAAATACATTTCCACACTATAAGTCCCAGGCAATACTAATGGTCCTTGATCTGGATTGCTATATCGTCCTACCGTACCTGAACTCTTTTTAATTGGATTGGTACTTGGGTAACGCAAATTCCAAGTGGTACGACTAATTCCCTCACTTGCTCCAGTTTTTAATTTTCGCACTTCATTACCGTTTTTATCTTTAATGACAAAAAGTAAATAAGCATCTTCGTATGTATCCTCTGCTACAAATTCGTCGTAGGTTGGATAGTCGATATCGGTGCCAGCTTCCTTGGCTTTTTTCTCAGCTCCCCAACGTTGTTTTTTTGGAGATTTTGGTGCCGTTTTTAAATAATAAGTGAATGTTGCGCCAAATTCTGGATTAGGCGCGGCATAATGAGATGCGCCTTGTGATCCCGTACCTCTTAATCCGAGTGGATTCGATTCAACATATTCCAATGCAGTTTTTACTGGGAAAATATGAGCTGCTTTGTCTATTGTCTCTTTGTTTAATTCACGTAAAGGTGTATAATCATCTAACACATAAAATCCACGACCGAGAGTACCTAAAACTAAATCATTTTCTCTTCTTTGAATCGCGATATCACGCACTGCTATTGTTGGCAATCCAGCTGAAAGTTCAACCCACTTTTGTCCGCCATCTATGGTAAAACATACTCCAAATTCTGTTCCTGCAAATAGTAAGTTCGGATTTACATGATCTTCAGCAATTGAATAAACTGATCCACGTTCTGGCAGGTTACCCGCAATGCTTGTCCATGAATTTCCTTTATCTGTACTTTTTAAAAGATAAGGTTTAAAATCTCCCTTTTTATGATTATTGAATGCTGCGTAAACAGTTCCCTCATCATGTTGAGATGGGATAAGCATGTTCACATACGTCATTGCAGGAACACCGGGGAAATTATCTTTCTTACTCCAAGTTGTTCCGCCATCCGTTGTCACTTGTACCAGTCCATCATCCGTACCCACATAAATAAGATCCTTATTCTTTGGGGACTCATCCATGGCTACAATATTTCCATAGATAGTCGTTGACTTATTCTTCATTACAGCATCTGGAGATTGGATTTCGCCCATAACTTTCATGGCATTCCGGTCCAATTGTCTGGTTAAATCAGGAGAAATAGTTTCCCATGAATTACCTCTATCTGTACTTTTAAAAACTCTGTTTGCCGCAAAATAAAGTGTTTTATTGTCATGGTTTGAAATAACCAAAGGTGCATCCCAGTTCCAACGGTATGCTTTTTCACCTTTACCTGGCATAGGTTGAATTCCAATTTTTTCACCGCTTTGTCTATCATAACGAACCAACCAACCATATTGTGCTTGCGCATAAACAATGTTTGGGTCAGCTGGATCAATTTGAGACTCAAATCCATCACCGCCATTGGTAATATACCAGTCCGAATTTTGAATTCCTGCATTATTAATTGTTCTAGAAGGACCACCGAGTGAATTATTATCCTGCGTTCCGCCATAAACATTATAAAACGGCGCATCATTATCAACGGCTACTTTATAAAACTGAGTAATTGGTAAATTTTGTTTGTACTGCCAGGTCTGTGCATGATCCCAAGTTTCATAAAGTCCTCCATCACATCCAACAATCCAATGATCGGTGTTTTGAGGGTTCACCCACATGCAATGATTATCAACATGTTTACTTGTTTCACCAGTCGCCTGGAACGTTTTTCCGCCATCTACAGAATGATGTAACCAGGTATTCAAACTAAAAATTTTGTCCTTATTAATCGGATCGCAATAAATTTCTTGATAATAGTTTCCACTTGTTTTATAAGCACCACGTTTCTCCCAACTTGCTCCTTTATTTGTAGAACGATAAAAACCTGCAGCTCCTTTCTGTGCCTCAACAATGGCATACACATAATTTGGATCTGCTGGTGAAACAGCCAAGCCAACACGACCCATTTTTCCAGAAGGCAAACCACTTGTTAATTCAACCCAAGTTTTACCAGCATCTACAGATTTAAAAACAGCACTTTCTTCGCCACCACCTATATAAGTAAAAACATGTCTTCTTCTTTGATGAAATGAAGCATATAAAATATCAGGATTTGAAGGATCCATTACTAAATCAGCCGCACCAGTATTTTCTGAAACGGAATGAATTTGCTCCCAAGTCTCTCCGCCGTCTAGCGTTTTATAAACCCCACGATCCCCGCCTTCAGACCATAAAGGGCCATAAGTTGCCACATAAACGTGATTTGAATTCCTAGGATCAACAATGATTTTTGAAATATGCTCTGAGGTTTTTAGCCCCATGTTTTTCCATGAGTTTCCACCATCTAATGATTTATACACACCATCTCCATAAGCTACCGAACGCTGATTATTATTTTCGCCAGTTCCTACCCAAACTGTTGCAGATTGATTTGGGTCAATTGTTACGCAACCAATTGAATAAGATGATTGACCATCAAATATTGGATTGAAAGTCGTTCCATGATTCGTTGTTTTCCATACTCCACCAGATGCTACTGCCAAATAATACTCGTTTGGATTATCGGGGTTTACCGCCATGTCCGCTATTCGACCTGCGGTAAGAGCAGGACCGATATTTCTCCAACTCAGTCCTGAAACCAGTCCTGAATTAATGAGTTCCTTTTTTTCTTCCGTGACTTTATCCTTGTCCTTTTTTTGAGCAATTGAAGGAATTGCCATTAACATTAAAGTGATACCTACTAATAGTTTTTTCATCATGTTTAATTCAATTAGGTTGAACTCTTTTGGGGTTTGCCTTACACCATTTAATAGTACAAATTAAAATCGGAGAATAAAGCGACATAAATTTACCTAAAAATAAATGTTACTTGACGGTTTTAGCCAATAAATGGGATAAATGCGCTATAATTAATATCAACGGTTACTCAATAACGAGCTTTTCAGTAAATACCAATTCACCAACTTGGAGTTTGACATGATAGACGCCTTCAGCCAAATGGGCAATTGAAACACGTTTATTCGTTGCAAAATTCAAGGAGCTTTGAGAAAGCACTTGCCGGCCTTGCGCATCATATAAAACCAAAGCGAAATTTTCATGGCTTAAAATAGACGTATTTATTTCAATAAACTCTTGTGCGGGATTCGGATAAAGTGAAATTTGAAATTCATCCAATTCTGAAATTCCATCAGCCTCACGTACTTTTATAATTGTCGAACTAGTGTCATTTGGACAATCTCCGTTGATGGCTATTAACGAGACTAAAAAATCTCCCACGGCCTCGTAAGTATGCCACGGCGATTCGTCAGTAGAGAAAGCACCATCTCCAAATGTCCAATAATAACCATCAGCATTAAGTGAATTATTCTCAAAAGTGACCAATCCATCATCTAACAACACCACGTAAATACTCGGATCAAAAAGCGCCGTAGGCGGATCATCTAATTCAACAAAAACATTTTGCACCAAAGTATCCTCTCCTCCCGGACCAATAGCGACAAGTGTCACTGGATAAATACCTGTAATTGGGAACTGCACATATGGATTTATTTCTGTAGAATAATCAGGCGTTCCACCAGGAATAAACCATTCATAACTCAAGGCATCAGTACTGCCATTTTCTAACTGAATAGAATCTAACCCACACAGGTTTGTATGCTCGGCAATAAATTCGGAAATAGGCTCTTCGGTAGGTTCAATCAGCAACTGACCATTAGAATAAATCGTGTCAGACAATAAGCCTGCGCCATTCTCGGCCATAACTGCGAAATAATAAGTTTCTCCTAAAGTCAGTGAAAGACCAGTATGGATGACCGTGTCGGCATACCAATTATCTGTCCAATCCACAACATCTGTGGCGCCCGCTGAAGTACCAATGGCATACCAGTAACGCGCCAATCCGGAATTGGGATCTGATGCCGCGCCCCAATTCGCTTCGAGTTCAGTATTGGATGTTGTGGTGGAAATATCTGCCGCCTCACCGTCATTCAGATATGGAATACTTAATGGTGGTGTCCAATCTATATCTGCCAATTGCTCGGCAATGGTTGAAACATTAGATGCCGAATCAATAACAATTGATTTAATTTTTGCGGCCGGGCTATACGAATCTTCATTTTGATAACGTGCATCTCCGGCTGGTCCAACTGCTATCAACTCCTCCACTGCTCTATTGTGATAAACTTTAAAATTATTGACGTTATAAACTGAGCTACCCGAGCGGAATGAAACCGAATTACCTTCAGTATATGGACTATCGTCTACCCAAGAAATGGCATGCATATTATTGACCCACACATGAACTTCACCTGAAATTTTATCATAAACGGTTTTAAAATCATACCAAGTATCCGCACTAAATGTATAATCTGCTTCAATAGCGAGGGTAAATTCATCATCCACTACTTTATAAATTTGAATCTTATCATCATCCTCTCTAAACCAAACAAAATATGAGTTTCCTCGATTCACTAAAGTAGGATCGTCACACATAAAATGCAGTCCCGCTCTCTTATTATCTCCTACACCACTCATTCTGCCCGACCAATGATATAAGAAATTATCGGCGTCATCTTGATTTAACTCGGCGTGAATATTCGTATTATAAATGGCCTCATCCGTCTGTTGCAAAGTGTTGTCAGAAATTATCCATGTTCCTGTTTCATTTGTCCAATCCGGATGGATAACATCATCAAAATTATCAGAGAAAAAACCACGATTATCGTTCGCTCGCCAATCAACACCATTATAATCTATGACTTGATAAAACTTATAATCAATTCCTGAACCTCCAGTATCATCCAAATCTGTAAATCCCGTTAAAAAATTCATGGTATACCAATCATTTTCTAATATTACTTCGGTATATGGCGCCAAGTCATCTCCTTCACCATCTCCTTCTATTGAGGTCCATTCAATTTCCCAGCCGTCGTCATTGGTATTGCAATCAGACCTAAATTCGATTAAAACACTTCCACCAGAAGCTGTGATAATATCAGGAATTTCATCTCCCGTATATTCTCCAATCAACGGAGCATCAAAATCTTCGCCATCATAGATGTAGAGGTAATCCCAATCTAACTCTAAACTAAAGCTGATGATATTCAACGTGATAGAAACGGCATCAGCAGGTTGAATGAGGTATAAAAAACGTTCATCATCATCATAATTCTCAGCTGCTCCACCTGAATCGAATAAAACACCTGTAGGCGAAGTATAAACCGTTGTTTCTGGGTCGTTATTAATGAGCTGGTAATAATGTTCCCAATCCCAATTAATTCCAGGATCTGTATGAGATGCCCCAGGAAAATGTTGATGGCCTTTAATTCTTGTACAAGCGCCTAATGTCAATGTTCCAGCCGTGGCAGGTCCTTTATAAGTTCGCAAAGGGTTTATTCCGTAACCACTTTCGGTAATGTCGCGCACTAAATTGGCAGAACCTACATACATGGCTTCGGTATACCAAACGGGATCGTCCACATACCCCTCATGCTCAATACCAATTGTATACGGATTTTCAGAACCAACATGCCATCCTTTATCTTCCTCTAATAACATTTGAGTTATTTGTCCGTCAGAAGAGCGTGCGACATAATGATAAGAAACATTTGAGGCACAATTTTGCGCCCAAGAAATTGCTCCTGCATAAGAACCTTGAATAGTGTGAATCGTTACCGCCGAGATCGAAACCCCAGCACGACTGCTATAATTACACGGAGGTGCCGCATTCCAAATTGCGGGTCCATATTCATCTGATCGATTAATTTTTCTGAATTTCCGAAGTCCATCATCAATGACTTCGTGATCAGAAATGAAAACTGTTTCACTTGATAAAACCCCATAATTCTCTGCCCCATAAATAACCCCCAAGTCAATTCCTCTAGCGGGAAGATCGAAGATTGATTGATAGGTTTCATTATTCATAAATTGAAACACCTCATACGTAAAGCAACTCAAAGCAAAATCACTTGCGGCATTTTTGCTCCATGGAATTTCAGAAAGTGTTTTTAAGACTTGATCATGCCCTTTAAAATCTTCGGTTGCAACGGATTTGCGTTCCATAATTTTGCTATAGGCAGCAGCATATGCCATAATATTAACACCCGAATTAGTTTTAATATCGTTAATTGTATAACCTGACAAACCAGAAATGTAGTTGAGATTATCGTTAAAATATCCCTGCCCATTTTCAGTTAAGCCCATTACCCCCTTTACCTGTGGAATGCCTGAGCAACCGGCATTATTTCCAGAAAGATGCCGCATTCGAGTTTGAGCAAAAGCCACACCTTCTAATAAACCGCTGGGAATGTTGGGATAAGCTGTATAGGCCGCTTCAAAATCCTCGGCGAAACGTGTGCCATCAATTTCTTGCGAAAATGAATGAATTCCAATAAAAAATAATAGGAGTGTATAAATACTTTTAAGCATGGTTTGTCAATTGGTCTTCTAAAAGTAGTGAAAATAGAAACTGAAATTGATAAAAAAAGTATAAAATCTACTCGATTACTTGGCTAATATGCTCCATTAAATTTGCGTATAAACCACTCTACTGAAAGGAGTAAAACGATTAAGGCGAAGAGCCATTTATAGTCAATCAAGTCGTCAAATTCTTTTTCTTGATAGACCACGGTGACCATGTCATCACGCTTATCAATATTGTTTTGAAGTTTTTCAATCTCATTAGGAAAAAAGAATTCACCGCCAGAATTTGAAGCAATCGTCTTCAATATTCTATGATTGGCTACCGTGTTTAAATATTCAATTTTTATTTCACGAACTAGGAATGTTCCCTTTTTAGAATAACGCTGTTCCTGGAAAACCGTTGATGCCGACCAAGAATAAACCCCTTGTTTCAATCTACCCAAATCCAATTGATACGCGTTAGCCGTTTTCACAAAAAATGATTCAAATTCGTCTCCCTCTTCATTTGAAAACTGAAAACTAACTTCAGGTTCATTCACCAAATCGAAAGATTTATTGTAAAGCTCGGCCTTAACGACTACTGCTTCGTTTTCGGTATACTCATTTTTTAAATGAATTTTAAACGGATCTTTATTCTCCTTCACCGCCAAGTAGGTAATGATCTTTCCAAAAAAGTCACTAAAAATAATGGTGCTTTTATTTTTCATTTGGTCATACAAACGCCATCTCCAAATCCCCTCACCCATAATGACCCCAAAGCGGCTATCTTGTTTTTGAGAAAAATAAATAAGCGGTTTGTCCAATGAAATATTACCCACGCGTTGATATGATAAAACTTCCATGGCATCACTAAATTTATAATTACCAAAAGGTGCTTGAAGTGGCGGTGCACTTGAAAACAATTGAATACTCGCCGGAGACACTAAGATCTCTTTATAGTTCGGGTTATGTGCAAAACCAACCTCTTCAAGATCAGTGCTTGAACCCGTATAGCCTACTTTTAATCGCTCAAGTGCTTTCATATTGGATTGGGCACCCAGTATAAATAATACAGGTCCTTCTCCATTCTCAATGTACTTATTAAGTGCAGCACTTTTGTCATCATAGTTATGCACAATCACTAAATCGTAAGGCGATAAATCATCTACCTTATCAATCTTTTTCACATCCACCTCATAATTTTTATTGTTGTCAATTACAAAACGAAGCGCTCCTACATCAGGATGTGGGGCTTGAGTTGCTATAAGAATTTTTTGGCGTCCATCAATGACCTCAATGTAAAAGTTTGCGGAATTATTTTTGGTGCTGTATTCATTTTCCACGGCGCTAACTTCTGCCCTAAATTTTCTGAAACCAATGCGGTTAGCCGTCATGATAAATTGGATTTTCACTTGATCTTCATCTCCAGTAAAACTAATGCGTTCTTGCTTTACAACAGTGTTGCCGTCGTAAATTGTTACGGCTATATTTTCACTTTTGCACAACGATTCAGAAATTGAAACTTCCACGGGGAATTGATTCCCTAAAAACGCTATTTCATTATGGTTAACACGGTCAATACGGACATCTTTAACCAAACTTGTATCGCCCAAAGCAATGGTAAAAATGGGCAAGAAGCTTTTACGAGCAATGGCATAAAGTGGATTTGCTCCCGTATTATAGATACCATCAGATGCTAAAACAATACCGCCAATGTTTCGATTGGTATACTGATCATAGATGCCATTGAATATAGCGGAAATGTCTGTGGATTTTCCACTATAATTAGCCGTAAATCCAGGTGAAATATTGGTAGAAAAATCGTAATTAATTACTTCAAACTCCGCTTCCATTTGAGTTGAAAACTTGGATAAGTTATCGATATATTCTGTTTGATAGTAAGTTGAATCCTTTGACAAAAGTACCGAAGCTGAATTGTCATTCACCAGAAAAAGGAGCGGTTTTTCTTTCCGTTCTGTGAAGTTTTCGATAATGATTCCTAACAGCAGAATTGCGATAACAAAAACAGCAACAAATCTAAACGCGGCTAGCATCCACTTCACCCAAGAACGCACCTCTTCTAGGAGCTGATCTTTTCGATAAAGGATAAAAGCATAGATGAATGCAATGAGCGCTGCAACTAAAACCCATATGGGATGATATGTATATAAGAAATCCAAGGGATTATTTCTGCTAAAATTAATCAAATTGTTTTTTATGAATGCAATTATTTTGTTTTTCCCTTTCATATTGATTCAGCATTCGTATTTTTATCCAAATTTCAATTTGAAATGAACTTTTTTCAGCTTTTAGGACTTGGGTATGTGAATTACATCAAGGGCATTCGCTTCTTGATTAAGCATAGGTTGTATTGGTTTGTTTTATTTCCATTAATCCTATTCGCTGGCATCTATTGGTTGGGTCTTTATTTCGAGGGTGTTGAGGCTCGAATTGGTAATGAAATTGAAGAAAACGCTGAAAACATTACATCCATTAGAGGAATAACCTGGATTACGATCAAAATGTTATTCTTTGATTCGCTCTATTTAATCTTTACAAAATTCACCCTTTACATTGTTGTTATTGTATTGTCACCAATGCTATCTTATTTGTCCGAACGCATTGAAAACATTCTTTCAGGCAATAAATACAAATTCAATTTAAAACAACTGATCAGCGACATTAAGCGTGGAATTAGAATTGCCATGCGTAATATTTTCTGGGAGTACTTTTTCATTTTAATTATTTTAGGAGTCGCCTCCTTTTTCGGAGGAACAGTGAAAAACATTCTCATCTTTTCAATTCCAATCGCAATCGGTTTTTACTTTTATGGGTTTGCTTTCTTAGATTATATCAATGAAAGAAGAAGATTGAACATTCAACAGAGTATTTATTTTGTATCCAAACACAAAGGTTTAGCCATAGCAATTGGGAGTATTTATTCCATTTTCTTTTTATCCTTCTTTTACGTATTCAGAGGATATGGCAAGATACCGCCTGATACTTCGAGCCAGTTATTATGGGGGACGATACTAGTCGTTACATTTATTTTAGCAGCAATTGCTCCAATTTTGGCAATAACTTCAGCAACGCTGTCAATGCATGATATAGTTGATTTAAGTAAAAACCAGCACGCACAGCGAGACGAAAATGGCACAAGAGCGGAAGATGACTTTTCCGATCAAGATGAAAACCCACTTGAAAACGAGGACAATAAAGAAGATTTGGATCAGTAATTGCATTACGTTAGCACGAAAACGTTATTTTTATATTTTAAAGTAAATTGAGAAACATGAAATGGATATTGGCATTATTAATTTTTACAAGCGCAGGATTTAGTTTTGGAATGAGCCCACCTGATTCAACTTCGACTATTTTTGAAAAAGGCACAGCCAAATATTTGATATCAGAAGGAAAACGATTTTATAATGAAGGAAGCTATCGCATGTCTTTGGTTAAATTTCGTGAAGCTTTGAATAAAGATAAGGGCAACGCAGAAGCTACCTATTGGTTGGCTGAATGTCACTTGGCCTTAGGAAATTATGAAAAGGCAAAAGATTATGTGCAAAATGCACTTGCCATTGATGAAGAAGTGGATGAAGAAGCGCGTAATGTTTTAGCCATTTGTCAACATAGAATTGGCGAATTAGACGAAGCAATTAAAAATTACAAATTGGCTTTAGCTCCAATTTCAGAAATACGAGCCAAGGAACTTCGAATTCAATTCCATATTGAACAATGCGAGCGCGCTAAAGAAATGATTGCAGCTCCAATTGATGTATCAATAGCAAGAATGACGAAAAACATTAATACTGCGTTTGAAGAAACGGCTCCTACTTTGTCTCCAGATGGGAAAGCGTTTTATTTTGTTTCACGAAGAGCAGATAACAAAGGTGGAGGAATAAGTCCGGGAGACCAGCGATATTTCGAAGATGTATATGTGAGTTTATGGGATGAAGAGAAAAAAGAATGGGGGGAAGCAAGTAATTCATCAGATCTCATGAATAGGGTCAATACAAAAGGAATGGATGCAATTAGCCATATCTCGCCAGATGGCAAAACGCTTTACATGTCGATTAATACCATGACATTAAAATCGCCAAAGCCAAAAACAAAAAGTGCCGATATTTTTTATTGCAAATTAAACAGAAAAGGAACTTGGAATTCACCAAAACCACTGGGCAAACCAGTGAATAGTTTTTATTTTGAAGTCGCGTTTAGTTTAACTGCTGATGGAAATACAGCCTATTTCGTGAGTGAGAGAATGGGCGGTGAGGCTAGATCTGATATTTGGGTTACCTATAAGCAAGGCGGTGATTGGTCAAAACCAGAAAATTTAGGAGATGTTGTGAATACGAATGGAAATGAAACAACCGTAAACGTCAGTCCTGACGGGGTATATTTATTCTTTAGTTCTACTGGCCATGAAGGCATGGGAGGCTATGATGTTTATGTGACAAAAAACACAGGAAGCGGATGGGAAAAACCAGTTAATCTTGGATATCCAATAAACACTGTTTCAGACGAGACCCATTTTGTCTATCATAAAGAATTAAATCGTGCTTATTATTCGAAACTTTCTTCAAGTGAAAATAAAGGAATGGGTGCCCGTGATTTGTTTGAAATTGACATGACTAATTTCGATTTACCATAGCCTTGAGTTGTCTTAAACTGTTAAAAGACACTTTAGTCGAAAAATCTGGGTATTTAAGGACAGTCTTTCCATTTTATTTTATCTTTAGGAGTTAGTTAATATAGGTCAATTGAGTAAATACATCACATATAGCATATTAAGTATATTCCTGATATGTTCCGGTCATTCAAACGCACAAGATACGCTCAAGCAAGTCTTTCGTCCAAGATTAGGGTTAGGAACGGGAGTTATGACCTATTACGGTGAAATTCAGAACTATCAAAAAAACTTTACATCAACGGTTAATCGTATTGGCGGGTTACTATATGTTAATGCCCCGGTTTCAAAAATGTTTAACGTTGAATTTTCGGCAACTTATGCAAAAATTGCTGCTAATGAGCGAACTTTAGAAAGAAGCTACAATTTTGAATCACGGATTCGCATGGGTACTGTGATGCTCTATTATAATTTTTATCCCTTATTTCAAGAGAACCGTTCTTCCTTCCATCCCTTTGTTGCGCTAGGGCTATCCTCTTTCGAGTTTTTATCAAAGACAGATAGGTACGACGCTTTTGGTGCTGAATATTTTTATTGGTCAGATGGATCAATTATGAGTTTAGACGAAAACGATCCTTTAGCACCAGCAGATGCGGTAGCACTTAATCGAGATTATACATATGAAACTAATTTAAGAGAGCTTAACGAGGATAATTTGGGGAAATATAGAGAACAAAGCCTCTCAATACCGCTTAGTTTTGGAGTCGAGTGGCATATGTCTCCCCGCTGGGATTTCAGAATTGCAACGACGTATAATTTGACTTTTACCGATTTGATTGACAATATTTCACCAGCCGGAACAGGCATTAGAGAAGGAGATAAGAAAAACGACCGTCTACTTTTTACCTACGTTTCGCTGAGTTACGATCTTAAATTTGGGCAGGATGAGGATGAAGAATTTCCTGACTTAATGGACGAAGAAGGTATTCCATTATTTGCAGAGTGGGATCCGAACGATTTTGACAAGGATGGTGTAATTGATGCGCTAGATGATTGCCCAGCAACACCTTTAGAAGCATTGGTAGATGAAAATGGATGTCCAATTGATTCTGATCAGGACGGCGTTCCTGATTATTACGACGACGAGCCAGGAACAAAATTAGACAGTTATGTCAACGAATTTGGTGTTACTATAACGGAAGAAGATTTTCTAGATCATGTGCGCTTATATTATGATTCAACTGGTTATGAGCAGCCTTTTGAAGAATTTAGAACTGAAGTTGTAATGAATAGAGAGCGCACAAAGACCTATCCTAAATCGAGTAAAAATAAATCAGGCCTGAAGTATGTTATTTTGGTTGGAAAAGAGCGTAAAGATATTACAGTTAACGACCTGCATAAGTTTTTAGGTTATAATGATTATAGCACTGTAATGAAAGGTGACACAGTTTATTATACCCTTGGCGAGTTCAATTCGATTGAAGAAGCCGTGGCAGCTAAAAACAGTTTAGAAGACCAGGGCGTTGAAGTAACAGATATTAGCCGAAATAGCGGCAATGGAGAAACGCTGTTCTCGGTAGACGAGCAAGTGATACAAAAAGTAGAACGTGTGAACATACAAGAGGGACGAGAAGGACCAAATTATATGGTTATAGAGCAAGTTTACCGTGTTCAATTGGGCGCATTCCGAACAAAAGTTGATACGGATGAATTGTACCCAGACTTGGAAGTGGTTTACGGTGCATCAGACAAAGACAATATAAACCGTTACTATACAGGTTCATTCGAAACCTTTGAAGAAGCTACTGAATATCAAAAAGAGCTAAAGAAAAAGGGGTATAATAGTACCTTTATTGTGGCCTATGAACAACAAAAACGTGTGACGCTTGTTGAGGCGGGTGTTGAACCAACCGATTTACCAGATAACTATTCAGAAACAACTGAGTTAGGCACATTTATAGAAGAACGTGACACAAATGAAGTTGTTGAAACCAATACTGGAATTGATCCAAATAAGTTAAGATATCGCGTATTACTCGCCTATTCTACTGACGATATCTCAGTTGAAATTGTTGACATACTATACAATATTGGAATGGTTAAGCCAGTTAAAGGTAAAGATGGATCTACAGCTTATTATTCGCAAGAATATGAGACAGAAGAAGAACGCGATCAAGCCATGACTGATTTTGAAAAATACAATTTAGATGCCATTAAACCCATTATCGAATATAATGGTGAATTTTATTCTGAGGAAGAATTTAAAGAAAAGTTTAAGTAGAGATTTTAAAAAATTTCAGCTTATAATTCGGTCACTGAATGGTTTGAGAGCGGATTTATTGCCATTTTCCATTTATATACAGTAAAATTTTACTTTATGGCTTTTGATGGAACAGAGGGAGGACAAATTACATTGGTAGACGCGGCGACAATGACTGCAAGTTACAGAACCGCAAACAGAGGTAATAGATTGGGACATTATATAGGAAAAGATATCCTTAACTCTATATTGGGACAATCAGGATGATCTGTAAAGACTATGCTT
The DNA here is from genome assembly GCA_905478225.1 of uncultured Crocinitomix sp. Taxonomy (GTDB): domain Bacteria; phylum Bacteroidota; class Bacteroidia; order Flavobacteriales_D; family Crocinitomicaceae; genus Crocinitomix. The sequence goes on from CAJQHR010000022.1 coordinate 31,893, forward strand.
AATTCAAGCGTATAAATACGTGATTTACTGAAAACAGGTGTAAATACCTAGTTCGTTGGTCAGACTTTATAGAGATATTATAGAATCGAGATTATTCGTACAAGTCACCATGGTGCTTAATCCAACCGCCAATAGGTCGTCCGTCGGGATCGTGATGTGTCCAATGGATAACTCCCCCTCTATCATTCCACTCATACTCACCGTGAATTATTACGTCATCTCCTTCTTGGAGATTAACAATTCTATCCGCCAAATCAATGTTATGCGAAACTAAAATGGTTTGTTCTGAGGCTAATTCCACAATAAATTTTTGATGTCTTGACCCTTCATTGACATCTGACAAGTTTTTTATAACCTCACCTTGAATCATGACTTGCTCATCACTGACATGATTATCATATAAATTTTGCATTTCTTGATCAGGTGTGAAATCTTCTTCCAGATTTAAATCCTCTGTGAAAACATCTTCGAAAGTTTCAACCGTAGAAGATTCTTGATCACTGCAAGCAGTCACACCTAACCCTAGCAGGATTATTAAAAGTTGAACACTGTTTTTCATTGTCATTTGATTAATTTTTACGTTTACCACCTAATGCAGATTCGCCGGGCACTGCTAATAAATTTCTTAAAGAATAAATAGCGATTATCGTTGCAATAATTAAAATACTAGCACCAGCCAAAAAGGGTGCACCTGGAAAATAAACAGTCGAATCTGGTCCTGAATAGACAGAAAAAAGTGTGGTATAAATTACGGGGGAAAGAACCGCCATGAGACTGCCTAAACTTGTTAATACTCCTTGCAAGTTTCCTTGCTCCTTATCGGAAACACGATTGGAAACTACACCTTGAATAGTTGGTGTTGCGATCCCCCCAACAACGTATGGAATAGTTGCGGCGTATAAATAAAAAGCGTTTCCTGCAAAAGCAATGCCGAACATGCCGAGTGTCCACAAAGTAAAGCCACACATGATTACTTTTTTATTGCCAAATCGTTTTACCAAAAAGCCGGTCAAAACGGCTTGTACAACACTTGCAAGAATTCCCACAACCATTAAACTCAGCCCTACATCTAATTTATTCCATTCATAACGCTCCATGGTATAGTATGACCAAGTATTAGGCATTACCTGCCCTGCCAATTGTGCCAAACCAAATGCTATTACAAACCCAATTACGGCTTTATACTTTCTTAAGTTTGATAACGAAACAAACGGGATCATTTTAGAATAATTAATCTTACGCCGGTTTTCCGGAGCTAATGATTCTTTTACGAAAAATAATCCAAACAGAAAGTTAAGCAAGGAGAATCCTGCAGCAACAAAAAACGGCGCCTTAACTCCCCAATTTTCGCCAATAATTCCCCCAATGGCAGGACCAATTACAAAGCCCAAACCAAAAGCAGCTCCGATAATTCCGAAATTCTTTGCTTTGTTCTCCTTATTACTAACATCTGCAATATAGGCAAAGGCTACAGTGTGACTTGCACCAAAAATTCCTGCCAAAATTCGACCAGCAAAGAGCCACATTATTGTTGGCGCAAAAGCATGCAATACATAATCAACCCCTAAACCAAATAGTGACAAAAGTAAAATCGGTTTTCTACCATAACTATCACTCAGTTCGCCCATTACTGGGGCAAATAAGAATTGTACACCTGCATAAGCAGTAATCAAGAGTCCACCAGTTAGGGCAGCATCACTTAAGTTTTGACCCGTTAAGGAAGAGATTAAATCAGGAATAATTGGTACAATTATCCCCACACCAATCATATCGATTAGGACCGTGAGAAATATGAAAACTAATGCGGAATTTTTCGCTTTTTTTTCTTGCACTCTGATTTAAAATTTGATTTCAAAGTTATAAAAAGGAATTGGATAGTGAGGGTCAATTAATAGAATTGAGTACAAAGGTTATTTCCGACTTCGCACGACGCGTAAAACTTGTTCCATTAATCGCATTTGTGCGTCAAAATGTCCTTTTTGAGTTTCAATATTTATGTACGGAATTTCATTTTTACCGCAATAAACAGACAATGAGCCGTCATTCACATAACCTTTGTTATCCTGCAAAATCACATTCACCCCCGCTTTTTTAAATGCCTCGTAAAAGTAAGAATCAGTAGTGTAAATAAAATCGTCCGGGTCAGTATCCGGGTTAATGTAAACGCTTTTAGTATTCTCGGCTTCGCCGCCTCCTTCAGCATAACTTTTTATTGAATACTCTTCATCCGTATTATTATGAACCGCTACAACAGTATGTCCTTCTGGTAATCGATTCAGAATAGCTTCTGCCAATTTCTTAACTTGTTTATTTGCTTTGCCCGAATAATTGGCACCATCTTTTAAGGTCTTTTTTCTTCCCTTTTTTGTAAAAATTCGATTGGGATCAAAGTCGTAGTTCCTGCCTTTCATTGTAAAAACAATTCTGCGTGTCCATTGGTGTCTGAGGTAAAAAAAATGAATGGAATCAATATCGGCATATCTATACAAGGTCTCTATACTAGTGGTTTCATCTTCGTGTACATTTACAAAAACGATATTTCCTGGAGCTTGAGATTTTTGCTCATAAATACTAATCTCCGTTTCACCAAGTATGAATTTTGTTGCCATAATTGAATTTTCTTGTGGCCAAGTTAATAGTGGAATAAATAAAATAAAAATAACTAAGCGTTTCATCACAGTTTAGTTTGTGGACAAGATACTGAATTTACCTAAAACCGAATCATGAATAACGAGTGGGAGATAGTTGTTCGATTTGAAGCGTTGTTTGTTCAATTATTTAACAACTATAGCAGAAAATTTCTTCAGAAAATAAGTTTACAATCTGTTACTTAAGAATAGTCACATGACCGTGATATTCATGCTTCTCATCTGTAATGGTGTCGCCAAATTCGATATGCCAAACATAAACACCGTCAGGTGACATTTTACCATCTCCATAGGTTCCATCCCATCCATAGGCAGCATCAAAAGATTCAAAAAGAACTTCTCCCCATCTATTGTAAATTACCATGTGGTAATCATAAGGATCATACCCTGAAGTCATTACAGGCTTGAATTCTTCATTAAAATCATCTCCGTCCGGTGTAAATACATTTGGAATGAAAAACGTAATCACGTCATCAACAGTAATGTTCGCATAAGCCGTGTCTGCACAACCAATTGAATTACTTGCCACCAATCTAACTTCATAGGTCACATTTGGATCGGTTGGATAGACATGACTCGGTTCAAATTCATTGGAATAAGCTGATCCGTCTCCGAATTTCCATTCCCATAAATCCGCATAAAGGGATGTATTGTCAAACTCAACTTCAGTATCTTCAATATTAACCGGATTGGTAAGCGAAGTAAAGTATGCCTCTGGTTGCTTTAATACAGTGATATAATCATTATAGGTTGCTGAAGAACCACAAATATCACTCGACTGTACATTTAAAGTCACATCAAAATCACCAATTCCTGTGTACATGTGCGTGACAGTTCCGCAATCAGAAGCAGATCCGCCATCTCCAAAATCCCAAATACAAGAAACACCAGGCAACAATGTCAAGTTTGTGAAAGTCACTAATAATGGATCACAGCCTTTAAGCGTATCAGCTGTGAACACAACACTTGGTAAAGATTCTACTTCAATATCTATTGTCCCCGTGCTGACACATCCATTCACATCTGTAGCTGTAACAATATAAGTATCAACTCCAAGACCAGGCGTAAATGGCACTGCATTCGTCATAGGATGATCCCAAGTATAAATTCCTCCACCACCTGCTCCAGAAGCCGTAAGCGTCATAGATTCTCCTAAACAAATAACCGCTGGACTAGGATCTGAAATAATAGATACAACTGGTGCCGCATTTACTGTAATTGTAAAATCTGCTACGTCATCCTCACAAGGAAAAGCAACTGAGAAAGTATATGTAAATGTGTAAACACCGCCGGGTAAGCCAGAAGCGTCAAAGATTCCGGTAACAGGATTAAATGCACCAGACGCAGTAGTCTCTGCCCAATCTCCACCAGGATCAGCACCCACTAACAAGGTATTCATGTCAAACGTAAAACCGGGACTGTTACAAATTATCCCCGCGTTATCTTCACCTGCCGAACCACCTGGTCCAACGCTAACGGTAAACGTTGCTACATCAATAATTCCACCACAGCCAATTACTTCATATATAAAAGTATAAGAACCAACACCTGCAGTTCCCGCGTCAAACTCTGTTGTCAATGGATCAAATTCTCCACTTACAACAATTTCAGTCCATGTTCCACCTGGTTCAGCGTCACCAGACAATAAGTCTTCTAAGACAACTACTCCCGTGCACACAACCGTATCGTTATCGGCACCAGCATTTGCATCTACAGAAGGGCAAGCAATTACCCAGCCGGATGAGCACCCCGTGTTCAACAAAGTAACAGTTGTAAAAGGTAATGTAGATTCTACCGTTAGGAAAATATCACCATATGATCCGCCGCATAAATATGGTCCAATTACGTCACCGGCAACTCCGACTCCGTCTCCTGTTAATGTCATTATTCCGCCGCCATCAATTGACATGGTTGCATAATCATCCGTATTCACAGCCGTGTATGCTAAATTCATTGATAATGTTGGTGTAACTGCCGTAGATACAATCGTTCCGGTGCAACCAAATCCTGACCATGGTCCGTCAGCTCCTGTACCTTCGCAAATTGCGCAAGCCGGATCACTTGATAGAATGTAAGGAGAAGAAGCATCACCTACTGAAGTATATTCTGCACAAGTAGGTTGTGCAAAGACTCCTGGGGCGGTGAATAGTAGAAGGTATATTAAATTTTTCATCAGATAATTATATTCAGTTTCGTGCTTAGACCAGCTATAAAATTACTTATAGGCCCATTCGTGTTCTTTTGTTATCGTATGTGTACATCCTGAAGCGGTTGTTACTTTCAGGGTAATGATATATATTTTTTGTTCGGCAAACATCACTTTCGGATTTTGCAGAGTTGAAGTTTCTCCATTTCCAAAATCCCAATGCCATGCAGTAATTGTTTCACCTGAGATTGAAGCACCTTCAAAATAAGTTACGGCGGCAGCTAACATGTTTTTAGCATTAAAATCGGCCGAAGGTCCTTCAATCGCCGAAAGATCATGCAATAAAGTGATTTCAGAACCAGAGACATTCATTTTTACCGTGTAGAAACCGTTTCCATAAGTCATACAGTTCAGGTTATTGGCAGTTTCTCCGATCAATAATTCACCATCTTTATACCAACCTAAAACGGTTGATTCATCTATCTCTGGCACGGTAATTTCTAAATTACCATCACACCAAGTACCTGTTTCTTCTATAACTCCTTGTGCAAAACTTGTTGCAAAAAAACTAAAGAATAGAAGTGTAGTTATAAATTTCATCTTGATTTTAATATTAAAGTATCATTATTCAAACGTTGTAAATTGCGCAGGGTTGCCTTTAAAGATAAGAGTTTTTTCATCTTTTGAGACTTTAGAATCCATAAGAAAATTAACAATGGGAAGTTAGCCTTCGTTTTTTATGGTCTCTTTTGCCTCTTTCGTTTTACGCACAGACCGGACCACCAAACCAGAGCCAATTGTTAACAAGAGTAATAAACCTGCCGTAATAGGAACCCAATTTGGCACAGGAATTGGATCTCCTGCAGCGTAAGAATGCAACCCACTTAGGTAAAAGTTTACTCCGAAAAATGTCATTATTATGCTGCTATATGCCCATAATGAAGCGACATTAAATGCAAATTGACTTTTTAAACCAGGAATAAATCTAAAGTGAAGTATGATCGCGTAAATTAATACTGAAGCTAATGCCCATGTTTCTTTGGCGTCCCACCCCCAATAGCGTCCCCAACTTTCGTTCGCCCAAATCCCTCCTAAAAAGGTTCCAATAGTTAACATAAATAAGCCGATTATGATCACCATTTCTGAGATATATGTGAGCTGCTTTGTGGTTAAAAGCAAACGTTTTTGATTTTTCACATTTATAAACAAGTTCAACTTCAGCACTATTAAACCGAGTATTGCTCCCAAACCAAGGAAGGCATAACTGCCCGTAATAACAGCCACGTGAATCATTAACCAATAAGATTTTAAAACAGGAACCAAAGGCGTCATTTCAGGATCCAAGGCGTTCATATGCGCAACAAAAAGTAGCAACCAGACAAGAATACCTGCGGCCCCTAAAACAATAGGGAAAAGCCTGTATAATGCAAGGCCGAGTGCGGCTACAACAAATGCGATAAATACAACCGCCTCGTAACCATTACTCCATGGTGCATGACCTGACAAGTACCAACGAATTCCGAGTCCTGTCCCGTGCGCTATTCCCATAAAAAGGAATATGATAAACGCTGAACGCATTCCCCATTTAATACTGAATTTTGGCTTAAAGATCACAATGAAAGACAAAATCAAAATAATGAACCCAACTAATAAATATAAATTCATTAACCGTTTGAAAATGTCAAATTTATTATATGATATTTCTAGCTCAACCGCACTTTTACTTGGAATTGTGTTTGGATCAGAAACTCTTCTTTGGAACAAATCAATTAATTCTACTACCTGATCTGCCTTTGACCAATCGCCCGTTTTATGCGCTTCATTTACGGTTGAATTGTACAAGGGTAAAATTGAATTCATAAATTCAGCATCCTCATTAACAAACGGATGATTCTCATCAAATGGAGAATACCAGTTTTGATTTGGATCATACGGAAGTGGCATTATTTTCAAATATCCACCCGTAAAGACACCAAACAATAGATTTACTCGTTCATCTGTCTTCAATACATCTTTATCATATTGATTTCGTTCCGCTGGTTTTTTTCTTCGTGCAATATCTGCATCATTAACTAAAACGTATTCAAATTCGAATGTGAAAAAGTCAACAAAAGAGGCATATTTACCATCTAGATTTAGTTTTTTACGCAAGGCACTTCCTGAAACATAAATAAATGGCTCCATATTCCAAGCCATAGAGTTAGTATGGATCCCTAAAAACACTTGCATGGCACTTAGGGTGTCATAAGTTGTTTGTCTGCTGACTTTTTTCATTAGATCCGAAGCCAACGTATGAACAGGTTCAAATCGACCACGTTGATTGTGTACAATTAATCGTCCGTATTTTTCAGCATGGTCAAAATCGATAGTTGGATTTTCACCGTTAAAATCACTAAAAATTTCATTATCCGCGGCATGTCCTTCCTCTTGTGCGTGTAACTGAGCACCACCAAACAAACCAAACAGCAACAATAAGCTCATCATTTCTGCCCGCTTTTTACTGATTTCAATTGACTTTCGAACTAATAATCTAAAACGACCATAAGGTGAAAGAAGGCTGATCATGAATCCAATTGCTAAGAGCAGATAACCTAAATAACTAATATTGGTTCCTGGTGCATCAAAATTAACGGAAAGAACGGTCCCCAATTCATCCGGATCATAAGACGATTGGAAGAATCGATATCCTTGATAATCCAAAACATTGTTCATGAAAATGTGATGCTTTTTCTCCAAATCCGTGGCAGGATCTGTCAAGGTTACTCGGCTTGAATAAGAGGAAGGATTAGTTGTTCCTGGGTAGCGTTCCAATTCAAAATCATCCAAATAAATCCAAAAAGGCAATTCAACCAAATCAGATCCATAAGCCAATTCATAAAATAAATCGCCCATTTCAAATGTTTCCAATTGCGGATACTGGCCTTTACCACCTCTTAGCACCACATCATGGGATAAATCTCCCTGAGTAGCGCGGACTGTCACTGCTTTAACATCCTTAGAAACTGATTCACTCTCAATTAACTCAAGCGCCGCACTTTTATAATACGCATTGAACACGAATTGAAAATCATTGACAGAATACAAACGTTTGGTTTGGAATTTTTGAATACTATCTCGTTTTACAACTCCCTGCGATTGATCTGACATTTGCAAATAACTCAAATCATAAGGAGTCTTAACATATATGCCTGAATCAGTTTCAAAAATCGACACAGCATCTGTATGGTCATCATTGTTAAATGTTAGTTTGAGTCCACCATCCAGCACATCACCAGATTTTAAATAATTATACTTTCGACCATTGGTACCAACAGTAACCAATTCTATATAAGGATCGCCTTTGGACTGCCCTGTTGGAACAAGGGTATCTTTTGCGTGTTCTAATAATTCTACAAATTCAATTGAGATGGGTTCCGACCCAGGAAAATCAATTGAATGATTAAAATAGTTATTGGTATGCCCGTCTAAAATTACTGGTTTATCATAGACATATTGATCCACCTTATCATGCACTTTCATTTGCACATAGGTATCATAACTTATGACAATATTGGATGAACCGCCTTCGCGAATTTGCATGGCACCTTCGAAACCTATCAGTCGTGTAACCCATGCGCCAAAAACAATAACTAAAAAGGCAACATGGAAAATCAGTGAGCCCAATTTTTTCAATTGGAATTGTTTGTATTTAAAAAGGTTATAGGTTAATGAAAGAAATAAATATCCCAAAATAAACTCAAACCAAAAAGCTTTATAAACCCACTTTTGCGCAACTGGCGTACCGAAATCATTTTCAATAAAGGTAGCATAACCAATTGCCAGAAAGAAGGCAAAAAGAAATGCAGCCATCAGCGGCATTGAGAATATTTTATTTAAAGCACGAACCATAGCTATTAATTTGCTGATTAATGTAGCGGTGCAAATTTAACTTGAATTTTAATAATTTAAAGTAATAATCTTAAGTATTCAAGTAAACAAACAACGAAAAGCTATAGAAAGTTCATGAAACTCGTGAAAGAATCAATGAGAAATCAAAATTGTCTTTTCGAAGAAAGTAGTGACTAATGCACATTTATTTTCAAAGGATACCATAGATTATTGTATCTTCCAATCATATCAAATCCTAAAACAATGATATTAGATTCGGAAAAATTATACTTCCTCGCGGTTAGAGATGAAGTCCTTCGTAATAGTCCCAAGAAAAGCACGAGTAGGAATGCAGTTAACCATCTCATTTTAGGAGAAGACATGAACTATTTGGATGAAACAGATGGTGAATGGGCCATTTACGACCTAAAGTGGAAAGAGAAAATGCAGGCTTTTGAAACTTAATCAACCTTTCTAAGGCTGAATCCGTAATAGTATTAGGCTGCTAATTAACCTAACTATAAAAAACTTCTTACTTGCCTTTCTAGCTATAATTACGTCTTTCACAGGTTTTAATCAAGAATTGAGCATTGATGAATTTATAGTTGAACCAGCTTATTGCCGATTGTATAGTTATCAAAACGGTAATGGTCGATTGTCTGCCACAGTGACTGGAGGCGCTCCTGACTACACTTTTCTTTGGGAAAATTTTGAAACTGGAGAAATAAATGATGGCGGAACCTATGCAGGACTGAACCCTGGTTTGTATCAACTAACTGTGACAGATGCTGATGGAACTACGATTAGCGAAACAGTTACGTTAGATTCTTTAAATGTGATTGCCGATTTTCAAGCCTATTCTGACGACCTTGTCGAAATTCCTGATGGATATATTGGTTTTGCACCCGATACAATCGGTTTTGTTAATCTATCTGAAAACTTTGGTAATCCTATTATTGATCCGTGGTCAGAACGAAGGTTTTTCTGGAATTTTAATAGTCAGCATGATTTGTGGAACATAACTGAAACTTCTGACACGCAGTATAAGGGATATTTTCATGGTGGAGAATTTGAAGTCTGCCAGGTTGCTCAAAACAAGAATGGTTGCAAAGATACCACTTGCAAAGTGATTGGTTTGTTTGGCAGTATGTTATCAACTGATGAATCTGATCATTCAAACTTGTTTACAATTCATTCAAAATCAAGTACGAATGAAATAATTGTATCAACTTCAGGAAGTACCGCTCCTCTTAGCATTTCTATCTATTCCTTATCAGGTCAACTTATTCAAGAAGAGCAAATTCTCAATTCGAGTACAAGAATTCTATTTAGCTTTCATACGGGTATCTATCTGTATGAGTTTACTGATAAAAATGGGCAAATTATTTCATCCGGAAAATTTAATTATTAAACAATTGACATGAAAAAGATAATTTTTAAAGCCTTAACTATCGGACTGTTCATCAGTGTTTCCGCTTGCTCAAAATCATATACTTGTGCTTGTACAGAATCTTATGACGGAGCCGTTGAACAATACTCCAACAAAACGTATGAGGAAATTGAAGGTTTAGAAAAGGATGAAGCCCAACAACAATGTGCCCAAGGAAATGTTGGTCCACAAAATCTCTATGGAGAAACATGGGGCATTAATTGCGAATTAGAATAAATCATCCTTGAATTCAGAATAAGAATGATAATATTTGGTTGAATCGGCAATAATTGGTCATTTTTATGGACCACTTATCATCTTTTTAACCTTAAACTCCAATTATCTATCGTCTATCTATTACAAAATCAAACTACCTCCAATCTAATGCAATGCTCAAAATTTTGAATCGTCAAAATTGGGGCTACAATTCCTCAATAAAAAAAATTGCGCTCACTTTAACTTTTGGTGTTTTGACTTTTGGTATTTTGACTTTTCATAACGAAAAACGATAAATAATCAGAGTTAACGAACAAATTCTCTTTATTTTTGTTTGTTACAACACATTCTTATGAGGTATATTTTTTTTCTATTTTCACTTTTACTAACGGCGCATGTATTCGGTAATAAAACCACGTCTGAGATTTATGTCAACCTAGAAAAAGTGCATTCTCTCAAGCGTGTTTTATACATTGCTGCACATCCAGATGATGAAAACACAAGGGCTTTAGCATGGTTCTCTCTGGGCGAAAAAGCAGAAACCGCCTATCTATCATTAACCCGTGGAGATGGTGGACAAAATTTAATTGGAGACGAATTAAGTGAGGACCTAGGGGTATTAAGAACGCAGGAGTTATTGGCCGCCCGCAGAATTGATGGCGCTAGACAATATTTTACCCGAGCCGTTGATTTTGGTTATTCGAAATCCGCAGATGAATCATTAGAAAAATGGGGGGAATCGGATATTTTGAGTGATGTTGTTTTAGTGATTCGTCAATTCAAACCTGATGTTATTATTACCCGTTTCCCTGCTGACAAGCGTGCAGGACATGGCCATCACACAGCTGCCACATTATTAGCATTGGAAGCTTTTGAAAAAGCAGCAGATCCAGCTTACCTTCCGAATCAAGTAGCCGAGTACGGCGCTTGGAAAACCACATCTATCTATTGGAATTCATCCGTTTGGTGGGACAAAGAATTAAGCACTACGGCGAAAAATGATCCGCAATATATGGTTCAAGAAATTGGAGGTTATAATTCACTTTTGGGCATGTCTTATAATGAAATTGGAACGTTAGCGCGCAGTCAACATAAATGCCAAGGCTTTGGAGCGATTGTCGAACGTGGTTCTTTAACGGAATATTTTCAATATCTCGGCGGGAAACAATTGCAAGAATCTTTTTTTGAAAACAATACCATGACGTGGACGAAATTAGTTTCAAAAAAATATTCTGACGAGTTTGATGCCCTTTTGGCCGATTTTGATTTTAAAAGTTTGGAAAATAATATTCCTGCTTTATTGTCTATTCGTAAAAAGTTGAATGTAGTTCCGGCATCTAATTTAGATGCAATCCGAAAAGAGAAGGTGGCACAACTTGATCGCATTATTGTCGATTGTTTGGGTCTTTATGCTGAAATAGTAAGTTCAGATTATGCCTACGTTCAAGGAGAGGACTTTAAAATTAAATATAATCTCACGAATCGATCAAGTCGAAATGTTCAATTAATGAGCATTCAGGTCAGAGAAATGGTGCTTTTGCTTGAGAAGAATAAAACGACCTCTAAAGAAATATCCATTCAAAACAATCATGACAATTCTTCCCCCTACTGGCTTAAAAATGCTTTTGGAAATGTTTTTAAAATTGACGATCCTTCAGATTTAGGAAAAGCCGAGGGAGAGGCAACATTTCGAGAAAACCTTACCTTTATTATTGATGGAGACCGAATTCAATTAGAAATTCCAGTCACTTATAAATGGCGAGACCCATCTTATGGTGAACGAAGAAGAAATGTCATTTCTGCGCCGAATTTCTCTGCAAATTTCGATCAAAAGTCAATTATTTTAAAACCAGGTCAGGAAAAAACGATTCGAGTAAAAGTTCATGCTTATAAAGAAAACTTGAGTGATGAACTCAAGATTAATGCTCCTGATGGGTGGGAAGTTTCTCCACAAAGTTTCCCTATTACTACAACCGATCGTCATGAAGAAGTTTGGGTTGAAATTAAAATCAAATCCAAAGAAACAAGCAAACGTGGTGATTTGGTTTTGACAGACTCAAAGGGAAAAGAGCTCAAGTCATTAACAGAAATAACCTATGATCATATTCCCACACAAGTTATTTATAAACCTGCTACTTTAATCTGCATTCCGTTAAAAGCAGATATTGTTGAAGGGAATGTCGCCTATATTAATGGGGCTGGAGATGCCGTTGCTGCTGCCGTCACGCAATTGGGTTTCAATGTCACAGCATTTGAAGTGAGTGATTTGGCAACATTGGATTTGAGCAAATTTCAATCCGTTATTTTGGGAATTCGTATTTATAACATTCATCCAGAGCTTCGAAATTTCGATTCAAAATTATTTGAATATGTTTCTAATGGAGGAAATTTAGTGATGCAATACAATACTGCTGGACGTTCTGCTTCAGGTAAAACCTTTGGACCAATTCCTTTTGAATTATCTCGAAAAAGAGTCACAGAGGAAGATTCGAAAGTCACCTTTTTAGCTCCAGATCATCAAATTATGAACCGGCCAAATAAAATTACGCAAGTTGATTTTAACAATTGGGTGCAGGAGCGCGGATTATATTTCGCCGACAATTGGGATGAAGCCTATACCCCACTTTTTTCATGGAATGATACCGGTGAAGATCCAGTTGAAGGCGCCTTAATTGTTGCTAAACACGGAAAAGGACAATTTGTTTATACAGGTATTTCATTTTTCAGAGAATTACCAAATGGTGTGGAAGGCGCCTATCGCTTATTCGCTAACATTTTAAGCTACCAGCCCTAATGGAAGAAAAGAAAGACATATTGGATTCTGAAAAAGCGCAGAACGAAAAGTCAACCAATTGGAAAGCTTGGTATTGGGGACTTACAATTTTTTTGGCTCTACAAATCGTTCTATTTATTGTCATTTCTAATTGGTATGGAGAATGAGTTGGATTGATTGGTTCATACTCACAAGCACCTTGCTAGCCATTGTTTTATACGGAACGTGGAAGACTCGAAAGAATAAAAACCTTGAAGGCTATCTAAAAGGCAATAATTCAGAAAATTGGATGACCATTGGTTTGTCCATTATGGCAACACAAGCCAGTGCCATTACTTTTTTATCTACACCTGGTCAAGCCTATGAAAGCGGCATGGGATTCATCCAAATTTATTTTGGATTACCACTCGCCATGATCATTATTTCCGTATTCTTCTTACCAATATACTATAAGCTAAAAGTATACACGGCTTATGAATATTTAGAAGGACGTTTTGATGTAAAAGTGCGTTCTTTAACCGCGTTCTTATTCCTAATGTCCCGTGGTTTAGCCGCTGGAATCACCATTTTTGCACCAGCCATTATCTTGTCCACCTTATTAGAATGGAATCTACAATTGACTTGTTTGGTCATTGGAGGATTGGTCATTGTGTATACCGTTTCAGGTGGAAGCCGAGCCGTTTCATTAACACAAAAATGGCAAATGGCGGTGATTATGGGAGGCATGTTTGTTGCCTTTTATTATGTATTAGACAGTTTTCCTGATGGAGTTGGATTTTTAGATGGAGTAGACATTGCCGGGCGATTGGGAAAGATGGAAATTGTCGATACCTCCGTTGACCCTACGAATCGGTACACCTTATGGTCAGGATTAATTGGCGGACTTTTCCTTTCCCTCTCCTATTTTGGTACAGATCAATCACAAGTACAAAGATACCTTGGTGGCAAGTCTTTAAAAGCTTCCCGAATGGGATTAATGTTTAATGGATTAATGAAGATCCCCATGCAGTTCTTCATTCTATTGGTCGGAGTTATGGTTTTCGTGTCCTTTCAATTTAATAGACCGCCCATTATTTTTAACGGATCTGATGCCACGATTGAAGCCCAACAAAATCAGCAACTATTAGACATTGAAGCAGAATACAATCAAGTTTACGAACTTAAAGAAGCAGCTTTGACCAGCTGGAACGAAGGAAAATCTGATGATTTTGAATTAGTTCAAGGCCTCCAAAAAAACCAAGATGACCTTCGAGAAGAATATAAAAAGGTAATGGTTGAATTGGATGCCACTTATGTTCCTGAAGACCATGACTATATCTTTTTAACTTTTGTGCTTAACTTCCTACCAAAAGGTTTGATCGGATTATTGCTTGCCATGATATTCTCAGCAGCAATGTCCTCTACAGCAGGTGAATTGAATGCGCTCGCATCAACTACAACAATTGATTATTACAAAAAATTCTTCTCCAAAACAGATGATGAGAAAAAAGATTTACGCGTCAGTAAACTATTGACAGTTGGTTGGGGTATTTTAGCCATAATCGTGGCATTAACAGCCGGATTATTTGACAACCTTATTGAACTGGTTAATATTTTGGGATCGCTCTTTTACGGGACTATTCTAGGGGTGTTTTTATTGGCCTTTTTCTTTAAATGGGTGGGTGCAAAAGCGACATTTATTTCAGCGATAATCGCACAAGCAACCATATTTGTAATCCACATATTATACGTTTACGACTTTATTGAAATAAGTTATTTATTATATACCTTTATCGGTGGCATAATGGTTGTAATAGTTGGAATTATCTTGCAACTATTATTTAAGTCAACGGATGACGACGAGATCATTCTAGATACATTTGAGTAATACAAAACAAAAAATAGAAATATGAAAAAGTTATTCTTCTTTCTTGCAGCCGGATTAATGGGCGGAACAGCTGTCGCACAAGATTTACCGCAACCAAGTCCAGCAGCAAAAGTTGAGCAGGTGGTTGGATTAACAACCATTTCCATTGATTATTCAAGACCAAGTGTCAAAGGCAGAACAATTTTTGGAGATTTGGTGCCTTATGATGAAGTTTGGCGATTGGGTGCAAATGCTTGTACTAAAATCACACTTTCAACGGAAGCATTCGTTCAAGGGCAATCAATTGAAGCGGGAACTTATGCTGTTTTTGCAATTCCATATGCAAATGGGACATGGAAAATTTTATTCAACTCAAATACAGAACAGCGGGGAGCTGGAAGTTATGATTCGGCATTAGATGTGGCAACTGCAATGGTAAAAACCAAAGAAAGCCCTTTGACTGAAACATTCACTATTTCCCTGACTGATGTCACGAATAACTCGGCAAACCTTTCAATTAAATGGGAAAATGTTCATGTTGAGCTGCCAATTGAAGTAGAAACTGAAAAAATTGCTCAAGCCAATATCAAAGCGGCTATTGCAAAAGGCGAAGATTTGGACAAAGTATATTATAAAGCAGCAGATTACTATTTCAATAGTTTAAACAATGAGAAAAAAGCCTTGGGTTACATTCACAAAGGATTAAGCGCAAAAGAAGGACATGCTTTATACTTTTTAAGAGCACAAATTTTAAAAAAACAAGGCCATACAAAAGAAGCGATTGAAGAAGCAGGAAAAGCATATGATTTAGCCATTACAGCCGAGCAAAAAGGCTGGTCAGATTATATTAAGGAGAATTTAGAGAATTGGAAGAAGAAAGACTAATACCTCTGATCTCTATACAATTTCGACTGTGTTGAAACCACTCGATCTGACGGCATTTTATATATTACGGTAATAAAAAAAGCATCCTGTTCAAGGTGCTTTTTTTAGTTTTGGAGAAATACGAAATTAATGCTGTGGTCTTTTTTTACTCCCTCGCCAAATAATACTCCTGCATCAACAATTTAGCACGTTCAACCAATTGAATAAACTCGGCGCGATACCCGTTCAGTCCCTTTATTGGCTTTGGCTCTAGTTAGCACGGCATCAAAACTGGCATTACCTTTATAGCTTGATTCACGAATCAGCATTCCAAACTCAGCAACTGCAGAAGCAAAATTAAGATTCTCGCTTGCCCTCTTTACAGGTACGTTGCGCACTATTTTATGGCTTAATTTACTTTTATTGAAATATTGTTGCTGCCTATATAATGTGAAACTGATAAAAAGGTTTCACCTTAAGAAAGAATAAAACACAATTATACTTTTGTTTCAAAAATTCTACTCGTAAAAAATAGCCAGTGGCGTAAAGGTTAAAACCGAACCTTCACCGGTTGAATACCAAGCATTACTTCTTGATTCATTTGTAAAGTCTTGGGGGGTACTATGAATGGCTAACTGAAACTGGCTTTTGAGTGAATCATACAATTCGAAATAATCATCCTGAATTTCTTTCAAATGCTTGAAGCTACTTTCCGGCTCACCATTTGCTTTTTTTATAGTAGTAAGTCTATCCAACTCCTGAATATCACAATCAATTTGACAGATCTTTTCTGCCAAATACATCCTGTTTTCATTTGCGATTGAATTTAAATTACCAGTTGCAAACACTAAATTCAAACTAAGCGTGCACAAACTTGTGAGAAAAAGATATCGAAATAACGTATTCAATTTAATCCTCCTCCTCCACGGCATTCAATATTTTATTGAAAAATTCTTGATTAACTGTTGGGTAGGTAATCTCAATTACCGATTTTCGAAGTTGCCCATTCCGCGTTTGGATTTGAGCAGATGTAATGTTTTGGTTAGCGACAAAGTCCACTAGTTCATCATCTAAGTCTATGTCAAAATTAGTTACTCCAATTTGTAAACGTTCAGAATAGTCTCCTTTTACAATATCTCCATCCGAATTACATTCATAGTTTCCATTGTCGGAGATCAAAACCAGTTTACAACCTTCAATTGTATTGATATTAATACAACCGGTAATCACCAAGGATAAAGAGCGATAACCATTCAATACAATCATTTGACAATAAATATCAGATTCACCGTTGGATAAAATGGGATCTAATGGTGATTCTTCAATGATCTTTAATTGTTCTTGCATCAAACGGTCAAAATCTGTTTTGGCCTCCTTAACTGGTTGGGCAATTTTTTTCTTAAATAATCCAAACATATGGTATACGCTAGTTTTGTTTTTTTTTAAAATTAGGGATAATTACGGATTAAATACCCCACAAGCTTTCTTTACTTTTTAATCCGAAAAGTGCCTTTATTAAACTCAAAAACAACAATTCCCATTTGGTCAATCGTTTTTTCGTTAGAATTTTTTGAATTATTGCAACCCTATCCGCCTCTTTTATAACCCCATCTTCAGAAGGGGTTTAATTGATCTTCTATTTTCGATTCTTTTTGAACAGGGTCTCCTCTGTATCTATCTAATAGCATGACTATAAAAATTCCGATTAATTTCATTATTGATTATTCAACTTGAATTCCTTCACCATTAAAAAACTTCCGGTCTCCTCGTTTCAATTTCAAATAATAACGCAGGGTTAACAGGTGTTTATTTGCCCGTTCAAAGTCATTCTTGAACAAACCTAGGTTATAACCATAATTGAAATCGAAATTATAAAAGCCAATTCCGATTTCAGGTCTTAATTTTACTGCATATCCCTGGCTCAAATCAGTATAACACAAAGCAGATAATCCCACATCTAAAAGTAAAAAATGTAGCCTCCCTTGAATTTTAGGAGCAATGATTGGGCCATCTACAAAAGTAAATTCTGTCCCTGCACTCCAAGTTGTAGATTGAATTGGAAAACCTCCTATTTCATAGACACTCGATCTATAATAACCAAGTTCACCATAGAAATAATTGAAAAAATTAGTGCCAAATACTATTCCTTGATCTTTCCATGAAGATGACATAATCATATCGTCTTTCGCAGTTGAATCAGCTTGTCCAAATGCAGAACCTAAGGTTAAAACCAATATTATGACTAGCCTGTTTTTCATTTAAGCTACCATTTTGCCCAGTAAGGCATATACCATTGGGATTTTATTGCCCAAATGTTTAATGCGATATTTCCCTGGTTCAACTTCCTCCATATGATCTAAACAATTGTAGGGTGAATAATCAAATTCTTGAAATTTTTGAATGGAAATGTTATTAGCGAGGAGCGCCGTAACTACCTTTGCTAGTCCATGATTCCAGGTCACATAATTTTGTTGAATATCTGCCGTTCTATCCGCATAGCTCCCTTCTTCGGTTTCTAATATTGGTTCAACTTGTGAATAACCGTATTTTATACATTTAAAGTCGTCATCAAACATCCAAACTACTGGATGAAATTCTGCAAACACAAAATGACCGCCGGGTTTTAAATAACCTGCAATTAAATGAGCCCATTTATCGATATCTGGTAACCAACCTATCGTGCCATAACTTGTGAAAACAATATCAAATTCTTCCGCTAAATGATTCGGTAAATCGTAGAAATCACAACAAATAAAATTCACGTCCAAATTCATTTTTTTCGCTAATTCTTTTCCTGCTGAAATGGCCTTGTCGGACAAATCAACGGCAGTAACTTGTGCGCCCATCCGAGCCAATGAAAGCGAATCCTGCCCAAAATGACACTGCAGATGCAGAATTTTTTTTTCCGACACATCTCCCAACAAATCTAACTCAATTGACTTTAAAGAATTGTTCCCTTTTAAAAACTCATCAACATCATAAAACTCTGAGCTTAAATGAGAATCTGTCCGGTTATTCCACGATTCTTTATTAATCGCAATGTAGTCTTGTTCTGGTTTCATTAGTGAAATAAATCTTGAATAATACGTCCTTCAGATGTTGGCATTTCAAATCCTAACAATTTTGAAATTGTTGTTGGAATATCAATTTGTTCATAGGGGTTAGAATTAATTTGGTTTGAACCAAAATCTGGTCCGGCAGCAAATAAATTTATGTGTCTGCATCCTTCACATCCATCACCATGCCCTGCAAAACTTCCAACTTCATCCAAATGTCGACCATGATCATTCGTTACAAATAAAGTGGTGGTATTCTGATAATGCGAACTGTTTTTTAGGTATTGCCAAATGGTAAAATAATGACGATCTACTTGCTCAATAGCAGCAATATAATCCTCCCAAACAGCCGTATGCCCGAGAACATCTGGTTGTCTAAAATTTATAAAAACCAAATTCGGATGATACCTTTCCATTGAATCTAACACATGGTCAACTGTCAGAGAATCTGCTCGGTACCCAGATCCCAAGCCTGTCTTTCCGCAATCTGTT